>JBDRIT010000033.1:0-38357 GCA_043815665.1 Pseudomonadota bacterium
GACTCGCTTCCGGCTGCCGGTTAGGCTTTACCGGGTGGGATTGGTTACCCACTGGGTTCCAATACGAGGTTTCAAGGCGGATCTCGGATCATCCTATTCTCCTCGCCAAGGCTTGGCCTGGCGCAATATGGACGGAGACTAGAGAGCCCGGGCCCTCGGCGCCGGTCATCCGGTCAGATCGCGGGCTCGGCGTAACAGAACCGGACTCCTTTTCAGGGTTTAGAGAGCGAGGAGATCCTTCACTGATGCCTTGTAGGGTGTCCGATCGTCGAAGAACACCTCCACGTTGCCGCCGTCGGGCTTGCCGGTCACCGTGGCTGGATAGAGCTTGCCGTCGCTCCACTTCGCGAGGACCCTGGCGCCGGGCTTGACCGCGGCGGCGGGCATGGGCGCATCCACCGCGACGAGATCCGCCCGGAAGCAGCCCTGGTCGCCGTCGTCGAACTGGACGTGGAGCCCCCAGTCACAGGTCTTGTCCACCTTGCCGTGGTAGAAGGCGTTGGGCTTCCACTGGGCCCAGACCGTCTCCCCGACCTTCGGCGCCCCGGCCTGGGCCGCGGTCGCAAAGCCGAGCACGATGAAAAATACCAAGACGCTCTTCATGAGTTCCCTCCTGAGTGGTTCCCAACAAACTAGAGCATTCCCCACGACACGTCCACGAGTTTCACCACGCCCCCTGGCCGCCGGCGGAGGCACCACGGTGTTCCACCCTTGAAGATCGTCGCATCATTCCGATACTTACGATACAAGACAATGTCGTCCCGGAGGTGCCGCGGTGATGGGCTCGAATGCAGTGGATCGAATCGACGTCGCGTTGGTGGGCGGCGGCATCATGAGCGCCACCCTGGGCGTCCTCCTCAAGGCGTTGATGCCCGACCTCCGGATCCACGTGTTCGAGCGCCTGCACCGTGTCGCGTTCGAGAGCAGCCAGTCCATGAACAACGCTGGCACCGGCCACGCGGGGAACTGCGAGCTCAACTACACTCCCCGAGCCGCGAACGGGACCGTGGACATCGCCAAGGCCCTCCATGTCAACGAGGCCTACGAGGTGTCCATGCAGCTCTGGGCCCGCCTGGTGGAGACCGGCGAGCTGCCCGACGCGAGCTCCTTCTTCAATCCCCTCCCCCACCTGTCCTTCGTCTGGGGCGACGACCACGTTCGCTTCCTGCGCGCCCGCCACGCCGCCATGCGCCGGCACCCGATGTTCGCCGACATGGTCTTCACCGAGGACCGGGACGTCCTCGCCGAGTGGATGCCGCTCATCATGGATGGCCGTGACCACAGGTCCGCGGTGGCGGCCACGCGGGTGGGACGGGGGACGGACGTGGACTTCGGCAGGCTCACCCAGGCCCTCTTCGGCGCCATGGAGGGACACGCCGGCTTCGAGCTCCACCTGAAGCACGAGGTCGAGAACCTCTGGAGAGACCCGGGCGGTGGCTGGCGCGTCGTCGCAAGGGACACAGAGCGCTGCGAGACCCGGGAGGTGCAGGCGTCCTTCGTCTTTCTCGGCGCCGGCGGCGCCGCGCTGCCCCTCCTCCAGGCCTCGGGGATCCCGGAGGTCCGTGGCTACGGCGGGTTCCCCGTGAGCGGGCAGTGGCTCATCTGCACCGACCGCGACGTCGCCGAACGCCACCGGGCCAAGGTCTACGGAATGGCGGCGCTGGGTGCGCCGCCCATGTCCGTGCCCCACCTGGACACCCGGTACTGGAAGGGCAGACCGGCCCTGCTCTTCGGCCCCTTCGCCGGCTTCACCACGAAGTACCTCCTGAGGGGCTCCTACCTGGACCTCTTCGCCTCCCTGCGGCCCCACAACGTGGGTCCCATGCTCGACGTCGCCGCGGACAACATGGACCTGACCCGCTACCTCATCGGTCAGGCGGTGCAGTCACAAGGGAGCCGCATGATCGCGCTCCGGGAGTACATGCCGACCGCACGATCCGAGCACTGGAAGTTCGCCCTGGCGGGCCAACGGGTCCAGATCATCAAGCGGGGCCCGACCGGCCGCGGCAAGCTGGAGTTCGGCACCGAGGTGGTCACCGCTGCCGACGGCTCCCTGGCCGCGCTCCTCGGGGCGTCCCCCGGCGCGTCCACCGGCGCGGCCACCATGCTCGAGTTGATCCACCGCTGCTTCCCCAAGCGCGCCGCCAACGCCGACTTCCAGGCCAACCTGCGCCGGGCGATCCCCTCCTGGGGACACGACCTCGCCAGGGATCCGGGCGCGCTCGGGGCGGTACGGGATAGGGTCGACACGATCCTCGGCCTCCCGGGTCCGTCGAGAGGACGACTACAATCCCTCTTGTCCTGAGCCCACCATCTCCCCTGACAGGTACGAGTCGTACGCGGCCATGCCGAAGTGCCCGTGAGCCTACTCGTCGCAGGGGCAGTTGTCGGTGGTCAGGCAGTCGCAGAGCGCGGCGTCACAGTCGTCGATGCAGCCGAGGTAGTCCCCGCCCATGGGATCACAGAGGGTGATGCAGTCGGTGTAGTCCTCGTTGCAGGCATCCGCCGCCGCGGTGGCGCAGTCGCCGGTGTCCTCGACGCACTGGTCGTCCACGCAGGAGAAGCCTGCCTCGCACGCGGGGTCGCAACCCACGGGTGCGTCCTCGATGCAGTCTCCGTCCACGCAGGTGAACCCGGCGCCGCAGGCGGGATCGCAGTCGACGACGACGTCCTCCTCGCAGGCACCATCCACGCAGGAGAAGCCGGCGCCGCACGCCGGGACGCAGTCCCCGGCCCCATCGGGGACGCAGGTGCCCTGCATGCAGGAGAGCCCTGCGTCGCAGACCGGATCGCAGTCCGCGGTCTGCTCCTCCTGGCAAGTGCCGTCGACGCAGTAGAAGCCGGCGCCGCACGCGGGATCGCAGACCGCCTCCTCACAGGTGCACCCACCATCACTGAGGCAATCGCAGAGCGCCGCGTCGCAGTCGCTGACGCAGGTCTCGTAGCCCCCACCCAGGGGATTGCAGCCGCTCACGCAGGTGGAGTGCGTCGCCGAGCACGTCGTCTGCTTGTCCTGGTTGCACTCTGCAGCGCCGCCGCCGCTGTCACAGGCCATCACTCCGATTGCGAGGAGCGCCACCGCCACCGACATCGACATCATGATCTTCCGCTTCATCATCACTCGCACCTCACTCCAAGAGATTCCTAGCTTGGCCCCCACCTGATGCAGCCGCCGACCACTCGACGACAGGGGGCTCCGAGTCGAACATCCGGGACACAAACGTCGCGCCCGTTGGAATACTCTCTACGTGTCTGGTGGGAAATCAATTTTCCCGGATTCCCGCGGAGAGAGCGGGTTCAGGTCTGGCTGCGAAGTTCGAGGCGCCTCACCACAATCCCGTAGAGGATCAAGCCGACCGCGGACGCAACGGCGATCCCCACGAAGACGAACCAGATGTGATGCGCGTTCGCGTAGGCCGCCGGCATCTCGCCGTCCCCCGCGAGCGCGGCCAGGCGCTGCACCTGCTCCGCCTTGGAGAGGGTCGTGGGATCCGGACAATAACGGCTGAGGAGGATCCCCGAGAGGCCGAAGCCGACGATGGCAGAGATGAAGGAATGAAGGTGAGAGAACCCGAGATAGAGGCCCTCCTCTCCCGCGGGCGCCTGCAGCGAGAAGTACTCGAGGTAACGGGGGGAGATGAAGCTCTCCGCAAGTCCCTGGAAGGCGATGCCCACGATCATCATGACCGCCACGGGGTGCATCCCCAAGAGAGGACTCCCGTCAGTCATGTTGCCCAGGGCCATGCAGAACGCGGAGACCGGCATGATGAACATGCCCACGGTCATGGACGTGAGGGCCGACCAGCGCCGCATGAGCTGGGTCACAAGCCCCACGGTGAGCACCACCACCGCCGGGTTGACGTTCGCGTACCAGGACGGGCTGGCCCCCTCCCCCGCCATGCGCAGCACGTACTTCGGCATGGTGGCGTAGAGCTGGTGCTGGACCATCCAGAACCCGGTCACCAGGAGGATCAGGGTCAGGAGCCGCCACTGGCTGCACACCGCGACGAGGGAGCGCCAGGTCTCGGCCAGGGACCGCTTCGTCTGCGGCGCCCGGGTCGCCTTGTAGAGGAACAGGATCGCCAGGAAGGCCAGGAGGGTCATGGCCGCAGCGAAGAGGTTGAGGACGATGAGACCCTCGTTGCCCATGGCCTCCCGCAGGGGCTTGACCACGGTCTTCCCCATGAACGCGCCCACGTTGACCATCGCGTAGAAGATCGAGTACCCCCGGGCCCGGCTGGCCTCGGTGGTCTCCTGGGCGATGGTCCCGGTGATCACGGACTTGATGAAGGACCCGCCCACCATGACCACCATCATCACGGGGACAAAGAGCCACTTCTGCCAGGCGGTCCTCAGACCGTGGAACACCACCTCCTGCCCATAGGACGCCAGGCCGGCCCCCTCGAGGAGGGTCGGCAGGAGCCACATGCTCGCGTAGCCGACGGTGAGCAGGCCGAAGGCCACGAGGAGGGCCTTTCGGAAGCCGATGCGGTCCGCGTAGGCGCCGGTGAAGGGCGGCAGGAAGTAGAGCCCGGCGACGAAGACGCCCGAGGTCGTCGCTGCCTCGATGTCCGTGTAGCCCAGGATCCGGGACAGGTAGAGGGTGAGGGCCACGAAGACCCCGTACCACGCGGCCCGCTCGAGGAGCTCGACGACGTTGGCCGTCCAGAAGGCCCGGGAGAACCGCCAGCCGCCCCCGTTCCCGTCGGTGCCGACGCTCACCGGGCCGTCTCGACGAAGTCGAAGACATAGTCGTGATCGTAGGTGCGAACGTAGAGGCGGTCGCCCCGGGGAATGAGCACGTCGTGCGCCGTTTTGATGCGCTCGGTCTGGAGGATCTTGCCGCAGCGGCGATCGATGACGTAGAGGAAGTCCGGCTCGGCGGTGAAGCCGTACCCGGCGACGATCACGTCCCCGTGGACGATGAAGCCCCAGAAGGACGCTGTGAGGTTCTTCGTGGTCCACAGCACCCGGCCGTCGGCCAGGTCCAGGGCCGTGAGGTAGCCCGTCTTCTTCTTCGCGATGGACGCATAGCCGTTGTAGTTGGCGTCGAAGTACAGGACGTCCCCCACCAGCGCCGCGTGGCTCATCTCCAGGATCCCCGGGTGGAACGCTGTGAGGGGGTAGACCGCCCGGGGGACCCGCTGCGCATCGAAGACCACCGCCGTGTAGTCGAACTCCTTGTCGTAGATCGACGAGAACCCTGCTTCGTCCTTCGCGCCGATCCGCTGACCGACCTGGATGTAGATCCCGACGTACCGCCCCGCGCCGTTGTCACGGAAGAACGCAATCCGACCCCACCGGGTCTCCTGCGGCACCTGGTCCCAGCCCGGATCCATCGTACCACCGGGGCGGATCAGATCGTTGCTCGCGTACCACTCCTCGTCGTCGGTGATCTGGTTCTTCTTCGTGGACACGCGCTTCAGGCGGACCTTGTTCCCGGTGCAGGAGACGAGATCCTTCGCCCGGTACGGGAAGCCCGGAGCGTCGATTGGCTGCGGCGCGAGGGTCTGATCGATGAGGGTCCGGGCAGCGGGCGGATCGCCGTCATCGGGCGCGACGAGGAGCAGGACAGCGAGGAAGAGAGTCCAGGGCATGGGGTCCTCCGGGTTGGTTCCTCCTCCCTGTTAACACACCCCAACGCTCCTGTCGATTCAGCGACCAGGCTCCGCCCGCCCGTCCCTGGCTCATCGTCTTCCCTCTAACGCTCCACCCCGGTTCAGCCGTTACCTCTGCGCGTGCGTTCCCATGCACCGGGGAGGGGTGATGTCCGCAAGAGGATTCAAGCAGACCAGAGACGACGCGGCGGAGGCCTATCTCCTCTGCTTCGACCGCGGCTCGTCCCTGCGCGTCCCCCTCCCGGGGGATGGCCGGATCACCATCGGCGGTGGCGACGGGGTCGACGTCCGCATCCCCGGTTGCGGTGACGACGACGAACGGGCGGTCATGGTCCTGGCAGGGGGTGAGGCGATGCTCGAGGGGGCCGGCGCAGCGGGCGCCCGGTCGTTGCGGGTGAGCGGAGAACCGATCGTCGGTGCGCGACGCCTGGTCTCCGGGGACACGATCCACCTCGGGGAGACCGAGTTGATCTTCCACGGCCCCCTCCATCACCGGGTCCGGGGCACGATCCTTGACCTCGACGGCTTCCGGGAGCGCCTCATCGAGGAGACCGAGCGGACCAATCGGACCCGGCGGAACCTCGCCGTGGTGGTCATCGAGGTCGGTGACGCCGGCGCCGTGGCCGCTGACGAGGTCGCCCGGCTCCTCCTGGGAGGGATGCGCAAGATCGACATCCTCGGCCGGCTCGGTGTCTCTGAGTGGGGGGCGATCCTGCCCGAGACCGACGAGCAGGCCATCATCCCGGCAGAGCGCCTCCTCCATGCTCTCGCCCGGTCCGCTCCTGGCACCAGGGCCGGCCTCGCTCGCTGCCCGGAGGATGGAACCGACGCGGATCCGCTGCTCACCGGGGCCCGCCACGCCGCTCGAAGCGCCGCCCCCGGACGGGTGCTCTCCGTCTCGGCTGCCGCCGCCCGGATCTCCGTGGGGCCCCTGACCATGGTCGCCGTGGACCCGGCGATGCGGGGACTCCTGGAGCTCGTGGGACGCCTGGCGCCGACGTCTCTGCCGGTCCTGATCACCGGAGAGACCGGCGTCGGGAAGGAGGTCATCGCCCAGGCCCTCCATCACTGGTCCGATCGCAGGAGCGGGCCCCTCGTCACGGTCAACTGCGCTGCCGTCGCTCCCTCCCTCTTCGAGAGCGAGCTCTTCGGCCACGTGCGCGGCGCGTTCACCGGCGCTGCGGAGGCCAAACCAGGGCTCCTGGAGGTCGCGGAGCACGGGACCATCCTGCTGGACGAGATCGGGGAGTGTCCTCTGGAGGTCCAGGCCAAGCTCCTCCGGGTCCTGGACACCCACCGGGTCTGTCGCGTGGGCTCGGTCACCGAGACCCTCGTGGACATCCGAATCCTGGCTGCGACGAACCGGGATCTGGAGGAGGAGGTAGAGCGTGGCACCTTCCGCCGGGACCTCTTCTATCGGCTGAACGCCGCGGTGGTGACCATCCCGCCCTTGCGCAGGCGTCCCCTGGACATCCCGCTCCTGGCGCAGCTCCTGATGGAGGAGGTGTGCGTCCTGGCAGGACGTCCGACCCTGTCCATCGCCGCGGACGCCATGCGACGCCTGGTCCTCCACGACTGGCCCGGCAATGTCCGTGAGCTCCGCAACGTAGTGGAGTTCTGCACAGCGACCCTCCGGGGCAGCTGCCTCGACAGCGCCGACCTGCCGGCGAGGGTCGCCGGTGCGACCGCACCATGGCTCGGTCGGGAGCACTCCACCGAGCCGCAGCCGGGGCCGGCCACGGACCCCTTCGAGCAGCGCCGGTTCCAGAACGTCCGGGACGAGCTGCGGGACCTCGAGCGCACACGGATGGTCCAGGCCCTCGAGGCGACGGACGGCACCCAGAACAGAGCCGCTGAGCTGATCGGGATGCCCTTGAGGACCTTCGCCGCCCGGATGCGGGAGTACCGGATCCCATCGCGGCAACGCTGCGCTCCTGCGCGCTCCGACCCATGAACCCCATCGACGTCGGTGCTCAGTTCGATGGCTACCGGTTGACCGGGACCATCGGTGCCGGCGGAATGGGGCGGGTGTTCCTGGGGCACGACAGCCTCCTGGATCGTCCCGTGGCCGTGAAGTTCATCTCCACCGCAGACCCCGACCCCCTCGCGAGGACCCGCTTCCTGGTAGAGGCCCGGGCCATCGCACGCCTGAACCACCCCTGCGTCGTCGCGGTCTACCGGGCAGGAGAGGTGGACGGTCAACCCTACATCGTCTCCGAGTTCGTCGAGGGGATGAGCCTGGACCGCCTGGAGATCCCTGCGCCTTGGAGGGAGACCCTGCCCATCGCGTTCGACCTCGCCCGTGGCCTGGCCGTTGCCCACCAGGCGGGGGTCGTCCACCGCGACATCAAGCCGGCGAACGCGATCCTCGCGACGGACGGGACGGCGAAGCTCCTGGACTTCGGCATCGCCCGCCTCCTCGCCCGCGGCGGCGATGCGCCCATCCCTGCAGAGGTCACCGCCCGCCTCCGGGACGAAGAGACCCGGGATCCCAGGGAGGCGAGAGCGCGCTGCGAGATCCCCGATGACGCGACGGTGGACGTCGCCCTCCCGGCCCGTCTCCTGGAGAACCCTGGGTGGGAATCCGGTGCCCACATCTCCCTCTCCCGGGTCTCTCGGGCGGGGCAGATCATGGGCACCCCCGCTTTCATGGCCCCCGAGGTCTGGTGCGGGGAGGAGGCGACCTTCGCGTCGGACGTGTACTCCCTCGGTGCGCTGCTCTACACCCTCTGCGCAGGCCACCCACCGCACATGGCCGACAGCATCGACGCGCTGGCGCACCGGGTGCTCATGTACGACCCGCCCCGCCTGGGCAGGATCGTCCCCGAGATGGACCCCCGGCTCGGCGCGATCATCGACCGCTGCCTCGAACGAGACCCGGACCGCCGATACCCCTCGGCGAACGAGCTCAGGTCGGCCCTCGCGCCCCTCATGTCCCCTGCTGCTTCCCGTCCCATGCCCGAGGGGAACCCCTACCGCGGCCTGCGTCACTTCGAGGAGGAGCACCAGGCGTTCTTCTTCGGCCGGGACACGGAGATCCGGGCGATCATCGATCGGCTCCGGACCGATCCCGTGGTCATCGTCACCGGTGACTCCGGTGTCGGAAAGTCCTCTCTCTGCAGAGCCGGGGTGCTCTCCCGCGCCCCGGAGTGGATGAAGGGCGACGAGACCTGGTCCGTGGCCACGTTGGTCCCGGGCGCCCACCCCGTCGAGGCGATCTGCCAAGCCCTGAAGGACGTGACAGGCCTCCCCGTCGAGGTCCTTCGGGATGCCCTCGCCGGGGGCGTCAGCAGCTTCGGTCGCTGTCTCCGACAGGCTCAGGGGCCCACCCGAGGGCTCCTGCTGTTCGTCGATCAGCTCGAGGAGCTCCTCACGCTCTCGGAGCCCGAGGAGGCTCAGATCGTCGGAGGGCTCGTGGGCTGGAGCCGGGATCCGGTCCCCGGCTTCCGGATCCTCTCCACAGTCCGTGCGGACTTCCTCGGCCGTCTGACCTCCTTGCAAGGGGTCGGTGCGAACCTCGCCGACCTGCTCTACTTCCTGCGTCCCCTGTCCGAGGACCGCATCCGGGAGGCGATCACCGGCCCGGCGGAGGCCACGAGCCTCCGCTTCGAGAGCGCAGGGATGATCGACGACCTCGCACGTTCGGCGGCGGGCACCGGCGGTGGTCTCCCGCTGCTCCAGTTCGCGTTGCAGAAGCTCTGGGATCTGCGGGATCCGGGGCGCCAGATGATCCCCGCGTCGGCCCTCGACGCCCTCGGCGGGGTCGGGGGCGCGCTCTCCCTCCACGCGGACGAGCTGATCACCAGCCTCGGTCCGACCCACAGGGAGGCGGCGCGGCGCCTGTTCCTCCGGCTGGTCACCCCCGAGGGGACCCGCGCCCGCCGGAACCTCGAGGAGATCGTCGGCGGGGATCCGACCCTGCAGGCGACCCTGGATGCGCTGGTGCGGGGACGGCTGGTGGTGGCCGTCGAGACCCAGGACGGGACGGTCTTCGAGGTGGCCCACGAGGCCCTCCTCACCAGCTGGGCGACCCTGGTCCGCTGGCTTCACGAGGACGTGGATGCGCGCGTCGTCCACGATCGGCTCACCGTCGCGTGCGCCGAGTGGCGACGCCTCGACACCCCGGGAGAGGCCCTCTGGTCCGGGCGCCTCCTGGAGGAGGCCCGCGCCCTGGAGCCCGGTCTGCTGTCACCGGTCGAGGCGGACTTCCTCGCCCAATCCCGGCGCTACGCCCGCCGGGCCTGGCTCCTCAAGCGCCTCGGTGTGCTCGCAGTGCTCGCAGCGCTCCTCGGGACCTATGTCGCCGTCCGTCTCCGGGCGAACCACGAGCGGGACGTGAAGGTGGAGGGTCATCTCACGGCCGGGGGTTCCTCCCTGGAATCGGCGGCGAATCTCGACACCGCACTGGCGGAGGCGGAGGGACGGGCCTTCGACCACTTCGATCGGCGACAGCCCCAGGAAGGCGAGGCCGCCTGGGCCGAGGCCCTGGAGCTCCGCACACGGGTTCGCGGAGCCCTCACCGCTGCGGGCCGGGAGCTCGAGACCGCCGTCGCGCTGGATCCCGGTCGCCTGGACGCCCGGGCCCTCTTCGCAGAGATCCTCTACCGCCGCGCGCTCGAGGCGGACGCTCGGGGCGCGGATGCGGAGCGGGAGGAGCTCCTCGGCCGGATGGCGCTCTATGACGTCGACGACGCCCTCGGCACGCGCTGGAATGCGCCGGCGAGCCTCTCGCTGAGCACCGACGAGGTCGGCACGACGATCTCCCTGGTGCGATACTCGGTGGGGTCCGATGCCCACCTGGTGCCGACGCCAGTGGACGCGCCGACGACCCTCCCGTGGGATGCGCTCACGCTCCCGCCGGGATCCTACCGTGCGGATCTCCGGCTCCTGACCGGCGGTGAGGTCCGCCTGCCCTTCGTCCTGCGTCGCAGCGAGGCGCTCTCTCTGGACGTCCCGACGGCGCCCCTCGGGGCCGCCCCGCCGGGCTTCGTCTTCGTCCCCCCCGCGCACTTCCTCTTCGGAGGAGGCAGGGACGAAGAGCTCAGGAGGGGCTTCCACCACACCGTCCCGACCCACGAGGTCCAGGTGAAGGGCTACTACATCGCCCGGTTCGAGACCACCTTCGGCCAATGGATCGAGTACCTGGAAGCCCTCCCGCCAGCGGACCGCGCGGCGCGCCTTCCCTCGGTCCACGCCGGAGGCTTCGAGGGCGCGCTCTCCCTCGAGGATCTCGGCGACTCCGGGTGGCGCATCTCCTTCAAGCCGACGGCGACGCGATACAGCGCGGTGGCCGGTGAACCCATCGTGTACCCGTCCCGAACCCGGAATCAGCGACAGGACTGGCTGCGGCTCCCCGTGGTCGGGCTCACCGCGGCCGATGCGGCGGCCTACGCCGCCTGGCTGGACCAGAGCGGCCGCGTCCCGGGGGCCCGCCTCTGCACGGACCGCGAGTGGGAGTTCGCCGCCCGGGGTGCGGACGGTCGGGAGTACCCCCAAGGAGCCCGCCTCGATTCCTCCGACGCCAACTTCGACGAGACCTACGACAAGGATCCCGCAGCAATGGGACCCGACGCCGTGGGCACCCACCCGGCGTCCGAGAGCCCCTTCGGGCTCCACGACACCGCCGGCAACGTCTGGGAGTGGGTGAGTTCTTCCCTCGAACCCGAAGGGCACGCGGCGCGAGGCGGCAGCTTCTACTTCGGGGCGAACACCGGCAGGACCTACAACCGGGAGACCCCGGAGCCCTCGTTCCGGGACACCAGCGTGGGCTTCCGGCTCTGTGCGGAGCTTCCTCCCGTCACCCCATGATCCGACGGATGCAAGGACTGCACGTCGTGCGGCCCCGGCATGCAGATCCTGCACGCGGGACACGTCGTCTTGCCGTGGGGACTCACGATCCCGGGCCTCTGGAGGCGGCACGGTCGTTGCAGTGGCATGAGGTGCTGACAACTTCAAAGTCCTGAACCCCGGGAGGTTGGTGATGAAGACAACGACGACGAGACTGGTGCTGGTGGTGGCCCTGATGATTTGCACCCTCGGCTGCGCGGTGGAGGCGCCCCAACAGCCCGTTGAGAGACAGGAGCAGGCGCTCCTGTTCTGGAAGCCTTACCTGATCAAGTTGGCCTTCGAGCTCGTCGGTCACGGCCTCAACGGGATCTCCCTCAACGGTCAGCCCCAGGACGCACACCTGGTGGTGGCGGTCTCCTTGGAGGGGGTCCAGCTGGAGAACGGGGAGGCGGAGGATCTGCAGCTCAAGCGGACCCGCTTCTATGCACCAACGAAGAAGAAGAAGGCGGGCAAGCTCAAGGAGCTGAAGCACAAGAAGCTCGAGGAGGCGCAGTTCACCGGCTACCTCGAGGACGGCACTGAGGTCCTCCTCCGGATCGAGGGATCCCGGGAGATCAAGGACCTGCCCGAGACCTACCTCGCGTACGCGGTCACCTTCCAGGCCGACGCCGGCTGGACACCGCTCTGCGGACTCGACGCCCAGACGGGTGAGCCGATCCACGCGGTCCCCCTCAACGGCACCTGGGAGTACCAGGAGGGGGCCGAGGACGCCGGCGCCTGGGCAGCAAATGATGGCCTCTTCACCTTCGGCTGCGAGGGCTTCGTCCTCGCGAAGTGCGTTGCCCTGGGCTACACCCCGTGGTCCCAGGGACAGATCTGCGACACCGAGGCCCCGGGAGACGACTGCGTCGAGGCGACCCTCGCGTCACGGCACCAAGCCTGTACCCGGGCCCTCCGTGCGGACTACTGCGGTGACGGGACCTCCCACACCGTGGGCGGGGTCCTGCTCAACCTCTACGACGGAATCGGGATCCGGGCGGACGGCGAGGACTGGGACCTGGAAGCCGAGTGGGACGCGGACGGCGCGCGCTGCGCCGTCGCCGCACGGATCCCGGCGCTGCCAGCGCCTCCCTGCATCGACGCCCTGGCGCTCCCGGACTGCGGAGACCCGGCCCACTTCGAGGAGGAGACCCTGTTGTTCACGGAGATCGAAACCCCCGACAGCCCGTAGCGAGGGCAGGAAAGTCCCCATGGTTCACACACAAACAGACGAAGAGACCCCCACCATCGGCATCAAGCCTACAGATGACCCCCTCGCCCGACCCGCGGTCCCCCGGGACCGCGGGATCCTCATCGAGATGAGCGGCGGCGAGGCCGGCCGGGTCCACTGCCTCAGGGACACGGTCCTCACCCTGGGCCGCGGCAAACAGTGCACCCTGGCCTTCCAGGACACCACCCTCTCCCGGACCCATGCCCGGATCCAGGCCATCGAGGGAGCCTACCTCCTTGAGGACACGGGCTCCCTGAACGGCTGCTTCGTCAACCGGTTCAGGGAGACCCGCGCCATCCTGGCGCACGGGGACCGGCTGCGCTTCGGCTCCGGCGTCAGCTTCCAGTTTCAGCTGGTCACCCCGGAGGAGGAGGCGGTCCTCGTGCACATGTACGCTGCCGCGATCCAGGACGGTCTCACGGGGCTCGTGAACCGGCGCTCCCTCGACGATCACCTCAAGGCGGAGTTCGCCTTTGCGGTGCGACGCCGCCGGGAGCTCAACGTCCTGATCGTCGACGTGGACCACTTCAAGAAGGTCAACGACACCCACGGACACCTGGCCGGAGACAACGTCCTGCGCCAGATCGCCGACCTCCTGAGGGCCCAGGCGCGGACCGAGGATCTCGTCGCCAGGTACGGCGGCGAGGAGTTCGTCGTCGTGGCCCGGGATGTCCCAGCGGCCGATGCCTGCTCCCTCGCCGAGCGGCTCCGCTGCGCCATCGAGGCGCACCCGTTCCGGTTCGAGCAGCTGACGCTCCGGGTCACGGTGAGCGTCGGCGTCTCCTGCCTGTCCAAGCTGACGGAGAAGGCCTCCGTCCCGCGCCTCCTCGCCGCCGCGGACGTAGCGCTCTACGAAGCCAAGGCCGGAGGCCGAAACCGGGTCGTCATAGCGCCCCCTCAGAGCAGCGCCACGTCCGCAAGGGACCGCTCCATGGAGGACCAGTCGCAGCGCGCCCCCAGCCTGGCGAGCACGGCATAGAGACCGAGGCGGATCCGCCACCGGACAACGGCTCGCTCCTACCTGCAGGTGAGGGTTGCGTGTCCCCACAGGGCGCGGTCCCCGGCGGTGGAGTCCCCCGCCGGGGTCGTGACGAGCTTGAGGTTCTGCCGTCCCTTGACGCTGGCCTGGAGAGGGACGGGGGCGGTTTCCCCAGTCACCACGTCGCTCGCCCAGATCCGCACCCCGTCCCCCCAGATCTCGAAGGTCACCGACCCCTCGGGGCCTGCGTCGCTCCTGAGGCCCGGGGTGACATCGAAGACATCGCAACGTCCTCCGATGTGAACCACGACCACCGCACCGCCCGGGACACCGAGCCCCTCCTCCGGGCCCTGCCGGTCCACGGGCTCGCCGTAGGACGCTGCGAACTTGAACGGGAGGTCCGAGAGGGCCTGGATGCCCGCTCGGGGCAAGGGCTCGGTGCCGCGGATCGTGACCATCACGGCGCCTGAGACCGGGACCTCGGCCTCGAACGCGTCGACGAAGGCGCCGAGCTCTTCCCGCCCCAGGAGGTCCCGCACCGATGCAGTCCCCGGGGACAGCCCCAACTCGTCCCAGGTGATGGACGCCGTCCGGGCGCTGTCCTGGGACGTGTTGAAGAAGAGCACGGCGCGCAGTCCGTCTTCGGTGAGCGGCCGCGCATAGACCCGCACGTCGTCCGTCGCCCGGAGGAGCACCGCCTGCAGGCCAGCGGGATCCTGGTCGACCGCGATGATCTCCGGGTTGGTGAGGAGCGCCAGGGTCTTCGCGGACATCGCCCGCAAGTCGTTGCCGGCGATGAGGGGCGCGGCGAACATGGCCCAGAGGCCCATGTGGGCCCGGTAGAGGTCGTCGGACATGCCGCCGTTCCCCACCTCGAGCATGTCGGGGTCGTTCCAATGGCCGGGCCCGGCGAAGGCCGCCAGGGGCTCCACGGCCATGAGGTTGTACATCAGCGGCAGGAACCCGTCCTTGATGTCATGGGAGGTCCGCCACATCTGCCCCGTAGCGGGCCCCCAGACCCACGGCTCATGGAGGCCCCAGTTGCAGATGCTCAGGAGGATCTCCCGCCCCGAGGTGAGGATTCCATCCCGAAACAGGCCGTAGCGCTCCGCAGCGTCCAGGCCCTCGGTGTCGCACCAGTCCACCTTGACGAAATCCACGCCCCAGTCCGCGTAGGTCTGCATGTCCTGTGCTTCGTATCCGAAGCTGCCGGGCCGCTCCTCGCAGGTGAGCGCCCCGGCGCAGGTGTACACGCCGAGCTTGAGGCCCCGCTCGTGGACGTAGTCTGCCAGCGCCGCGATGCCGCCGGGGAAGCGCACAGGGTCCGCGACGATGACGCCGTCCTCGTTGCGCTCCAGCTGCCAGCAGTCGTCCAGGTTCACGTATTCGTAGCCCGCATCGGCCATCCCGCTGTCGACCATCGCGTCGGCGATGTCCCGGACCAGGGCCTCATCCACGTCACAGGCGAAGAGGTTCCAGGAGCTCCAGCCCATGGGCGGGGTCGCCGCCAGCTCGGCGCAGATGCAGTCGTCGGGGCAGATCAGGCAACCCTCGGTGAAGTCGCAGAGCCCGTCCCCACACACCGGTGGGAGCACCTCGACGACATCGGGGGTGACGACCTCCGGCTCGACGATGTCCGACGGGTCGGCGGTGTCGTGCCGCTTCGGGGCCGCCTCCTCGATGGTGCACGCGTCCAGCCACGCAATCCCCGCCCCGAGGAGCAGGATCATCCCGGTCATGGAACAGGTCAGCAGCTCGGCCGGGCGTGTCATGGGCAACCTCCGCTGTGTGATTGTAAATGTACCGGAGCTGCGAGTCCAACGAGGTTGCCAGGGCCACCGAAGGGTCTCCCCCGTGCCGACCGGGGCGCTCTGCAGGGAATCGGGGCCGGAGGCCCCTCCCACAGGGGGAGATTCGGCCCTGAAGGGCCTCCCGCGGGGACATCCGCTTGATCCAGTCGCCGCAATTCCCGTATAAATACGGGAACGGTTCTTCGCCGGGGGGGGGCAGCCTTGGAGAGCACGGACACCGGCACCTTCGCGATGCCCGACTCCCGGGCGCGTCCAGGCATCATCTCGGCCGCCGGCCTCAAGGACGAGTTCCTCCGCTTCATGCCCGTCTGGTTCGTCTACCTCTCCGCGGTGGGGCTGCTCCACGCCGCGCTGGCCAATTTCCCTGAGGACGGCTTCGCAGGCCTGGGCCTGTCCCGCCTGGACTTCGTCCCGACCATCGCATTCCCCATGGCCTGGTTCGTCGGGTTCTTCGTGCTGCGCATTCGTCGCTCTGCGCGCCTGGAGAACCGATGGAAGGCCTACGCTGCCCTCGCCGGCCTCGCGGTGGGGGCTCCGCTCCTGGTCACCTTCTTCCATCGCCCCCACCCCCTCTCCCACGACGCGCTGACGACCCTCTTCGAGGGGGCCCAGCTCTTCTGGGTCCTGGTCTTCGTCGCGCACGTGGTCCTGACCCGCGGCTGGCACGGGTTCGTGATGTTCTTCGGAGTGACCTTCCTCTACGGCATGATCCTCGAGAACACAGGGATCATCATGGGCTTCTTCTTCGAGCCAAGCTTCCGCCTGTACCTGGGCCCCCTGCCGGCGCCCCTCTGCACCATGCTCGGCTGGAGCCTGGTCTTCTACATCACCGTCGCGGTGGTGGAGCAGCTCGCAGAGTGGGTCCCCTGGCTCAAGGCGACCGCCGGACGCCGGGCCCTGGTCACCACGGCCCTGGCCCTCTCCATGGACGCGCAGCTCGACCCCCTGGCGTCCATGTCCGGTGTGTTCTGGCGTTGGAACGAGAGCCTCCCGGCCCTCCTCCTTGGCGTCCCCATTCTCAATTACGCAGCGTGGTTCGGCGCGTTCCTCCCGTTCTCGTACTTTGTCTTCTGCCTCAAGGACAGGGATGAGCTCACGCCACGGGGGCGCAACTGGGAGCTCTTCCTCCGCGTGGCCTGGGCCTCGGTCCTCGGCGGCGCGCTCTGCTTCGGGGTCATGGTCATCGTGGAGGGCGGCTTCGACGGCCCCTCCTTCCGGATCCTGGGGGACTTCGCCCGCCGCCTGCTGCCGTACTGACCCGTCGTCCATGCGCTTCCCCTTCGACTACCTCGACACGATCTGCCTCGCAGCCACGAGTCGGGAGCACGGGATCTCCTCAGCGCCGGTGTGGCAGCTCCACGTGGACGGCGATCTGGACGAGGACATCACCGGGCGGGCCCTGACCGCCCTGACCCGGCGCTATCCGATCCTGGTGTCCCGCGCGGTGCCGGTGAAGGACGGCCGATCCCTGGATGCCTCCAGGCGCATCGCATACGAAGTCGACCCGGCACCCAGGCTCGACGATCTCTTCCGGGTCGTCGACCTCACAGGAGACGACGCACGGTTCCCGGCGGTCCAGCAGGAGGTCTTCGACCACCACATCGACATGTCGAAGGAATACCCGGCCCGGATCACCTGGGTCCGTCGGAGCTCAAGCCGGGGCGTGCTGATGTTTCAGCAGCACCACGGCATCGCCGACGGCCGGGCCTTCTGGCGCTGCCTGGAGGACTTCTGCGGCTTCTACGATCAGGCCGCCGAGGGGAAGCTCCCGGCGGAGATCGAGCCCATCCAGCGGATCCCGGAGGCGCTGGTCGCGGAGCCGAGCGCCCTGCGACGTTTCGGTGCGAGGTTCGTCGGGACCTTCCTGCATCTGAGGAACATCCTCCGCTACTCGGCGTGGCCCCCGGATCAGCTCGTGAGCAACCTCCCCGGCGACTACACGGGCCACAACCAGGTCCATCATCGCTGGATGGGGCCGGAGGAGTTCTCACGAATCGGCGCGCTCCGCGGCGCCGCAGGGGTCTCCACGAACGACGTCCTCTCGTCGGCCTTGGCCCTGGCCCTCGCCAGCTGGAGCGGCGACCACGGACACCCGGTGCGCCGCTTCAACCTCCTGATCCCAACAGACGTTCGTCCGCGGCCCTGGACCTTGGAGTCTTTCGCCAACCACCTGTCGTCGTTCCTCGTCGACCTCCACATGGATCGCTACGACGGCCCCCTCGACCTCCTGGACAGCGTGCGCGGACAGATCCGTCGCCAGGCCCGGCGACGGGATCACATCACCAAGGTGCTCGCCGAGATCCTCGTCGCCCGCCTGATGCCCTTGGGCCGGATCCGGGACGCCGTGTTCGCGCCGAAGCGAACCATGCTCAACTTCCCCTTCAGCAACCTCGTGGCGATCTCCCCCTCGGACAACGAGGGCCGCCTCGGGACCCGCCATTGGATCGGTGAGGATCTCCGGATCATGACTCCGTGCGCCTGGCTCCAGGGCGTCAACACGACCGTGATCCGATACGGCGGCCGCCTCTGCTTCAACTTCAACCACAAGGCCAGCGTGATCGACACACCCATGGTCTCAGGGCTGGCGGATCGCTACGAGGCGACGCTGACACATCTGGTGACCGCGGTCCACCGGCGGGGACAGGGCACGTGACAGGACACGTCCCTCCACGGACTGCCCTTCGCAAGGCGATCCTGCGGGCCTGGCCCGCCCTGGTCCTGGCCATGGTCGCCTGCGCTCCCTGGCTGGCCTCCCCCATGTTCCTGGACGACTGGCACCTGCTCTGGAGGGCCTCCCAGGCCCCGTGGAGCTGGGCCGGGCTCCGTGATGGGTTCACCTTCCTGGATCCGACCTCCCTCTCGGTCTGGAACCTCCCCCCCGCGCCGGCCTACCACTACTTCAGGCCCCTGGTGGTGGCGTCGTTCAAGGTGGATCTGGCCCTCTGGGGGCTTGCGCCCTTCGGGTTTCACGCGGTCAACCTCGCGCTGCACCTGGTCACCGTGGTCCTCGTGGGGCAGCTTTCCGCGCGCATCTCCGGGGATGAGCGCCTCGGCAGGATCGCGGCGGTGCTCTTCGCTGTCCAGCCCCACAACGTCGCCGCGGTGTGCTGGACCGCGGGCAGGACCACGAGCATGGGCGCCATGTGGATGGTCGCAGCGCTCCTCTGCTACGTCGCCGCCCGCCAGGATCGCCGGCGGTCGGTCCAGGCCTGGACCCTGGTGTTCACCGCGCTGGCCTGCCTCACCAAGGAGAGCGCAGTGCTGGTGGGGGTCCTCGCTGCCTTCTGGGAGGTCCTCGAGAGACCGGGGCCCCTCCGGACCCGATGGCGGGGATCCCTGCTCGCGCTGCTGCCCCTCGCTGTCCTCCTGGCGGGCTTCGCCGTCTTCCGCCTGCTCTGGTTCGACTCCGTGGGGGTCCTCGCCGAGCCCTACTTCACCGCCCCCAACAGCCCGGGGTTCCCCGCCTTCGCGATGGCGAAGCTCGTACACTACGCAGCCGCGCTGCTCACCATGGCGCCGGTGGTCCCGATCTTCGGCACCGGGTTCCTCCAGGCCCACCCGCTGGTGCTCGGCGCTGTTGCCATGCTCGTCGTCCTCATCGCCGTGGGTGTCCATCACGCCGGGAGGGGGCAGCGGGGCCGGTGGTTCGGCGGGTTCTGGATGGCCGCGGCCTTCCTCCCCACCCTCCCGATCCTGGCGTCGGACCTCTATCCCTACTTCGCAGGGATCGGCTTTGCGCTGATCCTCGCCGCCGCGCTGGCGCGTCCGACCCGGGGCCGCCGGATCGCCCTCGTGGTCCTGGTCTGCTTCTACCTCGTGGGCTTCACCGGGCGGGGGCTCCTCTACCACGTGCAAGGGGTCATCGACCGCACGGCCATGGAGGACATCGAGAGGGACTTCGATGGGCCTCCGCCGGAGGGTGCGCACCTCATCCTGGTGAACCTCCCGGTGGCCGCGTCCCACGTGACCTCGCATCTGCGGCTGCGCGCAGGGCGCGGCGACATCCACGCCACCCTCGCAACGGTCACCCCGGAGTGGACCACTCCGACGGCGGGCCCGCCCGTGGAGTGCATCTCCGGGGACGCCATTCGGATCGGCCCTCCGCCGGGACATGCAGCCCTCTTTGCGACCCCCGAGGAGTGGCACATCCACCTCTTCCGCATTCCCCTGGTCGAGGGCAGGAGCTACCGGACCGAGTCCGGCATCACCGCGACCCCCCGCTGGATGGACGGGCACGTGGACGCCCTGAAGCTCCTCTTCGATGAGTCACTGGATGACGGGAGGATCCGGGTCTACAGCTTCTACGACGCCGGCGACGGACCCCTGGTCCACCGGGTCTGCGGTCCTTGATGCGGCCGGCGAAGGAGGACCTGATCGTCCTCGGGGTGGTGCTCCTCTTCTGGTCCTGCGCCCTCGCCCTCGGGTTCTTCCTCGACGACCTCCACAACCTCGAGCAGGCGCTGGCAGCGCCTTGGGGCTTTCAGGGTCTCGCCCGAGGCTTCTCGGTCTTCGACCCCGCCACCATCGAGGTCTGGTGCCTCCAGCGGGAGCCCGTCCGGTTCCTGCGCCCGCTGTTCGTGCTCAGCCTCAAGCTGGACCACGCCGTCTGGGGGTTCACTGCCTTCGGCTACCACCTGACGAACCTCCTGCTCCACGGACTCAACGCGGTGATGGTCCGGCGCCTGCTGCTGCGCCTGCGCGTGGCCCCGGGCCACGCGCTCCTGGCCGCGTGCCTCTTCGCCGCGTTCCCCCACCACACCGTCGCGGTGCTGTGGATCTCCGGGCGGACCGAGGTGCTCATGGCGACCTTCGTCCTGGGGTCGCTCCTCCTGCACCTCCGCGCCCGGGACGGGGACCGGCCCTTCGCAGCGCGCCTGGGCTCCCTGGCCTGCGCGGCCGCCGCGTTCTTCACCAAGGAGGGGGCGGTGACCCTCCCGGTCTTCCTCGCCCTGGTGGAGTGGATGCGACGGGAGCCCGGCCTCCCGTTGTCGACGTTCCTTCGCGGCGCCGCGACCCGTCTATGGCCGGTCATCCTCCTCACTGCCCTCTATCTCGGGCTCCGCCTCGGCGTCATGGGGCTGGGAGACCACCCGCCCAGGCCCTACTACATCTCACCAACGGATCCCGACTTCCCTGCCTTCGCGGCGGTGAAGCTGGTGTACTACTACTTCGCGTGGCTCGTCTCTGCGCCGATCATGCCCGTGGCACCGGTGGCCTTCCTCATCGAGACGCCCCTGGCCCTCGCGGCCATCGTTGTGATCACCGTGATCGGCTGGGTCGGGGTGGCCCGGATCCTCCGCCGGAACCCGAAGACCAACGCCTGGCTGCTCTGGACCGCAGCGGGGCTGATCCCGACCCTCCCGCTCATGGCGTCCAACCACTACACCTACCTCTCCAATGTCGGGGTCGCGGTCCTGGGGGCCGGGGTCCTGCTGTGGATCCCGCGCCCCCGCCTGCGGAGGGTCGTCGGCATCGCCACGGTCCTCCTCTTCGGGGCCCATGCCCTCCAGGGATTCCTGACCTATCAGGGGCTCGAGGCCGGCAACCGGGAGATCGCGCGGAAGGTCCTCGAGGCGGCGCCGGAGTTGCGGGACGGTCACCAGGATCTCTACCTGGTCAACCTGCCCTTCATCGCAGCCCACACAGGGCAGCGCCTGCGCCTTCTCCACGGAGCCGAGGGACTCCGGACCCACCTGGTGACCGTCTCGTCGGAGCCCTTCGCACCGGAGGCAGGGGCCTGGGCCCAGGCCACGGAGGACGGGGGGCTCTCCCTCTCCCTCCCCACGGGCTGGATCGACGGGGACCTGATCCGCATGTTCCTGACCATGGGGACGGACATCGAGGCCGGCCGCTCCTACCCCTGCGGGACCGGGTCCCTCGTGCCCCGGGACGGCCCAGCGGGGGCCCTGACCACCATCGAGGTCGACTGGCCCGTCGGGGAGCAGCCCCTGGTGGTGGTCCTGGGGAAAGACGGGGACGGCCGGGTGACGGCTCAGCGGGTAAGGGTGCGGTAGCGGATGCGGTGCGGGCGATCTGCATCCGCACCGAGGCGCCGGTGGCGGTCCTCGTCGTACTCGGTCCACGTCCCCGGGAACCAGAGGGTCTCGCTGTCCCCCTCGAACGCGAGGGTGTGGGTGCAGACCCGATCCAGGAACCAGCGATCATGGCTGATGATCAGCGCGCAGCCGCCGAACGCGCCGAGGCCGTCCTCGAGGGCGCGCAGGGTGTTCACGTCCAGGTCGTTGGTGGGCTCGTCCAGGAGCAGGACGTTGGCCCCCTGCTTCAACATGCAGGCCAGGTGGACCCGGTTCCGCTCGCCGCCGGAGAGGTGAGACACGGGCTTCTGCTGGTCAGCGCCGTTGAAGTTGAACCGGGCCACGTAGGCCCGGGAGTTGATCTCCCGCCGGCCGAGGAGGATCGTCTCGCTCCCGCCGGAGATCGCCTCGTAGACCGTCATGTCGCCCTGGAGGCTGCTGCGCATCTGGTCCGCGTAGGCCAGGCTCACGGTCTCGCCGACCCGGAAGACCCCAGCGTCCGGGGCCTCCTCGCCGGTGATCATGCGGAACAGGGTGGTCTTGCCCGCGCCGTTGGGACCCACGATGCCCACGATGGCGCCCGGGGGCACACGGAAGGTCATGTCCTCCACCAGGAGCCGGCCGTCGAAGCCTTTGCGGACGCCGTCGGCCTCGATGACGATGTCCCCGAGCCGGGGACCGGCGGGGATGAAGATCTCCAGATCATCCTGGCGCATCTCCGTCTCCTGGGAGAGGAGGTCGTTGTAGGCGTTGACCCGGGCCTTGCCCTTGGCCCGTCGGCCCTTGGGGCTCAGCTTGACCCACTCCAGCTCCCGCTGCAGCGTGCGGAGGCGCTTGTCCTCGGTCCGATCCTCCTGGGCCAGGCGGCGGGACTTCTGCTCCAGCCACGACGAGTAGTTGCCCTTCCACGGGATCCCGTGGCCCCGGTCCAGCTCCAGGATCCAGCCGGCCACGTTGTCCAGGAAGTAGCGATCGTGGGTCACCGCGATGACGGTGCCCTCGTAGCGCCGGAGATGCTGCTCCAGCCAGTTGACCGTCTCCGCGTCCAGGTGGTTGGTGGGCTCGTCCAGGAGCAGGATGTCCGGCTTCTGCAGGAGGAGCCGGCAGAGGGCCACCCGGCGCCGCTCACCCCCGGAGAGCACCTTCACCGACATCTGCCCCGGGGGGCAGCGCAGCGCGTCCATGGCCTGCTCGAGGCGGCTGTCCAGGTCCCATGCGTCCGCCGCATCCAGCTTGTCCTGGAGATCCCCCTGCCGATTGAGGGCCTTGTCCATCTCCGCGTCTGACATGGGCTCGCCCATGGACATGCTGATGTCCTCGAACTCCTTGAGGAGGGCGATGGTCTCCGCCGCGCCCTCCTGCACGACCTCGAGGACGGTCTTGTCCTCGTTCACCAGGGGCTCCTGCTCCAGGTAGCCGATGGTGAAGCCTGGCGCGCACGAGACCTCGCCCTGGATCGCCGTGTCCACCCCGGCCATGATCTTGAGCAGGGTGCTCTTCCCCGAGCCATTGAGCCCGAGGACGCCGATCTTGGCGCCATAGAAATAGGACAGGGAGATGTCCTTGAGGACCTGCTTCGTGCCGTGGGTCTTCCCCACCCGCATCATGGAATAGATGATCTTCTCGGGCTCGTGGGACATGGGGTGCCTCCTTGGGACTCTTGAGCGGCGATCCTAGACGGGAGTGGAGCGAAGCGCAACGCACGTTTCCGTGCCCGTGGCCGAAGCAGCGAACCCGCGGACACCTCATCCCTTTGGGAGGGGCTTCAGCCCCGACTCTTGCTGTGGGAGGGGCTTCAGCCCCGACTCTTGCTGTGGGAGGGGCTTCAGCCCCGACTCTTGCTGTGGGAGGGGCTTCAGCCCCGACAATCATCGGCCCTGAAGGGCCTCCCACTGGGAGAGGGGAGTCGGCCCTGAAGGGCCTCCCACAGGGGAGCTCAGCCCACCAGCGGATCCATCGCCCCGAACCCGCCGCCCGCGGCCAGCGCGCTCTCCCGGCAGCCGCCGCGGCAGCCCTGGAGCGCCGCGCAGGCCATGCACCGCTCCGGCACGGCGCAGACGTCCCGCAGGTACCCGCCCCGGGCCCGGGACACGATCACGTCCCAGGCCTCCTCCCGCAGATCACCGAGGACCGCGGGGGAGACGCTGCAGGCCCGCAGGCGGCCCCAGGGATCGATGGTCCAGCCCGGGGTCCCCGTGGACAGGGAGCAGCCGCCACGGGCCAGCGACGGCGTCCGGGCGGGGTCCACGGCGCAGTGGGGCAGGGAGATCGCGACGTGGACCTTCATCCCGAGGCGCGCCGTGGCCGCGTCCGCCGCGTCCAGGCAGCCCTGGATCATCCCTGCGTCAGGCTCCAGCTCGTCCCGATGCTTCGCAGCCGCGCCGGAGAGGCAGAGGCGGCTGAAGGCCATGGATCGGACCCCCAGCGCGAAGCAGAGCTCCAGGACCTCGGCGAAGCGGTCGTGGTTCCGGCGGGTGCAGACGAAGGAGACCGTCACCGGGACCTTCCGGGCCCGGAGGCGCTGGATTCCGGCCACGGTGGCGTCGAAGCACCGGGCCCCCTTGAGGCCGTCGTGGATCAGGCGATCCGCGGCCAGGAGGGTCGGCTGCACCGGACCGACCCCGAGGTCCCGCAGGCGATCTGCGATCGCGTCATCCACCCCGCCGCCGTCGGTGACCAGGGAGAGGATCCGTCCCGGGGCCTTCAGCCCCTCGAAGATCTCGAAGAGATCCGCCCGCAGAAGCGGCTCCCCGCCGGTGACCTGGACCGCGTCCCGACCGCTGGCCCGGAGCGCGGCGTCCACCAGGGACACCAGGGCCTCCGCGGACAGGGGCGTCTCCGGCGGGATCTCCCCGGCGCGCCAGGCGTTGTAGCAGTACAGGCAGTCCCGGTCGCAGCGGGGGGTGACCTCCACCGCCAGGGCGCCGCGGCGTCGGGCGGCGGGATCAGCAGACATCGAAGGAGATGCCGCGGGCCTCGAATTTGCGTTGGAGCTGAAGGCGAAGCGCTGCCAGATCCGCGCACGCGTCGCCCACGCCGTCCCCGTCCTTGTCCCACTGGGTGGGGTTGGGCTCGTCGGGGCAGTTGTCGCAGGCGTCCCCGACCCCGTCAACGTCGTTGTCGTCTTGATCCGGGTTTGCCTCGAAGGGGCAGTTGTCCTCGTCACCGGTGTCGGGACAGCCGGCCATCCCGTCGGGGCGCCATCCACCGAGGACCCCATCGCCGTCCGCGTCGTAGCAGCAGAACTCCCCGCAGGGGGAGAGGCACTCGGGGCCATCACAGAGGTCACAGGCATCGCCGTGGACGTCGCACTCGTCGCCACCGTCGGTGTTCTCCTGGCCCGGGTTCGGAACCCGGGGACAGTTGTCCACCGCATCGAGGACGCCGTCCCCGTCGACGTCATCCGAGTCGTCGCAGTCGTCGCCGATCCCGTCCCCATCAGAGTCGACGTTGGCTTCGATCCCGCCTTCGGTCGGAACCCAGGGGCAGAGGTCCAGGAGGTCCGGGATCTGATCCCCGTCGCTGTCGAGGAAGCACTCCGGGCCGCAGCAGGGCGTGATGAAATCGGGGAAGAAACACGCGTCCCCGTAGCCGTCGTCGTCCGCGTCCTCCTGCTCGGGGTTGGCCACCAGGGGGCAGTTGTCGTCCCCGTCGAGCACGCCGTCTCCGTCCTGATCCGAGGGGACCAGCGGGGTGTCATCCTCGACGGTAATATCATCCGGGATTGTGACATCGACCCCAGGGACCGTGTCCGCGCCCCCGACGGTCACGCCATCCGGCGTACCCGGACCCTCGTTGACGGGCTTCGCCGAGTCGGCTCCGCAGCCGGAGAGCACCAGGAGGAGCGCCACGAGGAGGGGCAGGACCGACCCGAGGAGCCCACTCCCCGGCCCCACGAGGGCGCAACCCACCAGAGGCAAACAGACAAGCACGATCCAGATAATACGCCGTCCCATGGATAGACCCCCTGCGCTGTGCCGAACACGGACAGCGTAAGGAGTCGCTGGATCGGAGTCAACGGGGAGATTTGTGGGAGGCCCTTGGGCCGAACTGCGGGAGGGGCGTTGAAGTCGAGTTGAGCGGACGAAGTTCCGCTCTTACGAGACTGACACCCTTTGGGTGCCACGCCCCGATATCGGCCCGTGGACGGGCCTCCCACAGCGGGGATCTCGGCTAGAGCTTCTTCTGGAGGTCCGCGGGCAGGGTCTCGACGCCGTCGTCCGCGATCTCGATGATGAAGCCCTTCCACTCGAAGGTCACCTTGTCGCCGAGGGCGAGGTAGCTGGCCAGGAGCTTGGAGGCCTTGGCCAGGTCGAAGTAGGCCTGGGAGTAGGGCTTGACCTTGATCCGCTTGCCGCTCGTCGCCGCCTCGTCCATCCAGCCGCCGTCCTTCCAGTTGAAGGTCTTGTCCCCCACCTCCCGGACGGTGCCGCCGGTGGTGTTCGCGACCTCTGCGGACTTCATCTTGGCCACCGTCTGCGACACACGGACGGCCTTCTTCCCGCTGTCCTTCTTCATCTCCTCCGCATCCATCATGAGGCCCATGTCGTCCGACGGCGCCTCCGCCGCGGTGGCCTCGGCCATGGGCGCTCCGTCACCGCCGGAGCCGCCGAACTCGCCGCCCATGAGGCCATCAAGCGCCCGACCCTCTCCACGACGCGCTCCGGGGCGCATGGGTCCCCGGACGTTGGTGCCCTTGTACCCGGGCTCCGTGATCAGGTAGCTGGTGTAGGGGGTGACGATGCCGTAGGTGGTGCCGAGCTGGATGATCTCGTCCACCAGAGGCTGCTTCTCCCCGTCGATGCGGATCTGCTCCAGGAGCATCCCCACCTGGCGCTTGGCCCAGAGGCGCGGGATGAAGTCCATGGAGCGCTCGTCCTCGGGGAGCTTCGCCTCGAAGTCGTAGGTCTTCTTCTTGCCGCCGAGGGTCCCCTCCAGGCGGATCAGGGTGCTCCCCGCCGCGCGGTACCGCCCCACGATGACCAGCTGCTCCCCCCGGAACAGGTCGGGGATCGAGCCGGGCAGGATCCCATACGCCTTCGCCGCCGGGACGTGGAGCTTGATGTTGGAGAGCACCGGGTGGCTGATCTTGTCATAGAACGCGGACAGGGTCTTCTCGATGTCCTTGTCCGGGCGCAGGTAGGTGGGGCTGCCGTGGTGGTCCCGAGCCAGCTCGTCCAGGAGGGTCGTGTTGAGATCCGAGCCCACGCCGAAGGGGAAGATCCGCGCCCCCAGCTTGTTCACCAGCAGCGCGTTCTTCGCGATGCGGGCCGGGTCGGTCTCGCCCACGGTGGGCTCGCCGTCGGTGAGGAAGATCACCAGGGTGTCGGACTCCACGACGCCGCCCAGCGCGGTGGCCAGCGCGTCGTCGATCGCGGTGCCGCCCGCGGCCTCCATGCTGTCGATGAAGCCCAGGGCCTCCTTGCGGGCCTCGCCGCCCGCCTTCTTCATCGCGGGGAACACCGACTCCACGTCAGAGCTGAACCGGACGATGTTGAAGCGATCCCCGTCTCCCAGACGCTCGATCGCGTACTTGAGCGCGGCCTTGACCCGCTCCATCTTCTCGCCCTGCATGGATCCCGAGGTGTCCACCACGAAGACGATCTTCTTGTCGGGGACCTCGTCCGCGGTGTCCTTCGCGCCGGGCGCGGCCAGGATCATGAAGTAGCCGGGATCGCCCTTCTTGCGATAGCTGAGCACCGAGAGGCCCACGTCGTTGTAGTCCACGGAGTAGAAGACCTGCAGGTCCTGCGCGAACGCGGCGCCCTGCTGCTCGAAGCCGACCACGGCCTCGTGGTCACCCTTGCGCTTCACCCGCACCTTGTGCGAGGGCGAGTACACTGATCGGAGCGGCGTCTTTGACTCCAGCTTCAGGGTGAAGGTGAAGTCCTTGACCGTGCCCGAGAAGTTCCGCGCGGTCTTCAGCGGATAGATGAACTGGTAGGTCCCGCTCTCCTGCTTCAGGGAAGTGGCGAAGCTCATCTCGATGCGCTGGACACCGTTGGCCGGCACGGGGAAGACCCGGGCCTGGAAGAGGTCCTTTCCCACCAGCTCCAGCAGCCCCGGATCCTTCATCGTGCGGACGATCTCCGTATAGATCCGCTTGGCTTCGTTCTTCTCCAGGACCTGCCCCTCGACCCACTTGCCCATCATCTCCATGCGGAACTTGCCGATGGATGCCCCCTCCGGGAGGGGGAAGATGAAGGTCGCCTCGAGCTGGCGGGACGTGTGGTTGCGGAAGCCCATCTTCACGTCCGCGCTGGCCACGCCGTCGACCACCTTGGTCTCGACCCGGTAGTACTCCATGTCCAGGGCCCGCACGGAGCCGTCCGTGGGCACCAGCAGGGGCTGGGCGAGGGCCGCGGAACACATCAGCATCGCACCCACGATCATCCCGAACGTCGTCATCCGTTTCATCTCGTCCTCCTGTGTTCGTTCCCGGTCGCCGCCTCGGCGAAACAATGGAGCCCCCGTACGCCCGACCCGGTCGAAGGTTCTGTCTTCGGTCTTTCTCTGATACCCTGTCCCACAATGATTGTCGAGAGAGGTGATCTCATGAACTCAGTGGCGCGCACCTTGATCGTTCTCGCGGTGCTCCTTGGTGCCGGTTGCAGCGGCGGCGGGAACGGAAAAAAGACCGAGGACACGTCAGCCGATGTCGGGACCGACATCGTCACCGATGCCATGACGCCGCAGGACACCACGATCGATGCCCCGCCGGTGGACACCGCCCCGGAGATCGCACCGGACGTCGCTGACGTGGATGTCGTCGAGCCGCCGCCCGTGTTGCCCACCCAGGCCCCCTTGGCGAAGCCGGCGGACCCCCTGGCCGGAGCGGGCGTCGAGGGCTGCAGCCTGTACCAGGAGGAGCGCTGCGTAGAGGGGACGCTCCAGCGCTGCGCGGTCTACGACCCGGACGCAGCGGCCTGGGTGGACGCACCGGATCCCCTCCTGGAGCGGGCGCTCCTCTTCGACCGCTGGCGCGACCTCTACAACTCCCCGGACGGCATGGCCATCGACCGCACCTTCAAGAGCGAGGTCCTCCCGGGGACGCCGGAGGAGATCTGGGGCGCTCCCGACAACTTCGCCGCCTACTGGGGGACCGGGGACGGTGGCATCTGGACGGGCTGGTCCGTGGTCGCGGCGATCCTCCGCTACTCCCAGACCGGGACCCGGACGGATTACGAGCGCATGGAGCAGCAGGTCCGGGACCTCGTCACCATGTACGACGTCACCGAGGTGCCCGGCTACCTCTGCCGTTTCCACTTCCTCCACCTGCCCGAGGGCGACGCCAACTCGCCGGACCACATCCTGCGCTGGGGCGATGGCTCGAACTACGATCACCACGACCGCGTGATCCAGGATCCCGGGGCCATCGAGAACCTCCCGGCGATCTACACCCAGGGCATCGAGGACAGCGAGGGCGTGCTCTGGCAGGGCGTGCCCATGTGGCACGGGCGGCCCTCCATCGACCAGAACACCGGCCCCATGACCGCGCTGCCCATGGCCTGGGACCTCCTGGAGGATCAGGCCCTGAAGGACCGGATCACCCACCACCTGACCTGCTACCTGAAGCGCCTCCAGCGCATCGAGTTGACCAACCTCCAGGACAACCCGGAGCTCCTCGACGGCCTCATGGCGTACTTCAACGTGGGCGAGCTCCAGCTCGACCCCGACGACATCGATCTCACGAAGCTCGATCGCATCGTGGGGTACGTCCAGCGCCAGATCAACACCGCCAACGAGGCGGACTTCGACCGCTCCTGCCCGGACACGATCCAGATGGAGCCCTGGCGGGTCATCGACGCGACCGCGGACACCTTCCTCGGCGAGATGCTGCTCCTGGTCGGGGACATGGACACCGACGCCGGCGGACCCAACCAGATCGATCACTACTACTTCCCGAGCATCCGCGGCGGCGACGCGATGCACCTCATGCACCTGGCGACCATCGCGTACCACTTCACCGGGGACGACATGTATCGTGCGTTCCTCTTCGACGAGCTCATCGGCAACATCGACACCCTGGGTGTCCTCCACACCGCGGGCGCGTTCGACCTGCCCAAGTGGTGCAAGAAGTACTTCGGCGACCAGATCACCTTCGGACCGTGGTGGGCCTTCCTCCACCTCCTGGGCGACAGCCCCCTGCGCACCGAGGTCGCGAAGGCGTTCCACCGCGAGATGTGGGACAAGCTCGTGCGGGTCGCGGGGAACGTGGACTTCGACATCATGTATGCGGGAGCCGTCCCCGCGGACATCGCCACGGACAGGGACGAGGCCCTCGCGTACGGGCTGGATCAGCTCCAGTGGATGGGCGGCAACGGCGGCCTCCTCCAGGGCAGCCCGAATGACCCCGCGTGGCTCGACGAACCCCGGCGGCAGTACACGTCCACCCCCGAGGGCATCCTCGCCTGGACCCCCGACGGCATCGAGGCGGTCTGCCCGACGGAGGCCGAGGTCGCCACGTGCACCGCGGAGATCGCGGTCCTGGGGATCCCCCTGGGCAACCTCACCGGCTGGAGCACGCACCCGTGCACCGGGAGCGAGTGGGAGTGCGAGGTGACGCCCGGCGAGTGCATCCGGAAGCAGGCCTCCGGGCCCCTGCCGGTCCACCTGCGGAAGTTCACGGACTACCTCTGGCAGCGGAACCCCTTCGAGCTCGGCTCCGGCGCCGGGGTCCAGGGCGGGACGCAGTATGCGGGCTCCGACTACTCGGTGCCGTACTGGAACGCACGGCGCTACGGCTTCGTCGCCGAGGGCAGCGGCCAGGTCCTCGGCTGGCGTCCCGCGGGGGAGTGCGGCGAGCAGTAGCCTTTCGTGCCGCGGATCCGTGCCGCACCCTCCCCACTGAACGAAGGACCCTGCGGTCGAGGTCGGCTCACGGAGAGTCCACCGCCCTCCCCTTCGCCCCCAGCATCCCGCAGGCCGCCCAGTCGTCGTACTGCTCCGCCACCGCCTGCCGGAAGGTGGTTGCGGGCCGATAGTCCAGCTCACGCCGGGCCTTCGCGCTGGTGTAGAAGCTCGGGAAGGACCCCGACAGCACCGCGGCCCGGGTCAGGAGCGGTGGTCGACGCGCCAGCGCGGCGGCGGCCTCGGACACGGCGCCGGCCAGCCACGCCGCCGTCGTCGGCACCCTCCACCGGGGCAGCCTCACGGCGCGCCCGGGCTCCTTCTCCCGGAGGACCTCCGCCATGACCCGGAGCATCTCCGGCAGATAGAGGTTGTCCTCCTCCCGCCCGGAGACGATGTACCGCTCCCCGACCCCTCCCCGGACCATCGCAAGGATGTGCCCTCGGGCGACGTCCCGGACATGGGCACAGGGCAGCCCCGTGCCCGGGGTCACCGCGGGGATTCCGCCCGCCCGGAGCTTGAGCAGGTAGAGGCCGTTGCCCACCAGCCGGTCGTAGGGCCCGAAGCAGGTCCCGGGGAGTACCCGCACCGCGGGCAGGCCGCGTTCCCGCACGAAGCGCTCCACCAGGAGATCCGCGGTGAGCTTCGAGTCGAGGTAGCCGACCCGCAGCCCGCGCCACCAGTCCTTCGGAGCGGTCCCCACGTGCACCTGGTCCGCCAGGGCCAGCGCCTCCGCAGGAGAGGCGAAGCTGTGGATCCGTCGCTTTCCACCCCAGGGCAGGGTGTCCTCATCCCCGAGGGTCCCCTGGGGATCCGGGATCCCCAGGACGTTCACGGTCCCGGTGTGGACCAGGCGCTCCACGGTGTCCGACGCCAGGCAGGCCTCGCAGATGTTGCGGGTGGCCTCGACGTTGACCATCCACTGCACCCGGCGCCGTCCGGGGTGGAAGCTGGTGTTCCCCGCGACATGGAACACGTGGGTGATCCCCCGCAGCGCCCGCCACACCTCAGCGAGGTCCAGCAGATCCGCCGGGAACAGCTCCAGCCCCGGCAGATCGACCAGGGCTGCGGTGGTGGTCCCCGGCAGGAAGGCGACCCGGATGCCCTCCTGCGGGTGCCCGCCCTCCACCAGCTCGTGCACCAGCGCCGCCCCCAGATGCCCCGTGCCCCCGGTGACGAGGATCTTCGCTCCCCGCGGGAGCCTGTCCGGTGTCCGTTCCATGCGCCGAGGATACCCCCTTGTGGGAGGGGCGTCCACGGGCCTCCCACGGTTGCCTGCAGACTCCGCTACAGGACATCAACTCCCGGGCTGGTACCAGATCGGGCTGCTCCAGGCCCGGTGCTGGACGGTCTTTCGGGGGAGGTCCTCCTGGGCGCAGAGGGGCGGGCGCTGGTCCTTGGGGAAGGTGAGGCACTTGCGGGTCGACCAGCGGCAGACGGGATCTTCCAGGACCCGGAGGTAGTAGAACGCAGGGACCTGGGGGTCGAAGTCGGGATCGGTCCAGACCGCGCAGAGGGTCGCCGCGCCGGCGCCCTGGGCCGCGCAGGTCTCGACGTCGACGGACGCGCCGTTGTCCGGGTCCCCGGCGACGGTGAAGACCTCCTCGCGGACCGCTCCGTCTGCGTCGAGCCAGCCCTTGATCACGTGGAGCTGCTGGAGGAGGGCCCCGGGGTGCACGTCGGTCCCGGCGTCGGCGACGGCCTGGAGCACGAAGACCGGGGCCGCGGCGCCCCCGGCCGGGGGCAGGACAGCGCCCATGGGGACGCCGCCGCGGTAGCCGGCCTCCAGGAGACCCTCGGGGTCGCCGCAGAGGGCCCCGTCATACCCCCAGCCGCCGAAGAACCGCACCGGGATCCGGGGCCCGGAGGAGGCGAAGACCTCCCGGCGCTGCATGGCATCGAAGATCCCGTCCCGGCTGTTCTCCACGGCCCAGACCCCCGCGAGGCCGCCGGGGTTGTAGATGATCCCGTGGTGGGTGATGGTCCCGGGCCCCAGGCGCTTCTCCGGGGTGTCGTCCACGAGACCCACGTGGCCCTGGAAGTCCAGGTCGTCCACGGAACCGAGGGTGCCGTTGTGGGTGTCCGTGGAGCCGATGAAGCCCAGGCGGTAGGGGTTGACCCCGGTGCGCGCCGCGATGCGGAGGCCCTCCTTGAGGACGTTGCGCAGGAAGTCCAGGCGGTGGACGCAGCCCCAGAGCCGCATACCCCCCATCCCCGGCTCCTCGCCGCAGTCATTGTCCGTAGCGGGGCGGAGCTTCTCGAAGTCACAGGCGGGATCCGGCTCTCCGCCGATCCCGGAGAGCCCATTGCGGCACTCCCCGTCCCCCTTGTGCTGCATGATCTCCGCGAGGGGCTCCATGCGGGCGCGCAGCTCCAGGACCCGGCGCTGCTCGTCCGCGGGCCGGGGATCCTCGGAATCCACCCAGAACATGTTCCCGTTGGAGAGGTTCGCGTTGTGCGGGATCACCAGGACGTCGCAGCCCTCGGTCGGGTCGCAGGCCGCGTCGAGCTGCTCCCAGAGATCCTCGACGGTCGGCGCGTCGAAGTAGCACGGCGGCAGGTCCGGGACGACGCCGTTTCGGAAGAAGACGTTCCGGTGCAGGTTCGAGACGTTGCGGGTGTTCGTGTACTCGTACGCGGGGAACGCGGTGAAGGTGCACGCGGCGCTGCGGTCGTACGCGCCCTCCGCGGCGTCCAGCAGGTCGGCCCAGCGCTGCGTCGCCGCCTCCAGGCAGTTCATCCAGCCGTCGCCGCAGACCGCGTCGAAGCGGGCCGGGTCCGCCTCGGAGAGGAGGACGCCGAAGAGGTAGGCGCCGTTCTGCACCGGATCCCGGAACGCGACGCATTGCTCGGAGTCGTACCCCGCCGCAGTGGGATCGGTGCAGATCTCGGTCTCGCCCAGGAACTCGAGGTGGTCCGTGAGGGCCGCAAAGTCCAGGGGGCGGTCGAGGGCCACCGTCCGCGTCCCCTCACCGTCCACGTGGGGGGCCAGGGTCACGGGGTTCCCCCGGGCGAAGGACCAGGCATCCTCCGGGGTGACCAGGGTGTCGTACCCCCGCGCATCCCAGGACCAGGCCGAGTGCCCGTGGAGATCCCCCCAGTAGGCCTTGCGCCAGGGATGGCGCGCCGCGCAGGGCGCTCGCTCCTCGGAGTAGTCCACGGTGCCCGGCGGCGTGATCCCGTCGTAACCGACGTCCCCGGGGGCGGCCTCCGGGCCGGAGAAGTCCGCTCCCCCGTCCGGGACCCCGACGGCCTCCGATCCGCCGCCGCACCCCGCCAGGAAGAGCAGCGTCGCGACCGCGCCGGCGAAAAGACGTAATTCCATGGAGCCCTCCTCGACTCGTCTGCCATCATAGCGCCCCGCTCCCGGTCCGCAAGGCGGCTTGACCCGGCATCGGCCAGAGAGCAGACTCCCGGTCAGGGACATCGGTGGACTCCATGGAGGTCGCATGATCGACGACAGACCCTTCGAGGTCGACGCGGGACTGTACCCCTTCGAGGATCGCTGGATGGACGTCGACGGGGTGCTGCTGCACTACCTGGACGAGGGCCACGGTACACCGGTGCTCCTGCTCCACGGGAACCCCACCTGGTCGTTCCTGTACCGCGACGTGATCACCGCGCTGCGGGGAGAGGCGCGGCTCATCGCGCCGGACTACCCGGGCTTCGGCATGTCCGACCACCCGGAGGGGTACGGCTACACCCCTGCGGAGCACGCTGCGTACGTCCGCATCCTGGTCGACCGGCTGGGTATCGAGGACTTCGTGGTGGTCATGCAGGACTGGGGAGGGCCCATCGGCATCGACCTGGCCACCCGCCGCCCGGCCCGGGTCGCGGGGCTCACGATCCTGAACACCTGGGCCTGGCCCGCGGACGCGTTCGCGACGTTCTTCTCCGTGGTCATGGGCGGCCCCTGGGGTCCCTGGCTCCAGCAGAAGAAGAACTTCTTCGCGACCACCTTGATGGAGAAGTCGATCCTCGATCCGGCGCGCAAACTACCACAGATCCTGGCCGCGTACCGGGCCCCCTTCCCCACCCCGGCCTCCCGGCGCGGCACCTACGTCTTTCCCCGGGAGATCCGCACGGCGCGCAAGTGGCTGAAGGGGCTCGAGGAGATGCTCGTGCTCCTCGAGGGCAAGCCCGTGGAGATGGTCTGGGCGATGAAGGATCCGGCCTTCGGCAAGGAGAAGGTGATCCGCCGCTGGCTCCAGCACTTCCCGGGCACGCCCGTGGATCGCGTCGAGGACGCGGGGCACTACCTCCAGGAGGACGCACCCGACCGCGTCGTCGCCGGGATCCGCAGGGTCCTCGCCCGGATCTGATCGCCACACGCGACGCCGAACCCTGAGATGTAGACGAGCGGACGTCCCGGGTTCGGGGCGAAGGGGACCTGCGCGGGTCGAGCGCAGGCTGGGCAGAGAGGGGGGGGGGAGGAGGAGGAGAACGAGCAAGGGTCGGTCGTTGGGTCCCCCCGGGACGCCCGCATCAACCAAGACAACGTGCCATCGGAGTTTTGATTCCCGGGCGCGGATTTTGATTCCCGGGGTTCACTGGTTAGGATCAAGGACGGCCCGTGCGCGGGTCGAGGAGGCGGTATGTTCCGAGGGTGCGTGGCTCTGGTAGTGTTCACGGTGCTCGTCGCCGGGTGCGGGGGCGGTGGTCCGACGCCGGGGTTCGTCTTCCAGGACACCGGGGAGCCCACGGGGGACGGCTCCTCAGGCATGGACGCGGTCACCGAGGACGCGGTGACGGCTCTCGACGGGTCAACGGCGGACAGCGGAACCGGCGACACCGGCCCGGAAGACTCCATGGCGTCGGACACCCTCGTAGACACCGGCCCCACCCCGGACTGCGAGGTCAACGATGACTGCGCCCACCTGTCCGGCGACCCCTGCACCTTCTGGTTCTGTCACCCGACCCAGAAGACCTGCAAGCCGGCGACCTTCCCCGACGGCGACCCGTGCAGCGACGACGACGTCTGCACCGTGGGCGATACCTGCGAGGACGGCGCCTGCGTCAGCGGCGCCGTGATCCTGCCGCCGGAGGCCTGGGACGATCCCTGCAATGAGCTGGCCTGCGATCCCCTGACCGGCTGGCACCCGGTGCCCGTGACCGGCCCCTGCGACGACGAAGACCCCTGCACCAGCGAGGACCAATGCCACGCCGGGGTCTGCGTGGGCGGGGGGGACCTCTGCCCGGACCCCGGATGCGGCGACGGGATCTGCCAGGATCTCGAGCACTGCGAGAGCTGCCCCGAGGACTGCGGCGCGTGTGGAACGAACTGCTGCAGCGTGCACGAGGGCAAGGGCTGCGACGACCCGACCTGCCAGGGCGCCGTCTGCGGAGTGGACGTCTTCTGCTGCAACAGCCAGTGGGACCAGATCTGCGTCGGCCGGGCCCAGAAGGACTGCGACGTCTGCAGCGGATGAGAGCGTCTCGGTGGCTTGTCCCGGGACACGTGCCGGTCAACAGGCTCCCGGCTCGGATCGCAGGTTGCCATTTTCTCTGATTGTGGATATGTATTGTGCTCCAACCCCCGCCCGCGCCCGAGGAGAAGAGCGTCATGTGCGGCATCTGCGGAGTCTTCTCGCTGGGAGAACCCCTGAACGATCGGGACCGCGTCGAGCACCGGGGCATGACCCGGATCCTCCGGCACCGGGGCCCGGACCAGGAGGGGGTCATCGAGCGCGGGGACTTCGCGCTGGGGAGCACCCGCCTGAAGATCATCGACCTGGCGGACCGGGCCGGGATGCCCATGTCCAACGAGGACGGCACAGTCTGGATCACGTACAACGGCGAGGTCACCAACTTCCTCGAGCTGCGGCGACGCTTCAAGCTGGACGAGGGGCACCGGTTCCGCACGACCTCGGACACCGAGGTCCTCCTGCACCTCTACGAGGAGCTGGGCCTGGACTTCGTCCAGGAGCTGTCCGGGATGTTCGCGTTCTGCCTGGTGGACACCCGGAAGCGCAAGGCCTGGGTGGTCCGGGACTTCTACGGGATCCGCCCCCTCTTCTTCATGCACAAGGGCGACCGGCTCTACTTCGCTTCGGAGATCAAGTCGTTCCTCCACCTCGACCGCTTCGAGGATCGCATCGACCACGAGGCGATCTTCCATTACTTCTCCCTGGCCTACATCCCCGATCGCCTCACCCCCTTCGAGGCGGTCCGTGAGATCCAGGGGGGGTGGCTCCTCGAGGTGGACCTCGACCGCCGACGGTTCGAGGAGCGGGAGTACTACAAGATCGAGTACCGCCCGGACCGGACCATGGACGAGGCCACCGCTACCCGCCGTCTCCGGGAGGAGATGATCGACGCGGTGGAGCGCAACCTGATCTCCGATGCGCCCCTGGGGATGACCCTGTCCGGCGGCTTCGACACCAGCTCGATGCTGTCCATCATCAACTTCCTGGGGCGGTCCCGGGATCTCCACACCTTCTCGATCCGCGTCGACGAGCCGTCCTACGACGAGAGCCGGTGGCAGCACCTCATGTCCGACTTCGCGGGCACCCGCCACCACGAGGTGGTGGTGAACCCGGCCAACGTGGCCGACGTCTTCGAGCGCCACATGGCCTACATGGACGAGCCCTCCGGGGACGGCGCAGCGATCCCCACCTGGGTCCTCGCCGAGGACGCGAAGAACTACGTGTCCGTGCTCCTCTCCGGGGAGGGCGGGGACGAGGTCTTCAACGCCTACGAGACCCACGTCGCCTGGAAGGTCCGAAACCTCTACCGCCGGTACGTCCCGAAGCCCCTCCGGGACGTGGTCCGCAGGACCGCCCACGCCCTCCCCACGGACTACCGGAAGCTGAGCTTCGACTTCCTGGCCCGCCGCTTCACCGCGGGCGCGGAGCTGGACGTCCCCGACGCACACTTCTCCTGGCGCCACTCCCTCAGCGCGGAGGAGAAGGCGGCGCTGATGCCGGATCATCACCACTACCGGCGGACGGAGACCTTCTTCTCGGACCTCTACTACTCCCTGGACTGGGAGGAGGAGCTCAACCGCCTCTCCCTCGTCGACATCAAGTACTTCTTCATCGGCGACCTCATGGTGAAGAACGACCGGATGATGATGGCCCACTCCATCGAGGCGCGCTTCCCGTGGATGGACCGCATCCTCATCGAGTTCGCTTCCACCGTCCCACCGGAGCTGCGGATCAAGGGACTGACACGGCGCTATCTCCAGAAGCAGGCCATGCGTGATCTGGTCCCGGAGGAGATCTACCGACGGAACAACATGGGGCTCGAGATGCCCCACTCCCTGTGGTTCGAGGGGGCCCTCAAGCCCCTGGCGAGCAAGTACTTCCAGCGCGACCGGGTGGAGCGCACCGGCTTCCTGTCCTTCGAGACAGTGGATCGGATGTGGCGTGAGCACCTGGGGCACAAGAAGGACCATGGCCGCTCCCTGTGGTGCATCATCAACTTCCTGGCCTGGTTCGATCTGTTTGTGTATGACAAGAGCTTCAAGTCCTACCACCTGTGATCTCCACCGCTCATATCACCCTCCTCCTGACCCTGGCCCTCGGTGCGGAGGCCCCGGATCACGCGGGCGTCGGGGTCTTCCTCCCGGGCCAGGAGGCCGCGGTGGTCGACCTCCTGGCCCCGGATGACCTGGACTCGTTCCGATGCGGCGACTGGACCCTCGACGCGCTGGTCCCCGGCCCCGACTGCGCGCTCCGGTTCCATATGAGCGGCCCCGACGGGGCGACGAGGACCGTTCGAATTTCCCCGGATGGGCCCGCAGAGGCGAAGGGACCGGATGCGGTCAAGGCCTGCGTCGAGGCGCGGGTCCGCAGCAACGCGGGCGGGGACTTCTTCGACGGAAGGTGTACCCTGCCGTCGGAGGCCGTCCGCGTCGAGATCCGTGGGGTCGGCGGGCGCCTCCGCCTGGCGCTCCTCGGCCTGGCCGCGCTCCTGGCGCTGGGGCTGCTGTTCTGGAGAGTCGGGGCTGAAGCCCCTCCCACAGCAAGAATCGCCAGGCGCCGCTCCCCTGTGGGAGGGGCTTCA
>JBDRIT010000034.1:0-19995 GCA_043815665.1 Pseudomonadota bacterium
CGATGGAGTGGCCGCCGCCCTGGCCGCAGGAGGTCGAAGCCAGACCCCGGTCCTCTCGGCAGATCCGACGCTGGAGTCCTGGGAGGCCATGCGAGTCACGAAGACCCTGAAGACGCCCGACCTGGACGCACTGTCCATGGGGGTATATTGCACTCCAGGAACTTCCGGCGGCTCGGCCGTCATCATTGCTCCCGCTCCGTTGACCCAGGGCGGCGGTCCTTCAATCGAGAGCGGGCCTGCTACCGCCGCTGTGGCGGACGTTGCCATCGTAGCCGAGCCGAAGAAGCTGGTACGCCTGGAGGTAACACCGCCGAAGGGGAAGAAGGTCGTGTCTGGGTCCCCGTACAAGAACCGCTCCGGCGAGCCGGGGACTTGGAAGGTGATGGCCTCTGCTGCTGGGTACGAGGACTATGAAGCGACATTCCATGCCCCTGTCGATGACGTGACGGAGCACCGGATCGAGTTGAAGGAACTGAACAGTCTGGAGGTCACCGGGACACCAGAGGGAGCTTCTGTCACGGTGACGAAGGGTGTCGAGGAACTCGAGTGGGTTGACAGCAAGTACGCCGAGGTCTCCTTCGCTCGCACCGAGACGACGGTGGCGCAGTACCGGGATTGCGTGGAGGCAGGGAAGTGCGAAGCGCAACACCATAAATCCAAGTCCGACCATGAACACTGCAACTGGGGCTACGAGGGTCGTGATGACCATCCGATGAACTGTGTGGACTGGTATGGTGCGGAGCAGTTCTGTGAGTGGGCCGGTGGCCGTCTGCCGACGGAGGAGGAGTGGGAGTCAGAGGCGGGTGCTGGTGGTACCCGAGTGTATCCGTGGGGGAACAAGAAGCCTTCCTGCTCCCTGTGCGTGATGGACGACGGGGACACTACAGGTTCTGCCTTTGGCTTTGGACCGACTGATGGGTGCGGTGAAGACAGTACTTGGCCCGTTTGCTCGAAGCGTCAAGGAGACAGCGTGAGCGGTCTCTGTGACATGGCCGGAAACGTCTGGGAGTGGACCTCCTCACAGGAGGATTCCAGTCGTATCGTGCACGGCGGTGCATGGTACTTATTCAATCCAGGTAACCTCAAAGTGTCCTCCTGGTACAGGGTCGACCCCACATTCAGGGACTTCGACTACGGATTCCGTTGTGTTGTACCAAAGGCCCAGGCAACGGGGTACGAGGACTATCTGAGGACGCTCTACCCGCCCGAGGACGACGCGACGGTGCACAAGATCGAGTTGAAGGAACTGGGTGGCCTGGAGTGGGCTCACAGCAAGTACGCAAAGGTCTCCTTTGCTCGCTCTGAGACGACAGTGGCGCAGTACGGTGCCTGCGTGGAGGCTGGGAAGTGCGAGTTCAAGCACCACAAATCCAAGTTTGGCTCCAGGTACTGTAACTGGGGCTACGAGGATCGTGATGACCATCCGATGAACTGTGTGGACTGGTATGGTGCGGAGCAGTTCTGTGAGTGGGTAGGTGGTCGCCTTCCGACTGAGCAGGAGTGGGAGGCGGAGGCGAGTGCTGGTGGTAGGCGTGAGTATCCCTGGGGCAGGAAGAAGCCGAGCTGCTCCCTGTGCGTCATGGATGACAGTAGCACCATAGGATCTGCGGGGTCGGAGACGGATGGGTGCGGCGAGAACCGTACTTGGCCTGTCTGCTCGAAGCGGCGAGGAAACAGCGTGAGCGGTCTCTGTGACATGGCCGGGAATGTCTGGGAGTGGACTTCTTCCTGGTCTGATTTCAACATGAAATTCCGTGTCTTGCGCGGCGGTTCCTGGCTCGAAGCCAATACCGAGTACGTCAGTGCGTCCGACCGGAACGGACACACTCCCGACCGATGGGACAGCGACGTCGGCTTTCGTTGTGTTGTGTGGTCCCGTAAGCTATCACCGTGACGCTTGTTGGGCAACGGTCCCACGTGGTGTGCCAAAACACGATCGAGCCCATCTGAAGCTCTGATAGCGTGTGTCTCCTCGAACGAGACTCGGCGCATTCCCTGGGCATGAATATCAAGGACTCCTTGCGCCTCGTCCCCCGTCCCCGTGGTGTGCCAAATCACGATCGACAGCTTCTGAGGCGGTGATGTCGACTAGACCGATGCCGGGTACCTCGTGGTGTTGTAGCTCTTCATTATTGGATCGGGGCCTCTCCGAGGTCCTCTTGGGTGCCTGAGGATCTCTCCACCGGCTTCAATCCTGACCAGATCCCGACCTTAGTCGCTGTTGACCATCGAGACAGTTGCTGATGAACCGGGATTCACGCAGACCTGTCCACCGCCCCGAAGTGTAGGAGCATCCAATTTCGAAGGTTTGGGTCGCCTGTCGTTAGGCTGCTTGTCGCCACTCGTACCGGCGGTGTGCACCTCCGACACGGGGCAAAGCGACAACCTCGGCGTCGCCCGGAGGCCGTGGTTGGATAGGCCGATGCTCCGGGCTGTCTCCCTCAAGCGTGAGATGGCACCGGTCCTCATTGTTGTAGGAGGCGTAGCTTGCAATCAGTCTGCGGGTGTGTGCTTCGTTCAACACGATGACATGGTTGAGGAGCTCCGTCCGGAGGCTGCGTACCCAACGCTCATCGATTCCGTTCTGCCATGGAGCTCGGAATGAGATCCGGACAGGTTTCACTCCAGCCCCTTTGAGCCATTGTGATACGGCCGCACCGAACTTCGAGTCCAGATCGTGGATGACATACTTGGCGCACGGGATCGACGAGAAGGCTTCACGGCAGCGAATCGCTTGCCACCCTGCCCGCTCCGATAGCATGATGCATGCGGACAACGAAGAACCGGAGGGTAGGATGCGCGTACTTTGGACGGCGACTCTGCTATTGGTGATGGCGTTTGGCGTGGCCGCTTGTGCGCATGGAAACGATAGGACCAAGTGGACAGAGCAAGGCATGACATGGACGGATGGGAAGTCAGGCCTCACGTGGCAAGTGACGCCCATGGACGAAGTTATGAATTGGGAGAAAGCAAAGACGCATTGCTCCGCACTTTCACTGGACGGCGGCGGCTGGCGGCTGCCTACTAAAAAGGAGCTAGCATCGTTGATTCGGGGTTGCAAGACCGATGGTTGTGTCAAAGGTAGAGGCCCTGGAAATGGTATTTACTGGCCTGCTGAGATGGAAGGCGAATGCTCTTGGTACTGGTCGTCTTCGCCCTATGAGGACGACGACAGCTGGGCGTGGAACGTCAACTTCCACAGCGGCAACGTCGAAAACGCCCACGCCAGGTACAGCAAACTGTTCGTTCGTTGCGTCCGTTAGCTGTGCCTAGCTAGAACTACATCCGAGGAGTTTGCGGGCTTTCGTAGACTGTAGCTCTTCATTATTGGATCGGGCCGGTGTCCTTGACCCACAGGGCCGCGCCCACGACTTCGGCGAGATCGTCCGCACACAGCTCGTCCACGGTGTCGAAGTCATAACCGGCGAAAGTGTGGCAGATGAGCGCCCGCATCTGTTTGTACCCGTCCGAGCGGCATGCGGACCGCTCGGCCTCTACCATTTTTTTAGGGTGGCCCCCTGCGAGAACCCGAGGCCGGTAAGAACTTTCATCCGTGTTTCTCGCCTCCAGGCCAAGTATCTGAGGCCGGCCCTGGGGTGTCAAGGCGCGCTGAGCGGGGGGTTTCGTGAGAGGACGCCGATCGTTCGGCCTGAACTCCCCCAGTTCTGGACGCACCTCTCCGTCCCGTCCCCGTCCGGAAGTGTCAGTGGACGCCTGAATCCGCAGTTGTTCTGTTAGTCAGCGAGAGCCTGACGTTCTCAAGGCGGGGCCCGGGCGGTCTCGTTCCCCTCCTCCGGATCGGGCCAGTCGCCCTCCTCGGCGACCGTGTCTTCGTCCACGAACAACCCCGCCTCGTCGAGGGGTGACCGGGCCGGGGCCAGCGGTGGCGACGAGGAGGGAAGCCCCAGGTGGTCGAGGATGCGCCGGAGGACCGGAGGGTCCGTAAGGAACGCGATAACCGTCATGGAGGTCGCGCACTCGGGACAGGTGAGCACATCGACGTCGAGGACGCGGCGCAGGAGCTTCGCCCAGCCGAGGCGACGCGGTCGAACGGTCGGCAGGGAGGGCTCGGCTCCGACGACATCCGCTTCGTCCTCGTGGTCCGCACTGCATTCGTTCGGGGGCGGCACCTCGATCGGCTCGACGAAAGGCGGGAGCTGGATCCTGAACCTGTCCCGGGAGCGGTTGGCGAAGACGCCGTGATAGCGGACGAGGTTGGTGTAGGGGGCGGGGATGAGCGCAGCCAGCCGCCGAAGGAACGCGATGGGGTCGAGGAAAATCTCGGTTCGGCCGTCGATCCAGAGCTTGCGGAGGCGGTACCGTACCTGTCCGTCCGGATCGACGGAGAGGCGCTCGAGGGAGAGCGGAGAGCGCAGCCCGTACCGGCAGAGCCGCTCCAGGCCCGCCCGATCCGAGGCCTCGACCGTGCGGGCTACGTGGAGGGAGAAGCCGCCCACCTTCGCGCAGAGTGCCTTGCCAGTCTCGGGTGCCGAAGCCTCCATGCCAGGGAGCAGGCGAGGTCCCGGCAGGCGGAGCGCGTCTGCGTGAGCGGCCAGGACAGGCGCGGCGTCAGCCGAGTCCCAGGGCGGTTGCTCCTGCGCCTGAGCCATGCGACGCCGGGCCACGGCGCCGAGGCGCTCGGCCAGGCGGACCGTCAGGAACTGGACATCCTCGTCCGTCGGCGGCGGCAGCGGCACGAACGTGAGCCGCTCCCCGGAACCCTCTACGAAGAGCCCGTCCGGGTGCAAACTGTGGAAGTGGGGATTAAGGTTGAGGACGGATCCGAATCTCTGAATGAAGGTCACGGCCCCGGGGCGGCCATCCCGGATACCGGCCTGTCGCCCCCGCAGCCGCTGCCAGGCGAACAGCGTCCGCAGGAACACCCTGAGCATCTCCGTGAGAAATGCACGGTCCATCGCGAGAAGGAAGCGCAGCTCCCAAGGGAAGGTCAGCACCCACTGCCTGTAGGGTGCCTCGGGGAGAAGGCGATCCACCAGGTGCGCCGCGACGTCCGCAGCCTTCCTCGCCCAGCAGGAGGGGCAGAGCCGGCCCTTGCACGAGAACGCCACGAGCCGCTCGAACCCGCACGACGCACAACGGACCCGGGCGAAGCCGCGAGCCAGGATGCCGCACTCCAGGTAGCGACGGAACTCGTTCTCGATGAACTGTGGGTACCCCGCGCCGGTTTGGCTGCGCATCCGTGCGTCGTCGAGAAAGGTCTCCAGGTGATCTCGGACGACGGCGTACAGCGCGGTCGTCTCGGGGGTGCGCCGCTGATCGGTGACACGGCGTCAGGCATCCCCTGTTGACATATAGCTGGGCAACTCTGCGGGGCTGGGGAACCGAAACCAGAACTACTGATGGGGTTCATCGCGAGCGAGGTCGGGTGGCAGCGTGTGTCGGCGGACTGTGGCGGGATCCTGGCTGCAGCGCACTTTCGTTGGTTGCTTCCTTCCACTCCCCCTTCGCCCCTCCGGGGCACTTCCCCCAGGGGGGGAAGGGTACAGAGGGCAAATGACATTGGTTGTAGGGTGGAGCTGACCGGCAACGAACGATTCGGAGAACAGCCACCAGCGTCGTTCGGGACGTAGCAGCCGACATTTGAGGTCAGCTTCGTCTTGCCTCCCCCACCAGCGGGGGGAGGTGCCCGAAGGGCGGAGGGGGGGCTCATTAATAGTATTTCTACTCCCAATTTGAGGCTTCGGCGTGGGGTGGGAGGTCTGAGAGGCGCCTTGGGGATCCGTCGACGTTATGGCCCCTGGAGTAGATTCCTCGTGGAGATCAATCCGATGACCACTCAGACGTGGCTGCGGGCATTGGACGGGGGGTCCCCACGCGACGAATTGACCCCCACCCCCGCCGAAGCCGGTGCGCTTGGCTGGGGATGTGGCGACCTCGGTGAGCTGGTTGTCTCTGCTCTGGTAGTAGGATTGTGACAGGGGGGAATCGGGGCGTGGACGCCCCTCCCACAGGGGATGGAGAATCGGGGCGTGGACGCCCCTCCCACAGGGGCTGGGGGTGGGCTTGGCTTTCGGTCGATGCGGTTTCCGGTTATCCTGACCTTCTGTTGCCGGAGACGCGATGACCTTGTCCGAGATACCCCGAGTCCTGCTGCTGGAGATTATCCCGGATGATCCGCTCCGGCACTACCGCGCGGAGACGTTCCCGTTCATCGCCGGGCTCCTCGAGGCCGCGGGGGTTGCTTGTGAGTGGGCCGGGCTCGGGGTTCCGTTGGACATGTCCTTCGACTATCGCCTGAGTGATCAGGACGAGGCGGTGGTGGTCGATCAGGTCCGGGAGTTCGGGCCGACCCATCTCGTGACCAACGAGCACGTCGTCGCAGACCAGTGGGCGCGGCTGGAGGATGCCTGCCCCAGGACGCGGTTCATCTTCCGGGATCGCTCGACCCTGATCGATCTTCGGGAGCTCCTCGCCGACGTCATCGGGGTGACCTCCCTCCCCGAGGAGCTGGGCGGAGAGGACTGGGTGGATCGCGTGACGCCGCGATATCTGCGGCGTGGCGTCAACCCCATGGCGGGGACGCTCAACCCCTGCGTGCAGATCATCGCAGGGCCGCGCTGCGCCTACTCCAGCCCCCTCTCGAAGAACCCCGCCTACGAGGGCGTCGATGTCCGCGGATGCCACGACGGCTGTGCGTTCTGCGGGCGGAGCTGGGCGCCGTACCCCTTGCGCTCCTTCCTGGACTTCGCGGTGCGGCAGGTGGTGCAGGCGGATCGGGACCTCGAGGCCGGCCACGGGCGCCTCCAGCTGGACATCCTCTCCGCTGCGGTGTGGCGGGAGCTGGAGGCCTTCGTGGAGCGGCTCTGCGCCGCGGGAGTCCGCCCGTTCCACCTCTACTTCTCCGCGCGCCTGGACTCGGTCCTGGAGGCCGCGGCGCTCATCGACCGCCTCCTGCCCCGGTTCGCCGCTCGGGGCGACGGGCTCACCCTGTACACGAGCGGGGTGGAGAATTTTTCAGCGGTCGAGAACCGACGCCTCAACAAGGGGCTGGACCTGGAGACCATCGCCGCGGGCACCGAGCGGATCCAGGGATGGTACGAGGCCTGGGGGGACACCTTCGGCTCCGCGGCCTACCGCGGCCTGAGCACGATCCTCTTCACCCCGTGGACCACCCTCGGGGACGTCCGGATCAACCTCGAGCATTATGCGTCCAACCCCCTGATCCCCGCGAGCGCCCGCCTCGGGAGCCGGCTCCTCCTCTACCCCGGTCGCGCCGTGACGCGCCTCGCCGCCCGGGACGGGCTCCTCCTCGACGACGCCACGGACCACGCCGGGACCGCGGGGAGCAAGATCCAGTGGGACCAGGAGGAGCTGCCCTGGCGGTTCCTCCATCCGGAGGTCGCTCTGCTGGCCCGGTTCGCGCGCCGGGTCAGCGAGTACGGGGGGATCCCCGCGGAGGATCCGGAGCTCCGGGCGCTGGACCTCTGGCGGTCGACCCTGCCCGAGGAGGCGCAGGACCCGTTGCGCCTCTGTGCGCACGCGCTGGACGTGCTGGAGGCCACGCCGGAGCTGGCGGAGCTGCGCGGCCTCGTCGCCGGGATCGCCCTCCGGATCGACCCGGACGCGCCGTTCCGATGGCCCGGCGACGCCGACTGGATCCTCGTCGACGACGATCTCCGGGCGCGGCTGGCCCGGGCCTTCGAGCGGGTCGCAGCGGCGCGCCCGGGGCTCCTCCAGGGGGCGGGATTCCAGGGCGTCGAGCTCCGGGGAATGGACGGGGAGCGCGCGCTGCGGATCGCCTTCGTCGGGCCGGGACCGACGCCGTACCGGGTCTGGCTCCAGGACGCGGCGCGCTGCCCCAGGGCCTACCGGGTGGTCCCCCCGGTGGCGGTCTGGGTGGACAAGGAGACCCCCCTCGTCGCGCCGTGGATGGAGGCCCTCACGGACCTGGTCGTCCGGGTCGCGTTGAAGGTGGCGGAGCAGCAGCGATGCACCCCCTGAGCGACGCACCCAGGGTGCTCCTGCTGGAGCTGATCCCCGACGATCCCCTGCGGCACTACCGCGCAGAGACCTTCCCCTTCATCGCGGGGCTGCTGGAGGCTGCGGGGGTGGCCTGTGAGTGGGTCGCGCTCGGCGTCCCCCTGGACATGTCCTTCGACTACCGGCTCAGCCCGGCGGACGAGGCCGTGGTGGTTAACAGGGTGCGGCGTTTCCGGCCGAGTCACCTCCTGATCAACGAGCACCTGGTCGACGAGCAGTGGGTGCGGCTCCGGGGGGCCTGCCCGGAGACGCGGTTCATCTTCCGGGACCGCTCGACCCTGGCCGACCTCCGGGAGTTCCTCGCCGACGCGGTCGGTGAGGTCGGCGTTCCCCCTGCGCTGCGGGGCGAGGACTGGCTGGATCAGGTGACGCCCAGGTACCAGCGCCTGCCCGCCAATCCCTTGGCGCGCCGGCTGCGGCCCTTCGTGCAGATCCTCGCCGGGCCCCGCTGCGTCTACCAGCGTCCCCTGGCCGGGAACCCCGCGTACCAGGGCGTCGACACCACGGGATGTCATGACGGCTGCGCGTTCTGCGGACGGGACTGGACTCCGTACAAGGTGCGTTCCTTCGTGGACTTCGCCGTGGGGCAAGTGCTGCAGGCGGGGAAGGATCTCGGGGACAGGGACGGTCCCCTGCCCCTGGATGTGCTCTCGGCGGCGATCTGGGCCAGGCTGGAGGAGTTCGTGGGTCGGCTCCACGACGCGGGCGTCCGGCCGTTCCAGCTCTACCTCTCCCCCCGTCTGGACGAGCTCCTGGCCGCGGAGAAGGTGTTGGACCGGCTGCTCCCCCGGCTCGCTGCGCGGGGGGACGCGATCCGCCTTTACACCTCCGGGGTGGAGAGCTTCTCCGACGCGGAGAACCTCCGGTTCAACAAAGGCATCGGGCAGGCGGAGGTCCGGGCGGCCACGGATCGGATCCTCGGCTGGCGGCAGGCCTGGCCGGAGGTCCTCGGGTTCGCCGAGCAGGGGCTCAGCGCGATCCTGTTCACTCCCTGGACCACCCTGACCGATGTCCAGGAGAACCTCCGGCACCTCGACGGGAATCCGTTGATCTCGGCGGACTATGCCCTGGGAACGCGGCTCCTGCTCTTCCCCGGTCGCGGAGTGACCCGCCTCGCGGCGCGGGACGGGCTCCTCGCCGAGGCCTTCGATGACCACGCGGGGGAGGCGGGGTGCAAGATCGAGTGGAACCAGGAGGAGCTGCCCTGGCGGTTCCGGCACCGTGAGGTCGCGCTGCTCCACCGCCTCGCTCGCCGCCTGAGCGGCCAGGGCACGGTGCCCCCGTCGGATCCGGAGGGGGTCCGGGTGGAGGCGTGGCGCCTGGGGCTGCCCGAGGGGAGCAACGACACCCTCACCATCGTGCGCCACGCGTGCGCCGCGCTGGCTGCGGAGCCCGGGATCGGTGATCTGCGGTCCCTGGCCGCCGCGACGCACCGGCGCCTGGGAGTGACCGCTCCCTTCCGGTGGCCCGGGACCGACGGGCGCATCGTCCTCGACGCCGGGTGGCGCGATCGGGTCGCCGATGCCCTTCATCGCGTCTTCGAGAACCGCCCTGGGCTCCTCTCCGGTGCGACCCCCGGGGAGATCGCTCTCGGCCGCACCGGCGGCGCGCCGGCGCTCCGGTTGGAGTTTCGCGGGCCGGGTGGGGCCTTGCTGGTGCTCTGGATGCAGGACGCGAACCTGCCGGTCCGGTCCTTCCTGAAGAACAGCGCGGTGGCCTTGTGGATCGATGGGTCCACGCCCCTGCAGTGGCCATGGATGGAGGACATCGTGCGCCTGGTCGCGCGGGTGGCGGAGCGGCTCGCGTCGCCGGGAAAGGGGACGCCTACTTCAGGCCGAGGAGCTCGACGTCGAAGACCAGGGTCGCGTTCGGGGGGATGACGCCGCCCGCACCCCGGGCGCCGTAGCCCAGCCCCGGCGGGATGGTGAGCTTGCGCTTGCCGCCGATCTTCATGGTCATCACGCCTTCGTCCCAGCCCTTGATCACCCTGCCCTGGCCGATGGGGAACGTGAAGGGCTGGCCCCGGTCCACGGAGCTGTCGAACTTGGTGCCGTTGGTCAGCCAGCCGGTGTAGTGCACGATCACGACCTGGCCGGGGGTCGGGGACGCGCCATCGCCCACGACGAGGTCTTCGTACATCAGGCCGGTCTCGGTGGTCACGGTGTTGTTCGCCACGGGCTTCTCCTCCTCAGCGGGCTTGGCCTCCTCGGCCGGTTTCTCTTCTGCGGGGGGCTGGTCTTCGGCGGGCTTCTCCTCCACCTCGGGCTTGGGCTCTTCGGCCACGGGCTTGGGCTCTTCGGCCACGGGCTTGGCCTCGTCCGCCACGGGCTCGGCCTCCTCGACAGGCTCGGCCTCTTCGGCCACGGGGGCTTCCTCGACAGGCTTGCCCTCCTCTGTCGGCGGGGTCTCGATCTTCTCGATGGCCTCGTCGTCCTCGGCCGCGGGGGCCTCGGTCTTCTTTTCGCCCTTCTCGGCCTTCTGCTCCGTCTTCTTCTCGGCCTTCTTGTCGTCGGCCTTGGTCTTGTCGTTGCAGCCCGTCGCGAGCGCGAGAGCCAGCAGGATCGTGAACAGCCACATAAAGCGCATGGTTTTCCTCCCATTCCGTTACGTGCCCCGTGACGTTAACGCCACAGGACCGAAGGTGTCAAGCGGGCCAGGAGGTCCCCTGCAGGAGGATCTCCCGCCATGGGTGCCAACGGTCCCGCAGGCGGCCGACGAGATAGAGGGAGCCGGTGACCAGGACCGTGCCGGCGGGGCCCGCCAGGGCCAGCGCTGCATCGAGCGCGGCCATGGGATCGGCCTCGACCTCCGCAGGGAGCCCGGCGGCGCGGGCTGCATGGGCGATGTCCTCGGCGGGGACCGTAGCCTTGCCGTAGAGATCGAGGCGGGTGGCGACCAGGGCGCTCGCCGGTCCCGCCAGGGTGGCGATGAGGGGGCCCGGCGCCCGACCGCCGGAGAAGGCCGCGAGGATCACCAGGGGGCCGCCTCCCTCCAGGTCCAGCACACTCTCGAGGAGGCCCCCCATTTTCTGGGGATTGTGCGCCCCGTCCAGGATCACCCGTGGGCGGTCCTGGACCTGCTCGAAGCGGCCAGGGTACCGGGCCCGGGGGAACCCCTCCTGGATGTGCGCGGGTGTCACCCCTGCGCCGGCTGCGGCCAGCCGGTCCAGGGCCGCAGCGGCCACCGCAGCGTTTCTCGCCTGGAATGCGGCGGCGCCGGGGAGCACCACCGGGATCTCGCCCAGGTGCGGGAGGCGCAGGACCACCTCCCGGGTGCCCGCCGGAGTCGGGGGCGCGACCCGCACGAGGATCGTCTCCGGCCGTACCGGGTGCAGGGGGACGCCGCGCTCCCGGGCCTCTCGTTCCACCACCGGATACCCGGGCCCCTCCACAGCGACGCAGGGGACCCCGGGCTCCATGATCCCGGCCTTGTGCCAGGCGATCTCCTCCAGGGTCTCTCCCAGGGTACCGGTGTGATCCAGGCCCAGATCCGTGATTACGGTCAGGCGCTTGCGGAGGCCCTGGACCAGATCGAAGCGGCCCCCGACCCCGGTCTCCATGACCACGGTCTCGAGGCGCCGGGCCCGGAAGACCTCGTAGGACGCAGCGAGGGATGCCATGCCGTGCACCGACGCGGGGCAGGTATCCCAGCGGCGGAACTCCTCCGCCACGGGACGGACGCGATCCACCGCGTCCGCGAACTCCCCCGCGGTGCAATACCGACCTTCGCACCAGGTCTTCTCCGTGATGACCTGGAGGTACGGCGAGACGTGGAGGCCGGTACGGATCCCCGCCGCGTCGAGGGCGTGGGCGAGGAATGTGCACACGGTGCCCTTGCCCGAGGTCCCCGCCACCTGGATCGCATCGAACGCTGCCTGGGGATCGCCGAGGGCTGCGTTGAAGCGGCGCACCGCCTCGAGCTTGCCTTCGCGGGTCCGGTCCCGGGGCTCCAGGCGCACCACGTCTACGTCGATGTAGCGCTGGGCCTCCAGGAAACGCTCGTGCTCGCTTTGGTGACTCGTCATCGCTTCCCCTCGCTGCCCCGGTGGTTATACTGGATGTCTTTCTGGAGGTCCACGATGCGGCATGCGGTCTACCTTGTCCCGGGGTTTTTCGGCTTCGAACACCTCGGCGGGGTGTACTACTTCCGCCACGTGGAGGCCCTCCTCGAGCGGCTCTTCGAGGCCGCGGGCGACGATGTGGACGTGTTCACCGTGAGCACCCGTCCCACCGCGTCGATCCGCAAGCGGGCACGGATCCTCGCAGACGCCATCGCCGGCACCCGCCCGGAGCGCTTTGACCGGCTCCACGTGGTCGGGCACAGCACCGGCGGCCTCGACGCCCGCCTTCTGGTGACCCCCGGGGTCAGCCTGGGCGGCGAAGCGGATCCCATTGGTCAGCGGATCAACACGGTGGTTACCCTGGCGACCCCCAACCACGGGACCCCCATCGCGGGCTTCTTCACGAGCCTGGCGGGGAAGCACCTGCTCCTGGGGATGAGCCTCTTCCTGATCACGAGCATGCGCAGCGTTGGCGGCCTGTCCTATGCCTGGCTGGGCAAGGGCCTGTCCCTGCTCACGCGCCTGGACGACGTCCTGGGTCTGGACAACACGGTGCTGGACTACTTCGTGGAGCACCTCCTCAAGGACCTGGACGAGGACCGTCGCCGGGAGATCATCAGTTTCATGCACGACGTGGCCAATGACCAGGGGGCCATGCTCCAGCTCACCGTGGAGGGCATGGACATCTTCAACGCCGCCGCGGTGGACGCCGAGGCCTGCCGCTACCTCTCGTACCTGACCGTCGCGCCGCGGCTCTCGCCCCGCATCGTCCTCGAGGGCCTGAGGGACCCGTACTTCCCGGCCTCCTACTCCCTGTTCCAGGGGATGCACCGGATCGCCGGGCGCGTCTCCGACGCGTACCCGTTTCCCGTGCTGTCACCGGCCCTGCAGGATCTGGCGCGGAGCCACCTCGGCCAGGAGCCCGGCCCCCGGGACAACGACGGGGTGGTGCCCCTGTTCTCCCAGCCCTGGGGGAAGGTGTGCGGTGTGGTCCGCGCCGATCATCTGGACGTGTGCGGTCACTTCCGCCCCCGGGGCGTGGTCCGGCACCATACCGACTGGCTCCGCTCCGGGGCCGGGTTCACCGAGGAGGCCTTCGACGCGCTCTGGCAGGACATTGCGACGCGCCTCATGGGGCGCAGGCCCCGGCCCAGCACCGTGGGGAACTTCCTGACCGCCTGATCCGGCTACAGCAGGGGGAGGAATTGGGTCGCCACGCGGCCGAGCAGGCGGAAGAGGCCGGTGACCTCCAGCTCGAGGAGGACTCCGTCCGATCGGAGCGCTGCGGCCACGAGGAGATCCTCGGGCAGGTCCGTCAGCGCGCCCCGGATCGCATTCTCGACGAGGGTGCGGGCGATGGCGTCGCGATCCCCGAAGGAGGGGAGGGGGAGGGCGCCCTTCTTCTTCTTTTTCTTCTTCTTGGGCTCCGGTAGCTGGAACCGCTCACCGAAGGTCCGAGGGCTGACCACCATGAACGCCAGCGCGTCCCCGGTCAGGAGGCTCCGCACCCTCTGGGCCTGGGGCGTGGCCGCCCCCTCCTTCACATCGAAGAGCTGATCGAACCCGCTCATGTTGCGGGTGAGCCAGCAGCCCGCATCTTCGCAGTACCAGGCGAAGCGCACTCCGCCCACCTTGCCCTTCCCAGCGGTCTTGAACCGCACCACGGTGAGGTCCCGTTTCCGGAAGGTCTCGGGCCGGGTGACGTAGCGCTTGAGGTTGAAGACGCGCTTCAGGCGCGCATCGAGCTCGGCGACGTCCTTGGGCTGGAGGTAGACGATCCACCCCTCGTCCCAGGTCTTCAGGTTGTAGTTCTCCACGATCGGGAAGCCCACAGCGGGGCCGGAGAGGAGCTCCCCGAGCTGGTGCTCCCAGGTCTTGTCGAGGAGCTTCACCGGATCGAAGCCGTCCAGCTTGAACCCCTTCTCGAACATGAGATCCGAGAGGCGATGGGTCCAGGCCTCTGCATCGTTGAGGTAGAAGCCCGCGGTCATCGGCGTCGCCGGCGGGAGGAAGCGGTCCCAGCCGGGCCGCGCGGGGGCGCGCGCCTGGGCGAGGATCTGGGCCAGCGCGCCGGCGCCGGTGTCCAGGCGCAAGGTGACGCGGTCGGCTCCGCCGCTGCGCACTGCGAGCTCCAGGGTGCGCCAGTGTTCGAGCTCCTCCGGGAGCACGCTCCAGAGCAGGAGGGGCCCCGCTGTCTGCTCCACGACGTCGAGGAGGGCCTGGACCCCCACGCGCAGTCGGACGCCTGAGGTCGCCGGGCTGCTGTCGGGCTCGGGCCGGCAGCTCGGCCGCGCCTTCACGTCCTGGGCGCCGATGCGCACGCGCACCGCGAGGGCCCCCTTCGTTCCCTCCACGGTCACCTCCGGCGCGCCGGGGATCACGGTGTGCAGGGCACGGATCCAGCGCTCCAGGTCCTTGCCGAGGGCATCGCGCGATGGGCCCTCCTCCATCTCCAGGGTCGCCACAGCTTCCAGAGCCCGGAGTCCCGGGGTTCCGGCGCTGTCGACTCCCACGGAGAGCGCCTCAACCTGCAGCCGCGCTGCGGTCGGCCCCGGCGCGATGATCGAGAGGGGCATCCACTTGCGCAGGAGTCTCCGGGGCGTGGGCCGGTCGGGGTCGCGCTCCTCACCCAGGGGCTGATCGAGGAAGGCCTGCCAGTCGTCAAGGCTGACCTCGAGGATGGGAGGTTCGCAGAGTGGGAGCTCCGAAGGGGAGGGGGCTGGGGACTCCTCTTCGAGCAGGGAGGCGAGTTCGATGGGCGCGGGCGTCTCCTCGGTGCCGCAGGCGGCGAGGAGGAGGAGCGAAATGAGCAGCAGTCGCTTCATGGCTGGGAGTCTACAGCAATGACTGGATGATGGACAATGGAGTATTGTCCATTGCTTGCTTCCTACGGCAGGAGCCGCACATACCGAAACGCCCGTGGCCCGAGGTCGCCGACCTCGACGACCCCTCCGGACACCACGACGCTCTCACCCGTCAGCGCATCCTCTGCCCCGGACGCGTCCCCTGCTGCCAGGTTGACCGCCAGCGCCGTGCTCTCCCCGAGGTTGAACGCGCACACCACGGCGTCATCGCCAGCGGCGCGTCGCAGCGCCCAGACCTCGTCCGTGGTCGGGGAGTTGACGTCCACGACCTCGGCGCCGCCACGGTGGAGGGCCGGGCGGGCTCGTCGGGCTCGGATCAGGTCCCGATAGAGGCTCAGGAGGGAGTCGGGATCCTGGGACTGGTCGGCGACGTTGATGGTGTCGGCCTGCGGGTGGAGCGGCTCCCAGGGGGTCCCGGCGGTGAAGCCCCCGCCGGGGTCGCCGGTCCACTGCATGGGTTTCCGCTTGTGCTGGTCCTTCAGGGACGAACCGTTGCGCATCCCGATCTCCTCGCCGTAGTACATCCACGGCGTGCCGGGCATCGAGAAGAGGAGGCCGGCGGCCAGGCGCGCCGCGTCGGGTTCTTCGCCCAGCTCCGAGGCGACCCGCACCATGTCGTGGTTGGTGAGGAAGATCCCGTCCGCGGCGCCCTCGGGGAACTGGCTCCCGAAGCGGCAGAGGACGTTCTCGATGTCCGTCCCGTCGGAGCCCTTCACCGCGCCGAGGATCGCGCCGGAGAGATCGAAGTCGAAGGTCATGGGGAGGCCGTCTCCGTCGCCGTGGTAGAGGGCCGCGGTCTCGTTGGAGGTCCAGGCCTCCCCCACCAGGAGGACGTCGTCCCGCACCGTCCGAGCCGCGGCGGTGAACGTCCGCCACCACGCGAGGGTTTCGGGGGTATCGCTCTGGCCGTCTCCCTTGCCGGTCTCCACGAGGTAGCGGACCGCATCGAGGCGGAAGCCGTCCAGGCCCTTCTCCAGCCAGAACCGGGCGATGTCGATCATCTCCTCGGTGACCGCCTCGGTGGTGTAGTTGAGGTCGGGCATCCCGGTCCAGAAGAGCCCGTAGTACCAGCGACCGCCGGCCTCGTGCCAGGTGGGCCCGCCCCCCCAGGGGCGCTTCCAGTCCCTGGCCGCATCGCTCCAGACGTACCAGTCGTCGTGTCCGGTGCCCGCGGCGGAGGCCTGGAACCAGGGGTGCTGGCTGGACGAGTGGTTCACCACGAGATCCATGACCACGCGAATCCCCCGGGCGTGGGCTGCTTCGAGGAACGTGTCAAAGGCCTCCATCCCACCGAAGTCCGCGTTGACCTCCCGGTAGTCGATGACGTCGTATCCGTGGTCGCTGGGGGAGGGGTGGATCGGCGTGAGCCAGATCAGGTCCACCTCGAGGTCGTCGCCTGCCCCGGGGACACCGTCGTTGAGGTAGTCCAGCTTCTCGATGATGCCCGCGAAGTCTCCCACACCGTCCCCGTCGGAGTCCCGGAAGGAGCGGACGAAGATCTCGTACCCCACCGCGGTGTGGTACCACGTCGGTGCGTCGACGGTGGCCGGAGGGCGGCAGGGGGGCGGCTCGTCGGGAGTGTCCGTCCCCACGGGGCCGTCGGGCTCTCCTGCGTGGTCGTCCGGGACGCCGACCCCCTTGGGGGGCACCCCCTGGCTGCAGGAGAGGAGCACGGCGGCCAGGGAGAGGAGCAGCGTCTTCCTGCGGTTCATCGCGGGGTCAGGACTTCTTTCGGCGGACTTCGACCCGGTAGACGGTGCCGCCCTGCTTGCGCCCGATACGGAACATCTTGAAGAGCCCCAGGTGGAGCTCCGCAACGCGTCCGCTCGGGAGCTTCACGGGGACCCGCTCGTCGTTGTCCCGGGCCAGGACCTGGCATTGGCCGAGGCGGGGGTGGTCCAGCCAGTCCCCGCGCTCCAGCTCGATCTCCTCGAGCTCGATCTCCTCGGGCTCCAGGTGTCGGGCCCCGGCTTCGGGCTCGACTGCGATGGGCGCCAGGATCAGATCGTCCGCGGCCGAGACCCCCGTGGGCATGGCCTGCAGCCAGAGGCCCAGGCCCGTGACGGAGTCGTGCATTCGCCGGAGGCTGATGCTGTCGAAGACCTCGATGAGGAACTCGAACTGGATCACCTCGCCGCCCACGAGCTGCCCGACCACGACCTTGTTCCTGCCCACCCCGGACGCCGCAGCCACGGTGTGGAGCATCAGGTCGGTCTCGTCGGCGTCAGTCTCCCCCAGGGAGATGAAGCCCTCGCAGCCGGTGATCTGGTAGACGCCCTTGAAGACCTCCGGGGTCAGGTAGGCGCTCTGGGAGCGGGAATATCGGCGGAGCTCGGGGTCCTGCACGTACCCCACTGCCCGGACGTGGCCGCAATGGATGCGGTTGTGCTTGCAGAGATCCTTGAGCGAGCCGACGACGTCCAGCTCGCGGTCGAGGTTCCCGACCATTTTTCGGGACTGACCGATCTCCGTAAAAATCATTCGCGCCTCCCTCCGGCGATCACAGGCTTGTGCCGCGTGTCCACGATTATAGAAGCCTTACGCGGCGTGTCAATTTCAGTCCTTGAAGAGCTTCTTCAGCTTCTCTCGGGCGTCATCAACGTTCTGCGGGGCCTTCTTCGCTTCGGCGGGGGCGCCCCCGAAGAGGGCCGCCAGCCTGGCTTTTGCCTGCTCTGCCTCGCTTGTGCCGTCCTCGTCGCCGGTATCCTTGAAGGTGAAGTAGAGGCAGAAGTTCCCCTCCTCACGATCCCGGATGAATTCCGCACGGTTCTCCTTGCACTGGTTGTGGACGTGGGGGTCCCAGAACGTACAGTTCCGGCAGCAGTGCAGGTATGCGTGGCAGCTCGGGCACATGTCCCGGCGGCCGATCTTCGTCTCGAAGACCAGCTCCTCGGTGCACTTGTAACATTGATTGATCGGGTCCTTGCTGACGAACATCGTTGATTGTCCTCCTACTGCCCCTGCCCGGGGAGCACGGTCACCGAGAGGGCCTGGGGTGCCGACGCCTCGAAGTCGCTGGTGTCCGTGATCTGGGCCTTCCCCGAGCCGTTGACGCCGATGACCCACAGCTCACGGTCCTTGAGGGCCCGCTTGTCGTTGTCCCCGAGCATCCGATCGTTGCCCCAGAAGGGGCTGGCGGTGAAGGTCAGGACCTTTCCCTCGGGGGAGAGGTCGAAGCCCGTGATCACCTGGTTGTCGGAGCCGTCGTGCTTGGGGTTCTTCGTCAGGTTGACGAAGTCGGTCTCCTCGAAGGGGGTGCCGTCCCCCACCGACGCGAGGTCGACCATGTAGATGTCCGTCTCGGGCTTGGCGTTTGCGCTCGAGGGATTGCAGTCATCGTATGCGACGAAGAGCACCCCGGTGCCATCCCGAGTGAAGATCGGGTTCCCGTCGACCCTCTTGAACTTCCACGGTGCGTCCCCGATGTTGGGGCAGATGTTGGTCAGGTAGCCGCCCGCGGGCACCGAGAAGAGGTTCAGGTACTTCTGGTCCATGGTCTCGGTGTCGTAGAGGCGCAGACGCAGATCCCGCTCCGCGATGGTGAAGGCCGCGATCACCGAGGAGTCCGGGGAGATCGCGATGGGATCGGTGTCTGTGTACTCGCTCCCTGCCCCGATGCACTCCCCAGCCTGCATCTGGTTGCAGATGTAGTCCAGCTCGTGGAGGTTGCCGCCCTTCCACATGTAGATGCGGGCGCTGCGGATCGTGGTGCCAATGAACACCACCACCTCGCCGTCCTCGGAGACCTTGAAGTGGCCCTTGTAGTTGGAGTGCTTCGGCCAGTCCGGGTCGTTGTCCGGCGGGAAGACCAGCAGCTCCTGGGGCTGGCCTACGGGGTCGAGCTGCACCCGGTGCACCGTGTACTGGCAGGACAGGCCTTCGCACTGGTAGATCTTGCTGTAGTAGAGGTAGTTGCCCCCGAACTTGAAGTCGATCACGTCGGAGATGGTGACGCCCTTGATCATCTTCACGCCGAGCTGCGGGTCGAAGCGACCCAGCTGGAAGGTGAAGCCCGTGGCCGAGGGCTTCTTGATGGAGACCGCGATCCACTGGAGGGCCTCGTCCACGAGGCAGCCGTACTCGCAGGAGCAGGGCTTGGTGCCCACGGGCTCGCCCATGGCGTCCTCGAGAATGAGCTGGCAATCAGCGACCCCCTCCAGGTAGAAGGAGGTCAGGGGCTGCGAGCCCACCTCGCCCTCCACGAGGGGGTTGCTGCCGTCGGGCTTGATCAGGTGGAGATCGGACTCGTTGTCGTTGTAGCTCGGGATGCGGCCCCGGTAGTTGAAGAGGATCACGAAGTCCTCGTCGGGGAGGGTTCCGCCGCCCACGCAGAGGCCGATCTCGCAGAACTGGCCGTCCTCGCACGCGCCGCAGTCCCCGCCGCAGCCGTCGTCTCCGCACTCCGCGTCCCCGCATTCCGGCACGCAGGTGCCGCCGCACTGCTGGACGCCGGCGAGGCAGAAGTCCGGGGGGGCGCAGTCGCCGCAGGAGCCGTTGCAGCCGTCGGGGCCACACTCGTAGCCCGCCTGGTCGCACCGGGGCTCGCAGGGGTCCGGGGGGGCCACGCAGAGGTAGGTTGCGGGGTCGCAGATCGTGTCTTCCTGGCAAGCACCGCAGGTGCCGTTGCAACCGTCGGGGCCGCAGAGCTGGCCCACGGGGCATGCGGGCACGCAGCAGAACCCCTCGACGCAGGTGCCGCTGCCTGCGCAGGTCCCGCATGCATCGGGCTGCTCGGGGCACCCGCCGTCGCCGCACTCGAGCTCGCCACACTGGGGCTTGCAGGGTCCGTCGTCGCCCTCGCACGCCAGCCCCGTCAGGGCCAGCACCAACACCAAGGCTGCGATCCAACGCATGTCCGACCCTCCGCAATGATCCCGCGAGACTGTACCTGAGATTGCCCTTCCCGGCAAGCTGTGGGAGGGGGTTCCACAGGGCAATCGCAAAGTCGCCGCTCCCCCAGCGGTCTATCGAACTCTGGCTCGACTCGGCTGGAAGAATGGTCCGTTGCCGTTGCCGTCGCCGTCTGACGATCGATCACATCTTTTCGCTCTTCGCGATCGCGCCTGGGTC
>JBDRIT010000035.1:0-4786 GCA_043815665.1 Pseudomonadota bacterium
ACTCATGGCTACCCACACCTCCCGACGGTCTTGAAGGACCTTTTCCACTTCTCGGGTTTTTCTCCGCCGAGAAGAACACTGCTGAAAAAACAGGCACGCGCTGGCCATAACGTTTGCGGCATGGGCAGAACGTTAGCCGACTTGCCCTACTGGGTCAAACTCAATTATGTCCCAGGGTTCCTGGTCGGTTCAAGCCTCCTGACCTACCGTCAAGACCAGGAGGACAACATGGCCAAGGACCTGCAGGTTCAACTTGGGCGACGGGTTCGACAGTTGCGAACTCAAGCCGGGATCACGCAGGCGGTTCTTGCGGAGCGGATCGGGGTCTCACCGGAGTTTCTGTCCCGCATGGAGCGGGGATCGAAGAGCCCCTCCCTCCAGACCATCGGGAATCTCGCTGCTGCACTCGGGGTCGCCCCGAGGGACCTGCTCGACTTCGAGACCAAGTCCCGCCAGGGCAAGAAGGAGCGCACGCTGCAGGGATTGATCTCCCTCCTGGCCCCTCTCGACGCGGACACAGTGCACCTCGTAGAGGCGGTCGCCAGAACGATCGTGGGCAAGAGGGGTTCCTGAAGCCTACCACGTTCCCTGAATATTGCGGGCATCCCGATCTGCGCCATGGACACCATGGACCTCCGGCTCCGCTGACCTCGGCCCCGACGTCTTCGAGGCCGAGATCACCCCCGCCCTCGCCGACGCCCTCTCCACCCGCCTCAACGCCGTTTGCGTCCAGCACAGCTGGAACCTCGTCGACGTCCACGTCTTCCCCTACCGCATCGAGGCCCTCCTCATGGGCAAAGAGCCGGACGGGGAGACCGGGGAGGCCGTGGCGATGGCGCTGGACGGGGCCGTGTACGGGGGGCGGGGGCTGTGCGTGGCCGGGGCCGTTCACTGAGGGGCCTCTTTCCCTCCCCACGCGCTTCCCCCCGCTGGGCGAGCTGATGCTCTGCGCCGCCCAGCGTGAGGGGTCGGACGCCATTTGACCGACCCCCGGGGTATGATCCGCTTGTTCACGGGTTGAACGGAAGATAGAGTGGCGACTGTGCGTCACAGCGATGAAACATCGACCGATGGTATCGGTGCCCAATTTTTTTTCGGGCAGGCCGCACCGCAGGATTCTCGGACAAGATATAGACGGGGCCATCTTGGAGTAGACGGATGACGGACCAAGCATTCGACGTGCTCTTCCGGGAGCTGACAGGGCACACTCCCTACCCCTACCAGGCTCTCCTGGCTCAGCACCATCCCTTCCCCTCGGTCCTTGAGATCCCGACTGGGCTCGGGAAGACGGAGGCGGTTGTCCTGGCGTGGCTCTATCGCCGTCGGTTCCATCCCGACCATGCTGTGAGGCGATCCACCCCCAGGCGCCTCGTGTATTGCCTCCCTATGCGGGTATTGGTGGAGCAGACAGTCGCGCGGATCAGACAGATTCTGGCTGCGCTGGAACCCAGGGGCAGAGAGACCTCGAAAGAGGGGATCCCGGTCATGACTCTCATGGGCGGCGTTGAGCCGGAGGACTGGGAGCTGGAGCCGGAGCGTGATCAGATCCTGGTGGGGACTCAAGACATGCTGCTCTCCCGCGCGCTGAACCGCGGCTACGGGATGAGCCGTTACCGATGGCCCATGCACTTCGGCCTCCTCAACAGCGACTGCCAGTGGGTGATGGACGAGGTCCAGCTCATGGGGAACGGCCTGGGCACCAGCGCGCAGCTCCAGGCCTTCCGTCGGCTTCTGGGCACGGCCGCACCCACCCGCACCCTCTGGATGAGCGCGACCTTTCGGGACCCCTGGCTGGAGACCGTGGACTTCGACAGGGAGCTGGACGCGGGGGAGCGCCTCACGCTTAGCGATGCGGACCTGGGCGCGGACGCTATTCGGACGCGCTGGACAGCGCCCAAGCCCCTCCTCCCGCCGATCTCCTGTAGCAAGACAGTGCACCAGGAGATCGCGGGCAGGGCCGTCGACTCCCACCACCCCGGGTCCCTCACGCTGATCGTCGTGAACACGGTCAAGCGGGCCCAGGACGTCTACAAGGAGCTGGTTACGCGCAACAAGAAAAACCGCAACGCCGATCTGGTGCTGATCCACTCGCGCTTCAGACCGCCGGATCGAGCAGCGACCCTGACGCGCCTCCTGGGGCCCCTCCCGGAGGATGGCAGGATCGCCGTCTCCACCCAGGTCGTCGAGGCGGGGGTGGATCTCTCAGCGCGGCTCTTGATCACGGAGCTGGCGCCCTGGCCCTCCCTGGTCCAGCGCTTCGGGCGCTGCAACCGTAAAGGCGAGCTACAAGACCAGGTCGGCGTGGTGATCGTCGACGTGGACCGCAAGGCGGCGGCTCCCTACACAGCGGACGCGCTCGCCGCGGCCGCTGCGCAGCTGGACGGCCTCGAGGATGTAGGCCTGCACAGCCTCTCGGAGCGCGAGATCCGCGAGGACATGACCTACTCATTCATCCCAAGACGCAGGGACCTGCTGGAGCTCTTCGACACCACCCCGGACCTCGCTGGCGCGGACATCGACGTCTCCCGCTTCATCCGGGACGCGGACGACAGCGATGTCCAGGTCTTCTGGAGGGACTTCGATGGACAGCCCGCGCCCGACGAGTCAGCGCCAGTGCGGGAGGAGCTCTGCTCAATATCCCTCTCAGGACTTCGCAAGCTCCTCAAGAAGAAGGGGCTACCTTGGGCCTGGCGCTTCGACGTCTTGGACAGGGTCTGGACGAAGGCCAAGCACCCCGTCCCCGGCATGACCCTTCTCCTGCCCCTGGCGGCCGGCGGCTACCACGGGGAGCTCGGCTGGACCGGGGATCCCAAGCACAAACCCGACCTCCCGTACCTCGATCTCCGGCGAGAGATGAGCGCGAACGACACGGACCCGCGCTCCATAACACACCATCCAGTGACCCTCGCGCAGCACACGGACGCGGTGCTCCGGGAGCTCGACGCGATCCTACGCTGCCTTGACGAACTGGCTCCGGAGTTCGCGGACGAGCTCCGCCTCGCCGCCCGCTGGCACGACGTCGGCAAGGCGCACCCGGTATTCCAGGAGGCGGTCAGCGCCGGAGCGCCGAAGGAGGCCGCGGGTGAACTCCTGGCCAAGGGCGCTCGGCTCGGCCGGTACCGGCGCCCGGGCTTCCGCCACGAGCTGGCCTCCGCGCTTGTCATGCTCGACGCGGGCCTCTCCGACCTCGCTGTCTGGCTCGCCGCGGCGCACCACGGCAAGGTGCGGCTCTCCCTCCGGTCGCTGCCTCATGAGGTGGCCCCAGAGGATCCCGAGCGCCGCTTTGCGCGCGGGCTGTGGGAAGGAGACGAGATCCCGGGCGCCGACCTCGGCAGTGGGGAGGGCTCCCCCGCGGTCACCCTGAATCTCTCCTGCATGGAGCTGGGCGACGGCCCGCGAGGCCCGAGCTGGGTCTCCCGGATGGCCGCGCTCCGGGACGCCCCGCGCCTCGGCCCCTTCCGGTTGGCCTGGCTGGAGGCGCTCCTGCGGGCCGCGGACTGGCGCGGGAGCCGGGAGGAGGGAGAGGATGAATAATCTGCACCTGATCGGCTGCCGCACGGAGCCCCTGGCGAGCTACCTGAAGGGGCTCGGCGTGTTCCGCCTCCTGGCGGAGCAGTGCGACCCTGACGCGCGGGCCCGCTGGGAGGGAGACCACCTGGTCCTCACGACCCTCCTTGACCACAAGGAACTCCTGGAGTTCTTCCAGAAGGATTACCGTCCCACCCCCATTGTCTCTCCCTGGAATGGAGCCAGCGGCTTCTCGCCGGGCGATAACACTGTCGGCATTGACGCGATCAGCGCCAGCGACTCCCCGCGCTTCGAGCCCTATCGGCAGGTCATACGAAAAGTGCGGAGCTGGCCCGAGTTCAGCTCTTCGACGTTGACCATCCGAAGCGGCCTCGACCGACTCGCAGCCATCATCGCAGCGAAAGCGGAGGGAAAGGACAGAAGCTCACTCCAGGACCTGCGGGATGATCTCGTTCGCGCATGGGATGACACGCAAGCTCATGGCCCCGGTCTCCTCAGGGAGACGGATGACCTCGACAGAATACGCTTGGCGAAGAAGACCGCACCAGAACAGAGAGGAAGGCTCGCTCGGCTTGAACAAGCACTCAAGAAAGTGCGAACCAAGATTCAGAACTCTGAGCGAAGCACCGGAAAGACCGGGTTGATGGAGCGTGCACGTCGAGAGCTTCCGGACGAAGCCCTGCGGTGGGCCGACGCCGCCTATGTGCTCCACCCGGGCGACAACCCGTCATATAACCCCGTGCTCGGGACCGGCGGCAACGAGGGCCACCTGGACTTCAGCAACAACTATATGCAGCACCTGGACACGCTGCTGCTCTCCGAGAACCCCTCCACCGGTCCGCTCCTCGAGGCGGCGCTGTTCAATACCTTGGCGGACGGTCTGGAGAAGCTGTCCATCGGTCAGTTCGATCCTGGGAGAGCGGGGGGCTTCAATCAGGGCGCGGAGGTAGCCACGAAGGACTTCAAGGTCAATCGCTGGGACATCGTCCTGGCCCTCGAGGGAAGCCTCCTCCTCAGCTCAGCAGTCAGCCGCAGCTCAAATGTCGGGACGACGAGTCTATGGGCCTCGATCCCATTCACCGTCCGCTCCACTCCTGTGGGATTCTCCTCCGCGGGGGACGGTGACAACGCCCGGGCGGAGACATGGCTTCCCCTCTGGTCGCGCAACGCGGGTTTGTCCGAGTTGCAGCAGCTCTTCGCCGAAGGACGGAGCTCCGTCGGTCGCCGCCACTCCGAGAACAGTCTGGACTTCGCCAGG
>JBDRIT010000036.1:0-49687 GCA_043815665.1 Pseudomonadota bacterium
GCGCGATCGCGAAGAGCGAAAAGATGTGATCGATCGTCAGACGGCGACGGCAACGGCAACGGCAACGGACCATTCTTCCAGCCGAGTCGAGCCAGAGTTCGATAGACCGCTGGGGGAGCGGCGACTTTGCGATTGCCCTGCCCCATGAGCCCGTGTCGACAAGGCCCCTCCCCCCCCACTGGGCGTCGTCAACCCATCGGCTCCAGCCGCAGCAACGCCAGGGGCAGGGGGATCGTCGGGACTCCGTGGAGCTCCCCTGGCCGTCGACCGCGGTCCCAGATCACGCCGTTCGGATACTTCGCGATCTGCTTGGCATCCGTCGGTCGGCGCTGGCGCGTCCACTTCACCTCGATGGGGTGGAAGCGCTCCCTGTGGACATAGGCAACGTCGACCTCGCCCTCGGCCTTGATGTAGTACGTGGGGTATCGTCGGGACAGATGGTTTGCGACCACTGCCTCGACGATATGGGATACGGAAGACGGCTCCGCCACCGCGGACATGATGTTCTCCCATGGATCCAGGGGACTCTCCAGCCAGGTCCGGACCGCGTGGAGGATGAACGGATCCGCGAAGTCCAGCTTCCGGGCCTTCTTCGGCGCGGGTCCGAGCCGGTCCTCCCGGAGCGCGTATCGGACAAAGACTGCGTCCATCTGCTCCAGGAGGCTGACATAGTCCGCGATCGTCGCCGGATGATCGATGGAGAGGTCCCGAGAGAGCGCGTTCCACGTGACCTGGCTGCCGTAGCGCTTGATGATGGCGCCCAGGACCTCCCGGATTGAATGCTCGCGTTTTCCGCGCTTCAACATGTCGCCCCGGATCCAGTCCGAGTAGGTACGGAGGGTCGCTGTGCGGATCCGTCCCGTCTCTGCGATGTCGTTGATCGCGGTCAGGTAACCACCGTGGATCAGATAGCTCCTGAACTCCTCGAACAAGCGATCAACGATGGTCACGGGGAGGTCGGGGTCAGCTCTCACAGCCGCCTCGAGATCCTCGTTGGAGAGGGCCCCCTTGAGCCGAATGACGTCTCGGAAGTCCAGGGGGTGGAGGTGGAAATCGACAACGTCCGCGTCGCCGCGTCGGCCGGGAAGCCGCATGCGAGCTTCCCGAATCATGGCGAGATCAGACCCGGTCAGCAGCACAGCCGTCGATGCCAGCAATCCCGCATCGGCCAGGAACTTCATGCCCCGATCCCAGTCCCGAATGTAGGTGACCTCGTCGACGAGGAAGTACCCGAAGGAATCGATGTCGGCGAGGGTGTCCCGCCACTCCTGGAACAACCGCACGAGGCCGTGATGGTCGTCGATGAGCTCCCCGGTGACGAACTGCACCGACAGGGGCGGCGTTCCGCCACGGATGAGCGCGGACATCCACTGCTTGACGAGGGTGGTCTTGCCCACTTGCCGCCCGCCGCCGAGGGTGCAAATTCCTGGGTCCCGCTGCGGGAGACGATCCAGGAGGTTCGAGCGATGGACGAGGGGGTGCCTGCGAAGTCGCGCCAGGTTCGGATCGAGCTCGTCGAACCGCTCCGGCGCGATGTGATGCTGGTTATGCGGCGTAAAACGAGGGTCCATACGCGCACCTCCCGAATTTGATCATCGGCCATTGACTAAGTTTAGTCAATGGCCATTGACTAAACTCAGGAGTGGAATCTCCTCGGGCGGGATCGAATGTGCCATGTCAGGCACTGCCACATTCTATTCTGGGAGGCATGGTGGTCGTCGTCGAGGGTGGGTGCCGTCAACGAACTCCGAGGCGAGCGCGTTCTGCGCTAATCGTAGATGCCCTTCTGCTGGGGGGCCATGAGCCCGTAGGCGTCGAGGGTCTGGCGGAGGAAGAAGGGGACCTCGATGTAGCTCTTCAGCTCGGTGCAGGCCCGGTTGGAAGAGCAGGTGCAGCCGCCGTCGTAGTCCGCATTGCACTCCTCGGTGCCGTTGGGGTAGACGTAGCCGTCCTGGATGCCAGCGATGCTCTTGTCCCAGAGCACGATGGGCTCTCCGGTGTCGGGGTTGAGGACCGGGAGGTACCAGTCCGGGGCCCCGTCGCCGTTGATGTCCGGACCGTCGGTGGTCTGGAAGGCCTTGACCATGAGGTCGTTGGCGTACTCGAGGACGCGGGCGGCGATGCCTCTCTCGACCTCCTTTCCGAAGATCGTCTCCCGGCCGAAGGTCTTGGCCACGTACACCTTGCCGTAGGGCCAGTGGAACTCGATGCGCCCCTCGAAGCCCGGATCCGCGTCCTTGCCCAGCTCCCAGATCCGCATCATGTCCAGCCAGTTCTGCTGCTGGTTCTCCGGCAGGTAGAGCAGGGTCCAGGCGATGTAGAACTTCTGGATCTCCCACCCGAGCTGCGGGTCGATCACCGTGACGTTCGCCGGACCTTGACCGCCGCCATAGGCCGCGGCTGCGACGTTTCCGTAGATCCCGCAGACGGTGCTGCCATCTGAGGGGAAGCAGGCCGTGGGCTCCTCGCCCCACCAGCTGGTCCATCCGATGGCCGACGAAGGATAGCCCTCGCCGTCCACCAGGGGCTTGCCGCTGGCGTTGGAGGCGACCCGCGGTCCCTTGAGGAACTCGTCGTCGGTGAGCGCGTTGGCCAGGAACCGCCGATACCCGTCGGGGAAGAGGTCCGCGAGGGAGGTCGCCCGGTACCGGGCATCCACGAAGTCCTCCCGGGAGTCGGAGATGTAGTTGTCCACGGACTCGGTCATGAGCATGGCCACGCTGATCTTGTCGTAGTAGGAGCCCGCGTTGATGGTGAGCTCGCTGTCGTACTCACCCATGCCCTCTGCGAGGCGGTTCTCGATGAGCTTCCCGCCGGCGGAGATGTCGCCGAACTTCCCGGTGGCGCCGTTGGGGATCACCACCTGGGTCTCCCCGGCCTCGGCGATGGTGTCGACGCTGGACAGCAGGACCGGGTTGTTCTCCTGGCGGAAGTGCGGCCCGATCTCAGGACGGGCGGCCATGCGGGTGAAGTGATCGAAGACCATCCCCGAGGCCAGGATGTTCTCCGGGAACCAGAAGGGTGCGACGTCGGGCCAGAAGGTGTCGAAGTCATAGCCCAGCTCCAAGGAGAACTGCGAGTAGATGTTCCTCATCAGGGTGAGGCCCTTGGCCCCGTCCCGGACCTTCTCGTTGTACCGGCCCTGTGTCCGCGCAGCAGCGGAGCGCACGGAGAAGTTCTGCCGGCCACGGCGGTAGTTGTCGAAGATGTGGTTGACCTCCTGCTGGGTGATCAGGAAGTCGAAGATCTCGTACGCGTCCGCGCCGTTGTCGTGCCGGTACACGCTCAGGTTCCCGAGGTCGGCCCACCGGTCCGTGGCGAAGCCGTAGGGGACCCGGGTCCGCCCCAGGGCGTCCACCCCCCCGCCGCCGCGGTAGTAGCCGCCGAACTCTTCCTCCTCCGGGATGCGGAGCTCAGTCCAGTTGACGTAATCCACCTCCTGCTGTCGGCAGCGCGTGTGCTGGCCGTTCACGGAGACGATCAGACCATCGAGGACCGGGTGGAAGGTCCCCGAGAACTCGGGATCGTACCGGCCGGGGACGAAGTCCTGGGGATCCACGACGGTGCAGTCCTTGATCAGCTGGAGGCTGCTCTGCAGCTCCGAGTAGTGGATGTCGTTGCCCCCGTAGCTGTGGCTGATGCCCAGGATCCCGCCGAAGTTGTCCATCTTGCTGAAGACGGTGTTCGCCCGGGGCGTGCCGAGATTGTAGGACGGATCCGCGTGGACCGCGACCGCATCCCCGTAGAACATCCGCGCGGTGGCGAAGTCGTACGCCCCGAGGCCCATGAAGTCCTGGGTGGTCTCCCCCGCGTACTCCATCACCGAGGAGGTCATGAACATCCGGATCAGGTTGGCCGACTCGCCTTCGGTGACCGGGTCGAAGTACCGGGGCCCCACGCAGCCCTCTCCATCCGGGTCCAGGTCCTCGCACACGTTGGTCACGGTGCCGTTCTTGGTCCGCAGCTGCCAGTACTGGGGGCGGTAGTTCCACGCGTCGGAGGAGGACACGAAGTTGTGGCGCATGCCGATGGAGTGCCCCATCTCGTGGACGATGACCGACTGGTGGGCCCGGGCCGCCAGGTAGCGACGCATGCGCTCGGCGCGGACCCACTGGTCCTCGGTGGAGTCCTTGGGGTTGAACTTGCCGAACTTGGCCTCGAGGACGTCGGTGAGCCCGACCAGGTCCATGGGGGCCTCGGCCTCGTAGAGGACGCAGCGGCCCTTCTCGCCCAGCGCGTTCTCCTTCATCTGGTTGATCTGACGCTGGAAGGACGGGTTCCCGCCCCGCAGGGGGGAGACCAGGTCCAGGAGCCCATCGCTCATGGCCATGCCCTCGACGCCGTGGAGCTGCTGGATCATCTTGTTCATCAGCTGGGCCTCGACGGGGCTCCCCTCGGCGGCCTTGCGGCGGGCCTGGTAGATGGGCGCCATGGTCGAGGGCGCGTCGAGGGACGCCCTCACCCCGGAGAACTCCTGCTTCAGCTTCCGCACCGCGTCGATGACCTCGGGGTGGGCCTCGGCCAGGACCTTGTAGTTCGCACCCAGATCCTCCACGGCGTAGCCGCGGGTGAGCTCCGAGAGGCGCCGATCCCGCTCCGCGCGGGTCAACTTCGGCAGCATCCCGTCCCGGGACGCTGCCATGGCCGCCCGGGTCCAGTCCTTGACGTACTGGCCCTCGGTGACGTCCTCCGTCTCGAGCTCCCCTGCGATGTAGCGGAGCTGGTCGATGACCTTCTGGCTCCAGAGGTTGTTGACGTAGGACCACACGTTGATGGCTGCGCTCACGGTCATCCCGGTGAGGGGATCCTCGGCGTCGGTGTAGATGCCCCACGGCGACGGGGTCTGGGGCTCCTCGATCACGTTGACCTGGTGGTAGCGCAGATCGCCCCGGCGGACCCGCAGCGCATCCCGGCATGCGGTCAGCGCCGCGGCGTCGACCGCGTTGTCGCCCTCAACAGAGGCGGTGTCCTCCAGGGTGCCGCAGTCGGCCTGGGTCATGCCCTCGAGCAGACGCCGGGCGCCGCACGCGGGCGGATCGCCGAAGAGCACCGGGCTGTGGCAGAGCACGATCATCTCGTCCATCTTGGCGATGGAGATCACACCGTCGGAGTAGCCCCGCTTGGCGCCGATGGTGTCGGCAAGGGCCTCGCAGGCCGCCTTGTCTCCCTTCTTGTCCTTGTAGGCGATGCCGTTACGGCAGTCGTCCACTTCCAGGGCGAGGGCCACCGCGTCGACGTTGTCGTCCTCCTGCCCGACGTACATGGGGTACTTCGTCTTGCAGTCCGCGCCGCCGATCTTGACGCACTCCGTGTACTTGGCGGTGCGCACCGCGGTCCGGAGGGCCACGTCCCAGTCGTGGGTGGCCAGCGCGCTGGCCTCGAAGAACTCGGGGTCCGACTTCTCGGTGTAGTACCAGGCGACGGTCTGCTGCTTCCGCTGCTGGTACGGGAGGGTGCACATCTGGCGGAACTCGTCACAGCGGGAGCCCCCGCCCGCGGAGGCGCACTCATCTTCGGTGCCGTCGCCGTTGTCGTCCCGGTGGGGGTCCTTCCCCGGAGGCGTGGTCCCTTCGGTGAAGCAAGGCACGGAGCCGGTCATGACGTCCGCGTTCTTGTAGTAGTGGGACCGTTCCCAGATCGGGTAGCGGGCCAGGAACCGACGCCACTTCTGATCGCTCATGCCGTAGTTCCGCTCGAAGCCGTAGCGCTCCACGTAGAAGCCGCCGTAAGCCTGGAAGCGGAGTCCATCCCAGTCCCGGGGCTCATAGTCCAGGTCCTCGACCTTCCGGAAGGACTGGCGGATGGTCAGCTCCACGGGACTACACGAGCCCGACGGCGCCGAGCCGCCCATGAAGTCATTGTCCAGGAAACATGCGGGGAAGGAGTCGATCCCCCAGCCCAGGTGGGACAGATCCACGACCCCGGGCTTGGCGAAGGCCTTGCTGGTGATGTCGAAATAGCCGCCCTCGTAGTCGAAGTATGGCGCGTCCTCGTGGCGAGGATCGTCCACGTAGTAGGCCAGGGACTCGTACTCGACGCCGCCGTAGATCCCCAGGAGGGACAGGGTGTCGAAGTCGTAGGAGTCGGTGTTCAGGTTCTCGGACCAGTCCACCCGCATGTACTTGCGCTCGTACCACGGGCGATCCGTGGAGTTCTCCTCGAGGATGTTGAGCTCCTCTCCGGTGGTGGGGTTGTACGCCTTGACGATGTCGAAGTGGTCCTTGATTTCAAAGACCGCCACGATGACGCCATCGACGATCTCGTCGCCGATCCCCTTTCCGTCGGAGTCATCGATGCGCTCGTAGGAGAGGCGACCGATGAGATAGTCCTCGGTGATCTCCCACTTCATGCGGGACATCGGCTGCGCGTAGGTCGAGGTGAACAGGCCGTCCTGGGACGCGCCGTAGCCCACGTCGACCAGGGTGCCCTGGGTCCAGAACTCGGGGTTGTCCGCGGGATCCACGAGGTCCTCGCCGACGAAGAAGGTCTTGTCCAGCGCATAGGGCTGGACGCGGTCGATGGCCGGGCGCTCCTCGGCGCACCCGAAGGCGAGGGACGCGGCCAGGGCAAGACCGAGGACGAGAGTGAGCTTGTTGTAGAGACCCTTCATAGTCTAGTTCCTCCCCTTCGCATTCAGAATCTGGGACACGAGGCCGTCCACATGGAACGTCAGGTCGATGTACAGGGTCGTGTACCGGTTGATGAACGGATCCTCGTAGGTCGAATTCGCCTTCAGCTGCGGGTTCACCGTGCTGGCCCCGACCGCGATGCCGAGGGACGGCATGGGTCGGGTGTGCACCTCCACCTCGTAGACCATGGTGTAGCGCCGGTCATCCTGCCCCTCCTGGGGCTGGAAGCTCACGGCCGGATCCTGGCTCTCCTGGGTGTACACGAAGTCCATCACCAGCCCGGCGCTGGCGGAGAGGCCGATCCAGTCCGTAAACTCCATGGAGATCCCGCCGAGGTTGGTCATCCGCCACTCGGGGTTGCGGAGGCCGCTGTTCAGGTACGGATCGCAGGCCCCTCCCGAGCACCCGGGGATGAGCGGCGACTTGCGGCTGCTCGTGGTGTACTCGTTGAAGAACTTCGTGCCCTGGAGACTGTAGAACAGGGTCAGCCCCTTCAGGACGGGAAAGGTCCGTGAGACCCCGAGGGACGGCCGCAGCCCAAGGTACACCGACCGGGCCTGGGAGAGCTTGCTCGTCGGCGCGATCAGATCCAGGCCCCCGCTGAACTCGATCCCCACCCCGGGGATGCGATAGAAGCTGGAGGCGCCTGCACGCACGAGGGTGTCGTCCCAGAGGACCTCGCCGCTCATCGTCGTGGTGTCGGAGTCCGTGATCTCCCTCGAGATCCCTGCGTCCGCGCCCACCCAGAAGATCCGGCCAAACCACCACCGCGGCGAGACCTGGAAGGCCATGGCGTAGTAGGGGTTGTAGGTCAGCTCCGCGCCCTTGTCGAAGGAGAACGCGGTGGCGACGTTGCGGTAGATGAGCTTCGTCCCGCGCCACGGCGCCAGCTCCGCGGACGAAGACACGGTCTCCGCCGCCCCCGCATGTCCGGCGCTCAGCAAGAGGATCAGCAGGGCCGCAGCGGTGGCCCCCCTCCCCTTCTGCGGCGGACATCTCTGATGATCCTGTCTCATCCTGGGCCCTCCTGGCTGACAGCGGGCGACCTCATTTTTTTGCCGCTAAAGACATGGTAATGAACGAGCAAACCGAATCAACACCCCCCGGGAATTATTTTGCAGGCCCACTGTTCAGGCGGGCGGGAGGCCAAGTCGGGCACCAATGCATTGCGTAGTGCATCATGCATATTTCTGCAGTATTCCGTGACAATCCCGTGACTTCACGGGGCCGCCGCGAGAGGATAGGATCAACCATACTCGACCGCTTCTGGCAAGGAGGAACGCGATTGGGTGTTCCCGACCCGCCACAGACCGCCGCGTCCATCGCCGTCAGGCCGGAATGATCCGCTTCTCCCACACAGCCCTCCCGCTCTGGTATGCTCAGCACCTGTCAAGGAGGCCCAGATGCTGCGAAACCTCACCCGATTCCTCGTCCTTCTCTCCATCACCCTGACGTCATCGGCGGTCCCCGCCGGGGAGGCGAAGCCCGTGATCTGCGACCAGAACATCAACGAGACCATCGACGCGCTCGTCTCTCAACACGGCGAGGCGGCACGCGATCTCGCCACCACCGGCGTCCGACAGGTCGCCGCCTACTGGCGGCTCGAGGACGGCCTGGAGCTGGCGTTCCATGCCTTCTGCCTGGGGTACTTCGTCCCCGGCCAACCCGAGCGTGAGGCGCTCCTCCGCCGCCTCGACGGGAACCTCGAGGCCCTCAGGGGTCACCGGGTCGCGCTGCGACGGCACCTGCGGGAGCCGACGGATCTGGATCGAGGGGACCGCCTGCCTGTGGACTCCCTCTTCGCGGGCCTCGACCCCTTCGATCACCTCAGCGACGACCTCTTCACCAGCAGGATCGCCTTCGTGATCCTGCTGAACTACCCCCAGATCCCCCTGGCGCGCCTCGTGCAGGAGGGCGCAGGCATGGACCGGCGGGCCTGGGCGGAGGCGCGCCTGGCGAAGGCGATGTCCCTGCGCATCCCCGGGGAGGTCCTCCAGGCCGAGACCAGGGCCTTCAGCCGCGCGGACGAGTACATCTCCTCCTACAACATCCGCATGGACCGCGTGGTGACCGAGGCCGGGGAACGCCCCTTCCCCGAGGGCCTCCGCCTCATCAGCCACTGGGGGCTTCGGGACGAGCTCAAGGCCCTGTACTCGGATCCCCTGGGCAACCTCCCGAAGCAGGACATGATCCTGCAGGTGATGGAGCGGATCATCCGCCAGGAGATCCCCGCCGCGGCCATCGACAACGCCGATCTCGACTGGGCCCCGGTGTCCAACCGCGTCGCCCCCCACGTCGCCGGTGCGGTGGCGGACTGGGAGCACTTCGGACCGGCGGACCGGGAGGCGGACAGACGCTACACGGAGCTCCTGAAGATCTTCCACGCGGAGCGTGCAGTAGACCCCTACTCCCCCGCCTGGCCGACCTTCATCGATCGCCGCTTCGACGCGGACCGGGAGATCCCCGAAGAGCGGGTGAGGGAGCTCCTGACTGCGGTGGTCTCGGCCCCCGTGGCGAGGGACGTGGCCGCGGAGATCCGCCGCCGCCTCGGCCGGGACCTGCGCCCCTACGACATCTGGTACGACGGCTTCAAGAACCGGGCGGCGGTGTCCGAGGACGAGCTCACCCGGACCGTGCAGGCGCGCTACCCCGACACGGCCGCCTTCGACGCCGGCATCGCAGCGCTCCTCGGGAAGCTCGGGTTCTCCGTGGAGACAGCGGCCTTTCTTGCGTCGAAGATCGTCGTGGATCCCGCTCGCGGCGCGGGCCACGCGATGGGGGCGGGGATGCGCTCGGACTGCGCCCACCTCCGCACCCGGGTTCCCCCGGGGGGGATGGACTACAAGGGCTACAACATCGCGATCCACGAGCTGGGCCACAACGTCGAGCAGGTCCTCTCACTCAACCGGATCGACTGGGTCCTCCTCCAGGGGGTCCCCAACACCGCGTTCACCGAGGCCTTCGCGTTCCTCTTCCAGGCCCGGGACATGGACCTCCTGGGCTCCGACGACGGCGACAGGGATCTGAAGGGCGACGCGAACCGGACCATCGATCGCTTCTGGTCCACCATGGAGATCGCCAGCGTGGGCCTGGTCGACATGGGGGTCTGGCGCTGGATGTATGCCCACCCCGACGCAACCCCTGCCGGGCTCCGAGAAGCGGTGATCGGCATCGCGGTGGACGTCTGGAACCGATACTGGGCGCCGGTCATCGGCGTGAAGGACTCCCCGATCCTTGCGATCTACAGCCACATGATCGACGCGGGCCTCTACCTGCCCGACTACTCCATCGGCTTCCTGGTGCAACACCAGGTGGAGCAGTCCATGGAGGGGAAGATCCTCGGCACGGAGATGGAGCGGATGGTGACCCAGGGTGCGTTGACCCCGGACGCATGGATGCAGGGTGCGGTGGGGGCCCCCCTGTCCGCCCAGCCGCTGCTGGACTCGGTCAGGGAGGCGCTGAAGGTCGTCCGATAGGCGACGCTACTCGGTCGGTTCCGGAGGGGTGAGGCCCGTGCACGCGTAGAAGTCGACGTAGCAGCCGGCGTCGGTCTGGCAGGTGCTGCACGCCTCTGAGGCCGGGTCCGCAGCGCACTGCGCCAGGCAGTTGGCGAAGGTGCAAGCGATAATGCCCGTGTAGCAGGTCGCGCAGCCGTCGGTGAGGCCCGTCTCGGTGATCACGCAGGGGTTCGCGCAGGTGATGATCCCCTCGACGTCGGGCTCAGCGATGCAGGCCATCGCGCAGGCCGTGGCTGCGGCCTTGACCGCGGCGCCGCCGTCGGGAGAGATGAGGGCCAGGTCCTCGTCGCCGAGGCACTGGTCCATCGGGACCTCCACCGGCGGCTCAAGGCCCGTGCACGCGTAGAAGTCGACGTAGCAGCCGGCCTCGGTCTGGCAGGTGCCGCACGCCTCGGACGCGGGATCCGCGGCGCACTGCGCCAAACAGTTGGCGAAGGTGCACGCGATGATGCCCGTGTAGCAGGTCGCGCAGCCGTCGGTGAGGCCCGTCTCGGTGATCACGCAGGGGTTCGCGCAGGCGATGATCCCCTCGACGTCGGGCTCCGCGATGCAGCCCATCGCACAGGCCGTCGCTGCGGCCTTGACCGCGGCGCCGCCATCGGGAGAGATGAGGGCCAGGTCCTCGTCGCCGAGGCACTGGTCCACCGGGACGTCCACCGGGGGCTCCAGGCCCGTGCACGCGAAGAAGTCGACGTAGCAGCCGGCCTCGGTCTGGCAGGTGCCGCACGCCTCAGACGCGGGATCTGCGGCGCACTGGGCCAGGCAGTTCACGAAGGTGCAGGCGATGATGGCCGTGTAGCAGCCGGCGCAGTCCTCGGTGAGGCCCGTCTCGGTGATCACGCAGGGGTTCGCGCAGGCGATGATCCCCTCGACGTCGGGCTCCGCGATGCAGCCCATCGCGCAGTTCGTCGCAGCGGCCTTGGCCGCTGCGCCGCCGTCGGCGCCCAGGATGGCTCCGTCACCGGCATTCAGGCAGGCCCCGACCGGGGGCTCCACGGTGTCCTGGGGAGGCGTGTCCTCGGGAGGCGTCGTGTCCTCGGGAGGCGTCGTGTCCTCAGGAGGCGTCGTGTCCTCGGGAGGCACCGTGGTGTCCTCGCCGACGGTCGTGTCCTCGCCGGGCTCGTTGCCGCCGTTGCCGTTTCCACTGCTGCACGCCGCGCTGAAAAGTCCCAGCGCCAGGAGCGCAAGCAACATCATCAGGTTCTTCTTCATGAGACCCCTCCTGTTTTCCATGGGTCGTTTGATATGGCGCATTAAACGCTTTTCATGTGCACAAGTCAAGAAACAACAAGGGGATCGCCTGGGACTACCGCGCGAGGAAGTCCATGGAGAACTGGATCTTCCTGCCCTTCCTCTCGACAACGCACTCCGAGGAGAAGCCGCCCTCGTTCTCGCGATAGGCGTTGTGGTTCATGGCCTTGGTGGCGGTCTCCTTCTGGACCTTGGAGTTCTTGAGGTCCTCGATGAAGGTTCCCACGGCCTTCTGGGGCACGGTCCTGATGATCATGGGCTTGCCCTGGGCCTTCGTGGCGTTCTGTGCAGTCACCGCCTCGACGGACATGGTCCCCAGGAGCATCGGGCGGAACTTCAGGTACATGTCGTGGTTCACGAACCAGCGGGCGCCGGTGACGTCGCCGTCCACTGCATAGGCCAGCCCCGCGACCCGGGTGTGCTCCGGGAGCGCATCCAGGGCCGCCGTGATCTGGCTCACCAGGGCGTCCCGCTTTGCCTTGACCTCGGGATCGTCGAGGGTGGCCATGAGGGTGCCGGTCTCCGTGCCCTTGGCGTTGTCGGCGTTGTCCAGGGCCACGTTCTCCCAGACTGCGCTCTGATCCCCCTTGTACTGACCGGCGACCCGGACCCGCTGGCTCGCCAGGACGCCGACGGTGCCGAACTGCCCGCCGGTGGCCTCGCCCTCCCGGGCGCCGCTCCACCGGCCATGCTCCACGCAGAACGCGTCCACGGGGACGACCTGCTTCGGCCCGACCACGAAGTCCTGTCCCACCTGGCGATCCTGGTTGCCCCCCTTCACCACGGTGCCCGCGAGGACCAGGATGGCCTTGTGCCCGGTGTTCTCGATCACCAGGGTCCCGACGGTGGCCCCGCCACCGAACTGTACCTGCTCCTGGATCACCTCGTCCTGGTCGACCGCTACGTTGTCGTTGCGGACGCCCACGGCGCGCTGGAGGACCCGACGGCCCATGCTCGGCTGCGGAGGAGCGGGGGTCGGCTCCGTGCCCACCTCCCGCACCACGGCCCGCCCCGCCTTCAGGGCCTCGTCCAGGGTCTCGAACGCACCCACGTCCTCGTGGACGGATGCGTAGATCGGGAAGATCACCAGGTTGTCCACCCGGATGGGTCCACCCACCGAGTGCGCGTCCCCCAGGGCAACGCCCGGGAGGCTCATCTCCCCGGCGCCCGCAGCCCAGGGACCACCCAGGGCGAGGACCCCCAGCACCGCCAGACAGACCGTCGCTTCCCGCCAGGACTTCCAGTTGAGATCGTGCATGACACCCTCCTCATTGCGTTCGGTGGCCGACGTACGTCCAGAGAACGAGGAGGGTCTGAAGAAAATTTCCGCCTGTTACGGAGGCGTTACTCGCACTTCGCGTCCCTGGCCATCTCGATGGGGTCCGTGGGGTCGGATACATTCACTTTCACTGTCCCCCGATGGAGTCAACGACAGCCCCGGGGCTGGTGCCTTCCCGGGCCGCGGGGTAGAATGCCCGGGAACTTCTCCTCGACCTGGAGGCGCCATGCGTTGCCGACACCTCAGCTTGATCCTTCTCGTCACGATCGCGGCCTGTAACGGCACCAGCGTCATCCCGATCCCGGATGCCGGCTCGGACACGGTCCCCGACATCGCCGACACCGAGGTCTCCTCCGGGGATTCCATGGCGCCGGACGTCGACACCGACCACCCCTCGGAGACGGTCTGCGAGGACTGCGGCGCCGACGTGACGAGCTGCGAAGGCACCGGCTGCTTCGGCGAGCCCTGCGTGGAGAACGCCGACTGCGACTCCGGGTTCTGCGTGGACCACATGGGCGACAGGGTCTGCACCCAGGAGTGCATCGAGGACTGCCCCGAGGGGTGGATCTGCAGCCAGGTGGGGGGCGGCCCCGACGTGATGTTCATCTGCATCTCCCCCTTCCGTGTCCTGTGCCGCCCGTGCGTGGATGCGTCGGATTGCACCAGCGCATCGGGCTACGAGGACAGCTGCATCGACTACGGCGAGGAAGGGCTCTTCTGCGGCGCGGCCTGCGGTGACGCACCCTGCCCCGAGGGGTACGCCTGCCAGGAGATGCCGGACGCGATGGGCGCGCTCTCGGACCAATGTGTCCCGACGACCGGCACCTGCGAGTGCAGCGACACCTCGGTGGCCCCTGGCCCTCTACACGCCCTGCGAGCTCGGCAACGGGTTCGGGACCTGCCCCGGCCAGCGGACCTGCGGAGAGGCCGGCCTCTCGGCCTGTGACGCGCCGGCGCCCGCGGCGGAGATCTGCGACGGCGAGGACGACGACTGCGACGGCGACATCGACGAGGACACCTGTGACGACGACAACCCCTGCACCGAGGATTCCTGTGACGCCGGCGCAGGATGCCAGCACGCACCCCTCGCCGAGGGCAACTGTGACGACGGGGACATCTGCACCGTAACCGACCACTGCGCCGCGGGGACCTGCGTCGGCACGCCCATCGTATGCAACGACGGGAACCCCTGCACCGACGACGCCTGCGACGGCATCCAGGGCTGCGTCTTCACGGACAACATCGCCGACTGCGACGACGGGGACCCCTGCACCCTCGGGGACTCCTGCAAGGCCGGCACCTGCGTGGGCACGAGCGTGCCCTGCGACTGCACCAAGGACGCGGACTGCGACGCGCTGGAGGACGGCGACCTCTGCAACGGGACGCTCTACTGCGACATGACCGGGGTCCTGTACCAGTGCAAGGTGGACCCGGGCACGGTGATCTCCTGCCCCGCACCCGCGGGCCCCGACGCCCCGTGCAAGGCCGCGTCCTGTGCCCCCTTCACCGGGGCCTGCTCCCTCGTGCCGGCCAACACGGGCGCGCCCTGCAGCGATGGCGACCTCTGCTCCGAGAGCGACGCCTGCGCTGGGGGGCTCTGCGCGGGGACCGGCCTCAAGGACTGCGACGACGGCAACCCCTGCACCACCGACGGCTGCGAGGCGCTGAGCGGCTGCACCCACGTCCCCGCGGAGAGCGCCTGCGACGACAACAACGACTGCACGACCTCGGACCACTGCTCGAGCGGCCAGTGCGTCGCGGGCGGGGTGCTGGCATGCAACGACACCAACCCCTGCACCACAGACTCCTGCCACCCCCTGAGCGGGTGCCTCCACGAGTTCAACACCGCAGCCTGCACCGACGGGAGCCTCTGCACCGTGGACGACCAGTGCGCGGAGGGGAGCTGCGCCCCGGGGCCTGAGGTGAACTGCGATGACGCCAATCCGTGCACCAATGACCTCTGCAACCCGGCCACCGGATGCCTCCACGTGAACAGCACCGGCGGCTGCGATGACGGCGACCCCTGCACCGAGGGGGACAAGTGCTCCGTGGGCTCCTGCGTCGGGGTCACCCCGAAGGACTGCGACGACGACGACCCCTGCACCGACGACCTCTGCGTCCCCATGGCCGGGTGCTCCTACCTGGACAACACCAACCCCTGCAACGACGGAGACCTCTGCACCGTGGGCGATCACTGCGGCCTGGGGAGCTGCGCCCCCGGGGTGCCCCAGGTCTGCGACGACGGCAACCCCTGCACCGACGACGCCTGCGCCCCGTCCAGCGGGTGCAGCTTCACGCCCAACGACGCGCCCTGCAATGACCAGAACTCCTGCACCACGGATGATCAGTGCACCGGCGGCGCCTGCGTGGGCGCCGGCTCCCTGGCGTGCGACGACGGCAACCCCTGCACCCAGGACAACTGCCTCCCGGGCGGCGGATGCCAGCACGTGGACCTGGTCCAGACCCCGTGCAGCGACGGCAACCCCTGCACCCTCAACGACGCGTGCGACGACGGCCTCTGCGGGAGCGGCGCGGCGATGGGCTGCGACGACGGCAACCCCTGCACCGACGACGCCTGCGTGGACGGCGTCTGCGTGCTGACCCCGAACGCAGCGGGCTGTGACGACGGCAACCCGTGCACCGACGGCGACCACTGCACCGGTGGTGCCTGCAAGGCCACGGGGCCGGTGCCCTGCGACGACGACAGCGTCTGCACCACGGACTACTGCGATCCGACCTCAGGCTGCGTCTTCGTGCTCAACGACGCGCCCTGCGACGACGGAGAGCCCTGCACCGTCGGGGACCACTGCGCCGCGGGGGAGTGCGTGCCGACGGGGGTCGTGGACTGCTGGGACGACAACGACTGCACCACCGACGCCTGCGCCCCGCAGACGGGACAGTGCGTCTACACCCCCGACGACGGGGCGACCTGCGATGACGTCAACGCCTGCACGAACAACGTCTGCCAGGGCGGCCTCTGCATCATCCTCGAGGTGGAGGATTGCCAGGACGGCGACCTCTGCACCGACGACTGGTGCGATCCCGTCACCGGCTGCAAGCACGCGCTCAACACGGTCCCCTGCAACGACGGCGACCTGTGCACCACCGCCGACGCCTGCGCCGCGGGGGTCTGCGTCGGAGGAGCGACGCTCCCCTGCGCGGACGGCAACCCCTGCACCGACGACGGCTGCGATCCCCAGGCGGGCTGCACGTTCACGCCGAACACTGCGACCTGTGACGACGGGAACGCGTGCACCGAGGACGACGCCTGTGCGAGCGGTGCCTGCGCGCCGGGGGACGCCGCCGACTGCGACGACGGGGAGCTCTGCACCACGGACTCCTGCGTCACGGCCCTGGGCTGCCAGAACGTCCCGAACACCGCGCCCTGCGACGACGACGATGCGTGCACCAACGGGGACACCTGCAGCAGCGGGAGCTGCCAGCCCGGCGCGGCGGTGACCTGCACCGACGGTGACCCCTGCACGACGGACTCCTGCGATCCCGCGTCGGGCTGCGTCTACACCCCCATCACCCCCTGCTGCGGAAACGACGTGGTGGAGGCCGGGGAGGAGTGTGACGACGGGAACCAGACCCCGGGGGACGGCTGCGACGGGAGCTGCCAGGACGAGGTCGTCGCGCTCACCTACCTGGGCTACGCCACCTGGACCCAGGACGTCTCGAGTCAGACCGACGCGCAGCAGGACGCGCTGATGAACTCCGCCTGCGCGGCCGCCTTCGGAAACGCCCGGGCGGCGACCCACGACGAGCTGGTGACGGGACAGATCCTCGGAAAACCCGGCAGCAACAACTCCGGTTACTGGTGCATGTTCAAGTGTCCCTACTGCGCCGGCACCGGGGGCTGCAGGAAGTGCGTCAACCCGAACACCGCCTGGCCGACCTCCCACGGGTCCGGCTGGCACGACTACTGCTGCAACAACACCCGCTCGACGATCTGTGTGCCCAACTGAGCATCGGCCAGGCTTTGCCTGACGCAACTGAGCCGGGGACCAAGCCCGAAGGGTGCAGGAGGCGACCCGGATTCCCGCGGGCGGTTCCAATCCTGAGAGGAAGAATCCGGGTCGCGGGCTCCCCGGCTGGGATCGTGTCTTGGGGCTACAGGTCCTTCTCCATGCGAAAATGTTCCATCCCGATCTCCATGAAGGGCTCACCGATGACCCAGTAGCCGAGCTCCAGGTAGAAGGCCATGGCATGGATGCGGGCGTGGCAGAAGACCCGCTTCAGGCCCATAAGGCGGGCCTCCGCCTCCAGCGCCGCCACCAGCGCGCGGCCGATCTTCTTGCCCTGGTGCTCGGGCAGGACCGCCATCTGGAAGAGCTTGCCCTCGAATCCACGGACATGGAGGAGCACACAGGCCCCGACGGCCCCGTCCACCAGGGCCACGAAGCGCACGGCCTCGTGTTCGAAGGGTGTGACGGCGCTCTCGGGGGCCATCCCCAGGGGCTTGCGGAGGACCTCACCCCGGACCCAGAGCTCCTGCCGATGGAGATCACCGCCGGTCTCGATCTGTCTGATCTCGAATCCTCCCATCTCGTCCTCCGCCCCGCGCTTGACTTCGGGCTCGCCTTCCCCTCATATTCCGAGGGACGCATCGGAGGATTATAGCATGACAACCGAGAAATCGAACGGCGCCGGAGATCCGGTCCCGGCGGTCGATCCCTGGGGATTGATCGGCCTTCGGGAGCGGATCCTCGGCTCAGACCTCGAGGAGATCCTCGCGGACCTCAAGGCGCACCAGTTCGCAATGTTTCCACCGGAGGCGCAGGCCTACATGCTGCGCACCAAGCGCATGGAGATGGTTCGCGCCAGGATCCTGGAGGCGGTCTCGGACATGCCGGTCTTCGAGCCCCTGGGGATCGTCGAGAGGATCCGTGACTTCCTGCCCGACGCGTTCGGCAGCGAGGTGGTGAACTTCTCCGAGTACATCGGCGACGCCCACGTGTGCTTCCGGCGAAACTCCGACGCCTCCCTCAGAGAGGGGAAGCAGTTCCGGAACAAGTTCGGTGAGTTCAGTCACCCGGTGTTCATGCAGGCCGCGGTGGATCAGGCGGTGATCTGCGCCGAGGTCGAGGAGGACGCCCGCCGCAAGGACCGGTACCGTACGGCCTCGTTCATGGTGGTCCCCGTCGTCGTCCAGGTGCGCACCTTCGGCGTCTTCTCCTTCGCCGACAAGGGGGACAAGGCTGCGGAGGCCCTGTACGGGCGTCTGGATCAGGAGGAGATCGGCCGCTTCGCGCGGACCTTCGGCAACACCCTCACCGACAAGGTCGAGAAGGCACACGACGGCCTCACGGCGCTCCTGAACCGGACCCACTTCGTCCAGGCCCTCGATGTTCTCCTCGCCGTGGCGTTGCGGGACGACAGGCCGATCAGCGTGGTGTATGCGGACCTGGACCACTTCAAGCAGGTCAATGACGTACACGGGCATGCAGTGGGGGACGTGGTCCTCCAGGAGCTCGCCGAGATCATGCGGAATGCGGTACGTTACACAGGGCCCGACAAGGATCTCGTGGCCCGCATGGGTGGCGAGGAGTTCGCCCTGGCCCTCCCCATCGGCGAGGAGCAGTCCGTCGCTCGAGCCCACGTGATCCACAGGAAGATCCGAGAGCACAGCTTCCCCACGGTGGGGCACCTCACGGCGTCCATCGGGATCCGATCCTGGAGCGCGAGGGACGGCGCCATCTCGGTCGACGAGATCCTCCGCCAGGCCGACGAGGCCATGTACCACCGGAAGCAGAATGGACGGGACGGGGTCACCCGCTACGAGGACATCGCCTGATCACTCCGTCGTGACGTCGAACCACAGTCCATGCTGGAAGGCGTCCTGGATCTTGCGGACCAGGTCCACCAGGTCGTCACAGCCCTTGACCACGGCGGAGGACCAGGCCTGGCGCTCGTCGTCCCACTCCAGGGAGTCCACCTCGGTGTCCTCGTCCAGGAGGGCGTCGAACACGAACTCGAAGACCCGGCGGAGGGTGTCGTGGTCGTCGGACGGGTAGGTGAACTCCGTGTCCAGGCAGACCACCCACGAGACCTCCTCCCCCGGCTCGATGCAGATGCCGCAGTAGTAGGTCTCGTCCCCGTCCGGTCCACCGAGGGCCAGCAGCCCGGTCTCCCGGTGGTACCGGAAGATCCCGACCCCCGCGGCCCGGATCGCGTCCACGGCCCTGTCCATCCGCCCGACGGCAGTCTCGTCGCTCATGGTGTCCTCCGTGTTGGCCTCCCGGGGCGAATTGATCCTTCCACAATCCAGGGCCATGTTCCAGGTGATTTGTCATCCTGAAGACCTCCGCAGGAAGTGAAAGTGACCGGAACCGTCCCCACTCCCTAGATCTTGCACGGAGCTTCATGGTATCGGAGGAAAAGACGACAGTGCGGAGACATCGAAACCGCCGCCGGGTCCCGGCGGCTCGGACAGTGAAGGAGGATGGAATGGAGATGCAGGGCAAGGTCGCGGTGGTAACCGGCGGCGCGCAGGGGCTCGGTCTGGCAGCGGCGAAGATGTTCGCCGAGGGCGGGGCCAGGGTCGTGATCATGGACATCAACCCCGACGCGTTCGACGAGGCCATTGCGGAGATCGGCGGTGAGGTCCTTGCGCTCGAGTGCAACGTCGCGAATGAAGCCTCCGTGGTGGGCGCGTTCCAGACCGTCGCGGACACCTTCGGGCGCCTGGACTACGCGGTGCTCAACGCGGGGATCCTGCGGGACGGCCTCCTGGTGAAGGTGGACCGGGAGACCGGCGAGGTCGTGAAGACCCTGCCCCTGTCCCAGTGGCAGTCGGTCATCGACGTGAACCTCACCGGCGTCTTTCTCACCGGCCGCGAAGCGGCGAAGCACATGATCACCTTCAAGAACGGCGGCGTGATCGTGCCCATGAGCTCCATCGCCCGCCACGGCAACGTGGGCCAGACCAACTACGCCGCGGCCAAGGCCGGGGTCGCGACCCTGGCGGCGACCTGGGGCAAGGAGCTGGGCCGCTACGGGATCCGCACCGTGGCCGTGGCCCCGGGCCTCATCGGGACGCGCATGGTCCTCAAGGAGATGAAGCAGGAGATCCTCGATCGCTTCCGGAAGGTGATCCCCGTCGGCCGCCTCGGCACCCCCGAGGACATCGCGCACACGATCAGGTACATCATCGAGAACGGCTTCCTCAACGCCACCGTGGTCGAGCCCTCCGGCGGGATGTCCTTCTGATAGAATCGAGGTGCTCGCTGCGCTCGGTCGCTCTGGATGACGTGGGCCGAGCATGTCCTGTGGGGGGACCGCTGTTTCCAGGCAAACAGCGGCAATTGACTCACCAGCCCCCCCAGCCTACCATCTGACGGAACCTGCGCACGAGGCGGGAAATGGCTGGACTCCTCCCCCTGTTGATCGCCTTCACCCTCCTCGGGGATCCCCAGGTCCAGCCCTCCGAGATCTCACGTCCCACGGTCTTCGTCACCCTCGAGGAGCCGGCGACGGTCACCCTGTGGAGGGAGATCCTGGTGCGGGGAGGCAGCCCCGCGGAGGCCAGGGCCGCGGCGATGATCCAGCTCTCGAAGAACTTGGATGAACAGGACGCCTTCCGGCGCACCCTCTCCGGATCGGGGCTCGACGCGCCAGAGACCTTCGCCATGCAGCGCCTGGCCAACGGCGTCGCAGTGGTCGCGCACGCCGAGGACATCGGGGCCCTCGGGCGCCTGCCCGGGATCCGCTCGGTGCGTCCCGTGGCCCTCCTGCGCAACGCCAACCGCTTCAGCGCGGGCTATCTCGGCACGACGGTGGCCTGGGGCGCGGAGGTGCCCCTCACCGGCGCGGGCCTGCGCATCGGCATCATCGACACGGGCATCGACTACCTCCACGCGGACTTCGCCGGTCCCGGCGCGGACGCGGACTACGAAGGGGACGACCCCGAGATCCTCGAGGAGGGCACCTTCCCCACCGACAAGGTCGTGGCCGGGTGGGACTTCGCCGGGACCGAGTACGGCTACTCCGAGGAGGAGGGCGTCCCGGACAGTCTGGTGCCGGTCCCGGACCCGGATCCCATGGATCTCGCCGGCCACGGGACCCACGTGGCGGGCAGCGCGGCGGGCTACGGCGTGGACGGGGACGGCGCCACCTGGGCCGGCCCCTGGGATCTGAGCCTGGACCTCGAGACCTTCCGGATCGGGCCGGGCATGGCGCCGGAAGCGGATCTCTACGCGCTCAAGGTCTTCGGCGACAGCAAGGCCGCCACCGCCTCGGCGCTCACCACAGCGGCCCTGGAGTGGGCGGTGGATCCCGACGGGGACGGGGACTTCGGGGACCGCCTGGACGTGATCAACATCTCCCTGGGCGCGGACTACGGCATCTCCGGCGGCTACGAGGTGGAGGTCTATCGCAACGCGGTCGACGCGGGCCTGGTGGTGGTGGCCGCAGCGGGGAACGCGGGGAACATCCAGTTCGTCACCTCGGACCCCTGCGCGGCCGATGGGGTGATCTGCGTCGCGAACTGCAACCACGACGGCCTCCCCTTCGAGGGGCTGCGCGTGGACGCCCCGGAGGACCTCCAGGGGATCTACCTGGCGCGACGATCCAACTTCGGGCCCGAGCTCACCGACGAGGACCTCACGGGCGCGCTGGTCTACGCCGACCCGCCCCTGGGCTGTGCGGCCCTGGCCAATGCAGAGGCGATGCCCGGGAACATCGCGGTGATGGATCGGGGCGACTGCCCGTACTGGGAGAAGATCACCGCGGCCCAGGAGGCCGGGGCCGTAGCGGCCATCGTCGTCAACCACCAGGGGGGGATCCCCCCGAAGATGCAGTGGGACGTCGAGACGGTGACGATCCCGTCGGTGATCATGCGCCAGGTGGACGGCGATCTCCTGAAGGCCGCGCTGGCCGCGGGGACCCCGGTGACGGTCACCCTGCGCAAGGGACTCACCGCGTTCGTGGACGACAGGACGGGCTGGCTCGCCGGATCGTCCTCCCGAGGCCCCACCCGGCAGGCGGGCCGGATCCGGGGCAAGCCCGACCTCACCGCGCCGGGCACCAACATCACCTCCGCGGCGGCGCGCAGCGGCGCCGGCGGGGCCACCATGAGCGGCACCTCCATGGCGAGCCCCACGGCCGCGGGGATCATGACCCTCCTGCGCCAGGCCCGCCCATGGTGGACGCCGGCCGAGCTCAAGGCCTGGGCCATGAGCACCGCGGCCCCGGACATCATCCAGTCCCCGGGCCAGCCCCCCCTCTCGTCCACCCGTCAGGGCGCCGGGCGCATCGACGCCGCCCGCGCCCTCGCCACAGAGGTCTTCGCCTACGACGCGGACCATCCCCTGCGGGTCGGGCTCACCTTCGACGCGCTGGACGTCACCGCGCCCATCGAGGAGCCTCGCACCGTGCGGGTGGAGAACCGGGGCGAGACATCGCGGGTCTTCTCGGTCACCTACGAGCCCTCGGTGGACGTCCCCGGCGCGGACGTGCTCCTGCCCGACGGTGCGCTCACCGTCCCAGCGGGGGGAACGACGGACCTGGCGGTGACCCTGGCCGCGGCGCCGGCGACCCTGCGCCATGTCCGAGCCCCCAACCTCGGGACCACCTCCGGCTGGGACAAGATCCACCGGGCGTACTTCTCGGAGGAGACGGGGCACCTGGTGTTCCGGGAGGGCGAGGAGGTCATCCTCCGGCTCCCGATCCTCGCCGGACCGCGCCCCGCGTCCGACATGCACGCGATCCCGTCGGAGGTCACCCTCCGGAGCCTGTCCGGGCGCTCCGTCATCGGCCTCGCCGGGACCGGCGTGACCCGGGACGGCCCCGGGCCCGCTGCGGTGCAGTCCCTGGTGACCCCCTTCGAGCTCAAGCTCGAGAGCCCCGACGAGGACATCGGCGACGCAACCTACGCCTCGGACGACTTCACCTCAGCGGAGGTCCAGGCCACGATCAACGTCGCGGACCTCCGCGCGGTGGGCCTGACGAGCGACTATGGCGCCCAGCTGCGCGCCGGCGGGGGCATCGAGGAGACCACCCTGTACCTGGCCCTGGCCGTGTGGGCCCCCTGGGGCAGCCCGGTGGAGACCGTCTTCGTCGTGGAATACGACCGGGACGGCGACGGGGGCTCCGACGGGTACTTCATGAACAGCAACGACGCGGACGCGTTCTTCGTCGAGCACGTCCCCTTCGGCGGCGGAGAGGCCACCCGCCTGGGCCTCGTCAACGAGGTCGATCCCCACCGGGAGACGATCCCGATCCACATGAGCGACGTCCTGGTCCTGCCCCTGCCCGCGGGGGTCCTCGGCCTGACCGCGCAGGACGCGGCGGTCAGCCTGCGGGTGTCCTCGTATCACGTCCACCATCACGCCGCCTGGGGCCTCGTGGACGCGACGGATTGGTTCCGGCACGATCCCACCCGGCAGGTGTTCGACTTCATCACACCCCGCACGGGGATGCCCCTCTTCCCGGATGTGGACGGCGGCGGGATCACCTACGCATGGAACACCGCGGGGATCCATCCCCCGGGGCTCCTGCTGGTCCATCATCACAACCCCGTGGGGGCGCGGCTGGATCTCCTGGACATTGTCGGGCCAGGGTGCTGGCGGCCCGAGGACTGCGCCGAGGGGACGGTCTGTGTCCCCGCCGTCGGCTGGTGCGTCGAGTGTGACTCCCCGGAGCACTGCGGCCTCGGGCAACATTGCCTGGACCACGCCTGCATCGATGACTGCAGCCAAGGGGACGCGAATCCATGTCCTTACGGGTACAGCTGCGACATGCTGACCGGACGGTGCGGAGAGTGCGTCTACAACGACCAGTGCCCCGAGGGCACCTGGTGCGATCCCGGCTCCCTGCGGTGCGTCGAGTGCACCCACGCCTGGGAGTGCGGCGCGGGGGAGGTCTGCGCCTCCCGGGACGGCACCTGCGAGCTGGACTGCCGGCTCCCGTCCTCCAACCCGTGCCCCGGCGCGCACCCCTGGTGCAACCAGGCCACGGGGCTGTGCGTGGACTGCCTCTTCGACGCCCACTGCACCGGGGGGACGGTCTGCGACGAGTGGGGGACCTGGACCTGCGTGGCGACCCCCTGGGAGCCCGCGCCGGACACGGTGGAGGCGGAGCCTGATGTGATGGAACAGGTCGATGCGGTCGAGCCCCCGGCCCCCGGCGGGGGCCATGGCGGAGGCTGCACGACGGGATCGGGCGCAATGCCCTGGCCGCTGCTCCTGTTGCTGCTGCTTTCTTGTGGGAGGCCCGTCCACGGGCCGAATCGGGGCGTGGACGCCCCTCCCACAGCGAAGAGTCGGGGCTGAAGCCCCTCCCACAGCGAAGAGTCGGGGCTGAAGCCCCTCCCACAGCGAAGAGTCGGGGCTGAAGCCCCTCCCACAGCGAAGACCCGAAACTCAAGTGATCATCCCGGCCGACATCTGGTATCGTGCCAGGCGCGACACCCTTCAGGAGGATGCTGATGCGTGCAATGATTCTCTTCATGACCTGCGCCATGGGCGCCGGGGCTTGTTCCAGTGAAGGTGGAACATCTGGCACGGACCCCGGGACAGACACCATCGTCGTCCAGGACCTCGCCCAGGACCTCGCCCCGGATGTGGCGCCGCCTCCCACCCTCGACCCGGTGACCTGCGGCCAGACCCCCTTCCAGTGGCTCGGCGCCGACCAGGTCGGTGAGATGCTCCAGTGGGAGGAGTCCGCCATGACCAACGTCACGCCGGAGTTCCTCATCACGACCATCGAGCAGATGGGGTACAGCAAGAGCCTCGAGGGCATGGAGCACACCGTGCGCAACTTCCGGATGCGGTACACCACCCAGGACAAGGGTGCCTCCGTGGAGGCCACGGGCATGGTCGGGATCCCCACGGACGTCGAGAGCGATGGGCCCCTCCCCGTTCTCCTCTGGCTCCATCCGACCACGGGCTCCAACGACGCGTGCGCGCCCTCCCGGGATCCCCTCGCCGGGCCGGGACAGACATCAATCCTGAGCAGCCTCGGGTACATCGCCGTGGCCCCGGACTACATCGGCATGCTCGGCTTCGGTGAGGGCTCGCCCGAGGACACGATCCACCCCTACATGGTCGCGCAGCCCACCGCACTGGCCAGCCTGGACGCGGTCCGGGCCACCCTGGCCTGGCTCGAGGCGGACCCCGACCTCCCGAAGGGGGACCCGACCCGCGTCATCCTCTGGGGCGGCTCCCAGGGGGGCCACGCGTGCTTCGTCACGGAGCGATACCAGCCCTACTACGCGCCGGAGCTGAACATCATCGCCGTGGCAGCGGCGATCCCGGGGACCGACCTCCTGGCCATGGCCGAGCACGGCGCGACGTACTGGTCCGACACCTCCCGGGGTCTCACCGCGGTCCTGACCGCGATGCACGCATGGTTCGGCCTCGGGGATCTCGCGGACGCGCTCACGGACGAGGCGCCGAACTTCATCGCCTCCTCGGCCCCGGGCATCATGGCCGGGGAATGTGGGGCCAGCTCCCTGTTCTCCGGCATCGACAGCGTGGCGGGCGTCTACTCCGAGGCCTTCCTCGCCGCCGCACAGGCCGGGACCCTGGGAGACTTCGAGCCCTGGGGCTGCTTCCTCAAGGAGAGCAGCGTGGATCGCATGTCGGTCCCCCGGGTCTCGGACGTGCCCTTCCTGGCCACCTTCGGTGAGCTCGACGATCTGGCCCAGACGTCCGTCGAGCTGGAGGCCATGGTCCGCTACTGCGCCCAGGGGTACCGTATCGAGTACCACAACTGCGCCGGCCTGGGCCACGTGGAGACCGCGGCCGCAACCCTCCCCTACATGGCCCGCTGGACCGCTGACCGCCTCTCCGGGAAGGAGTGGGACCCGGCGGTGGTGTGCTCCGACTCCGAGCCCATCGACTGCGACACCCTCTGACGGGTGGTTCGTCGGCTCAGAGCGGATCGGGAGAGCGGACGCGACGTTGTCATCGCGGCGCGTTCGACGCGGTCCCTCGTCTTCGCTCGGGTCGACTGCCGAATCAGTGGATTCGCCAGTCGACCTCGAAGCCGACCTCGAAGTTCGAGGCGTGTCCCTTGACGTTGGTGGGTGGGTTCGACTGGCTGTCCTGGACGTCCGCGAGCTCGAACCAGTTGCGCACCATGGCCAGGCCGATGCGGACCTTCCGGTGGCACCGCCAACGCACCCCGAGGCCGATGCCGATCTGGTCACGGGAGGGATTGTCCAGGGTGTAGGTCGAGGTGGGGATCGGCGTGAAGTCCATCTGGAACCCGCCCATGACCTCGACCTGGGGGATCACCCGATAGAGGAGCCCCGCATTCCAGGCCCAGGAGTTGCTGTAGTTCTTCGGGTCGACGAAGCTGTCCATGCCCAGGATCGGGTCCCGCAGCTCCGTCCGCTGCTCCTGGAAGATCTGGTAGTGCCAGTAGAAGACGTCCGCGGCGAACTCGAAGTCCTCGGCGAACTCCCAGTTGATCCCCGCCCGCAGGGTGAAGGGGAGCGAGACCTCCGTCCGCTGGCGGGTGTGCACCGTCACGCCGTTGGCTTGCCGCAGATCCACGTTGCCCCGCAGGACGATCGGGCTCCCGCTGGCGAACATCGCCCCGAAGCTGAAGCGCTCCGTCGGGCGGAGCAGGAGTCCGACGTTCCACGCATAGGACCAGCCGTGCCCGTCGATGGAGAGCGTCGAGTCGGTGGACGCCAGATCCTTCGGGTCCCAGAAGCGCTTGTCCGGATCGTCCAGGACCAGGGGGTTCATGAACCGCTTGGCGGTGAGCTGGACGTTCACCAGATCGGCGCTCACCCCCAGGATGAACTTCGGGGTGATCTCGAAGGCCGCCGCGAGGGTGGCCCGGCTGGCCAGGAAGAGGACGTCCGTCGCGTGGTATCGCGTGGGCTCGTCCTTGGGCATCCTCGCGCCGTAGGCGTTGGGGGCATAGACCGCCAGCCCCATGCGGAACCACTCGATCCCCCCGAAGTCCGTGGTCACCGCCAGGAAGGGCAGCGCGCCCACATTGAGATCCGGCTTGATCTCGTGCCCGGGACGGAGGACGCCCTGGCTGTCGTACATCCGCGCACCGAAGTCCACGATGAACCATGACTGCGCGTGGTAGAGGTGGGTCCCCTCCAGCCAGATCATCCCTGCGGGGTTGTGGAAGACCGTGGTGGGATCGTCGGACTTCGCCATGACCGCGAACATCCCCATGCGCCGCACGCCGGTGTCCGGGTTGGAGAAGCCGCCGGCGTAAGCCGCCGCAGGGAGGAGGAGCAGGAGCAGGAGCGTCGCTGAGGTGCGTCTGCATGCAATCATGCGGCGACTGTAGCGGGGGAGATTTCCGGTCGTCAAGCTCCAGGTTCGGGTTCCGGTCATCTACCACGCCGGGCGGCGACGATCGGTGAACCACGCCCGGTAGGTCTGCATCTTCTTGCGCTGGTCCTGCGGGGCGCGGATTCGGCAGGTGCGGGCCTCGTCGCTCCCGGGCGCTGCACCCCAGCGGATCTCGGCGCAGTCGTTTGGATTCCAGCCCAGCTCCAGGGCCTCGGCGCGGGCGATGACGTCGGCCAGGGACAGGGTGACCTCGGAGCCGTCGCTGCGGGGATAGCTGACCGACAACCCGGTCCGCCAGAGTCTGCTGAGTGTGTCCAGATCGCCGCGGATCTCCTCGGCGCTCTTTCCCGCGGGGATCCGGAACGCATCGGGGGTGCGCAGGAGACGATTCGGGAAGTCCAGGACCGCGTCGATGGCCACCAGGAGCCGGAGGTCCCGGGCGGGGGTGGAGACGTCCTCCCAGGGGCCGCCGGTTCGGAAGATCGCCGGGCCCTCGGGCATCGGGATCGGGTCCCGGTGGGCGCGCAGCCACGCGGCCCCCAGGTCCACGGCCCGGACCCGGGTGACGAGCTGCTGGTGCAGGGCCTCGTGGAGGAGCCGGTACGCCCGCACCGGGTCCTGGGGCGCAGGGTTGATGGCCCGATCCATCGTGTCGTAGAACGCGGTGGGGTCCATGTCGGCCTGCTGCATGGAGAGCGGCGCGAAATCCCGGGAATCGAAACCGCCCAGCTCCCCGTTGGTGAGGGACCGCAGCTCCCCGTGGGCCTCCACCACCGGGCGCCAGGCCTTGAACCCCGGCCCGCCGATGACCCCCCGGGTGTCGAAGAGGAAGTTCCCCCGCCAGAAGCGCTTGATCTCCACGGTGTGATCCGGCTGTGCGTCGGCCGCGAGGAGGATGCCGGGCTCGTCCCCGTCCTGGGGGATCCACCGCACCAGCATGAAGGTGTGGCCGTAGGGATCCGGGTACACCGTCCCCGGCCGCATGGCGTCGCGGGTCAGGGGGACCGGGTAGAGATCCGTCGCCTCGGACGCCAGGGGGGTCCGGGCGGAGGACGCGTGGACCGCGCCCTTCATTCGCCTCAGGAAGCGCCGGAAGGCCTCCCCCTCCGAGCCCTTCGCCCGCTGTACCCGGTTGGACGTCCAGGTGTCGCATGCGGGGGGGCGCCGCAGGGTCCCCCGGGTGCACCCGTGGTACCCGAAGGGGAGCCCCAGCTTCCAGGCGAAGTATGCACGGAGGAAGTAGGGGTTGTCCGCGCAGTCCGGGTACATCTCGAAGGCATCGGGCCCCCGGTCATCGTCCTCCCCGAGGCCCAGGTAGCCGTGGAGCACGTTGAGGCCCCGATCCCGGGTCACGTGATGGAGCCCGGGCCAGTGGGTGCCTTCCGGTCGGTCGAAGAGCAGCTCCACCCAGGCGGCGTAGAGGTTCTCGGTCCCGCGGCCCCAGGCGCGCTCCGTCTCCCAGGCCAGGGGGGATCGCGGCCTGGGTCGGCGGGTCCCGACGACGGTGACGGCGCGCACCACGACGTCCCGTCCATCTGCGACGAGTCGGACGCGCCACTCCCCTGCCGAGGACAGATCAATCTCCCCGAGCCACCACCAGGGGGGACCGCCTCCCCGGCGGGCCTTCAACGTCCTCGCCGGGACCCCGGGGCCCTCCACGATCACAGCGGCGTCACCGAGGGACGCCTCCGCCACGGCGAGGACGCGCACGGTCTCGCCCACCACAGGCGTCCGGGGGGAGATGAGGATCTCCGCACCGAAGCCGGACACCGGCGCCGGGTCGAAGAGCAGGAGGGCCATGGGGAGGATCCACCACATGGTCCGATGATCGCCCAGGACGATCAGGACGCAAGAATCCCGGGAGCGCATTCTTCGAAAATGAACCAATGTCTTGATCTTGACATGGAACCAATGATGATCGGGGATGGTCTCTGAGCACTCAGCGGTGGGGCGGGAGGGGCATGTCCTCGAACCGAAGGCAACACACGCGAAGCCTCAAGGCGCTGGATTTCAGCTGCTACATCGACGGGCAGCAGTTCGACGCGCGCTCCCTGGACGTCTCCGCGGGCGGCGCGTTCATGGAGACCGGCGCGCTCGTCCCGGTGGGCTCCGTGGCCCTCATCGCGCTCACGAAGGGGAACAAGGAGGCCGAGACCCGTCGGCGCGCTGCCCGCCGCCAGGAGTTTCCGGTCCTCCTCCTGGGCCTGGTGGTGCGCCACCAGACCACCCCGGTCTCCGGCGTGGGGCTCCAGTGGCTGCGCTGCGTCTCCCGGGTCGGGCTGCAGCCGATGCTCGACTTCCTCGGCTTCGTCCTCGATCTCTACCCGTCCACCCTGCCGCTCCCGGCCAGCGAGGTGACCACGCTGGACTTCGTGGAGTTCGACTTCGTCCTCCAGGAGTTCCGGCCCGGACGCCTGGAGGACCGTGGATGGGACCCCGACGGCGCCCGGCCCACTACCGGCGGTCGGACACCGCTCCTCAGGAGCCTCCGCACCGACGCGGTCCTCGCTGCGGCCCCAACCAGGGAGGAGGAGGCGCCGCCCCCACCCGAGCCGCCGGAGGAGGAGCGGTCTTTCCCGTTCGAGGCCTCCAGGGAGCTGGTCTATCGTCCCACGACGGTCGAGGTGGTGATCGGCGCCCGCCGCATCCGCGGAGTCGTGCACTCCCTGGGGCGACGGCACCTCCTCCTGGCCACCCCGGGCGGGGACACCGTGGCGGCGACGCACCTGATGGTGCGGTTCCCGGTCCCCCTGAAGGGTCAGAAGATCATCGTCCAGCTCCACTGCGACATCCGCGGGGCGAACCCCATGGAGGGTCGGGACGCGGTGTCCTACGATCTGCAGATCCAGACCGCGGACGAAGGCTCGGAGCCGGGCATCTGGGAGCGCTGGGTCCGGTTCCTCCTGGAGAAGCGCGTCTTCATCTCCTGACCGTCGGGGTGAAGATTTCACGGATTGCTTCCCCCGGGGCGGGTCCCGCCGAATATACTGCGGACCACCCACGGGATCGGAGGGAGACCATGCGCCGCATCATCATCGCCGTCCTGCTCTTCACGATGTCCTGCGACGAGTCAGCGGGGGGCCCGTCGGAGGAGCCCCTGGACACGCTCTTCGCGGAAGACACCACCGAGGAGATCGCCGCGCCGGACCTCGCACCGGAGGAGATCGCCGAGGACGACGTCGCCGCGGAGGAGGACCTCGACGAGGCCCCGATCGGGACCGTCGACCATCCGATCCTCATCGACGCGCTGCCCTACACCGACTGGCGGGACGGCGCCGAGGCCCCGTCGGATCTCTTCGACGCCTATTCACCCTGCGCCCCTCAGACCGACGAGTCCGGTCCGGGTTGGCTCTATGTCCTGGAGCTCCACGAGTCCGGCATGCTCCGGGCGACCCTGGACGAGGTGGAGGGGGACGGCGTGGACATGGACGTACACATCCTCACCGCGCCCCTGGCCGATGCGTGCATCTCCCGGGGCCACGCGAAGGCCACGGCCTGGCTGGAGCCGGGGACCTACTGGATCGCGGTGGACACCTGGGTGGACGGCGACGGGATCGGCTACCCGGGGCCCTACCAGCTCGACGTCACCCTGTCCGCGGGGGGGCTCCTCCCGGATCAGGCGGGCTTCAACGACTACGTGGTCCAGGCGATCAACGACCAGGGCAGGTACCCGAAGGACGGGACCTACGGATACTGCTTCAACAACTCCTCCTGCGAGCCCGACGTAGCCATCTACTTCGGCATGGTCCACGACGGGTACTACCTTGGTGAAAATCTCTTTGAGGGCACCGGCCGCTGCTACTGCTGCGGCCACACCCTGGAGATCTTCCTGGACGCGTACCGCCGCTGGCAGCTGGACAACGGGGTCCCGGAGACCCAGCAGTACGGCGGCCTGACCCTTGCGGACATGGACGTGGGCGCGTTCTACCAGCACTGGTTCGGCTGGGGGGTCGGGGACGTGTCCTCGTCAGCCAACGCGCTGGAGTACGCCGGCATCGGCGTGAACCTCTACATCGGGGATTGGGACAAGGCCCTGCCCGGGGACTTCGTGAACTTCTCCCGGTCCAACGGCACGGGGCACGCGGTGATCTTCGTGGACTGGGTGACCGAGGACGGCGAGATCGCGGGGATGCGGTACTACTCCTGCAACGGCGGCGGGGAGTCCCACCCGGATCCCGACGATCCCGAAAACGCCCACGGGATCTCGGGCCCGTCCTTCCAGACCGAGTACTTCACCGACGCCGGGGGATCGGTCCTGAAGAGCTATGTCTTCATCGGCCGGGCCTTCGACCCCGCGGGGCTCTGACCGCCTACCCCTTGAGCTTCAGCGAGATCGTCAGCTCGAACCGGGCCACGGGCTCGTCACCGAGCTTCGACGGCACCGTGGCGACCACCGCGACGGCCTCCTCGACCCGGGTCCCGGGCTCGTCGATGGCCCGCTGCACCAGCGCGGCCATGGCCAGGCCCTGCTCACAGGTGAAGTGGACGTCCCCCTCGGCCCGCTTCAGGAACTCGGCGTGGAAGTCCTTGAACACGAAGACCACCTTGCGGCCGCTCTTCTGGATCTGGCGCATGGCCACGTAGCCGCCGGCCAGGTCCGCCCCGGCGCAGAGGACGCCGAAGTACATGGACCAGAGATGGTTCCGGGTCCGCCGCGACAGGGGGACGCGGATCTCGCACCGCTCCGCGGTGAAGTCCACCACTGTGGGCCGCACCCAGGCCAGCAGCGGGATCTTCGCAAAGGCGAAGGCCCGCAGGAACGCGGTCTCCTTGAGATTCGTCAACACCGACATCCGCCCGCCTCCCGGTCACGACTGCCCCGAAAGCTGGCACAGCCGCGCCAGAAAGGCAAGGCCACCGTCGCGGTCATCCTGGACGAGCACAGCAAGTCGAAGGACCTCCGGCAATTCCAAATCACAGCCAGGAACGGTCTCCAGTTGCGACGTAACGTGCCTTCCGTCTTCACACGGTGGAAGTCACTACCCCCGCCGGAGGCACAGCTCTCAACAAGTTCGCTGCACTGGGGTGGACATATCCGAGCCGAGGAGCTTGCGACTCGGATTCCGGAGGCAACCAACGTAGCGCCGCGCCCTGTCCGGCAGATCGCGGCAACGAGTCCGCAGAAAAGGTCATTGGACGGATCCTGACCCCGTCTCCTGTCTGGCCATCCCAATCATTTTGAAGTAGAATAAAGTCAATCTGATGGAGGTGGGCCATGCGTGTCGGGGATCTACACCACGAAGAGCTCCTGGAGCTGGACAGCGAGGGGGGCATGATCCGCTTCGCCGGGCAGCGCGCGCTCCTCCTCGACGCGGTGGCCATGGGGATCCTCCGCCAGTACCTGGTCGAGAACTTCGGCCAGACCGCCGCCCGGGCGGTCCTCACGCAGTTCGGTTTCGCCCACGGCTGGCGCATGGCAGAGGCCATGCGGAAGGAGTTCAAGTGGGCGACCGTCGAGGAGTGGCGTCGCGCCGGCCCGCGCATCCACGAGCTCGGGGGGCTGTTCCGCGTCCAGCCGGGGACCGAGGATTTGCTCGCCGGCAACGGGGCGACGCTGCTCGCTTCCTATGAGGCCGAACAGCATCTCCTGCACCTCGGTCGCTCCGAGGTGCCGGCGTGCTGGACCATCACCGGCCTCCTGAGCGGCTACATGAGTTGCGCGACCGGCAAGGAGATCTACGTCCTCGAGGATCGCTGCCTGGCTGAGGGGCACGCGGCCTGTCACCTTCGCGGTCGCACGCGCGAGGACTGGGGGCACGAGCGCATCGAGGACCTGGCGTTCTTCGAATCAAGGCGTCTCACGGACTGCCTCGATGTCTCGCTCAGCGCGGTCACCAAGACGCTCATGGCTGCGGAGGAGAAGATCCGGAGACACCGGGAGATCCTGGTACACCTGGCGCCCGACGTGGATGTCTTGCCGCTGGGGATCGTCGCCAGGAGCGCCCACATGCAGGCCGTCCTGGAGCTGGCCCGACGCGTGGCCAAGGTCGACGCCACGGTGCTCATCACCGGCGAGAGCGGGGTGGGCAAGGAGCGGGTCGCGCGCCTCGTCCACGACGAGTCGATGCGCGCAGACGGACCCTTCATCGCCGTCAACTGCGGTGCGATCACGGAGACGCTCCTGGAGAGCGAGCTCTTCGGGCACAAGCGCGGCGCGTTCACCGGTGCCGTGTCGGACCGGATCGGCCTGTTCGAAGCAGCCAACCAGGGGACGCTGCTGCTGGACGAGATCGGGGAGGTCTCCCTCGGGATGCAGGTCAAGCTCCTGCGGGTGCTCCAGGAGCGGGAGATCCGCCGGGTCGGGGAGAGCAGGAACCGTCCCGTGGACGTGCGCATCCTGGCAGCGACCAACCGCGACCTGGCCCACGGGGTCGCGGACCGCTCCTTCCGGCAGGATCTCTACTACCGGCTCAAGGTCGTCGATCTGCACGTCCCGCCCCTGCGCGACCGCAGGGAGGACATCCTGCCCCTCGCCCGGGTGATGCTCGCGGATGCCGCGGTCCGGATGGAGCGGGAGATCTCGAGTCTCGCTCCCACTGCAGCGGATCAGCTCCTCCGCTACGACTGGCCGGGCAACGTCCGCGAGCTGGAGAACGCGATGGAGCGCGCGGTCGCACTCGCACGGGGCACCCGCGTGGATCTCGAGGATCTGTCCGAGGAGATCCGCCAGGCCTTCCCCAAGCCGGTGCTCAACGGAGGGACGGTGAAGACCCTCGGCGATGTCGAGGAGGAGTACATCCTCGCCGTGCTGGAACTGAACGGCGGAAACCAGACGCGCACCGCGAAGCAGCTCCAAATCGGCTCGGCGACCTTGTACCGGAAGCTCAAGAAGTACAGCGTCGTCCGTGAGCGGGGCACCCCAGCCCGATAGACGCTCGTCCCGTTCGGTCTGGCCTTCATGAGGCTCCTCTCCGGGCACATCCATCGATTGGCACGGACCATGCAGTTCAACCGCCCATGTCCGGACTCACTGCACAACCGCTCCCAGGGAGCGCTGCCCCCGCGTCGGTCGCATAAGGAGGCCCATGGACACCAAGGAACCCGGGATTCAGTCAACGGACGAGGGGACCGAGAAGTCCGCGCGCAGGATCACCATCCACAACGCCATCCCTGTCGACCTGGTCGGCGCCTTCGCCGGGGATCGGGCCATGAGCCCCATCGAGTGCGCACACGTCGACGGCCGGAAGAAGGTGCGGGGAGAGGCGTTCTACTCGGACCTCCTCTACGCTATCTCCCATCACTACTTCGTCCCGGAGAGGGCGGAGGAGCTCTGGAACAGCGTGCTCGTGCACAAGCGCGAGATGTCCTCCCAGCTCGGCAGGAACGTGAGCATCGCGGTCGCCATGTTGGACCACCTGTCCAACATCACCGGAGAGATGCAATCCGTCACGCTGATCTCCGAGGCCCGCGTCGCGGAGATGGTGAACCTGTCCATGCGCGACGGGATGACGGGGCTCTTCAACCACACGAGCTTCTATGAGCTGCTGGAGCTGGAGATCCGCCACCGCAGGAGGAGCGGCTTCGGGCTCGCGCTGATCCTCGTCGACGTCGACGACTTCAAGTCGGTCAACGACCAGGGCGGGCACCCGGAGGGGGATCGGGTGCTGGTGGCCCTGTCCGAGATGCTCGTCGAGGAGACACGGGAATCGGACATCTGCTGCCGCTTCGGCGGTGAGGAGTTCGCTGTGATCCTGCCGTTCACGAGCAACCCGCGCGACGTGCTCGAGATCGCGGAGCGGATCCGGATCGGGGCCAGCAGGATCACGAGCGAAGGGCGCCAGGTCTTCGTCGGCATCGGCGTGGCGTCGTGCAGCGGGGAGGATCAGACGAGCCATGACCTCGTCGAAGAGGCGGATCGCGCCCTCTATGAAGCGAAGCGGACCGGAAAGAACAGGGTGGTCGTGGCCGACATCACGGCATAACCGCACCATCGCGGGTACGAAGCGCGCCTGTTCGATCACTACGGACGCCCGGTGTACTGGGATGGCGGCGACCCGACGGTCGCCGCGTCGCCGTCACATCTCGGGAAGAGATCCGAGTGATGTCGGGACGCTCATCATTTTGATTGACCGGGGCGGCCCACCAGAGGCAAACGCAACGCAAGTGCCTGTGAATATTGACATCCTCCCAGTGGCACGACAACTGCATTCTTCGAGAACCAGTGCATGACGAGAGCGCGTTGCGCTGAGACGAGCATGGTTTCCACACACGAGAGGAGAACGCAATGATGTACGTATCCGGAATCAGGGGTCTGTTGATCGTGGCGGCCTTCGGGCTCGCCGCCATCGGCGCGGGATGCGCGACCGTCCCGCTCCGCACCGAGGCGTCGACCTCGGGCATCCGCGCCGCGGAGGAGGTGGGCGCGCTCAAGGTCCCCCAGGCCGCGCTCCACCTGCAGCTCGCCAAGGAGGAGCTGGCCAAGGCCGAGGCGCTGGCCAAGGACGGAAACAAGGAGCAGGCGACCTCCCTGCTGCGCAGGGCCGAGGCCGACGCGGAGCTGGCGGTCATGCTCTCCCGCGAGGACGCCGAGAAGTCGAAGGCCCAGGCGGCGCTCGAGCGCGTGCACCAGCTCCGGCAGGACAACGATTGATCCATGGAACGAAACAACCCATCAAACATAAGGAAGGTCCCATGAAAGCGAATCACCTCCTCATCCTCGTGGCCTGCGCCGGCTTCGCCGGCGCTTGCGCAACCACCGTGCCGCAGGAGCTCGTGAGCGCCCGCGAGGCGTACTGGCATGCGAGCAACAGTGCCGCGGCCCGGGTTGCGCCCGCGGAGCTCCACATCGCCCAGAAGGCGCTCACCCACGCAGAGGCGTCCTTCGACAAGAATCCCAAGTCGTTCCAGACGCGAGACCTCGCGTACGTCGCCCAGCGCAAGGCCCAGCTCGCGGAGGCCACCGCCTCCGTCACCATCGAGAAGGAGAACCAGGTGCGGGCGAACAGCGCCTTCCAGGACACCCAGGGCAGGATCATGGACGAGACCAAGGCGGACCTGAACCGGTCGCGCACGGACCTGGCGGCCTCCGAGGCCAGCGGGGACGTGACGGCCGCGCGGCTCGTCGCGGAGAAGGCGGCCCGGGTCGCAGCGGAGAAGCGCGCCGCGGACGCGATGGCCGCGCTGGCCAAGCTGGCCGCAGTCAAGGACGAGCCACGGGGAACGGTCATCACGTTGTCCGGGAGCGTGCTCTTCGCCTCCAACCAGCGGACCCTGCTGCCCGAGGCGAAGGAGCGACTCGACCAGGTGGCCGCGGTGCTGCTCACGACCCAGGAGCGCAGGATCACCGTCGAGGGGCACACCGACTCGCAGGGCTCCGACAGCTTCAACCGCGAACTGTCCCAGGGCCGGGCGGACGCGGTCCGCGACTACATCGTGACGCGCGGGTACGAGGGCGATCTCGTCAAGGCCAACGGGATGGGCGAGGGACACCCCGTCGCGGACAACGGCAGCCCCGAGGGCCGCGCCAACAACCGCCGCGTCGAGATCATCATCGAGCGCGCCCCGTCCACCGTCAGCCAGTAGCAGAGGGGGGATCACATGACACAGGAAGGATATAGAGGACCACACTGGAAAGGGACGACGTTGCGTCGGATCCTCGTGACCGCAACCGTCCTGGTCGCCGTGACCCTGGTGCCCGACGGCGCCAGGGCCGCGGAGCACCCCCAGGACGGCTTCTCCATGGGCTTCGTCCTGGGCGACCCGTCCGGACTGACCCTGCGGGGCGGCATCGGCGAGCGCATGGCGATCCAGGCCCACTTCGGATTCAGCCCCTTCCCCGGCGATGCGGTGGCCGTGATGGTGGACTGGACCTACGACGCGTGGGATCTGCTCAAGGGCAACTCGACCGCATCGCTCTACCTCTTCTTCGGCATCGGCGCCAAGGGCCAGTGGTTCACGGGCAGATACTACGCGTACCACGACAAGCATTATGACCACTACCTGGCCGACCAGTCGCACTTCGGGTTGGGGGTGCGGGGGCTCCTGGGCCTCCGGGCGTCCTTCCGCAAGGCGCCCATCGACATCTTCTTCGAGCTGGCTCCCATCGGCATCATCTTCGTCGTCCCCGATGCGGGGGTGTACTACGACATCGACGCCGCCCTCGGGCTCCGCTACCGATTCTAAGGGATCCAACGCCTTGCGCAGGTCCTTTTGATGTCCGGTTGGTTCAGTATCATTGTCGCGCTGGTGTTCGCGACGGGCCACGGGGCCCGCGCCGAGGACCCGGTCGTCAAGCCCGCCCTCGAGCTGAGCGGCGTGGTGCACGTCCCGGAGGAGCAGGTGCGGAAGGCCGCGGGGCGGCCACCGGGACGGGTAAAGGACCGTGCGACCTGGGCCCGGGGCGCGGTCAGGCGAATCGTCAAGCTCTACCGTAAGAACGGCTACACCCAGGCCCGGGGCTGGTCGCTCATCAAGGCCGACGAGCCCGTCCGCATCCACGTGGACGAAGGCGTGATGTCCCGGGTGGTGTTCGTCGGCACCGGCGCGGTCCGGGGGATGATCTACCGCGTGGACCTGAACCTCCCGGGTGACGTGTTCAACCGGCCGGTGCTCGATCGCGCGCTGGCGGACTTGAAGGAGAGATACTGCCTCTCCAGCGTCAGGTATCGCGTGGTGGAGACCGAGTACCTCATCGCGGCACCCCTCGGCCACCTGGCGCCGTTGCGGGAGATCCGGATCTACGTCGCATCCCCGGACCGGTTCGGCTGGGGGGTCGATCTGCGCCTGGAACCCATCTGGGGACCGGTGGTGCGCGGGAGGTTCAGCTACGGCAGCCTGCTGCTGGACGGGGACAGCCTGTCCACCGCCCTCGTCGTCGCCGCGCCCTACCGGAGCTTCATCTTCTCAGCAGCTCCCCGGTTCACCTGGGTGCACGGCGCAGCGGACCTCCGCTACCGCCTGCCCCCCTTCGTGTCGGGCCACCTGGCGGTCCAGCTCGAGAGCGAGACGAGCGTGTCACAGTTCTCCCGGCCGAGCATCGGGATCGACCGGGCGTTCGTGCTCAGGACCCGGGCCATCGCGGGCCTCGCGGTCATGGTCCGTCCGCTCCTGGACGCAAGCCTGGGCTCCGGTGTGGACTACGCGCACATCTTCGGACTGGCCCGGGTGACGACCGATGTACCGGATCCGGCTCCCCAGGATCTCGCGAACAACCGGGGCCTGCTGCGCGTCCCCCTGGCGCTCAGCGTGGCGCTGCACTTCAGCCCAGAGGTCCTTCGCGAGGATCTCCGTGACGAGCTCCAGCTCGAGGTCTGCAACAGCTTCACGTCCGCGGGCACCTGGCTCGGGACCGTGGACGCCCACGGGCAGGGCGTCTGGCGCTTCGGGCCTCACGTGCTCCTCCTGCGCGGTCGCGGCATCTTCCGCGCCGGCGACGTGCACTTCTTCGACGAAGCCTCCCTGGGCGGGAGCTACCTCCGCGCGTTCTTCGACAGCCGGTACTGGGTGCGGGAGGCCGCGGAGCTCGAGCTGGCCTTCCGGGGCGCGGTCTGGAAGGACGCCATCTACCTGGGCCTCTTCAACGACGTGGCCGTGTTCGGGGATCGGAGCAAGGTCGGCAACCACCTCGCGGCCGCAGAGGTGTTCGGCCCGAGCCTGCACTTCCTCGTGTTCGACCGGTTCGCGTGGGATTTCTATTACGGGTTCGGCTTCGCGCCGGTGGGCTTCTCCCACAACTTCTCGTTCGAGATGAGGACCGTCTTCTGAAGAGCGGGCTGGGGGGATGGGGCACATGGATTGGGAATGGCCGTCGTACGAAACGCGGGGATGTTCTATCGCCCGAGTCCTTCCGCGGCACGAGAGTTGCAGAGCTTGTCCGAGGCGTCGATCGCGTCGTCAGCTGGCACGCGCGACGTGGTCTCGAATTTCAGAGTGGAGGTTCTGCAATGATCTCATGGGTGGCAATGACGCGGAGGGGCGCTGCGATGCTGATTCTGGTGCTGGCGGGCGCCTGCGGCGGCGAGGATCGGGACAACACCTGCGATCCGACGAAGGTGGAGTGCGAGGGAGTCTGCCTGTTCGATCCCGCCGAGGCCGAGTACCGGTGCACCGCAGCGTGTGATCCGACCGTGGTTGATTTCTGCGGCGAGGGTTTTGCGTGCGAGGTCATCTCCGACCAGGCGAACCGGACCGCTTGCGTCGCGGTCGTCCGCCTTGAGGGAAGCGTGTTCGATCTGTTGACGGACGCGCCCGTGGTCGGTGCCCTGGTCATGGCCCGGAATACCGGGAGCAGCAGCGCGTCCGGTGTCGTCACGACCGCAATCGACGGCACCTTCGCCATCGAGATCCCCGTCGTGCGCAACAGCCACGGCGATCCGGCTACGGACGACATCTACACGTTCTTCGTCTCGGCTCGTGACTACCTCTCGTACCCCTCCCTGCAGCGTCCCGTCGTGCCGGTGACCCTGACCGGGTTCGTCCCGGAGACATCCGACGACCCGCACAGCGCGTGGCGATTCTCGTCGCCCCTCACGGTGATCGGCCTGCTGCCAGTCAAGGACTCGGACCTGGGACTCGCCGCGATGAGCGGTCAGGTCACCGCGGCCGGGGGCGGCGCCCTGATCGTGGCAGAGTGCGCGGCTCCGCCTTGTCCTTACGGCTACACGGACCTGTTCGGTGCCTTCACCCTCTACAACATCCCACCGGGAACCTACACGGTGGCCGCCTACCGCAAGGGGTTGTACATCGAGAAGAAGGTGGTGGACGTATCCGAAGACGACCTCGCGGGCATCGAGCTGACCGATGTGAGCTTCGGGGGCGGCAGCGCGAGCGGGTCGGTGAACATCGTCAACGCCCCCGGCGGCTCCAAGACCTCGGTGGTGCTGATCCCCGAGTCGACGTTCCACGAGACCCTGGTGACCGGGATCGTCGCACCGGGCCTGCGCGCACCGGCACCACCCACCGCGCCGAACGTCTCCGGCGCCTTCTCCATCACCGGGATCCCGAAGGGACGGTACGTGGTCCTGGCGGCCTACGAGAACGACGGCCTGGTGCGCGATCCGGACCCGGGCATCTCCGGGACCCAGGTGGTCCACTTCGAGATCTCGGCCACGACGACCTCCCTGGCGCTCGATGCCTTCAAGATCACGGAGGCCCTGGCCATCGTGTCTCCCGGTGGCAACGGGCCCGAGGCCGTGACCGGCCCCTTCTCCTTCGTCTGGAAGGATGACTCCAGCGAGGACGCGTACAACCTGAAGCTGTACGACGCCTATGGCGACCTGGTGTGGGAGAAGCAGATGGACGAAGGGGTGAGCGGCGGGACGAACGTCGATGTCCCGTATGACGGTCCGGCCCTGGTGCCCGGAATGACCTACCAGTGGAAGGTGGTCTCCTACCACAAAGGCGGTCCCATCGCGACCACCGAGGACCTCCGTGGCGTCTTCTACGTAGAGTGATCCGTAGACGCCTTCCGAGAGGCTTCGCTGAACAGAGGGTCTCGGTCCATGGTGCTGTCGCGCCCGTGTCTCCTCGACCAAGGATCCGGAGCTCTCTGGGGTCCCTCGTCGGGCACATCCATCGAATTGACGGCGTTGTACATCATTTTGATGCTCCGGGCCGATATCGCTGAGGATTCGGAGGAGCGCCGCCCCCCTGCTTCGCCCAATCCCGGCCTTTGGCACGGACGATGCAATTCAACCATCCATGTCCGGACTCACGGCTCAACTCCCTCGGGGCACGGATGCCCGCAAGGAAATGACCATGCCCGATACACAGATCGAGAGCCGACTCCGGCTCGCCAACACCAAGCTGAACAAGCGCATCGCGCAGCTCAAGGAATCGCTGCTGGGGAGGGAGCAGGCCGGCGAGGTGTTGCAGGTCTCCGAGAAGCGGTACCGGCGCCTCTTCGAGTCGGCCAGGGACGGGATCCTGATCCTCGATGCCGACACCGGCAGGGTCGATGACGTCAACCCCTTCCTGTTGCACCTGCTCGGCTACACGTACGAAGCGCTCCACGGACAGCACCTCTGGGAGCTCGGCGTCTTCAAGGACGTGGCCGCGTCCAAGGAGATGTTCAAGACCCTGCAGGACAACGAGTACGTCCGGTACGACGACCTGCCGCTGGAGACCCTCGACGGGCGCCCCATCGCCGTGGAGTTCATCAGCAACGTCTACCTCGTGGACCACCAGCGGGTGATCCAGTGCAACATCCGTGACATCACGGCGCGCAAGCAGGACGACGCAGAGCGCAAGCGGTTGATGGCGGCCATCATGCAGACCGGTGAAGTCATCATCATGACCGACGCCCAGGGCATCATCCAGTTCGTGAATCCGGCCTTCGAGCGGGCGTCCGGCTACACCCGGGTGGAGGCCCTCGGAAAGACCCCACGCCTCCTCAAGAGCGGCAGGCAGGACGACGCGTTCTACCGCACCCTCTGGGAGACGATCTCCGCGGGCACGACCTGGTCGGGCCTCATGGTCAACCTGCACAAGGACGGAGCCCTCTACACCGAGGAGACGACCGTCTCCCCCGTTCGGGGGCCCGCCGGCGAGATCGTCAACTACGTGGCGGTCAAGCGGGACATCACCGAGCATCTCCGCCTCACGGCCCAGTTTCAGCAAGCCCAGAAGATGGAGGCTGTTGGCCTGCTGACGGGCGGGCTGGCCCACGACTACAACAACATGCTGAGCGTGATCCTCGGGTACGCGGAGCTGGCCATGGAGAAGACGGACCCGGGCCACCCGTCCTATGCCGACATCGGGGCGATCCACAAGGCTGCAGGGCGCTCCGGGGACATCACCCGGCAGCTGCTGGCCTTTTCCCGCAAGCAGACACCCAGTCCCAAGGTGCTCGACCTGAACCAGGCCGTGGAGGACGTGCTCAAGATGTTGCGGCGGCTCATCGGGGAGAACATCCGCCTGGCCTGGCTGCCCGAGGCGGGGCCGTGCCCGGTCAAGATGGACCTCGTGCAGTTGGAACAGATCCTGGCCAATCTCTGTGTGAACGCCAGGGACGCCATCCCAGGCGTCGGCCGGATCACGATCCGGACCGAAGCTGCGGTCCTTGACGAGGCCCGCTGCGCGCAGCACGCCGGCTGTGCGGCAGGAGAGTATACGCTGCTGGCCGTCAGCGACGACGGTTGTGGCATGGAGCCGGAGGTCCTCGAACAGATCTTCGAGCCGCTCTTTACGACCAAGGGCGCGGCCCAGGGAACCGGTTTGGGCCTGTCCTCCGTGGATGGCATCGTCAAGCAGAATCATGGATTCATCGAGGTGAGCAGCGAGCCGGGCACGGGAACGACCTTCCGCATCTACCTGCCCCGGCACGGCGACCCGATCCTCGTCACACCGCCGGAGCCGGTGGTGAGGCTCCCTTTGGGCAGCGGCGAGACCGTGCTGGTGGTGGAGGATGAGCCGGCGCTCCTGGTGATGGTTGAGAGCATGCTGAAGGAGCTGGGCTATCGGGTGCTCGTTGCGGGCACCCCGAGCATGGCCATCGACCTGCTCGAGCGACACGCGAGCGAGATCCGCCTCCTCCTCACCGACCTGGTCATGCCGGAGATGAGCGGCCATGTCCTGGCGGATCGGCTGCAGCCCGGTTCCCCCGGAATGCAGTGCCTGTTCATGTCCGGCCATGCGGCCAACCTGATCTCGATCGGCAGGGACGACGACCCGCCGGTGAACTTCCTCCAGAAGCCCTTCCTCATGAAGGAGCTTGCCCTCAAGGTGCGGGACGCCCTGAAAGGAGGGTGACGGATGCGACGCTGTCGACAACGGAGTGGAGCCTCATGAACATGCGTCCGAAGACCCTTCCCGAACCGGCCTTCCGGGTCGAGCGCATGGACCCCGTCGAGGGCGTCGTCGAGCTGCGCCTCGAAGGGACGCTCACCTTCGCGGACGGCGGGGAGCTGTGGACCGTGTTGCGAGGAAAGCTCCCGGCAGCGGAGCACACTGCGATCCGGTTCGACCTGTCTCGGCTCGAGGCCATCGACGGCGGCGCAATGGCCATCCTCGTCCAGGTCAAGTGGGACCTGCAGTCAGCCGGGGTGCGCTGCGAGTTCACCGGCGGCACGGGCGCAGTCGAGAAGATCCTCGCGCTGTACGAGGGAGATGCGAGCCCGACGCCACAGCCGCCGCGGGTGCGCGTCGGCCTGTTCGGAGGCCTGGGCAACCGGACTGTCGACGGGCTGCGGGAGGCGCAGCTCTTCTTCGCGTTCGTCGGCAGCATGGTCCTGGAGGTGGGCGGGGTGCTCCGGCGACCCCGGACCGGGAACTGGCGCGACGTCGCTCCCATCATGACGCGCACGGGCGCGGACGCGGTCCCCATCGTGGCGCTCATCACCTTCCTCATCGGCTTCGTGATGGCCTTCCAGGCCGCGGTGCAGCTCAAGCAGTTCGGCGCGAACATCTACGTGGCCGACCTGGTTGCGCTCTCGATCACCCGTGAGCTGGGCCCGTTGATGACTGCGATCATCGTCTGTGGTCGTTCGGGCGCGGCCTTCGCCGCGGAGCTCGGCACGATGAAGGTCTCGGAGGAGATCGACGCGCTGCGGACCATGGGGATCGGGCCCCTGCGGTTCCTGGTCTTCCCGCGGGTGCTGTCGCTGTTCCTGGTCGTTCCGGTGCTCGCGTTGCTGGGCGATCTGGTGGGGATCCTGGGCGGGCTCCTCGTTGGCGTGGTCAACCTCGACCTGACGATCATCGCCTACGCCAACCAGACCCGGCGTGCGCTCGATCTCTGGGACATCTACCAGGGCCTGATCAAGGCCGGCGTCTTCGGCCTCACGATCGGGCTCATCTCCTGTTATCACGGGCTGGCGACCACCGGGGGTGCGGAGGGCGTCGGGCGGCGCACCACCTCCTCCGTCGTCACGTCGCTCTTCGCGCTGATCCTGATCGACGCCGCGTTCACCCTCGCCTTTCACGAGCTCGGCCTGTGAGCGCGCCGTTCATCACCGTCACGGATCTGACCATGGGATGGGGGGACCTGATCCTCCTGGAGAAGGTCTCGTTCGAGGTCGCGCGTGGAGAGATCTTCGCGATCCTCGGTCCGAGCGGGTGCGGCAAGTCGACCCTGCTTCGGGTCCTGACCGGCCTGGATGAGCCCATGGCCGGGACCGTCCGGATCGACGGCGTGGGCGCACCCACCCTCGAGGTCGGGCGGCCGGCGTACGGCGTCATGTTCCAGTCCGGTGCGCTGTTCGGCTCGATGACGGTCGGCGAGAACCTGGCCCTCGCCTTGACCGAGTGGACCCGTCTCCCGCGCAGCGCCGTGTCCGCCATCGTGCGGGCCAAGCTCCGGCTCGTGGGCCTGCGCGGCAGCGAGTACCAACGACCATCCGAGCTCTCCGGAGGCATGAAGAAGCGTGCTGCGATCGCCCGGGCCATGGCCCTCGAGCCGAGCCTCCTCTTCCTGGACGAGCCTTCTTCGGGACTCGATCCAGTCAGCGCCGTGGAGCTCGACGAGCTGATCCTCACGCTGAACGATCGCCTCGGGCTCACCGTGGTGCTCGTGACCCACGAGCTGGAGAGCATCTTCAAGATCGCGACGCGCTGCATCCTGCTGGATCGCACGACCCGGAGCATCCTGGCCAGCGGGGACCCGCGCGAGCTCCGTGACGAGAGCGACGTCCCCGAGGTCCGGCATTTCCTGAACCGTACCAGCCCAGGTCGCACAAAGGAGAACGCGTGATGGCCGCCCCCAGGAACCACTGGAAGCTCGGGTTGTTCATCGTCATCGGCCTGGCGATGGCGATGGCGTCGGTGGTGCTGTTGGGCGTCCGCAGCATGCAGCAGGAAGTCGTCATCTACGTGTCCTACTTCGACGAGTCGGTGGAGGGGCTCGAGGTGGGATCGCCCATCAAGTTCCGTGGGGTGACGATCGGCACGGTCGGCAAGATCCAGGTGGCGCCGGACCACCGCCGGGTCGAGGTGGAGAGCGAGCTCGGCGTCGAGGAGTTGGCCCGACTCGGCCTTGATATCGCGACGCCGCTGCGGCCCGGGGCTCCTCGGAGGCTCAAGATGGCCGCGGATCTCCGCCTGCAGCTCGCGTCCTCGGGGCTGACCGGCGTAAAGTTCCTCCAGCTGGACTTCTTCGACGTCACGTCCAACCCCCCGCCGGTTCTGCCCTTCGAGGTCCCAAAGAACTACATCCCCACCACCCCCTCGCTGCTCAAGAACCTCAGCAACTCGGTCAACCTGATGATGAACAAGCTGCCGGAGATCACCGAACAGGCTGCGTCCATCCTGGTCGAGATCGAGTCCATCATCGCCGACGTGAACGAACAGCAGATCCCTGAGCAGATCTCGGCCACGATCGACACAGCGAAGACCCTCCTCGTGACGGCGCAGCAGAAGATCGAGCAGCTGGACGCCGAGGGGCTCTCGGAGATCACGATGCGGATGCTCGATACTGCGGACAGCCTCCTCGTGACCGCACAGGAGAAGCTCGGGCAGCTGGACATCGAGGGGCTCTCGTTGAACGCGAACAGGACGCTCGACACGGTACACGGCTTCCTCACGACAGCGCGGGCGAAGCTCAAGCAGGTGGACGCCGCGGGGCTCTCCCGGAGCGCGAAGCAAGCGCTCGCCGACGTGAGCGCGGCGGTGAGCCGTCTGGATGGGGTCCTCGCCAGCATCGGCCGAGACGGGGGCCTGCTCACCAGCTTCGGACGCACGAGCGACGCGATCAGCGAGACGCTGCGCGACGCGGATGGGATCGGCGGTCAGCTCGTGGACACATTGGTGTCGGTGCAGGAGGCCTTGCGATCGATCCGGCAGCTCACCGAGGCCCTCGAGGAAGATCCCGACATGCTGCTGAAGGGCCGCAGACCGAAGAGGAAGCAATGAACACGTCCCTCGTCCGCGCGATCTTCGTCTCTGTGATCACGGCATCCCTCGCGTCTGGCTGTGCCCTCCTGTCGAAGGCCGACTCGGACGCGATGCGCTTCTTCACCCTCGGGGTGGCGATCGGCCGCCCCGGCGCCCCCCCGGACGTCGCGCCGGGGGGCCGGGGAGAGGCCGCGGGGCTGCGCCTCGGGAGCGTCACGGGTGCGCTTCACCTCGAGGAGCGGCTCGTGTTCCGCAACTCCGCGTACGAGCTCGGCTACTACCGTGAGCTGCGCTGGACCGAGCGGCCCGAGGTGTGCATGGAGCGGCTCCTCACGAGCGCACTGTTCGCGGGGGGCAGGGTCCAGCATCTCCTGGGCGGGGCGGGGCCGATCCTCGACGTGCAGCTCCTGGCCCTGGACGAGATTCTCGTCCCGCAGCACCTCGCGAGGGCGCAGGTCATCGCACGGCTGCACGACCACCATCGGGTGCTCTGGGAGGAGACCGTGACCGTGGATCGCCCCGTGGCCAGCAGACTGGACGGCGACCTCCCTCTGGCCGCAGTCGAGGCCCTCGACGAGGCCCTGCAGGCTGTTGTCGACCAGGTGGCAGACCGCGTGATCAGGGAGCTTGCGGAGCGGAGGTGATGCCGAATCTACCCGTACAGGGTGCCGGAGAATCCGGTGCGACGCCACCGGCGCCGTTCAATGCACTACGGGGAAGGCACGGTGATGGTGCAGGAGTCCAGGGTGATCGCCTCGGCCGCCGGACCCTGATTCAACGCTCTCCCCTGCAGATTGGCACCGGTCTGCAGTGAGAGAGCAGTTCCAGCCAGCAGGGTTCCCTTCATGATCGAGTTCACTCCGAGAGTCACCGCGCTCCCCGCCGTCCAGTAGACGTTGGCGGCCTTTGCGCCCGAGGTCAAGACGACCTCACTCGTGGCCTCCGTGGTGATGGAGGTCGCGCTCCGGATGATGAAGATGGCGTCCCCGTCGCCCTGCCCATCCAGGGTTAGGAACCCACCCGGGGAGATCTCGAGGGAGCTCCCCGACTCGTACAGGCCGGGGTACAGCGTCAGCCCGTTCAGGTTGCCGGAGACGGACTGAGGCGTTCCTCGAGCAGCGTCCCTGGCGTTCGCAAACGCAACTCCGGCATCGATCTTGGCGTTCGCCAGGAGGGTCGGATCAATCAGCGCGCAGGCAGGACCCGCTGCATCAACGACGTACATCGTTCCTGCCACCTCCGGGCACGTCTCGGGGTCGCTGAAGCCGCTGATGTTGGCCCCGGTGTCCGGGATCAAGCCGATGTCTCCGGTGATCACCGAGGTGGGGATGTTGGTGATCGCTGCCGAAGCCAGGATCGCAAATGCTGCTGACGACGACAGGGGGACCGCCTCCTGAACGATGGCTTGCGCCTCCTGCGTCCAGGTCGTGAAGCTCCAGACATGGTCGTTGGCGAGGGCATTGCCCGCCAGGTCTTCGGCCCCGATGCTGATCGTCGCGGTATACAGGACCGTGGGGTCGAGGAGGACCGTGGGTTTGAAGATCGCTTTCTCGCCAACGCAGGTCACGGCGCCTGGGACCACCGTTGTGCCGTGCCGCAGGGTGAAGGTCGCCTCGGAGATTGTCAGGGGCGACATCGCCTTGCTGAAGGTCGCCGTGATGGGCGCGCCGAACGCCACGGCCGTCGCACCATCCTCGGGGGTGGTGGAGGTCACGACGGGCGGCACGCCGTCACCGACCTCCTCGATCTCTACGGCGTCGGTGGCTGCCGCGTCGGTGGCTGCCGCGTCGGTGGCTGCTGCATCGGTGGCTGCTGCATCGGTGGCTGCCGCATCGGTGGCTGCCGCATCGTCGTCTGCCACGGTGGTGTCCGCCAGGTCGACGTTCTCCACATCCGTCACGCCGGAGTCCGCTGGATCGGCCGACTCGCCTCCGCATGCCAGCATGAGCGAGACCAGCAGGATCAGCAGGATAATCTTGAGCGTTTTCATTTTCTTCTCTCGTGTTGAGGGAAACGAAGAATCTTCGCATGATCCTGTCTCTCAGAGACAGGTCCGGACATCGTACTCTGAATGCAGGATCCGGGCCACTTGGGGGCCCACGACTCAACCAGGCACCGGACGTCTCCATCATTTTGATGTGATGACCCTTCCTATGGCACGGGGCCCAGGTCGACGAGGAGGATCTCGGTGCTCTCTTTCGCTGTGAAGGAGACCGACGCCTCTCCGGTCACCCCCACGCCGTCCCCCCCCGTCAGGACGATATCGTGCAGGACGGCCTCGCCGTCGACGACATGGAGCCAGGCACTCCGTCCCGGGAGCAGCTCATGGACCAGGTGATGTCCCGGATCGAGCACGCTCGAGATGACGACCGCGTCCTGGAGGATGCGCAGAGACCCCCTCCGTCTGTCGGGGGACGCGACGACGCACAGCACGTTGCGGCGCTGGGCCGCCGGGAAGAGCCTCTGCTCGCGGACGCTGTCGAGGCCGACCTGCGTGGGGCGCAGGGAGAGCCGGAAGACCTGTGCGCGGCCGCTCCGGGACGCGTTCGTCTCCTTGTAGCGGACTCCCCGGTTGATGACGCAGTACTGGAACTCTCCCGCGTGCACCACGCCGGAGCGCCCCGTTGAGTCCTCCTGCGCCAGCGCGCCCTTGTACACGTATGCGACGACCTCCCCCTCCTCCCTCGGATGGGGCGTCTCAACCCCGTCCAGGGGGAGCCACAGCTCGTCGAAGCCGACGAGGTGCCCGAACGCGGCCATGGGCTCCTCCTGGGACGCGGTCGGGGAGAAGGAGGACCAGGTCTCGTGCCTCCCCCGCTGGACGTAGCGGCGCGCGGGACTCCTGCGTAGGGTGATCATCGAGTCCTCCCCATGAAGAGGATGTCCGGGAAGTCGGCCAGTGCGTCAGGAACGAGGTGCTTGTCCTTCAAGATGTCCCCTCTGTGTCTTCCCGGGCACCCCGAATCCCGGGAGAACGGTCCACCGGGTCGCTCGCGGCGCGCAGATCCGTCGCTGTTGGTCTGCATCGTCTGTGCCAGTGCTCCGAAGCGAGGGATGCTCCAGTGTTTGGGCTCTGTGGAGGTGCGATCGGGTGCACGGGGTCCATCGTATTGATGTCCTGTTGGCTCAATATGATGGCGTTTGGTGGCCCCACGTACGTCACGAGAGGGATCGGCTCCACCCTTCTGCCCTTGCGCTGCTGTTCGGTCGCTGTGGCGAAGAACGTGGGGACGGGGGAACGAAGAACGTGGGGGGGAAGAACGTGGGGACGGGGGAATCGATTCGGCGCATGAACGCTCGCCGCCCGAGCAGGTTCACGCGTGGTTTCTGAGTTGGAGTTCCATGGGGTGGGGCTTCAGGTAGACCTGGTCCGCCAGGTAGCCCTCGCCGTACTTGCGCATGAAAAGGCCTTGATCCATCATGGAGTTCACCTCGTTGGTGAAGGTTTCACTCTGCAAAATTGAGATTAACACCGCGCCCCGAAAGGGGCAAACGAGGTGGTCTACCTATTTTGGCGATCGATCAGGGACGTTGGAAGCAAGGTGGTCGCAAGGTCGTGAGACAGGATATCTCCGGCTCTTGTGACATCTTCGTGGGTAGCGTTTGCTTCCTCCACGCGGGCCCAAAGCGAATACCATAGTGGCCGCGTCCATCCATCGGTCACGGTCACGGTCACGGTCACGGTCACGGTCACGGGAAAACAGAGGAGGAGGAGCCAATGGATAGACGGCGTCGGAACGACCTTCACAAAAAGGAGTGGGCAAGCGCGGCAGGGCCAGAGCCGCTGCCTACGAGGTAGCGCTCGGAGAAACGAAGGAGCTGATTGTAGCTCTCGACTGCGTGGAGATTGATGGGATTGTGTCCATGGAGGAGATCGTCGCTGCCCATAAGCTTGCCGACCGTATCGCCGCCATGCTCACGAAGCTCATCAGGCACGCTGAGGCTGAGCAACGGTAGGTGGGTCGGGCACTGAAC
>JBDRIT010000037.1:0-17261 GCA_043815665.1 Pseudomonadota bacterium
CCGCGGGACATCGTGCTCTCGGACCTGGCCACGGGGTCCACGGGGGGCTGCGGCTGCGGGATCGGGATGCCTTCGCCGGCGAACCGGCCCGAGGGGGCGACCGTCCTCCTGGTCCTGGCGATGTCGCTCTTCGTCCTGTGCCGGCGGCGTGAATCGTGAGAGGCCGTTCCCTGTCCTTCCTCCTCCTCCTGGTCGTCTCCTGCCGTGCAGATCCTGCCGACACTTCCGGGCCCGATGACGGCCTCATGCCCTTCGTCACCACGGCCATGACCGCGCCGGAGTTCTGGATCGAGCGGACGACGGACCCCGACGCGGTGCTCCTGGATGACGCGGCCCTGGCGCAGTACAACGCCGCCATGCTCCGCGCGTCCGACGGGGCGGTGGAGGATCTGGCCGCGTTTCCCGAGGTCCTGCCCCGGGAGGCCCTCCTGCAGCGCCTCTCCTACGACCCGGCGAGCGGCAGGGACCTGTTCCGGGACGGGCGGCCCATTCCTCCCGGGGAGCTCGAGGGGCTCCGGGACCTCCTGGCCCTGGACCGGGTCGGGGCGATGAACCCCGTGGGCCTGGGGGTCACCGTGCGGCGCGCGGATCTGCGCATGTGGCCTTCAACGGCACCGGCGTTCAACGACCCCGACGACCGGGACTTCGACCTGCTCCAGGCCACGGCCCTGGACCCGGCGGAGCCCCTCGTCCTGCTTCACCGGAGCCGCGACGGACGATGGGTCTTCGTCCGCGCGACGCTCTGCGACGGGTGGCTGCCCACGGAGGCGCTGGCCTCGGTGGAGAGTCGGAACGAGTGGCTGGCCTTCGTGCATCCCCGACGCTTCCTCGTGGTCACCGGAGCGCGCCTGGACCTCGGTAACGGCCGGATGTTCCAGATGGGTGCGCGGCTGCCCCTGGATGAGACCGAACGGGGGACAGGGCCCTGGACGGCGGTCCTCCCGGACCGCGGGCCGGAGGGTGCCCTCGTCCTCCAAAGGGTGGAAGTCTCCCGGGAGGCCCCCGTGCATCCCGGGTACCTCCCCTACACCCGCCGGAACCTCCTGACCCAGGCCTTCCGCCTCCTGGGGGAGCCCTATGGTTGGGGTGGCCTGAACGGGGGCTTGGACTGCTCGGCGGCCACGGTCGCCGTGTACCGCAGTCTCGGCGCCATCCTGCCTCGGAACTCCCGGGTGCAGGAGGCGATGCCCGGCCCTGGGGAGTCACTTGCGGGGCTCCCCGCGGAGGAGCGCACCCGCCGGCTCCGGGCCCTGGCTCCCGGCTCCACCCTCCATCTGCCGGGACACGTGATGCTCTTCCTCGGCGAGGCCCAGGGCCGGTTCTACGCGCTCCACGCGCTCTCGGCATACCGGCCCCGAGGGCTCTTCGGGAGTCACGGCCCCCGGGTCCCGGTGATGCGGGTGGTGCTCAGCGATCTGGACCTCACACGGGGCAACGGCGAAGAGCTCCCTGGGTCCCTCACCCGGGGCAGGGCGTTCCTCCCGCTGGGAGGAAGCATCGTGAGACGGGGAACACCCAGCCCTCCGAGGTGAACCAGCTCCAGATCCTCGACGACCCGTTCCTCCCCCTCCCCTCTTCCTCCAAAGCTCAGCCAGGGCCGAGGGGTGAGGCCGCCGGTGGCGCTTCGTCACCGGCAACGAACCCCGACGCCCAGGCGTGGTACACCTCCTAGCAATTGCAGGCGCAGTTCAGATGGCAGGCTGAGTGGCTGTAGTTGCCGTCGGGGGAGCCGCCGGTGGCGCCCCAGTTGGTGTTGTTGTCCGTGGAGGAGCACTCGATGGGGATCCAGTTGGAGCCGTTGTTCTTCCCCGGCCAGAAGTGGAAGCCCACCGTGTTCCCGCTGTGGATCGATCCCGACACGTCGAAGCCGCAGTGGGGCGCGCAGACCTGATTGCAGGTGTAGCCGAGGGTGCCCGTGTACCAGCACCCGCCGTTCCACTGCCATCCGCCGCAGGTGCTCTCGATCTGACAGCTGGAGCTGCACCCGTCGCCGGAGCTCGTGTTTCCGTCGTCACATTGCTCTCCGGCCTCGGTGACGCTGTTCCCGCAGCAGGGCGACATCGGCGAGTAGACGCAGCCCTGCCCCGGCTGGCAGTCGTCCTGGGTGCAGTGGTTCCCGTCGTTGCAGGCCAGGCTGCCGGAGCCCACGCAGGTGCCGCCGCTGCACACGTCGAGCGTGGTGCAGGGGTTCCCGTCGTTGCAGGCTGCGGTGCTGTTCGTGTGGGTGCAGCCGGAGCCCGGGTTGCAGGAGTCCGTGGTGCACACGTTTCCGTCGTCGCACCCGAGGGTCCCGGTGACAACGCAGGCTCCGCCCGCGCAGTGGTCTCCGGTGGTGCAGGCGTTGCCGTCGGCGCAGGCCGCGCTGTTCGGAGTGTTCTGGCAGGTGCCGGTGACGTCGCAGGAGTCCGTCGTACAGACGTTCCCGTCGCTGCAGTTCTGCTGCGCCCCGGACACGCAGGTCCCTGCGACGCAGGTGTCGTTGAGGGTGCAGGGGTTGCCGTCGTCGCAGGCGCCGGTGATGTCCTGGTGGGAGCATCCGCCGCCGGGCTCGCAGATGTCCTTTGTGCAGGGGTTGGCGTCGTCGCAGTCCAGGGACCCCAACCCCGTGCAGACCCCGCCGGCGCAGACGTCACTGATGGTGCAGGTGTTGCCGTCGTCACAGGCGATGCTGTTGTTGACGGTCTGGCACCCGGTCACGGGATCGCAGGAGTCGTCGGTGCAGGGGTTGCCGTCGTTGCAGGGGAGGACGCCGGTGCCCGCGCAGCTCCCCGCGGAGCAGAGGTCCACGATGGTGCAGGTGTTCCCGTCGTCGCAGGGGGCGGAGTTCAGCGCGTGGACGCACCCGACCGCCGGCTGGCAGGAGTCCGTGGTGCAGACGTCCCCGTCGTCGCAGTCCTTCGAGGTCCCGGGGATGCAGGTCTTGTCCCCGCAGTGGTCCCCCATGGTGCAGAGGTTCCCGTCGTTGCAGGGCTGGTCATTGGCGATGAAGACGCATCCCGTCAGGGGCTCGCAGCTGTCGTCGGTGCAGACGTTCCCGTCGTCGCAGATCATCTCGACGGTCCCATGGCAGTCCCCGGCCGCGCAGGTGTCCGCGGCGGTGCAGGCGCTCCCGTCATTGCAGGGATTGGTGTTGAAGGTGTAGAGACAGCCCGAGGTCGGGTGGCAGGAGTCGCTGGTGCAGACGTCGCCGTCGTCGCACTCCCCGCCGGACAGACCGGGCATGCACACGCCGCTCGCGCAGAAGTCCTCCGCGGTGCAGAGGTTGTTGTCGTCACAGGGCGCCGCGTTGAACGCGTGGGCGCACCCGGAGACGGGATCGCAGGAGTCATCGGTGCAGACGTTCCCGTCGTCGCAGTCCAGCGCGCCGACGCCGCCGCAGAGCCCGCCCCCGCAGACGTCCCCGGTGGTGCACGCGTCCCCATCGTTGCAGGGGGCCGCGTTGGGCGCGTTGTCGCAGCCCGTCGCGGGCACGCAGGAGTCCGTCGTGCAGAGGTTCTGGTCGTTGCAGTTCACCGCAGCGCCCGGGTTGCACGCGCCGCCGGCGCAGATGTCCCCGATGGTGCACGCGTTGAGATCATCGCAGGGCTGCTGGTTCGGCTCGTTGACGCAGCCGCTCTGCCAGTCGCACGAGTCGCTGGTGCAGGGGTTCCCGTCGATGCAATTCGCGGCGCCCCCACCGCCGCAAAGGCCTGCGGCACAGATGTCCGCGACGGTGCAGGCGTTGTTGTCGTTGCAGGGGGCCGTGTTCGGGGTGTGGACACAGCCCGCGGTGGGGTCGCAGGTGTCATCGGTGCACACATCCTCGTCGTTGCACGTCACGGCCTTTCCAGGGGTGCAGGCCCCCGCTGCGCAGACCCCCATCTCCGTGCAGAGGTTTCCGTCCTCACAAGGCCCTTCATTGGCGGTGTGGACGCAGCCCACGGCGGAGTCACAGACGTCATCGGTGCAGGGGTTCCCGTCATCGCACGCGATCTGTGGCCCGTGATCGCATTCGCCTGCGATGCAGGTGTCCCCCACGGTGCAGATGTCGCCGTCCTCGCAGGGGGCGCCGTTGGGGGTGTTGAGGCACCCGACCCCGGGAACGCAGGAGTCGTCGGTGCACGGGTTCCCGTCGTTGCAGTTCACCGGAATCCCGGAGATGCACTCACCCTTCTCGCAGCCGTCCGCGATGGTGCAGGGGTCGCCGTCGTCGCAGGGGAACCCTTCGTTGGCCTCAGCGAAGCCACACGCCCCCGTCTCGGGATCACAGGCCGGATCCAGGCAGGGAGCCGCTGACCCCACCGCCTCGGGACAGTCGATGGGCGAGTCCAGATCGACCTTGCAGAGGAAGGGCACCGTGTCGGTGCCGCAGTAGAGGGTCCCGTTGCAGACATTCCCGTCCTCGAGCTTGTCGCAGTCCTCGTCGGTGACGCAGTCGCAGGAGACGGGAGTGCCGGCGCAGGCCCCCCCGCCACACTCGTCCGCGACGGTGCAGGGGTCGGCGTCGTCGCAGTCTGCGACGTTGTCCACGTTCTCACAGAGCCCCGTGGCCGCGTCACACCACTCGTCGGTGCAGGGGTTGTCGTCATCACAGTCCTTGGGCGTCCCGACGCAGATCCCCTGGATGCAGAGGTCGCTGCTGGTGCAGAGATCGCCGTCGGGGCACTCGAGACCGTTCAGCGCGACGTGCTCGCACCCGTCCTCCCCATTGCAGATGTCGTCGGTGCACGGGTTCGAGTCATCACAGGTGCCCTCGTCCACGGCGCCGTCGCAGTCGTCGTCGAGGGCGTTGCAGGTCTCGACGCCGGGCTCCAGCGCATCGCAAGAGGTGAGGCCGCCCGCGGTGCAGGCTCGGACCCCCTCACAGACGCCGGCGTCGTTCTCGTTCGCGCAGGGAGTGGTGAGCCCGGCCTCCACGGCCTTGCCGGTGCATTCGCAGACGCCGCTGTCCGGGACGCACTGGAGCAACGTCGCGCCCTGGACCGTGGCGACCTCCTGGCACGAGGTCCCCGCGGGACAGGCCCCGTCTTCCCCGCAGGCGCCACCGCAGAAGCTGCCCTCACCCTCCAGGATCATGCAGGGAACCTGCACGTCCCCCGGCCCGGCGCAGTCGCTCCCGGTCCAGCAGGGCAGACAGAGGCTGGGGACCTCGGAGACGCAGATGAACACGAGATCCCGCCCCCCGCCGGACACCTGCTCACAGCTCCACCCCAGGGGACACTCCTCCTGGCAGGACTCCGAGCAGACGGACGCACCGAGATGATCCACGCACCACCCGGACAGGCAGTCCGCGTTCTCGGAGCAGGGCTCCCCGAAGCAACCGGTGCCCAGCTCACAGGTGGGGACGGTGTCCACGGGGGCCAGGTCCCCCGGGGGAATCCCGTCCTCCCCTGCGTCCCCGGACGTCTCCGCCAGGGGGGCATCCGCCACGGCTGCGTCGCCCCCGGCGTCGGCCTGCACCTCATCCCCGCCGGGGGTGGTGACCGCGCTGCCGGTGTTACACCCCGTCGGGAGGGTCAGGAGCAACAGGGGCAGGATCGCCAGGTTCAGGATCGCTGGGAGAAGCTTCATCTTCATTGCCTGCCTCCGGTTCGTTGTCTTCATCGTCGCCAGTGAAGTCCATCACCACCGCACCGTCGGGCCCGATCTCGGGCTCCTCCTCGTCCGGCGCAAGGTCAAGGGCCCGCTCCCGCTCCGGGAGCTTGATCTTCGGGGCGAAGCCCGCCCCGGGGGAGTCCCCGAACCCTGGAGGAGGCTCGGGCTCCGAGAGGAGGGGCTCTGTCGCCGAGTTGAGCGGACGGAGGTCCGGTCGCACGAGACTGATGCCCTTCGGCTCCAGCCCCGACTCTTCGATCTCAGGCCCGGGCTCGGGCTCCGGCTTGGGCTTCGGCCTGGGCTTCGGCCTGGGCTTCGGCTCGGACTTCGGCTCGGGCCTGGGCTTGGACGGAAGCTTGATCTCATGGACCGCCTCGGGCTCGGGCTCGAGTTCGGGCTCGAGTTCGGGCTCGGGCTCGGGGTTGATCGGAGTGATCTTGTGGATGATCGGGATCGGCATCGGTGCGAGATCCACGTCGTCCATGGGCCGCAGCGGGGGGAGGTCTGCCTCCTCGGGGAGGGGCGCCGCCCCGGGGACCTCCTCCGCGGGAGGAGCCTCCCCTTCCCGGTAGAGAGACTCGAGGGGCGGAGGTCCTGTCGGTCCCCGTGACTCGGGCTCCCTGTGGGTCTCGCCCAGGTTCATGATCCACCAGATCCCGACGCCGATCACGGCTGCGGCCAGGAGGATCAGGGCCAGGTTCCTCAGCAGCGTCCCGTCCCCGCGAGCGGTCCGGTCCATGCTCTGCCAGGTCTCCTCGGCCTCGGGCAGGTGATCGTCAGGATCGTCGGACGCGCTCCCCCAGCCGTCGAGGCCACCGCCCCAGGCCAGGCTCACCGCGCCGACGTCTGCGGAGGCGTCGCGGGATCGACAGTAGTCCAGGAGCCGGCCCAGGCCCGCCTCGTCCCCGCCCTCTCCATTCAGGAAGGTCCCGAACTCCGAGGGATGTGCGAGGTCCCCGAGCGCGAAGCTCGTCAGGAGGATCGTCCCCGTCGCGCCGTGGGGGATCGGCCCCTTGAGCCGCGGCGAGAAGTCCTGGGGAGGCAACCCGAGGCCCTGGAGGGGCTGGCACCGCAGGTTGTCCGGCGCCTCCTCCCAGGAGGGTGCGGTCCCGTCGTCCATCATCCGGGTCGCGGCGGTCTGGGGCCGCAGGAGCTCCGTGAATCCCAGGCCGTCGCCGCCGAAGACCCGCCCGTGACCGGCCTGCCCCAACCAGACCTGGTCCCCGTCGGTCAACGCCAGGAGCACCCCGACGAAGCGGTCCTCCCACATGGGGTTCGTGCGGATGCGGTACCAGGTGTCACGGTTGGCCTGGTCCAGGACCTTCTGCAGGAAGAGGGAGGGGTCGAGGGAGGCAGTCCAGGCCGCACCCAGGGCGCCCATGAGTCCGGTCCTCGCGTGCTCGAGGAGTCGCGGAGAATCCGCGTCCGGTTCGTCGGCCTCCAGGAGCGCCGACAGGCGCCACCGGTCGTACCGGACCGTGAATGCATGGACCGCGCCGCGCCCGCGCCATGCGGCCGCTTCCCTGATTCCGCTCCCTTGCAAGTCAGCCTTTGTCCTCCGCCTCTTTCGGGTTCTTCTTCTGGTATCGCGCCACGGCGATGATGTACTTGAGGGTCACCTCGAGGGGGATCCCCCGCAGGGCATGGAGGCGCTCGGCGATCTCCCTGGTGGAGGTCCCTGCGCCATAGAGATCGACGATGCGCCCGGTCTCCTCCTCCAGGACCTTGCCCCAGTCATGGAGCTCCCTGGGAGTCAGCTGGAGCTGGGGCCTGAGCACCACGTTTCGTGCCGAGAGGATCCCTGCATAGATCAGGGCCGGCCAGCCGAGGTTGAACTCGAAGCCGCCGAGATAGACCTCGAACCAGTTGACCCAGAGGCTGCTGAGCAGCGCACCCGCTCCAAGCACTCCCCAGAAGATGACGACTCCCCAGCGCACCCTCGGTGCCCCCGAGCCTACTGCGCGCCGCAGTCGGGATCGATGCCGCGGAAGTCCAGGTTGAAGTAGGGGTTGAAGCAGTAGTCGGTGGACCAGCCGGCCCCGGTCTCGGGATCCCACTCGGGCCACGGGTTCGAGGTGCTGGTGTTGTGGCGGTAGCTGAACCACGCAGCGGGGTCGAGGACCATGGTGCCCCGGGGGATGTCGTAGTAGGTCTCAAAGTTCCCGGGCTTCCACTTCCAGGCCCAGGGCGGGCGGCCGTTGTCGTTCCCCACGGGATCCAGGAAGGTCCCGGGGACGTCGTGGGGCAGATCCGGCCGGCCCTGGGGTTTGTCGTAGTCGTAGCTCACGTCCCACATGTTCCCGGGACCGTACTCTGTCCGGCGTGCCCACAGGGACTCCAGGACGGAGACCAGCTCATACTTGATCCCCTCCTTGTTCGTGGGCCAGGTGCCCCCGACTTTGGTGATCGGGTCCACCTGCCCGGCGCCGAAGACGAACTGGATCTTCTCCATCTGTCCGACGAGTCCGGGGTTCAGCACGCAGCCGTCGAAGATCGTGTTGTTGCGGTCCTGCCAGAGACAGGACTCGTGCTTGCGAGCGCTGAGGTAGGCCTCGTAGTGACCGTTGGGGAAGAGCTGGTCCGTGGGGAACCGGTCCTCGAACCGGAAGTCCAGGGGGTTCGCCGCCAGGGGCACCAGCGCGCAGGCGTCGCTCACGTACGCGTCGGACAGCTCCGAGGTTTCGCTCTTGTGATAGGTGTCCACCATCACCGGCATGCCGTCGACCTTCCGGACCACCACCGTCGCGCCGGCCATGTCGTTGCCGAAGCGGTTCCCGGACTGCTCGGTGTAGCGGTAGGGCCAGAAGTACGCGTAGAGGATGAACCAGTGGCTCTTGCTCTCCACCACGGAGTAGTAGACCGCCGGGGTGATCGACTGGACGTCGGTCTGCATGTAGGCGACGGTGTCCTCGCCGTTCCAGTTGTCGTCGGCATCGAACCGCGTCGGATAGTCGTACTTGGCGTATCCGGGCGTGGTCTCACCGTAGATCACCGGCGAGTAGGTCGCGGCCAGGGTCGCATACTCGGCCACGTCCGGGTGGGGTCCGGTGAAGAAGCTGTAGGAGGTCTCGGTTCCGTACTTGTTCCCGGCGGGATCCGACAGCATCGGGCCCACGGTGACCTTGTACGGGCTGGAGTGGAACACGGGAGACGACGGCGTGAAGACCACAGTCTCTCCGTCCCCCTCGAGGGTGTACGCGCCGTCGAGCTGCTTCCCGCCGGCGTCGCTCACGATGACTGTCGTCTTTCCGACGGTGACTTCGTAGAGGGGCTCCGAGAAGGTGATCCGCACGTCGAAGGGCACGAGCACGCCGCCCTCGCCGTCCGCCGGGTCCGTGCTGACGATGCTCGGGGGCACCACGTCGGGCTTGAGGTCCGGGAAGATGGTCCCGTCGGGGATGATGTACGGGTTGTCGAAGGGGATGTCGACGAGGGTGTCGTCCCCGGCGCCGAGGTCCTCCACCGCGTCCGCCACGGGAGCGTCCGCCCCGACGGCGTCCTCGGCTTCGCCGATGCAGACCGGCTTCCCCTCGGCGTTCTTTCCGCAGGAGCCCTGGCACATGTCGTAGACCTCGTAGACCTCCGCAGCGGAGCAGAGGAGGACCGCCTCCTGCCCCCCCACGGTCTCCCCGCACTTCAGGGCCAACGGGTTCCCGCAGGGGTCACCGTCCATCACCGCCGTCGCGCCGTTTCCGCCGCAGGAGGCCGCCAGGGCGGCCAGGACCAGGACCATCAGAGCTCGATCGCGCATCGGAATCCCCTCGTGTGCACGTACGTGTCGGTGCAGGAAAGTCTATCTTTCAGGGCGGCGGATGTCCAGCTCACCCCACCACCAGGTTCACCAGCCGCCCGGGCACGACGATGATCTTGCGGATCGTCTTGCCGTCGATGAACTGCCGGACCCGCTCGTGGGCCAGGGCGAGGGCTTCGATCTCGTCCTTCGTGGTGTCCCTGGAGACCTCGATCTGCGCCCGGACCTTGCCGTTGACCGTCACGGCCATCTCGACGGTGTCCTCCGTGACCAGCGCCTCGTCGAAGGTCGGCCAGGGGGTCTCCAGGGTCCGGGTCTCGTGCCCCAGGCGGGACCAGAGCTCCTCCGCGATGTGCGGGCAGAGGGGCGCCAGGAGGAGAAGGAGGGACTCCACTCCCTCCCGCAGCGCAGCGCTCCCCTCGGGGGTGCCGACCAGGGTCCCGGCCTCCTTGGAGATTGCGTTGTAGAGTTCTCGCATCCGGGCCTCGGCGGTGTTGAAGCCGAAGGCCTCCATGTCGTGACTCACCGCCTGGATCGTCCGGTGGGTCACCCGCCGGAGGGCCAGGGCCGCGCCGCCGTCGACCTGCTTCAGGGCCTCGAGGTCCGCAGCGCGGAGCGCCTCGAGGTGCTCGATCACCAGCCGCCAGAGCCGGTCCAGGTACCGCCAGGCGCCGTTGACGCCCTGCTCGCTCCACAGCAAGTTGTCCCGGGGTCCCGAGTCGGACATGATGAAGAACCGGGCGGTGTCCGCTCCGAAGCGCTTGATGATCTCGTCCGGGTCCACCACGTTCCGCTTGGTCTTGGACATCTTCTCCGCGGGGCCCACGGTGACCTCCACCGTGGGGTCCGCCTTCAGGACCCTCCTCCCGTCGACGTCCGTCACCTCATCCGGGTAGTAGTACTGCTTGCGGTTGCCCTCGCCGTCCTCCCGGGGGACCTCGACGTACTGGGCCTCCATGCAGACCATGCCCTGGGTGAGCAGGCGCTGGAAGGGCTCGTCCACCTGGAGGTACCCCAGGTCCCGGAGCATCCGGGTGAAGAACCGAGCGTAGAGCAGGTGCATCACCGCATGCTCCACCCCGCCGATGTACTGGTCCACGGGCGCCCAGTGCCGGATCTCGTCGGCGTCGAACGCCCGATCATCGGTGGTCGCGCTGGTGTACCGGAACTGGTACCAGGAGGACTCCACGAAGGTGTCCATGGTGTCGGTCTCCCGGCGGGCGGCTGCACCGCACTGCGGGCAGTCCACCTTCCAGAAGGACTCCATGGTGACCAGCGGGGACTCCTTGCCCGTGATCTCCACGTCCTCGGGAAGCCGCACCGGGAGGTCCTCGTCGGAGACCGGGACCACGCCGCAGGTCCTGCAGTGGATCATGGGGATGGGCGCGCCCCAGTAGCGCTGCCGGGAGATCCCCCAGTCCCGCAGCCGGTACTGCACCGTCCGTCGGCCCTTGCCCAGCTCGGCCAGGCGATCGGTGATTGAGGACATGGCCTCGCGGTTCGGGAGGCCGTCGAAGTCGCCGCTGTTCACCAGCCTGCCCTCACCGACCCAGGCCTCGCACATGGAGTCCCCGTCCAGTTCGTCCTGGTCCGTGGGCTGGATCACGACCCGGATGGGGATGTCGTACTTCCGCGCGAACTCGAAGTCCCGCTGGTCGTGCCCGGGGACGGCCATGACGGCGCCGGACCCGTACGCCATGAGGACGAAGTTGGCTGCGTAGATCGGGATCTGAGCGCCCGTGACGGGATGGGTCGCGAAGGCGCCGGTGAAGACGCCCTCCTTGTCCAGGTCCCCGTCGGCCCGGCGGGCCGCCTTGAGGCGCGCCGTCCGCTCCACGAACGTCCGCACCGCCTCCTCCTGGCCCGTGCCGATGGCCAGCTCCTCCAGCCAGGGGTGCTCCGCAGCGATGCTCATGAAGGTGACCCCGAAGAGGGTGTCCGGCCGGGTCGTGAAGATCCCCATGGAGCGGGTGGAGCCCTCGATGGGGAACTCCAGCCAGGAGCCGTAGCTCTTGCCGATCCAGTTCCGCTGCTGGGTCAGGACCCCCTCGGGCCAACCCGCCTCGAGGCCCTCGAGCCCCTCAAGCAGCTCGTCCGCATACGCGGTGATCTTGAAGAACCACGCCGGCATCTCCTTCTGCCGGACCTCGCTGCCGCAGCGCCAGCACTCCCCGCCCTCGGCCTGCTCGTTGGCCAGGACCCCGTGCTCGTCGCACCAGTTGACCAGCGCCGTCTTCCGGTAGGCCAGGCCCTTGCGCCAGGCCTCGATGAAGAACTTCTGCTCCCACCGGTAGTACCCGGGGTCACAGGTCGCCAGCTCCCGATCCCAGTCGTAGCCGAAGCCCAGGCGGCGGATCTGCTCCTTCATGGTGGCGATGTTGGCCCGGGTCCAGCGGGCCGGCGGGATCTTCCGCTCCAGCGCGGCGGTCTCCGCGGGCATCCCGAGCGCGTCCCAGCCGAAGGGGTGCAGCACGTTGTAGCCCTGCATCCGCTTGTAGCGTGCCACCGCGTCCCCGATGGTGTAGTTCCGGACGTGTCCCATGTGAATCCGCCCGGAGGGGTACGGAAACATCACCAGGACGTAGTACTTCTCGCGGTCCCCGGTGGTCGTGGCACAGAACGCGCCCTCGTTGTCCCAGCGCGCCTGCCAGGAGGTCTCGATCTCCTCGAACGGGTATCCCTTGATCGTCGAATCAGTCATGGTCCACCTGAATTTTCCGGGGGCAGGGTTGCGGTCTGGCCTAGGCCTCGGGCTTCTTGATCAGGGCCAGATCCTCGATGAGGATCAGGCCTTCGTTGCCGTTGATCACCTTGGCGCCGTCTTTCAGCAGCTCGGTCTGGTTGATCCGGAAGCCGACGGACTTGATCTCGGAGGGGTCAATGACGTTGGGGTCCTTGATCAGGTGCATGATGTTCAGCTCATGGCGGCGCCACTCACCCGCGGGGGCCTCCAGGGGATTGGAGGCCTCCCAGGATCCCTGGTGCGCGTCGGCGAACTCCGACCACCCGACGATCTCGAACAGCGGCCAGTGGGTCTGCCCGTCACCGGACTTGAGCTTGAAGGTGATCGTCTCGTACCCGGACAGGTCGAAGGGCTCGGCGAGGCAGTCCTCGCCGGTGGCGAAGTGATCCGCGTAGCCGCAATAGGAGTTGAGCTGGGGCAGGTAGTACTCCAGGGCCATGACGTCGGATTCGCCGTCCGGGGCGTCGATGAACTTGCAGATGCCGAACTCGTAGCCCCAGGAGTTGAAGTGACCGCCGAGGCGGTTCGTGGTCATGCCGTCCACGAGCTTCGTCTCGATCTCCTGGATCTCCTTCGGGTTGCCCTCGTCGTCCTCAACCGTGCGCTTCACCTTGCGCTTGCACTCGATCTCCTTGGGCTCGAAGGCCTTCTCATCGTAGTCGTTGATGAACTTCCAGGCGCTCTTGTCTTCGGGATCCAGCTCGACACTGCCCAGTGACAGGTCTCCTGCCGTGGTGATGTGGAAGGTCTTGGAGATGCTCTTCCCGTCGCCCGTGAGGGTGACGGTGATCTCCTCGGTGCACTCCTCCGCCGCCGCCTTCCCCTGGTACTTCACGGCGAAGGGCTCGTCCTTCTTCCGGAGGAGCTTGCCGGTGCACTTGTCCTTGGTCGTCCACGCATACTGGTACTCGCCGCCGGTGTTGTTCACCAGGGAGAGATCAGCCTTCTCGCCGCCCTTGATGTTGCCGCCAGCGGGATCGATCATCACGTTCATCGCAGCGGGCCACTCCTCGGCCCCACCGCCGGCCCCGCCGCCGGACTTCTTCTCTCCCCCACAAGCGACGACCAGCGCCGCGATGGAAAACACCACGATGAGATGCCGTACCATTCGGACCTCCGTTCAAAGCACCAGGATTTCAATACGGCTGGGAGTCTAGTTGATGTGCGTTGCCAAAGCAACGGGGACGGCGGCGTCGGGAGAGCCGTCCGGGAGCCCTGCCTCCCACTTCGCCGGATCCGCCAGGTAATCCTGAAGCTCCTGCGCCAGCCTCCCCGCGTTCAGCCCATCCATGATCCGATGGTCGAAGACCGCGGAGACGACGCTGATGGGACGGATCTCGATCTTCCCGTCGACGACCCAGGGCCGATCCTGGAGCGCGCCCACGGACAGCACGATGGGGACGCGGCTCATCGGCACGAGGGGTGCCCAGCCTTCCGGGATGCCAAGGGACCCGATGCTGGTGACCATGACGCTGCCGAACGCGTCCTTGGGCAGCCCCAGGGGCTTGAGGTTCAGGTTGAGCGTGTATTGGAGGAAGGACAGCAGGCCCAGGATGAACCGGTACAGGAACGCGGGGATCCGGTCCAGGAGGCCCCGGGACTGGCTCAGCTCGTCGCTGCCCTCCCGCACCTGCGCCGCCCGGCCCTTGAGTTCCTTGGAGATCGCCGCCGCGTCCTTGGTGTCCGCGTTGCGGATCACCGCGCCGGAGAGATCGTTCTTGCCCGGAATGGCGACCTGGCAGAACACATCGACGGTCTCCCGCTCGTAGACCCGGTTCCAGCGGATCATCACGTTGTTCCCCGGGTGCCTGCGCAGGGCCCCGGCAACGGCCCGCACCACCAGGTGCGTCGGCGTGATCCTCACCCCCGCCGCGGCCCCGGCCTCCTCGGCGTAGGCCAGCGCGTTGGTCATGTCCAACTCCATGCGGCCGTAGACCTGGGGGTCCGCGGGGGCGCGCCAGTTGGCCAAGGACATCCGCCGCCACATGGACGGCCGCTTGAATGGCTTCAGCTCGACGTTCGACATGGGTTGACACTCCTTTCTCGGGTCGCGCCATCATCGCACGTCTGCGACGCGCTGTCGAAACCCTTGCGCACGCGTCGGGCGCGCCCGTACACTGCGGGCGAAGCGTCTTGCTCCAGCAAGGGAGTGACAACATGATCAACGCATGTTTTCGGGCCAGTATCCTCTCTTCTCTGATCTTGCTCTTCGCGTGCGGTGGCGACGGCACGGGGAACCCCGGCGGGGACGTCTCCCCAGACCACGACAACGTTGGCTCCGATGACACCCCCGGGGAAGACAACCTCACGGTGGGGCCCCCGGCCACCGTGGAGACCGTGGTCAGCACGAACGAAGCGCTCGTGGGCGCGGGGATCACCGTCACCTGTATCATCAAGGATGCGTGGGGCACTGTCCTGGATGAGGCGGCGATCATCGACGTCGACCCCGCAGGGGTGGGCACCCTCGATGGCGACCTCTTCTCCAGCGAGACGACTGGGAGCTTCGACATCGCCTGCGCCGCCGCCAAGGGCGTGCCCAGGGACGAGACCCCCGAGACCGTGGTCTTCCTCACGGGCCCCCTGACCCACGTCAACACGGCCCTGGCGGACTCCTCCATCCCTGCGGGCACCTTCACCGAGGTGACCTGCTCGGCCACGGACCCGTTCGGCAACCCCGTGGGCGGCGCCGACTTCGAGATCCAGGTCGCCGAGGAGCTGTACGTCAACGAGCAGGACGACACCGAGGTGGGTGGCGTGAAGGCCGGCATCTGGGAGGTGACCTGCACCCTCGCAGGGGGCGCCGAGGCGACCCTGCACCCTGCGGACCTGGAGATCACCGCGCTGGAGCCCGTGGATCTCATGCTCCTCCTCACGCCCTCCAAGCCCGCCTACCAGGTGGGGGACCAGGTCACCGTGGGCTTCACCCTGGTGGACAAGTACGACAACCCGGTCCCCGGGGGCGAGATCGACGATCCCGACTATGACGGCCCCGACGGCCTCATCGAGGTGATCTCCCCGAAGGTGTTCACCTTCCTGGCCGAGGGCATGGTCCTGGTCTCCAGCTGCGTCACCGGCGACCCGGAGAAGTGCGACGAGGTCGAGGCCTGGTGCGACGGCACCGCCCCCCTCCTCTCCATCACCTGGCCCGAGCGGGGCGCCACCCTCACCGGGGACGCCGAGGTCGTGGTCACGGGGACCCTCCACGAGGAGGTGTCGGCCCTGGCGAGCTTCACCATCAACGGCGTGGACGTCGTCCCCGCGGAGGACGGCAGCTTCGAGTTCGTCATGGACTCGGCCCACGGGCTCAACATCATCGACGCGGTGGCCTTGGACGTCTTCGAGAACGAGGAGGCGACCACCCGGTCCTACCTCTTCTCGAAGGAGTACCTCCCCATGGACTTCGGGAACCCGCTGGTCAGCCTCGTGGACGAGGGGGCGCTGATCCGCCTCGACGACACGATGTTCATCAGCGATGATCCCGCGGACGAGAACACCCTCAGCGCGATCCTGCAGACCCTCCTGGCCGAGCTGGACCTCGGCGCCCTGATCCCGAACCCGGTGGTCGAGGGCCAGAACATCATCGGGTGCTCCTACGACATCTCCATCGAGGACATCACCTACGGCGAGCCCGTCGTGTCCATGTTCCCCGCGGTGGGCGGGATCAAGATGTTCCTGGATCTCCCGAACTTCCACGGGAACTTCGCGATGGTCTCCGGCGGCTTCCTGTGCATGGACTACGTCGGGACCATCGACGCCTCCTCAATCCACTTCGAGGCGCTCATCGTCCTGGCGGTGACCCCGGAGGGCCTCCTCGACGTCATCGTCGAGGATCCGGTCACCGAGTTTACTGACCTGAACCTGGACCTCACGGGCCTCTCGGGCTTCCTCCTCAACTGGATCATCGACTGGGCCTCCGGCGCGTTCACCTCGATCATCGAGACCCTTGTGATGACCCAGGTGCAGGACCTGGTCAGCGGGGTCGTGGACGGCCTCAACGAGACCCTGGCCGAGCCCATCGTCTTCCCCATCGACGGCTTCTTCGAGGGCATGGACCCGCTGGTGCTGAACATCCTGCTGCGCTTCGACCACTCGACCTTCAACCAGGAGGGCGGCAAGCTGGGTCTGGACCTGGCGATCTTCTCCGAGAAGAAGATCGACCGGGATCCCCTGGGGGTGATGACCCGGGCCAACTGCAACCTGCCCGAGGCCGAGACCTTCGCCTTCGACGAGGACGCGCAGGTGGAGCTGGGCGGGCACCTGGACCTGATCAACGAGGCCCTCTTCGCCCTCTGGTGGAACGGGCTGCTCCACCTCAACCTCACTGCGGAGGCCATGGCGGGTCTGGGCGTGGACGTGTCCCAGTACGGCATCGAGGGGCTGCAGCTCAACACCCAGGCCCTGCTCCCGCCGGTGATCACCTCCTGCAACCCCGAGGGCCAGCTCACTGCGCAGATCGGGGATCTCTACGCGGAGGCGGACTTCGTCCTCATGGGCATCCCCGCGGACATCCACATGTACCTCTACCTCGTCCTGGGTGCGGACTTCGCGGTGGTGGAGAACGAGGAGGGGATCAAGGAGATCGGCATCGAGGTCCACGACCCCGACGTGGTCCTGGTGGACATCGCCTACGTGAACGACGAGTGGGTCGGCAAGGAGTGGATGCTCACGAGCCTCATCACGGACACGGCGATCCCGATGCTCATGGAGAGCCTCCAGGAGAGCCCCCTCTCCTTCGCCATCCCGCCCATCAGCCTCGGCAACCTCGGCGGCGGCGATCCCGAGGATCCGCAGAACCCGGGCATCCAGCTCCCCCCCAAGGACCTGATCCTCGATCTCGACTCCCTCGGGATGCAGGGCGGGTACCTGCACATGAAGACCGGCTTCCAGATCGTGGACACTCCGCCGGAGCCGGTCCCCGGGGAGTAGCACCACAAGCCGCCCCCCCCCTCCCGGCGCTGCGCTCGGCTTACGCCTCGCTCCGCTCCTCCCCCCCGGGCCGGGGGGGGCGGTGCCAGGCCACCCGGTTTCCGGGCAACGACCAGGGTCTGGAGACAGGGTGATCGCAAAGTCGACGTTGAACGCGCTTGACCGATCCTCGGGACCATGATCTTCACTTTACGTCGAGGCCTTGCGCTTCGGCAGAGGGAGGATCATGCCGAAGCGAGAGTCTGGAAGAGTTGAGACCCCGTCGGC
>JBDRIT010000038.1:0-37647 GCA_043815665.1 Pseudomonadota bacterium
TCCCCGCCCGGTGCGTTGCGGGGCCCCCACCTCCCTCGACGTACCTCAAGTACGCCTGCGGTCGGCGTGCACCCCCGCGCCTTCCGGCCAGGGCGCTTCGGCGCTCTCGGTGCGATCCACTTTTTTCGCCGCAGGCCCTTAGTTGACGATCAGGTTCCAGTCGTCGATGTGGATCGTGGCGTTGCCGTCCCAGTCGGCGGAGACGTCGTACATCCGAACGAAGCCGCGGACGAAGGCGGCGCCAGCGGGGGCCTCCTTGGGGTAGGTGAGCTGGGCCCAGGCGTCGGCGTCGGTGGAGTACTGGCTGGAGAACTCGTTGTTCAGGAAGATCTTGTCCGCGTCGTAGAACTTCACCCCGAGGCGGATGCGGCCCGCGATGTCGTTGTCCTTCACCCAGACCGAGAAGGTCGCCGTCTGGGCCGCGGCGATGGGGACGTAGTAGCCCTGGCCGAGGTCCTGGTTGTCCTGGGAGGTCCAGGTGAGCACGCAGGACTGGGAGCCGCCGTGGGCGACGTCCGAGGCGGTGAGGGCGGTGAAGCCCATGGTGAGCTTCTCGAAGTCCGGGGGGGGCTCCCCGGCGCTGATCTCCTCGAAGCCCCAGTTGCTCGCGTCGGACTCCACCACCGGCGCGCAGCCCGCGGTGTCCACGTTGGCGATGTCCATCGCGTAGAAGGTCTTGAGCTGGTGGAAGTCCTCGTACTGGGTGACCACGCCCGTGGCCAGGTCGAAGGTCGCGCCCACGCAGAGGTTGCCGGGCTCTTCGACGCGGTAGGGCACGCCCGTGAGGCCGCCGTAGGCCACCGTCGCGTCGGCGCCCGCCAGGGTCTCCACCGTGAGGCCGGTGCACTGGATCACCCGGGACTCGATGGACTCGTCGGGCACGATGCCGCCGGAGAGGTCGAGCTTGATGTCGGCCACGACGCCGTCGCCGGTCTTGGTCGGCGGGTCCGATGCGAGGATCTCCTGCTGGTTCTTGTAGTTGCCGTACTCGGTGACGTGGATGTCGATGACGTCGCCGAGGCCCGGCGCGTCGTAGGTCCAGTCGCTGCCCACGTAGACCTGGACCGCGCCGGTCCCGTCCTGGATGAAGTACCCCAGGTCGAAGACGTAGGTCACCAGGGCGCCGGTGACGGTCACGTCCACCACGCCCTCGGCGCAGGCGCGCAGGTTCGCCACGCCCCCCGTGGGCGAGCAGTCCGCGATGGGATCCACGACGCAGGCCCCCGCCTCGCAGTGGGAGCCGTCGCCGCAGGCGCCGCAGGCGCCGTCGCAGCCGTCGGGACCGCACTCCTTGCCGATGCACATGGGCTCGCAGACGTCCTCGGCGCACGCGCCCGCGTCGCAGTGGAAGCCCGGGTCGCAGGTGCCGCAGAGCACGCCGCAGCCGTCGTCGCCGCACGCCTTTCCGTTGCAATCGGGGGTGCACTCGCCCTCGACGCAGGCGCCCCCGTCGCAGTAGAAGCCGTCCCCGCAGGCGCCGCAGAGGGCGCCGCAGCCGTCGTCGCCGCAGGCCTTCCCCGCGCAGTCCGGGACGCAGGCGTCGACCTCGCAGACGCCCAGGACGCAGGTGAACCCCGCGGCGCACTCCGGCGTGCAGCCCTCCACCGGCGTGCAGGCGCCGTCCACGCAGACGAACCCGTCCCCGCAGGCAGGGTCGCACACGCCGGTCACGGTGTCTGCGGGGGTGGTCGTGTCCTCGCCACCCGTGGTGCCGCCGCCACCGCCGCCGCCGCTGTCGCAGCCCGGGGCTGCGCAAAGTGCCAGGGCCGTGATGATGATCACCATCGCTCCGATTGCCTTCTTCATGGCTCTCCCTCCCGAGGTCTCTCTCTTTGATTCCGGCCCGGATGATAGCCATCGCGGCTGGATGGCGCAACGGACACTTGAGGTTCTCGCCGAATGTCGATACACCGGTCCCATGGCTGCGGTGCTCACCTACCACCTGGGGACCCTCGTGCTTCGCTGTGCGGAGTCCCTCCCGTCCCCCGTCCGTGACCTGCTCTCCGAGCTCGGCTTCGTGGACGATGCCCGCATCCATGCGCTGCGCGGCCCTGCTGCTGCGTATCGGGAGGCAGCGCTGCTCCTGTCCCGCAACGGCGGCGTCGACGAGGCCCGCGGCTTCTCGCGCTGGTCCGGGGACATCCTGCGATCCCGTGTCGAGCCCTATCCCCACCAGCGGGAGGCCATGGACGCATGGTGGGACGAGGGGGGCCGGGGGATCGTGGTCCTGCCCACGGGGACCGGGAAGACCTTCCTGGCCCTCATGGCCATGACCCGGGTGGCACGGGACACGCTGATCGTCGTCCCCACCCTGGACCTCATGGCCCAGTGGGTCGCCGTGCTCCGGGGGCGCTTTGACCTCCCGGTGGGCATGATCGGCGGCGGCGAGCACGACCTGCAGCCGATCACCGTGATCACCTACGACTCCGCCGCCCGGAAGGTGGACCGCATCGGGGATCGCTTCGGGATGCTCATCTTCGACGAATGTCATCACCTCGGCGGCCCGATCTACCAGGCCATCGCGGAGCAGTCCCTGGCGCCGTTCCGGTTGGGGCTCACAGCGACCCTGGAGCGCCCGGACGGCGGCCACCAGCAGATCATCGAGCGCATCGGGCCCGTGGCCTACTTCGCGCCGGTGAAGGAGCTCTCCGGGACCGTCCTTGCGCCCTACCACACCGTGCGGATGGAGGTCGAGCTCACCGAGGACGAGGGTCTCCGGTACGAGGAGGCGCGGGAGGTGTACCTCGAGTTCTGCCGCCGGAACCGGATCTTCATGGGCCGGCCCCAGGGGTGGGCGCGGTTCCTCCAGCTCGCGTTCCGTTCCCCGGAGGGCAAGAAGGCCTGGGAGTGCTACCGGATCCAGAAGGAGATCCCCCTGACCTCGACCCACAAGGAGAACGCCCTGGAGGGTCTCCTGCTCCAGCACCGGGGGGATCGGATCCTGATCTTCACCCACGTGAACGAGGTGGCCTACCGGATCTCCCGGCGCCACCTCCTCCCGACGATCACGCACCAGACCCCGCCCGGGGAGCGGGTCCGGATCCTCGCGCGCTTCGGGGCCGGAGAGTATCGCGCCGTGGTGACGAGCAAGGTCCTGAACGAGGGGGTCGACGTCCCCGAGGCCAGCGTGGCGATCGTCGTCTCCGGAAGCGCCAGCCAGCGCGAGCACATCCAGCGCCTCGGGCGCGTCCTTCGCAAGGGCTCCGGCGGCAAGCGTGCGGTGCTCTACGAGCTGGTCACCAGCGGAACCCACGAGGAGGGCATGTCGCAGCGGCGACGGAACCGGGAATACTTCTGAGAATAACCGTGCTCGGGCTAGGGCTCCTTCGGCAGCGTCGGCTCGACCAGCTCCGCCATGGAGTCCAGGAACTCGAGATCCCTTGGCAGGAACTCGCTCTCGCCCTCGCCGACCCGATCCGTGTACAGCACCCCGATCACCTGGCCCTTCCGCCGCACAGGGGTCGCGATGGCGCACATGAAGCCGGTCTCCGCAGGGAAGGTCTTGGTGCCCATGGCCTCGCCCGCCGCGGCGACGCGGGACATGAGGGGCTTGTCCGGCGGGATCCGAAGCCGCTCCCTGGACAGGTCCCGGGCGTGGTGGAAGCTGTGGAGATCCCAGGTGTCGATTCCCCGTCGAAGGATCACCGTTCGATCCGCACCGAGCTGTGCGCGCAGCGAGATCGAGATCTCCTCGAGGAGCTCCCCCCCGGAGAGACCCGTGCGGGCAGCCCGGGTCAGGCGGGTGACCTCCAGGAGGCGGTCCTTCAGGGAGGTGCCTTCGCCGTCGCCGCCCGCGTTGAGGTCCACGCTGTGGGGGGCGGTCTGGAACGCGCCCCCGATCTCCTTTCGGGACAAGGTGTAGTCGACCTGGAACACCGCCTCTCCGTGGAAGCGGAGGGAGGTGCCGCCGACCCGGAGGACGTCGCCGTCCTCCAGCGGGACCGACGCGATCCTGTTTTCGTTGAGCCACGTCCCGTTCCCGCTGCTCAGGTCCGAGACGGACCATGCGGCGCCGTCCCATGCGATCCGGCAGTGGCTGCGCGAGACGTCGCGGTCCAAGAGCTGGATCGGTTGGGTCGTGCCGCGGCCGATGGTGAGGGTCCGCTCACCGGGGAAGAAGGTCCGTCCCGTCTGCGGGCCCTCGGAGATCTCGAGCCACGCGCCCCTTCGGCCCTGGGTCTCGATCTGCAGCTGGCCGACCCAGCTGGGGGTGGACGGCACCGTGGGGCGGGCGGCGCGCTTCGCGTCAGCGGTGGTCACGCCCCTGTTCGCCTTCTGCTTGCGCGCCATGAAGACCAGCATGACCGCTGCCACCACCACGGCGCCCCCGACGATTGCGAACTCCATCCCATCCTCCGCAACGACCGCGCTGATTGTAGCATGCGGGCGGTGGCCCGCCACGGTCATTCCGGGGAATCCTGTAAGGGATGCTCGAATCCCAGCTCGTCGATGCGGGTGCCGTCCTCGAGACGGACCCCGGGCGCGCCGGTGCCTGGCTCGCCGAAGCGCCCCACGACCGTGATGCGGGTGCCGGTCGCCTCCTCCAGTCGCGTCATGATCCGCGCCGCCGCTGCCGGATCCAGAGCGACGGCCAGCTCGTAGTCTTCGCCGCCACCCAGGGCCGCGGCGCGCCACGCCTCGGGGGCCCGGGCGCGCAGGCTGTCCATGGCCGAGCCGCAGGGAAGATCGTGGGGCTCGATCACGGCCAACAGGCCCGCGGCGCGGGCGAGATGGCCGATGTCCCGGGCGAGGCCGTCGGAGACGTCGATCATGGCATGGACCCCCTCGAAGGACGCCAGGATCCGCCCCTCCCGCAGGCGCGGCGTGGGATCCAGGTGTCGGGTCACGGCCCGAGCCTGCTCCGCCGGGGTCAGGAGCAGCGTCCCCAGAAGGTGGCGGAGGCCCAGGGCCGACTCCCCGGGAGTTCCGGTCACCGCGACCAGGTCCCCGGGCCGCGCCCCGTCCCGCTGCACGGCCCGTCCCCCCGGGGGGATCCTCCCGAGCACCGCGATGTCCAGGAAGAGGGGCCCCGGTGACGTTGCGGTGTCTCCGCCGATCACCGCAGCGCCCGCGGCTGCTGCCCGCTCATCGATCCCCGCCGCGATGGCTCTTGCATCGTCCACGCTCCAGTCGGGGCCCAGCGCTGCGCTCACCAGGAGGGCTGTCGCCTCCCCCCCCATGGCCGCGATGTCGCTGATGGCCGCTGCGGCGGCCTTGGATCCCAGGACCCGGGGCGGGGCGAACTCCCGGCGGAAGTGGATCCCTTCGATGAACGTGTCGATGGTCAGCAGCAGGGTCGCGCCGTCCACCTCGAGGACGGCGCAGTCGTCCCCAATGCCGGTGCGGACCGCAGGGTGGGGGCGTCGAAAGAGGGGCGTGAGGGCCGCGATGAGATCGAGCTCACCGCTCATGCCGGGTCCGGGCGGACCTCCGCCACCAGGGCGGTGGCGTTGTCCTTGCCGCCGGCCCCGTCCGCGGCCTCGGTGATGGAGGTGGCGATGTCCTTCGGGGTCGCGCCGCCGAGGAGGGTCCCGATGACCTCCTCATCCACGTAGCTGTGTACGCCGTCGGAGGTCAGGAGGAGCCGATCCCCGGGGGCCAGGCGTGTCCGGACGCGCTCGATCTCGAGGCCGGGCCCCATGCCGATGTGGTTGGTCAGCTCCCCGGCCTCGTTCACGTGGGGCGTGGTGAGGCGGATGTGCCGTCCGCTCCGCCAGAGGAAGGCCGCGCTGTCCCCGATGTTGAACACCGTCACCGCACCGGCGCTCCGGTCGAAGAGGGCCGCCACGATGGTGGTCCCCATGCCGTAGTGCGTATTGCCGGTCGTCCGGAGCCGGGTCACCGCGTCGTTGGAGCGGAAGAAGAGATCCTGGAGGGTCGTCTCGCCACGGAACTGGTTCCCGGGGGTGTAGTAGAAATGGGCGAGCTGGTCCACGGCCATCCACGCGGCTTCGCTGCCGGCGCGCCCGCCCCCCATGCCGTCGGCCACGGCCACGAGGAACCCGCGGCCGGCCCCCCGGACGAACTCCTGCTCCTGGTAGATGCGCCAGGCGTCCTCGTTCCGTTGTCTCAGGAGCCCGACCACCGAGCTGGCCGCAGCCACCAATCGTCCCATGGTCCCTCCAGCGCCCCGGGCGGAGTTCACTTGAAGAACACCATGTCGATGGCCCAGGAGGCTCGATCGTAGATGCTGGTATCGTTGTTCCGGTAGTTGTCGATGTCAAATTTCGGGGAGTGGGCTGCCGTGAGGGTGAAGCGCTTGTCCCCGTCGGGGATGAGGTTGACGCCGAGGAGCTCGGTGAGCGGGGGGAGCGGGATGGAGCGCACGACCCCGTCGGTCATCATCTGCCAGAACGGGAAGCCCTCCATGGTGGTGAAGGTGAGGGAATGCCAGGTCGGCTCCAGGCTCCCGCCGTCCTGGAAGTCCCAGACGACCTCCTTCCAGCCGAAGGGGCTGTTCGCGTGGGGCTGCTGGATCGACGGGAAGGGGTGGAAGGGGCCGATGTCGAAGGACGCGATCCCCCCGGCCCAGAGGGTGTCGGCGCCGACACTGGCGACGGCGAGGAGGTCCTGATGGGTGCCCGTGTCCACGGGGGTCACCGCGACGTAGTCATTGATGCGGAGCAGCACCCCGTCCTCCCCCGCGACCAGGGCGCGGCCAGCCCCGAGCGCCCGGACCGCCCGCAGGGTCTTGATGTCGCCGGTGTCCAGGAGGACCCAGTCCGTGCCGTTGTAGAAGTAGAGCCCGCCCATGGCGCCCACCACCCAGACCGAGTCGGGGCCCTCGCCGTCGATCCCGTAGAGGGTCCCGCTCCCGAGGGTCCACGCCTCGTTCCACGCCCCCGCGGACCACCGCAGGACCGTGCCCCCCTCGCCGACGGCGTAGATCGTGGAGGGGTCCGGTCCCCAGACGCCGTGGAGGTCGGGGATGGTGGGCCAGGTCGATGCGGTCGCGGTGGCCATCCCGTCGGTGGAGATCACCAGGGATCCCAGCGCGCCCACCGCGGCGACGGTGTCCCCGTGGGCCCAGACATCGTGGAGCAGGTACTCGAGACCGCTGGCCTTCACGTGCCAGCCGGCGCCGTCCTGCCGCCACAAGGTCCCCTCGCCCCCAGCCGCCCAGATGTCCCCGGTGACCGGGTCCCTGCGCAGGGCGTGGATGCCAAGGGACGCGTTCGGTGCCGGCTGGGGTGTCCAGCCCACGCCGAACCGCCAGAGCCCGTCCTCCGCGGCCAGGAGCAGTCCGCCGTCGTCCTCCAGGAGGGCCCGGATCCTGCGGACCTGGGGGCCCTGGTGGATCCATGTGTTCTCCCCCACCACCTTCAGGAGTCCGTCCCCGAAGAGGGTGGGGACGTCCACCTCGATGCGCACCGCATAGGGCATGCCCATGAGGGTGTTCGCGTTGATGCTCGTGTACGCGGTCCAGGTGGTGCCGAACAGGGGACCGGTGTAGGCGGTGGGCAGGTGCTCCAGCCGGTACATGAGCTGGTCGTCGTCCCAGACCGGGTCCGTCGGCGGGGAGAGGTACCCGTCCTTGCCGAGCTCGAGGCTCAGGATCATGTAGGGCTTCCGGATGCCCTCCGGGTGGTAGGGCAGATCCCAGAAGCCGATGTCCGCGCTGCCTCCCAGGGGGATCGAGAGGATGACGTCCACGTCCTGGACGACCTGGTTCTTCAGCACCACCACGTTGCGGGCCAGGCCCATGACCACCGGCGTGAAGGCGCCGGTGTCGAAGTCTGTGTAGCCGCCGTAACAGACCACCGCCACCTCACCGGCCCTGCTCTCGATGAAGTAGATGTCGTGCTCGTTGGCCTCGAACCCCGGGCCCGGATCGGACATGTAGCCGAACATGGAGCTCTTGGAAGCCCAGCAGCGGGTGGACTTGTTCCCCGGCGCGGGGATGCAGCGGAAGTCGTCCATCCCAACCCCGGCGCAGACGTAACCGACGGGGCAGGTCTCCTCGGGTGCGCCGCAGGCGGTGGTGCAGAAGGAGCCCGTGTCCCCGATCTCCGTGCAGGCGACGTCCGCGTCCGGGGCGAGGGCCGCACAGTCCTCGTCGCCTTCACAGGCGGCGCACTGCGGGCCGTCTACGATCTTGTTGGCGCAATCCCCAGGGGGGACCACGACGTACTTGTCCTGCCCATACACCCGCCCGGCGATGTACTGCTTCACGATCTCGTAGCTGCCCCCGGAGAACTCCCCCTGCACCAGGGGGATCAGGTAGACGGTGACGTTGGTCGCGTCGAAGTGGATCACGCTGTAGAGGCTGTATCCCGGGCTGGCCGCCGTGACCCGGTGCTTTCCCTCGAGACCGAACTCCGAGAAGGTCACCTGGCCCCGCTCGTCGGTGTAGCCGATCTTCATCGGGGCGTCGTCCTTCTCCACGATCACGGCTGCACCGGGGATCCCGGCGCCGTTGGAGCCATCCAGGACCGTGATGTTGAGGACGTCGTCGATGGGGTCCCCCCAGGTGCCGCCCTTGTTGTTCTTCGGGTCGTAGTACGTGAAGGCCGACGGCAGGATCACCTCGCCGCCGTCCCAGGCGAGGCGGACGTCCACGGTCCCGGTGTCCCCGGGGGGGACCCTGCCGATGACCAGGGACGGGCTCACGAGCTGCGGATCCAGGAGAGGGATCCCGCCGAGGGTCACCACCGCGTCATCGGGGAAGCCGGCGCCGTAGACCGAGAGCAGCGCGCCGCCGGACTGCGCGGCGAAGGGCGGGTCGACGCCGTAGAGCTCGGGCTGGTCGGTGACGTAGGCGAAGCCCCCGGGGAGGAGCGCCTCGTCCGCGCCGTCGGACACGGTCACGTCCACGAGCCCCGGGGTCCCGGGGGGGCTCACTGCGAGGAGCTCCTCTGCGCTCAGGATCGTGACCGCAGTGGCGGGGTCCGGCCCGACGAAGACCTCCACGTCGCCGCTGAAGCCCTGGCCCTGGATGGTCAGGGTGGTGCCCCCGTCCACGGAGCCCGTGGCAGGGGCCGACGCGAAGACCGCGAGGCCTCCCATGTAGGTGTAGGCGCCGGGCGACTCGGCCACGCCGGTCTCCGCCACCAGGGCCACGGTGACGGTCCCCGGCGACCCGGGGGGTACCTCCACGGAGAAGGCGCCGTCGTCGTCGTCGAACCCGAGGACCGTCGCAGGGACGCCCCCGAAGTGGAACGAGGCGGCGGCGGGATCCCCGTAGTCGACGGCCAGCACCGTGGCGATGTTGCCCCCGACCGCAGGGCCCTGTCCGGGGACCACGGCCAGCAGCTGGGGCCCGCCGGTCGGCTCCGCCGGAGCAGGGACGAAGGCGTAGCCGCCGTTGAGGACGCCCTCCCCGTAGGGGCCCTGCACCCGCACGGACACGACCCCTGCATCCGACGGCGGGGTCTCGGCCCGCAGGAGGGTCGGGGTGAGCAGGGTGGTCTGCGCCGCGGGCAGGTCGCCGAACCAGACGTCGTCGTGCTCGGAGAAGCCCGTTCCGCTGATGGTCACCAGGGCGCCGCCGGCTTCGGGGCCCCATGTGGGGGTCAGGGACGAGGGGTGGGGAGGGCCCTCGTAGGTGAAGCCGCCTTCGAGGCGGCTCTCGCCATCGGACAGCCGCAGGACCACGTCCCGCGGCCCCGGGTCCCCCGGCGGCGTCCGCGCCGCGAGGGTGAAGGGATCGATGATCTCCAGATTCATTGCCGGGCGGCCGCCGATGAGGAGCTGCACGCCGCCCTCGAGGCCCTGGGCCTCGAGGACTACCAGGGTGCCGCCCGCGGCGGGGCCTGAGGCGGGCTCGACACCGAAGAGGCTCAGATCCGCGCCGTAGAGGAACGCGTCCTCCAGGATCACCTCCTGGCCGTCGATCCGGACCACCCGGATCTCCACGAGGCCCGGCGGATGCGGTGGGACCACCACGTTGGCGAACTGGGAGGTGATCACGATCACGCCCAGGACCGGGACCCCGTCCAGCTCCACGGCGATCGCGTCCTGATAGAAGCCCTCGCCGACCAGGGTGACGTTGTCGCCGCCCTGGAAGTCCGCGAAGCCGGGGACGATCTCCTCCAGGGCCAGGTCCGCCCAGCCCGCGTAGGGATCGGGGAGGTCCGGCGCGACGTCGATGGTCTCGGGCGGGAGGTCCGGGGGGAGGTCTTCAGCGGTGTCGTCGGGGGGCGCCGGGGTGTCCTCCGGGACGGTGTCAGCGGGGGCCATGGTGTCCGTCGCCGGGTCCCCGGGCTCCCAGGGTCCGCGCGGCTCCCCGCAGGCAGCCAGGAGGGCGGCGCCGAGGAGGAGAGGGAGGAGTCGGCGTTGCAGCATGCTTCAGCGTCTCGCGCGTGTGAGTTCCACGACTACCGTTGATCATACTAGGGACTGTGGTCGAAGAAAACCACGGGAACCGACGGAAACGCCACGCTCGTGCGCACGGCCCGGGCCGCAAGATCGATCTCCACGCGCAGGCCCTCACCACCACGCGGCACGATCTGCGTCGGGTCGTCCCCCAGCATCACGAGGCCGCCGGAGGCAGCCTCGACCGCGGCCTGGCAAAGAACCTCGTCCCTGGGGACGCGGCAGCTCCGGAACTTTTCGAGAACCTCGTCCTCACAGGAACGTACGTGGTTGACCTGAATTTGCAAAGGCCCGATCATCCAGAAGATCAAGGAAAGGAGAGACGAGATGAAGACGTTGGCATGGTTCTCGATGGCAGGATTGCTCTTCCTCAGCGCGGCGGCGCAGGCCCAACCCCTCCTCGTCCCCACGGACAGCTCCGTGGGATCCCTGGCCCTGGAGTATTACCGGGTGGAGGCCAGGGTTGTGGACGGTGTGGCCGGCGTGGACGTGAAGATGGGGTTCCGCAATCACACCACCCGACAGCTCGAGGCGACCTTCATCTTCCCCCTCCCCGAGGGCGCCACTGTGGGGGAGTTCCGCATGGAGATGGGCGGGAAGTGGGTCGAGGGCAAGGTCCTGGAGAAGAACGAAGCCAGGCAGATCTACACGGACATCGTCCGACGCATGAAGGATCCGGGGCTCCTCGAGCTGGTGGGGAAGAACCTCTTCCAGGCCCGGGTCTTCCCCGTGCCGGCCAACGGGGTCCAGCGTATCGAGATGCGCTTCGCCACGACCCTGTCCCAGGAGTCGGGGCTCTATCAGCTCGTCTACCCCCTGAAGACTGCGCGCAACTACACCGGAACGGCGAAGGACTTCACCTTCACCATGAAGCTGCAGTCCTCCACGCCGCTCCGATCGGTGTACTCTCCCTCCCACAAGGTGCACGTGAAGCGGAAGGGTGACGGCGAGGCCGTGGTGAGCTTCGAGAAGGCGGGAGCCGCCTTCGACGAGGACCTGCGGATCTTCTACTCCGTGGATTACAACGACGTGGGTCTCTCCGTGCTGAGCTATCGCATGAAGGGCGATCCGGGGTTCTTCATGATCCTCGCTGCCCCCGGCGCCAAGGACACTGCGGACGAGATCCCCGGAAAGAAGATCGTGTTCGTGGTGGACACCTCTGGCTCCATGCAGGGAGAGAAGATCGACCGGGTCAAGGCAGCGCTGGAGTACGCGATCGAGCGGCTGCAGCCCGACGACATCTTCAACGTGATCCGCTTCAGCTCCGACGTCGAGTCCCTCTTTCCGGGGATGCAGAGGGCCGACGAGACGTCCCGCAAGGCCGCGGTGGCCTTCGCCAAGGATCTGGAGGCCGCAGGCGGCACCGCCATCGACGAGGCCCTCTCCGTCGCGTTGGGCGGGGTCATCGATCCCGAGACCCAGGTGATCTTCCTCACGGACGGGGAGCCCACGGTGGGTGAGACCGATCCGACGCGCATCGCGAAGAACGCAGGCCTCACCAACAAGCTGGGTGCGCGGGTGTTCCCCTTCGGCGTAGGGACCGATCTCAACGCGGTCCTCCTGGATCGCCTCGCCCGGGATCACCACGGCAGCGCCACCTACATGTCTCCGGACAAGGACATCGAGAAGACCCTGTCGGCGTTCTATGACAAGATCAGCCACCCGGTGCTCTCCAACATCACCCTCGCGGTCCCGGCGGCGAAGACCTACGGGGTCCTCCCCGGGTCGATCCCGGATCTGTTCCGGGGGGAGCAGCTCGTGATCGTGGGGCGGTATCGCAACGAGGGCGCCACCTTGATTCGCCTGGAGGGCACCCTCGGCGGCAAGAAGCGGACCTATGACTTCGAGGCGAAGCTCCCCGCCGCGGACACGACCAATGACTTCATCCCGCGGCTCTGGGCGAAGCGCCAGGTGGGTGTCCTGCTGGAGCAGCTTCGCCTTGAGGGCGAGAAGCAGGCCCTGGTGGACGAGGTGGTCCAGCTGGGTACGACCTACGGGATCGTGACCCCGTTCACCAGCTACCTGATCACCGAGCCCGGCACCACCGAAGGGTCCCGCCCCCGGCCACCCCTGCAGCCCGTGACCACGACCACCGGGGGGAGTCGGGGCGACGACCTCGGATCGAACCGGCGGATGGAGGAGAAGGCCCCGGCCAAGGTCGGGGGCTTCGGAGTCGGCAGGATGGCCCCCCCCAGCGCAGCCCCCGAACCCGCCGAGGCCGAAGACCCGGCCGTCGCCATGGACAAGGACGAGTTCAGGCGGGAGTCCGGCGCCGCAGCGGTGAAGATGGCCAAGAAGGTCAGGAACCTGAAGGAGAGCGACGTCGCCGGAGTGGGCCAGGGGACGATCCGGGTCGTCGGCGACAAGACCTTCGAATGGAAGGAGGGCAAGTGGATCGACTCGGCGGTGAAGGACGCGGCCGGCAAGCGGATCCGCATCAAGGCCTTCGGCGAGGCCTATCTCGAGCTCGCCAAGGCCTCGCCCCTCATCGCTCGCTACCTCTCCCTCGGAGACCACGTGGTCTTCACCTGGAAGGGGCTGACCATCGAGGTCGCCGACGACGGCGCAGACGCCGCACCGCCGGAGCTGAAGAAGGTCCTCTGACGCGTCGACGCTTGCGAATTCCCACCTGACGGGTAGAATCCCACGAGCCCCGGCCCCTCTGGGGCCCGGCTGCAGAACTCCAGCGAGGATGGCCCGATGGCGGACACGAAGACCTACAAATCCGATGACTTGACCCCTCCGCCGAGGGCAACCGCAGTCCTGCGGATCCTCTACGGTCTCGAGCGCGGCAAGCGGTTCGAGTTGATCGGCACCGAGTTCACCATCGGACGTGGGGAGAACACGGACATCATCCTGGCCGATCCGACCATCGCAGAGGTCCACGCGATCCTGTATGTTCTCCCCAACGGAGCACGGCTCCGTGACGCCGGCTCCGCAGCGGGGCTTCGGGTGAACGGCCGCATCGTTGATGACGAGATCTCCCTCCACGACGGCGCACAGATCGAGATCGGCGGGGTCGTCCTGGTCTTCTCCTTCACGCCCGCCGAGGATCCGGCAGAGGCCGCTGCGGAGGCGACCCTCGCGCCGCCGCCCCTGCCGCCGGGGCCGCCGAGGGCGAATCCCGACGAGCCGGCGTGGACCAGCCCGGAGCCGAAGAGCGAGGCACGTCCTCCCGCCGCGCCCGTCTCCGCACCTGCCCCCGCCCCTGAGGATTCGACCTTCACGGCGGCCGCGGGCAGCGGCCTCTCAGTTCGCATCGACACCGGCGAGAAGCAGGTTCGGCAGAGCGGGTTCAGGGAGCGCGCCAGGCGCATTCGTATCGGCTCCCAGCGTCCTCTGGTGTCCCAGTTCGTCTCGTGGTTCGTGATCCTCACCGTCATGATCTCCGCCGGGTGGGTGTTCCAGACCATCCTCTACGACTCGATCCGCATTCCGGTGATCAGCTCCCCCGTGGCTGCGGCCTCACCGCAGGATCACGGGACGAAGGTGGGGTCGGTGTCCCCTGGCCTCGAGTCAGACCGGGAGGCGAGGCGCCCGGCGATCGATTATGGGATGAACTACTCTCCCACCACGGCGGAGCCCCCGGACAAGGCCCGGAGGATCTTCGACGACGCGATGCGGGCCTACTGGAATGACAACACCGACGGCGCCTTGACCGTCCTGCGGACGCTCTATCGGGATCATCCGGACTTCGAGACGCCCGTCGGGGAGTCGGTGGCACAGCTCATCGAGCGGGTCGAGACCCAGATCCGGTACAGCGACGCAGTGTCCCAGGCAGCGACCCTGACCGCGGCGCAGACCGCGACGGGCGCGGAGTTGAAGGAGGCCCTCGATGGCCTCGCAGAGATTCCGCCCGTGGATCCACGCTTCGGCCCCGTCGCCGAGTTGTATCGTCAGAGCCTCCATCGCAAGCTCAATGCCCTCGGTGGAGGTGACGCTGCGGATCCCGGCACCGGCGCCGACGACGAGGCCGATGACGAGGCCGATGACGAGGCCGACGACGGGGGCGATGACGACCTCGAGGACGCAGACGACGATCTCACCGCCATGGCCCTGGACGAGGACGGAGAGGTCGTCGAGGAGCGCCTCACCGGAACCCTCGATGGCGGCACCCTCATGGCCCAGGCCAAGGAGGAGGCCCGACGTCTCTACCAGGAGGGGCGCTACAAGGATGCCGCGCGCCTCTACGGGCTCCTGCGCCTGGAGGACGGTCTGACGGGCAATCAGCGGGCGCAGTGCCTCTTCCTCGAGCGCAAGCTCCTCCAGTTCGGCCTCGCCTTCGAGGAGGGCATCAACCTGGTGGAGGACCCCGCCACGGCGCGGCAGGGCATCCGCCGGCTGGAGCGCGCGTTGGACACGGATCGCATCCTCTTCCGGTTCTACGAGCGGCTGCTCGGGAAGCAGATCTCGGACGCCCACGCGGTGCTCGCTGCGGACGCGCTGGAGCGGGGTGACCTGGTCCAGGCAGGAGAGAACATGGAGCGGGGCCTCGCCCGGGACGCCACGCTCCCCGCCTGGGACGCGCTCACGCCACAGATCGCCGCCATGGCCATGGAGCACCTCGAACGGGCCCGCACCGGGCTGGAGGCCGACCCTTCCCGGGCGCGGAGGATCCTCAAGCAGGTGGTGGCCGCGGCCCCGGTGGGGAGTCCGGCCTACGAGGAGGCATCGGTCCTCATCGAGGCCCTCGACCGGGACGGCACGAAGCCGGTCCTCCCCGCGGAAGCGACGTTCTGAGACCCCAGGAGCGCGGATGCCCCTCAGCAAGCTCGCCACCTCCCTCGCCGTCGTTACGATGCTGCTCGGAGGCTGTGATGGGAGCGGTCGGCTCAAACCCACGGACAGGACCGACGACGTCCCCGATCGGAGCGAAGTGGCCGGGGGCGATGCAGCGTCGCCCGATCAGGTCGACGGGGGCTTCCTGTCGCCGGGATCGGGGCCAACCGTCTCGGAGATCGTCCCCCTCCCGCTGGCGGACTACGGTCCGGCCTTCTGGATGGCGGCCGAGGTCGGGAACGGCGGCCTGCTGGAGGTGGTCGTATGGGCCCGGGATCTCACGAGCCTGGTGGGCTTCGCGGTCCAGGTGACCTGGGATCCGGAGCTCTTGGAGTTGACGGAGGCGGTCGCCACCGCGCCGGTCGGCGGTCCCGACGCCCTGGCGCGTGGTGTGGCGGCGGGCCTCGGGCCGGGTCGCCTCACCATGGGAGTGACCCGCTTCCCCGTGGAGGCGGACCCCTGGAATCCCCAGCCGCTCGGGTTCGATCTCCTGGGCAACGTGGAGATGGGACGCTTCGTTCTCCGGCCCGTCGCACCCGGGGACGCGGTCCTGAGGTTTCGTGAAGGACACCGGGTTGCGCGCCGCCCCGACCACTCAGCCATTCCCTGCGCCTGGGCCGGTCTCCAGGTGCGTATCGTCGGTGACGGACCCGGGTCCGGGGAGGCGGCGCGATGAGTCCGACCCTCGTGACCCTCGCTGCCCTCGTCTGCTTCGCCGCGCCCCCGGTACCGGCGCCACCGCCATCGTCGGCTGTCGGCCGGACCCTCCTCCCGGCGGACCTCGCTCCGGTCGAGGCGCCTCGGGAGCTCGTCACCTGGTTGCGGACCGTAGAGGCCTTGAAGAAGGAGGCCGACCTGCGCCGCGCCGAGCCGGTGCCCGTGAAGTACGACAACACCGACCTCGGCAATCTGGACCTGCGGACCCTGGACGTCTCGGTCCAGGTGTCCCCGGACCTGCCCGAGCTGATCTGGGTCGAGGCCAGGGTGGAGATTCTCGTCATCGAGGACGGTGTGGGCGAGATCCAGCTCCGCCTGGACCCCTTCGACATCTTCCGCTGCGACGACGCCGACGGCGCGCCGCTGGTCTGTGAGTGGATCAGCAACTACTACGGCAAGATCCTCAGGGTGACACCCCCGGAGCCCCTCCTCTCCGGCGAGACCTTCTTCATCGATCTCGGGTACACGGGCAGCCTCGCCTGCGAGGTGGAGTTCCTGCTGCCGCCCTGCGGCTTCGGCCCCGACCGCATCTTCGTCACCCACTCGGACTACTACCCGACCCGACCGGGCGCCTACGACCCCTTCACCGGCGTGCTCCGGGTCTCGGTGGTCGGGGACCTCTCCGTCGGCGCCACCGGGACCTTCGTCGGCAAGGTCCCGTGGGAGGACGGAGACGGCGATACCTGGGTCTTCGAGCACCTCTTCGAGGGCTTCCACATGTCGTTCTCCGTTGCGGACTTCACCCGGGTGGAGGGCGTCGTCGAGGACCTGGATCTGCCGATCTCGGTCTTCGTCACCGGGGAACACGTGGCCAACGCCGGCGCGATCCTCGCGGTGATGGAGGACGTACTCACCTTCTACTCCGAGACCTTCTCGCCCTTTCCCTGGAACAAGCTCGACGCCGTGGAGCTGCCCGACAGCTTCAGCGGCGGATACGGGCCCCTGTCCACGATCATGGTCGCCCAGGGGATCTTCGGGGTGCCGCCCACGGAGGGCGGGTTCTGGAGCGTGGTCAGCCTCTTCTCCCACGAGATCGCGCACCAGTGGTGGGGCAACTTCGTCGCGCCTGGCGGCATGGACTCGGTCTGGCTCTCGGAGGGCTTCGCTGAGTTCTCGTCGAAGCTCCACGGCGAGGTCTGGAGCGGCAGCCGCTGGGGGTTCGTGCAGAACGGCATGAGCTACTCCTACGGGGTGCCGCAGGCCGACGACAACGCGATCTCCGACCCCCTGGTTGTGGTGAACCCCAACTACTTCAACATCGTCTACAACAAGGGGTCTTTCGTCCTGGACATGCTCCGGCACGAGATCGGTGAGGAGGCCTTCTTCGAGGCCTTCCACGTCTACACGGATGCCTACGGCGAGGACCTCGCGACGGTGGACGAGTTCCAGGCCATCGTGGAGGGGATCGTCGACGAGGATCTGGCCTGGTTCTTCGACCAGTGGCTGCACGGCACCGGCGTCCCCCGGGCCGCGGTGAACCTGGTGCGGGAGGAGCGGACCGAGGGTACGCGGCTGCGCCTCACTGTGACCCAGGCCGTCGACAGCTGGTTCCGGTTCACCCTGCCGCTGAAGGTCCATTGCCGGGAGGGCGCCGCGGAGGAGCACAGGATCTTCGTGGATGCATCGGATTTCGAGGCCGAGTTCGTCGCGTGCCCCACCCAGGTGGTCCGGGTGGATCCGGATCCGGATCGCCGTCTCCTGCGACGGTTCAACACCGGGGGCAGCGCGGACGTGAACCTCGACGGCGAGGCCGACGCTGCGGACCTCCTCGACATGGCCTGGTACTTCGGGCACGACATCGTCTTCACCAACCAGAACGGCAACTCCTGGTTCTACCCGAACTGGGGCTACCGTGACCTTGCGGACCTCAACGGCTCCACCCCGGAGAAGCCCGACGGTCTCGTGGACATGCTGGACGTGGATCTCCTGGTGGCCCTCATCGAGCTGGCGGACCCACGCTGATTCTTGGTTCCGCCGGGTTTCGGGGTACGATCTCCTGAGGAACGTCATCCCTCACGGAGGTGTACCATGCGGATCGTCCTCGCCCTCCTCTTCGTCGCCGTTCTCCTCCTGGCGCCCCGGCCCGAAGCCGCTGCGGAGACCAGCCCGTCCATCGGCATCGCTGGGGGCGCGATCATCCCCGGCGGGAAGCTGAACAAGAACACGAAGGTCGAATGGGATCTCCAGTACAACTGGGCGATGTTCGTGGACATCCCCATCGCGAAGTTCTTCCACATCGCGCCCTCCGCGGAGATCTACCGGGTCGGGGACCTCCACCTTGCGGACATGTGCCTGGGCTTCCGATTCATGATTCCGACCAGCTACCTGGCCATCAACCTGGGCATCGTGCCCGGGATCACCGCTGCCGGTGAGGAGGTCCACGTCAACCTCGGCGGCGAGATCGGCCTGACCGGTCGGATCGTCTCGAACCTCGGGTGGTTCTTCAACTCGAAGTACGAGGAGGTCTTCAACGACGGCGGCGGCCTCCACACCATCCATCTCTACGGTGGGCTGAAGTTCTTCTTCTAGGACTGCTACCAGTCGAAGGCGTCGATTGCCTCGATCTGCTCGTAGACCTTTTCGACGGACTCGGGGGTGGGGTCGGCCTGCCAGGCCCTGACGGCCTTCTCGAGGTCGATGGTGGCGCGGTAGTTGGGCTCGAGGCGGTTCCGCTCTTTCACGGGGAGGCCGCGGTAGGTCTTCTTGAGGCCGGTGATCATGTCCACCCACTGAAGATCGTCCTTGACCTCTCCGGCGATGAGCACGCGGGTGGTGCGGTTCAGGTCCCACGCGTCCTGCTTGAGCTGCGCAGCCGAGGTCTTCTCGGCAGGGGCCTCGTCGCCTTGGCTGCCCGGTGCGGGCACCGACAGGCTCAGGGTGATCTTCTCTGTGTCGAAGAGGTTCGGCGACATCAGGCGGATCGCAAGGGTCACCCCGATGAAGAGCACCATCTCCAGGGAGAACCGGCGCAGCGTGGTGGTCTTGAAGCTGAAGGACAAGACCCAGAAGGCCCCGACGCAGAGGTACAGGATCAGGAAAAAGGCTTCAACAGGCTCCGGCGCGACCGCGGCGCCCGCCCAGAAGAGCAAGGACCCGAACGCAATGGCGAAGAGGCCCGCGAAGAGGCGCACCCATCGCAGCAGGGGCCGGATCGGCTGGTCCAGCGAGCCGACCGAGCTGACACCGCGGTGGAGGAACAGGGGCCGGGTGGAGCCACCGGGAACCCTCGGGCGGGCAGCGCCGGCCGCGACCTCGGGCCCGCCTTGAGGTGCCTGAGCCTGCGGCTGGGCCAGGACGTCCTGCCGGAAGGTGGTCGGCATGTCGTCGATGTCCAGGGGGCGGGTCTCGTCGAGCTCGGAGCTCTCCTCCGACCGTACCTCGAGGACATGCTGCTGGGACTTCGCATATTTCGAGAACACGATGCCGCACCGGACACACTCCAGGGCAACCGGTTGCTCGAATCCACACTTCGGACATTTCATCGCCCCATCCCCCTTCGACGGATCGTCGATACGGAGCCCGACACCCGGCAATTCTAGCTCCTCCTCCGGAATCACCAATATTTCTGCACGGAGAAGGCACCGAGCAGGGAGAGGCCGGCCGCGTTGTCCAGGGCCCAGGCGGCGTCGCGCCCATGCTCCCTGTACACGAACGCGTTCATGGAGACGCTGAAGCGGAGCCAGTCGAGGAGCGCCACGGTGAGCGCTGCGCTGCCGAGGCCCTTGAGCTTGTCCCGTGCCCCGAGATCCGACCAGAAGAGCTCGAACCGGCTCTCGAACTCCAGGATCGGTGTGCCGGTCTTCGAGCGCAGGAGGGGCACCCTGGTGATTCCGTAGCCGAACTCGAGACCCTGGTGGAGGGGGTCGTCGGGGTCCGACAGCTCGTTTCGGAGGCCGTACCCGAAGAAGAAGGACGCCCAGTCGTTGAAGAGCCACTGGGGTCCGATGGTCACGGTGCCCTCGAGGTGATGCCGGGGGGCGTCGACGCCGCGGGTGAACTCGGACTCGAGCTTCCCCTTGAGCATGGGTACCGGGATCCACGCCTGACCTCGGGTGTAGCGATTGCGCAGCCAGGTCCAGGACCAGGCGGACTCCATGGAGACCAGGTCCCGGGTCTCCTGGAGCCCGCCGTCGCCGGTGCTCGCCGCCCCGTACTGGAGATGGAGGAGGGTGTTCCAGAGCATGATCCGGTTGGAGAGGATCGCCCGGGTCTCGAGGTCGCCGTTGATGCCGAGGAACTCGGCCCGGTTCAGCTGAGGGTCCTCGTAGTCGGCCTTCGCAGAGTTGTCGATGTGGATCTGGTTGAAGGACAACGTCGCGGCGCCGCTCAGATCCCACCGAGGCAGGTCCCAGAGGTCACGGAAATCTCCGGTCGGCCGGATCGGTCGATTCCCTCCGAGGCGAAGCGGGCGGTCCCGGTCCAGGAAGCTCCGCACCAGCTCACGGATGAACAGGGTCTCTCCCAGGGGGATCAGGCGCGCCGCCGTGAGGATCGCCGCCAGTCCGCCCCGGCCTCCGAGGGCCAGATAGCGTGACGTGACCACACGATACCAGCGGCCGTCGTCGAGGAGTCGGCCGTTGATGGTGACCTTCTGTGCGGTGGGTGGGCCCTCCACCCGGGCCCCGAGGACCTCGATTCCCTTCGGTGACGGCCCTTCCCCGGCGTGACTCAAGGAGATGAGGAAGCCCTTGAGCACGGCCCCCTTCACCTCGAGGACGGCGAGCTCTGACAAGGGGAACATCCGGTTGAGGTCCTCCGCGGTGATCGCTCCCTTCAGCTGCTCGTCGGGGTCCGCCCAGAGGGTGTCCGAGGTGAAGACCGTCAGATCGGCGCCCACCTCCCGTCGCGCGATCTCCATCACGTACCAGAGGAGCTCCCATGCGGAGATGGGCTCCGCAAGGCGCCCAGCGTTCAGGGGTTGCATGGACACCGCACAGAACTCGGACACGGTCTGGGTCAGGAGATGTGAGGAGTCGGCCACCGGTGTCGCGGCGCCCGTGGCGAGGCGATCCAGCCCCACCGAGGTGATGCGGGTCCCGTCCGCCGTCCGGTTGGTCATGACCCGGATCCGGGTGAGCGCGTCGACCCCCGGGGCCACCCCGATGAGGAATCGTCTGCCTCCGTCGAAGCGGACCACTTCGAGTCCAGCTCGACCCTCCAGGTTGCGGCCGAGGCCGGCGACCACCAGGTCCACCCCCGAGACGGCCCGGGCGAAGGCAACGGCCGCCGTCGGCGACTCTGCCTCCCTGTCGAGGTTCACCAGGGCGACCACGAGGTCTGCCTCTCCCGCAGCACGGAGGCGCGCAGCCGCTGCGCTGGCCACCCTGGCGGGATCGAGGACCGCCGCATGGTCGGTGTTCCGGGGATCGGCGAACTGCACGGTGGCGGGACCGATCAGGCTGATCACCGCCACCCGCAGACCGCCGATGGACCGGATCTGCAGACCATGACCCTGCATCGCACTGCAGAGGGGAGCACCGGCCGCCGGGCAATCGAGGTTCAGGGCACCATAGGGTGTCGCGCCCTCGGACAGCCGGGAGAGGAGGGGGACCGAATGTCCCCCCGGGAGGGAGAACTCCCCGGGGCCCGGGACCGCGGCGTCGAGCCCTGCGGGCCTGAGCAGCTCGTCCAGGCGGCGTGCAGCCCAGGTGCCCCGGGTGGCCAGGTAGCGGCTGAATGGGTCATCCCCCAGGAGCCCTCCGGAGAGCAGCGTCAACGTCGGAGCCTCGGCCCGCACCGCCGCAATCTGCGCGAGGAGATGCGCGTAGGTCGGCCCGTCCCCCGGCCCGCCCTGGCAGCGCATGGGGACCATGGCCCCCGAGGTCTCTCCGAAGGCGAGGATCTGGAAGGACGGTTCGTCTCCTCGGGCCTTCAGTGGAGCGGCGAGGGTCAGGGACGTGACCAGGAGGACCGCGGCGACGGGAAGGAGACGATCCATCCGAGACCCGTCGCGTGTGGAGCGTCTACTGGGCGCGAGCGACAATGTATCGGGAGAGGACACTCTCGTCCCGTTGGGTGAGGTTGATGAACTTGATGCCCATCTCCTTGGGCTCCTGATCCCGCGACCAGACCACCTCTCCCTCGAGCTCGACGCTCTCTTGGAGGTCGGGGAAGTTGACCGACAGGTAGACCTTGGTCCCTTCGGGCTCCACCGTCGCGGAGAAGATGCTCAGTCCGCCGAGGCTGAGGTTCTCGATCTTGTGGAAGAGGAGTACCTCGGTGCCCGTGTAATCGACCAGTGCGTCGGTCTGGATCCGCACATGCTCGCGGTTGGAATCTCCAGACATTTCTCCCTCCAGCAGGTTCGAATGTTTGAACACACCAATCCTAGCAGATGCATGAGGATTGGAAAACACTCATTTCAGGCCCTATACTGGCATCTGGTGAAGAAACACCGTCGACACGTTGGTGACGACGGGAAAGGGAGAGTCAAGATGAAGCGAAAGCTGGTGCTCCTCGTTGTGGTCGTCCTCGTGGTCGCGGGATGTGGCGGGTCAGGGACCGACGGGACCAACAAGCCCGGCATCATCCAGGACACTGAGCCCGGGGAGGACACCCGCGGGGTGGACGCGGCCATCGATCTGGTCACGGACGCACCCGACGGGTACACCCCTCCGAACGACGGCTATCTGCCAGAGGATGTGGACCCGGGGTGTCTGGCGGTCCCCTTCGCGTTCGCATGTCCCTGCATCGACAACGGGGACTGCGAGTCCGGGTTCTGCGTGGAGGGGTCCCTCGGCGGGGTCTGCACCGAGCAATGCCTCGAGGAGTGCCCGGAGACCTGGCATTGCAAGGGGGTCTCGGGTCTCGGCCCGGATCTCGTCTTCCTCTGCGTGCCGGACACCAAGAAGCTCTGCTACCCGTGCGAGCTGGACGCCCAGTGTGGCGGTGGGCTCTGTCTCCCCCTGGAGGACGGCGACTTCTGCACCTTCACCTGCGACGAGAAGACCCAGTGCCCGGCGACCTTCCACTGTGAGGAGGTCGAGAAAGGTGGACAGACCTTCGCCGTATGCATCCCGGACAGCGGCTCCTGCGCCTGCACCAGCGACACAGCGGGCCAGCTCCGCCCCTGCCAGCTCGAGAACGAGTTCGGCGATTGCATGGGCTATGAGACCTGTGACCCGGCGGACGGCTGGGTGGACTGCAGCGCAAAGGATCCTGCGCCGGAGATCTGCGACGGGAAGGACAATGACTGTGACGGGGAGTTCGACGAGGATCTTCCCGAACTCCAGGAGTGTGAGAACACCGTCGAGGACATCGGGACCTGCTATGGGGTCGCCAGTTGCCTGGGCCCCGAGGGATGGGTTTGCAGCGCCGGGATCCCCGCGGCGGAGGTCTGTGACTTCCTGGACAACGACTGCGACGGGGAGAAGGACGAGGACTTCAAGGTCAACGGCAAGTACGGGTCCCAGAACCACTGCGGCACCTGCAACCATGACTGCACCGGTGCGATCGATCACGCCAGCGCGATCTGCGATCCGTCCCTGCCGACCCCCCTGTGCATCGTCGAGGAGTGTGAGCCCGAGTACTTCCAGCTCAACGACTTCCAGTGCCTCCCCGAGGGGCAGACCATCTGCAAGCCCTGCCTGGACGACTTCCAGTGCGAGGGCGGGCAATGCGTCCTCTTCGCGGGCGGAGAGTTCTGCACCCAGGGCTGCGAGTCCGAGCCCTGCCCCGAGTCCTTCGAGTGCGGGGACATCGAGGGCTTGAATGGCAAGTGGTGTGTCCCCATGTCCGGGACCTGTGATTGCAACAAGGAGACCGAGGGGGCCACCAAGCCCTGCAGCACCAGCAACGAGTTCGCTGTCTGCTTCGGCTTCGAGACCTGTGACCCCAACCAGGGCTGGCTGAACTGCACCGCACCGGAGGGGGGAGTGGAGATCTGTGACGGCCTCGACAATGACTGTGACGGCGTGCCCGACAACGGCCTGCCCCAGAGCCAACCCTGCGAGAACGCAGTGGCGGGCGTCGGGACCTGCTACGGCATCGAGACCTGCATCGGCTCCGGGGGGTGGGTCTGCTCCGCGCAGATCCCCGCGGCGGAGATCTGTGACTACAAGGACAACGACTGCGACGACATGGCCGACGAGGACTTCATCGTCAACGGGAAATACGGCACACCGCAGCACTGCGGCGGGTGCAACCAGAGCTGCGTCGGGGCCATGCCCAACGCCACCGCTTACTGCGACGCCTCCATCGCGCAGCCCGACTGCAAGGTCAATGAATGTCTCCCGGGCTTCTTCCAGCTCAACGAGTACCAGTGCATCGATCCCCCCGAGGTCCAGTGCAAGGCCTGCGAGAACGACGGGGACTGCTACTTTGACAAGTGCGTCGAGCTGGACGACGACCAGTACTGTCTGAGTGCCTGTGTCGGCGGCGCGTGCCCGGGCGGGTACTCCTGTGTCGACATGGGCGTGGGCGGACAGATCTGTCTGCCCGACTCCGGGAGCTGCGAGTGCTCGGTCGACACCCAGGGAACCACCCGGAGCTGCGCGAACACCAACGGGTTCGGCACCTGCTTCGGCGTCGAGACCTGCGAGGCCGCCGGTTGGTCCGTCTGCAACGCGGCGGTCCCACAGCAGGAGATCTGCGACGGCGCGGACAACGACTGCGACGGCCTCGCGGACGAGAACCTGCTCCAGGGGAACCCCTGCGAGATCGAGAACGGGTTCGGGAGCTGCCCGGGCATCAGCGTCTGCAACGGGCAGTCCGGATGGCTGTGCCAGGGCCAGATCCCCGCGGCGGAGACCTGCGACTACCAGGACAACGACTGTGATGGGACCGTGGACGAGGACTTCAAGAACGCTGCACAGAAGTACCACCTGCAGGCGCACTGCGGGACATGCAACAACGGGTGCCTCGACGCGATCGATCACGCCACGGGGACCTGCGACCCGACCTACCTGATCCCCAAGTGTGTCGTGGACGAATGCGACGAGGGTTACGCCCAGGTCAGCCCCTTCCAGTGTGTGGTGCCCCCGGACACCACCTGCCAGGCCTGCGAGAACGACGCAGACTGCGTGGGCTCACAGTGCGTGGAGATCGACGGCCAGATGCGGTGCGCCATGTCCTGCGTCGGGGATGGGGACTGCGGTGGCGAGATGGTGTGCCTCGCCTACCCCGGCAAGGGGACCCTCTGCCAGCCGGTCACGGGCTCCTGCGAGTGCAACTCCTTCACCGACACGGCGAAGCGGAGCTGTTCGTCCACAAACGCCATCGGGATCTGTTACGGCTTCGAGACCTGTGACGGAGACGTGGGCTGGGGAGACTGCGGCGCGCTGGTGCCCACCGCGGAGGTCTGCAATGGCATCGATGACGACTGCAACGGCCTCCTCGACGATGGTGTTCCGCCGACGATGCCCTGCCAGAACAGCGTGCCCGGCGTGGGCACCTGCGCAGGGGATGCGGTCTGCTACGGGTCCCAGGGGTGGTTCTGCACCGCGCCGGTTCCGGCGACGGAGACCTGCGACTACCAGGACAACGACTGCGACGGTCAGGTGGACGAGGGCTTCAAGAATGGGGCCGGGGACTACGCAGCCTTCCTCCACTGCGGGTCGTGCACGATCTCCTGCGCGGGAGGCTTCCCCAACGCGACGTCCAAGTGCGACGCGGACAAGGACCCGCCGCAGTGTGTGGTGGACGAGTGCGAGGAGGGCTTCTTCCTTCTCAACGAGTTCCAGTGCATCCCCACCATCGCAGGCCTCTGCGAGCCTTGCTCCACCGCCGAAAACTGCGTCCTGGCGGGCGCCAAATGCGTGGATCTTGGCGGTGGAGAGAAGTTCTGCTCGAAGCAGTGCAACGGGGACGTCGACTGCCCCGACGGCTACTCCTGTGATGCCTACGACGGGGACCTGCAATGCATCCCCGACACGGGCTCGTGCTCCTGCGACGGCTCCAACCTGGCCCTGGCCCGGTCGTGCTCCCTGACCTGGCCGCCGAACCCGGGGCCCGGCCAGCCCTTCACCACGTGCTACGGGACGGAGCAGTGTACGCCGGCCGGGTGGGGGAGCTGTGCGCTTCCGGCGGAGGTCTGTGACAACGTGGACAATGACTGCGACGGTGCCGTGGACGAGGCCTTCGTCAATGAAGACGGCAAGTACTCCACGGACCAGCACTGTGGGCAGTGCAACAACAACTGCACCTTCCTGACCTACCCCCACGGCACGAGCGCGTGCGACTCGAGCAAGGCAACCCCCGAGTGTGGCCTCTCCTGCAACCCGGGCTACTTCGACGTGAACGGCAACCCCGCGGATGGCTGCGAGTGCGGCTACGTGGGTGTGCTCGATTCTCCGGACGGGATCGACCAGAACTGCGACGGCGTGGACGGTGAACTGGGCAACGCGGTCTTCGTGGCCAAGAACGGGTCCGACGCGGCCATGGGCACCATCGACGCGCCGATGCTCACGATCCAGGCAGCGATCCAGAGGGCCCTCTCCACCAGCAAGCGGGACGTGTACGTGGCCACCGGGGTCTACTCCGAGTCCGTGATCCTCGCCATGGGGGTCCAGGTCTTCGGGGGCTTCTCGTCGGACTTCCTCAAGCGGAACATCCTCCTCTACGAGACCGTGATCATGGGGGACTCCTTCGAGGACACCACGCCCGGGGCGGTGAACGCCTACTACATCAACGGTCCGGCGGGCTCCACGGTCCTGGACGGCTTCACGATTTTCGGAGCGAACAACTACAGCTTGGGTGGGAGCTCTTACACGGTGTACATCCGCTCTTCCAGCCAGGCCCTCTGGATCTCCAACAACAACCTGGTCGCGGGAAACGGCGGCGCTGGCGCGACCGGGGACAGCGGTACGGACGGCGACGACGGCGTCCCGGGTTCGGCGGGGATCAACGCCTCCACCGCGTCATGGAACAACTGCTCCGGCCAGCAGAAGGTGAAGGACGGCGGCGTGGGCGGGGCGCAGCAATGCGGTTCGCAGAGCGCCTCCGGCGGCAAGGGCGGGGACGCCTACTGCCCCAATTACCCCGGTGGTCCCTACACGCAGGAGAACGGCTCCGCAGGGAGTGGCCCCGGCGCTGGCTCCGGCGGTGTCGGCGGCTGGGACGGCAACCTGTCCTCGTGCGGGCTCTGCAATGTGCAGAGCGGGCACCCCGCGGAGGGCGGCGACGGCGCCGCGGGCGCGTACGGGAGCTACGGCGCCGCGGGCGCGGGCTGCTCCGACACCAACGGGGCGGTCTCCGGCGCGTTCTGGGTCCCCAGCGGCGGCGGGGACGGCACCAACGGCGGACCGGGCGGCGGGGGCGGCGGCGGCGGCTCGGGGCGCTCAGCGAACGCGAACTCGGGCTGCGTCGAGCAGATCGGCGGGACCGGCGGCGGCGGCGGCTCAGGCGGCTGCCAGGGCACCGGCGGCGACAATGGCACTGGCGGCGGCGGCAGCTTCGCCCTGTTCCTGGTCTTCGACATCGTCCCGGCGACGGTCCCGACCATCGTCGACAACCTCTTCGAGGGGGGCGTCGGCGGCATGGGTGGCATCGGCGGGAACGGCGGGACCGGCGGCGTCGGCGGCATGGGCGGCGTCGGAGGCCTGGACGGCGGGACGAACACGCAGCTCTTCTGCGCTGCGGGCGGCGGGACCGGCGGCGACGGCGGCGTCGCCGGCCACGGCGGCGGCGCCGGCGGTGGCTGCGGCGGCGTGTCGTATTGCCTCTACGCGGCGGGCCAGGGTGCGGTGAACCTGGACATGTACAAGGCCCCGGAGAACACCTTCCTCCCCGGCATCGGCGGGTGGGGCGGACAGGGCGGCCCCTCCATCGGCAACGCCGGCCAGCAGGGCGCCAACGGCCCCGGTCAAGGTACGAATTTCTAAGCCACGCTGGTCATCCTGAGCACGGAGCGCCCTCCGCGGCGCTCCGTGTCGAAGGACCTCCCTGTTTCTCGGCAGAGACAGCCCGCGGTCAGTCCATGCCGGCCAGGTGGCGGGCCTCGGCGACCATGCGGACGGGCCCGATGACGACGAGAGTTGTCCCCGGTGCGAGGGGTTTGTCCACGTCCGGCTGATAGCAGTAGGTCTCGGAGTCTGGTTCGAGGAGGGCGACGATCTGGAGCCCGGTCCGCTGTCGGAACTTCGAGCTCACGATGGTCTTCCCGGACAGCTCGGAGCCCTCGTAGATCACGATCTCCTCGATGCGGGTGGTCTCCGTTGGATCCCGCAGCATCTTGTCGATGAACCGGGTGGCCATGGGCCGGACCAGCTCACTGGCGATGCGCATGCCGCCGAGGACGGCGGGGGAGACCACGGTGTCCGCGCCCGCCTTCTTCAGCTTCCTGTCCGTGCTGTGGTCGCTCCCCTTGGCGATGATCCGGAGGGTGGGGTTGAGCTGGCGGGCGCTGAGGGTGACGAAGAGGTTCTCCTTGTCCGAGGGGAGGGCGACGGCGATCCCTTTAGCGCGCTCGACGCCCGCCTCCAGGAGGATTTCGTCCTCCAGCGCGTCCCCCATGATGTAGGGATGCCCGTCGTGCTGGAGCTTCTCCACGCGTTCGGGGTTGGACTCCACCACCACGAACGCGTACCGGGACTCCCTCAGCTCGTACGCAATCTGCAGGCCCGTGTCTCCACCGCCGCACACGATGAAGTGGTTCTTGAACCGGGCGATCTCCTTGCTCATTTTCCTCCGCCTCAGCAACTCCTGGAGTTCCCCTTCGACAAAGAACGCAGTGATCGTGGACAGGCTGTACAGGATCACCGCGACGCCGAAGAGCACCAGGGTCAACATGAAGACCTTGAACGCCGGCTGGAGGTCCGTCGCCACCTCGGGGGCCGGGAAGGCTTCATTGATCGTGGCCAGCATGAGAGTGGTCCGGAACGCCGCCTCGGTCAGGGTCACGGTCTCCCGCAGGAAGAGCCAGTGCCCGAGGGTGCCGTAGAGGAATACCACCAGGAGCATCCCCAGGGATCGCATCAGGCGCCGCGCCGCGGTGGACACCTTTGGTGTCATCTCCGTTTCCTCTCCATGGTCCCTTCTCGTGCCTGTCTCCTGCCTGCACCTCTAGCATCGAAGGGACCGGGGCGCAACAGCGTAGCGCGGGGGCTCAGCCGACGATGGTGATGTGCAGATCCATGACGTTGGTCCCCGTCGGCCCGGTGACCACGAGGTCCCCGAGGGCATGGAAGAACGCGCTGGCGTCGCAGCTTCGCAGCGCAGAGACGGGATCGAGCCCTGCCTGCGCGGCCCTCTCGGCGGAGGTCCCGTCGGCCCAGGCGCCCGCGGAGTTCGTGGGGCCGTCGGTCCCGTCCGTGCCTGCGGACAGCAGGACCGTGCCCTCGAGACCGGCGAGCAGGGGCACCGCAGCCAGCGCAAGGTGCTGGTTGCGCCCGCCTTGTCCCGGGCCGATGACCAGCACGGTCGGTTCCCCACCGGAGAGCACACAGGCAGGCGCGGGGACCGGCCCGGCGTTGGCGCGGATGCGCCTCGCCAGGTCCGCGTGGAGCGCGGCCACGTCCTCCGCCGGGGCGTCCAGCGCGCCGCCGAGGTCGTGGACCGCGTAGCCAAGCGCCTCCGCCGCCGCCCGGCAGGCAGCGAGGCTGTCGCGGTTGCTCGCGATGACCCGGGTGTGGATCCGGTCGAAGATGGGCTCCCCGGGCTTCGGGGTCTCCGGACGTTCCCCCCGGACCCCGGCCTCCAGGTGGCGCCGGACCGCCGACGGGACGGCCTCGATGAGGCCGTGTGTGTCGAGGACCCGGAGCGCGTCGGCGTAGGTGGTGGGGTCCGCGGCAAAGGGTCCGGAGCCGATCACTGCGGGGGAGTCGCCGATCACGTCCGAGAGGAGGAGGGCCACCACCGTCGCCGGTGCAGCCCGCCGCGCTGCGTGGCCTCCCTTGATCGACGAGAGGTGCTTCCGGACGGTATTGCATGCGGCGATGTCCGCGCCGCTCCCGAGGAGGACCTCATTGGTCGCCGCCTTGTCCTCGAGGGAGAGTCCCTTGGCAGGGAGACTCAGGAGCGCGGACGCGCCCCCGGAGACGAGGGCCAGGATCAGGGTATCCGAGCCGCAGCTGTCCAGGAGGCGCCCCATGGTCCCTGCGGCCCGGAGCCCGCGGGCGTCGGGCACCGGGTGGGCCGCCTCGACGAGCCCGAGACGCTCGAGGGCGCGGCCATGGCCGTCCTTGGTCACCAGGAGGCCGCCGTCCAGGCGATCGCCCAGGATCTCCTCCAGGGCCATCCCCATGGCGGCGGCGGCCTTTCCGGCCCCCACGGCCACCACGCCCCCCAGGATCCCGAGGTCGAACCTGCGCTCCTCTCTGGTCAGGAACAGGTTGTCGCCGTCCCGCCGCAGTGCCCGGCGCATCGCTGCCCCGGGCGCAGCGGCCTGGAGGCCCGCCGCCAGGATCCTGCGGGCGTGGTCGCGCAGGTCCGAGAGGGGGCGGGGCATCAGCGCGTCACGCTGCAGCCACCCCCGGGGTCGGCTCGATCCGGCGCCGCCCGGGACAGGCTGACGTACTCTCCGAAGCAGTCCTCATAGAGGGCACGGGCGCGCTCTTTGAGGTCGTCGCGCTCCATCGCGGCCAGGCGGATGGCCACCTCCTCGAGGTACTCCCATGCGCGGTCCGGAATGTCATCCTCCTCCTCGTCGTATGCGAGGGAGTGAAGAAGGGTCCGGCCCGCGTAGAAGTTCACGTTGCCGCTCCGTTGATAGAGATGGTTCAGGAGGCTCAGGAGCGTCATGTACGAGGCCTCGGGCATCTCGATGAGCTGGGTGAGGTAGGCCCGGGCCTCCAGCTCCACTTCGGTCCAGAAGTCCTCGTCGCCGTCCCGCAGACGGACACGGCGCCGGATGCAGTCCCCCGCTGTGTGCCCCTGCCGGACATCCAGTACGTGGCGGGCCTCGTGCACCCCCACCGCGCCCACCAGGTGATCCAACATCGCGACCAGCACGCGCCGATGTGTCCCGTCGCCGAGGGTGCGCTGGATCTTCGACAGGCGATTCAGGTCCCTGCGCGAGGCCAGCTCCTGCCCCTTCTTCGTGACGGCCACGTTCTCCTCGATGAGCTTCCAGAGGAGCCCCTGGGGCCAGATGAGTCCATCTGGTTTGTGCAGACGGATCCCCAGGCGCTCGGCGTTCTTCTCGATCTTTCCGTAGACCTTCCCGCGATCCACCAGGAGCTCAACGGTCTCCTCGAAGAGCGCATCCTCCGCACCCGCTGCGGTCCTCAGCTCGATCTCCACGAGCTGCAGGAGGGCCCTGTAGGGCTTCTTGAGGTCGTCGGGGAGCCGATCCCCGAAGAGGTTCTCGAAGGCCATGTCCGGATGCTGCATCGAGGGCAGGAGGTACTCGGTGACGAAGTTGGTCGCGTTCTTCTGAAGGATGAACGCGGCCCGGGTGTCCTCCTGGCGGACGTATCCGTGCCGGGAGGAGTCCGGGGGCAGGGTGTCGATGCGCTGGACCACCAGGAGCTCGACCGGGTCCTCGTCCCCGGTCTGAGGGGTGAAGATCTCCGTCCCCAGGACCTCGTAGACCAGGAGCATCACCGCGGTGAGGTAGTCCTTGTCGAGGATCCCCTGGAAGGACTCCGGGTCCACGTAGAGCCGCGGCTCGAGGTCGGCGAGGACATCGTTCACCGCGTGGATCCGCTCCCTGAGTGGGCCGGTGCCCTCGTCCAGGAGGAAGGCCGCCTGGTCCAGCTCGCGCAGGGATCCGAGAAGCGCGGCCATGGGCTCCTTCAGCTCCGGCGCGACCTCCTCGAGCCGGTTGAGGAGGCGCCCCACCGCCAGGTCCAGCTTCTCGGACTGCTCCATCTGGAGGGAGCGGTTGTACTGGGACGTGAGGGCCAGGCTCCGGAACCACTCCATCTGGACCTCCACGAAGGGCCCGGACAGCGCCTTCTCGAGATCCGTGGGCTCGTCGGGCTGCCGGGAGGACCAGTCCGCCCAGAGCCAGCCGCCGACGACCGCCGCGACGATGGCGACGGCGAGGATCACCCAGCGGATTGCCCGCGCCTTCTTCGCCAGGCCCTCCTCGAATTCGGCCAGATCGTCCTTGCTCGGAGAGGGTGTGGTCTGATCAGTCATGAAGGTTCCCTCGAGACCGCAGGTGGAATATAACACCAGGAATGAGGATAGGACGTCGGGCTGCGCCGAGCAACCCGCGCGCGTTTTTCTGGAGTGAACCATGAGTCTACTGGGTGCATTCGAGGGCGTCGCCGCCCCCGGGGTGATCGAGCAGCTACACGGGATCGGGGCGAGGCTCAAGGGCCTGTCGGTGGTGCACGTGAACTCCACCCGGGTAGGCGGGGGAGTGGCGGAGATCCTCCACCGCATGGTCCCGCTGATGCAGGAGCTGGGGCTCGAGACGCGGTGGGAGGTCATCGAGGGGGAGGGGGCCTTCTTCGACGCGACGAAGACCTTCCACAACGGGATCCAGGGGGATCCCGTGGAGCTGAGCCCGGCGCTCATGGACGCGTACCGGGCCACCAACGAGGCGAACGCCGAGCGCCTCCGACCGATCCTCGAGGCCGCGGACATCGTGGTGATCCACGATCCTCAGCCGGCGCCCCTCCTCGCCCTCTGCCCCGGGCGCGGGGGGCGCTGGATCTGGCGCTGCCACATCGACGCGGGGAGCGCGCATCCTCCGCTCTGGGCGACCCTTGAGGAGTTCGTCGCCGGGTACGACGCCAGCATCTTCCACATGGAGGAGTTCCGCCGACCGATGGTGCACCGGCAGGTCCTCATGCCCCCGAGCATCGATCCCCTCGGTCCCAAGAACTGCGCTCTGGACAGCGCGCGTGTCCGGTCGATCCTGGTCGGGCAGGGGATCGATCCCGAGCGCCCCATGGTCCTCCAGGTCTCCAGGTATGATCGGTTCAAGGACCCCGTGGGGGTCATCCGGGCGGCGACCCTGGCCCGTGAGGCGACGGATCTCCAGATCGTCCTCGCGGGGGGCGGCGCGGACGACGACCCTGAAGGAAAGGAGGTCCTGGATGAGGTGCGCGCCGCCGCGGCCGAACTGGACGATGCGCACGTCCTGCTCCTCCCCCCTGACGCGCACGAGATCATCAACGGTCTCCAGCGCGGCGCCGCGGTGATCCTCCAGAAGTCCCTCAAGGAGGGGTTCGGCCTCACGGTGTCCGAGGCCATGTGGAAGTCCCGGCCGGTCATCGGCGGGAACGTCGGCGGGATCCGTCTCCAGATCACCGACGGTGAGACCGGATACCTGGTGGACTCGGTGGAGGCTGCGGCGCAGCGGATCACGGACCTGCTGACCGACCCGGAAGCAGCGCAGGAGATGGCCCGGCGTGGCAAGGAGCACGTCCGCGCGCACTTCCTCATCACGACGCACCTGCAGAACTACCTGGAGCTGTTCGAGAGTCTGTTGTAGCGGGCGGCGCGGGCCGCCCGCTGGGGGGGTGGGGCCGCTACTCTTCGCCGCCCTTCTTCTTCTTGCGTCCGCCGCGCTTGCGCTTCTTCTTGGATTTCTGGTCCTCGGGCTCGGGAGACTCGGCCTCGGCCTCGGGATACTCGGCCTCGGCCTCGGCGTACTCGGGCTCGGGCTCTGGCTCGGGCTCCTCACCCTCGGGGGCAGGGTACTCCGCCCCCCAGCCGTAGGCTTCTGGCTCGGGCTCGGGCTCGTATTCGTGCTCGTGCTCGATCCTCTCGGCCTCGACCACCGGCTCCTCGACCACCGGCTCCTCGACCACCGGCTCCTCGACCACCGGCTCCTCGACCACCGGCTCTTCCACCACCACCGGCAGCCCCCGCAGGCGTGTCAGATACCCGTCGCGCAGGCGCTCCAGGATCTCTTCCGGGCTCGGAGTCTCGCTGTTCGCCTCCAGCAGGAGGTTGGGAACGTTGAATTCCATGGGGTCCCCTCTCGTGTTCTCAGTCTTCACCAAGTATCGCAACCGCGCGGCTTTCGAACAAGCTCTTCACCATCTCCCAGGAATCTGAGGGCGCGCCGCCGGCCTGCGCGAAGTCTGGGCGGCCGCCGCCACGGGCTCCGGCGGCCTCGGCCAGCTCTTTGCAGAGGTCTCCGCAGTGCGCTGCTGCGGCCTTGTCGCCGCGCCTTGCGATGACGAAGAGGAGCCGGTCGTCCTGGCGCGCACCGACGAGGATCAGGGACTCCGGGTGCCTGTCACGAGCCAGGTCGGCGGCCTTGCGGGCGCCGTCCTTGCCCTGGTCCTCGAGGAGGGTCGTGATCACGGCCACGCCGCCGATCTCCCTGGCTTCGTCCGAGGCGCCATCGGCGGGACCGCTGGACAGGAGCTTCGTCTGGAGCCGATCCATCTCCTGCTCCAGGCCCTTGATGGTCGCCCCGAGGGCCGAGACCCGTGTTGGTATGTCTTCCGGGCTGCACCGAAGGTGGCTCGAAACGCCAATCAGGATCTGACGCAATTTCCTGAACTCTTCGATCGCAGGCCCACCAGCCAGCGCGTAGATCCGGCGGATGCCGGAAGAGACCGCCTCTTGCCGCGTAATGACGAAGGCTCCAATGTTGCCGGTATCCGAAACATGGGTGCCGCCGCAGAGCTCCTTGGACCAGCCGTCCGCCATGGTCACCATTCGGACGGTGTCCCCGTATTTGTCCCCGAAGAATGCCTTCGCGCCGCGGGCTGTAGCGCTCTGGATGGAGAGCTCTTCTGTGATCACCGGCTGGCCGAACTGAATCTGCCGGTTGACCTGGTCCTCGATCCCCTGGAGCTCCTCCTGGCTCATGACCCCGAAGTGTCGGAAGTCGAAGCGGAGCATCTCGGGAGAGACCACCGACCCCTCCTGCTTCACGTGCTCGCCGAGGACGTCGGCGAGGGCCTGGTGAAGAAGATGGGTTGCGCTGTGATGGCGCTCGATGGCGGCTCGACGTTCGGTATCCACTTCTGTGTCAACGAGCAATTGCGGGCTTAGCTCCCCTTCGGTGACATGTATCAGATGCAGCCAGTCTCCATATGGTGATTTCTTTGTGTCCGAGACGGTGGCTGCTCCGCCAAGCCATGTGATCGTGCCAGTATCACCGACTTGCCCCCCGGATTCGGCATAGAACGGAGTCTTGGCAAGGATTGCGTATCCCTGTTCTGATTCCCTCAGGACAGTGACCTGATTGCCCGCAGTGTCCAGAATGGCCAACACACTCGTTGCACAGGTACCTTCACACTGATAGCCCACGAACTCTCCGGGAACTCCGAGGCCGAGGCTCCCGCCGATCTCACCGGCGTCGCCGATGCCTGTGCCGTCCTTGCCCGACGTCGCCCGCTTCACCTCCATGACGGCCTCGTAGCCGGCCCGGTCGATGGTCACTCCGAGATCCCCGGCGATGACCGCGGTGAGGTCCGGCGGGAAGCCGCGCTCGTCGTAGAGCCAGAAGACCACGTCTCCGGGCACCATGTCGCCGCCGGCCGCCTTGACCGCAGCGATCTCCCGCTCGAGCCGCTGCCGGCCGTCCTCGAAGGTGCGCCCGAAGGCCTTCTCCTCCTGGAGCACCACCTTGGCGATCAACCCCCTCCGGTGCTCCAGATCCGGGTAGACCGACCCCATGGTGTCCACCACCCCATCGCAGATCCGGTGGAGGAAGGGTCCCTTGAAGCCAATGATCTTGCCGAAGCGGACCGCCCGGCGAATGATCAGGCGGGTGATGTATCCCCGGCCCTCGTTGTCCGGATAGACCTGGTCCGCGACCATGAACGCAGCGGCGCGGGCGTGGTCGGCGATGACCCGGTACGCCACGGTGGTCTCCGAGGGGGGGCCGTACGCGGGTGCGGTCCCGTTCTCCTCCGCAAGGAGCGCCGCGGTCCGTTGGATGTACGGAAGGAAGAGGTCCGTGTCGTAGTTGGTCTCACCACCCTGGAGGATCGTGACCAGGCGCTCGAGGCCCATGCCCGTGTCGATGCTCGGCGCCGGGAGCGGCTCCAGGGGACCGCCGGCTTCGCGGCGGACGTACTGCATGAACACCAGGTTCCAGATCTCGATGTACCGGTCGCAGTCACAGCCCGGCTCACAGCTGTCCTCGCCGCAGGCCCAGGGCCCGGGGCCCCGGTCGTACAGGATCTCCGAGCAGGGGCCGCAGGGGCCGGTCTCGCCCATGGCCCAGAAGTTGTCCTTCTTGCCGAAGCGCAGGATCCGGTCGTCATCGACCCCCGCGGTCTCCCGCCACAGGGCAGCGGCTTCAGAGTCCTCTGCGAGGCCGTCCGTCGGGTCGCCCTCGAAGATCGTGTAGTACAGGCGTGCGGGATCCAGGCCAACCCGATCCACGAGGAACTCGTAGGCGAAGCGGATCGCGTCCTTCTTGAAGTAGTCCCCGAAGGAAAAATTCCCCAGCATCTCGAAGAACGTATGGTGCCGCGCAGTGCGGCCCACGTTCTCGAGATCGTTGTGTTTTCCGCTGACCCGCAGGCACTTCTGGCTGCTGGCCGCACGGGAGAATTCGGTATCTCGGAGGCCGGTGAACACGTCCTTGAACTGGACCATGCCGGCGTTCACGAAGAGGAGGGTCGGGTCCGCCGGGGGGATCAGGGAGTGGGACGCGACGCGGCGGTGACCCTGCTCCTCGAAGTAGGCGAGGAAACACTCTCGAATTTCGAAGCTGCTCAGCATCCTCGGGTTCCCTCTGCTCTGGTGGCCTCAGCGACTGGTCTTCTTCTTTGCGTCGCCCTTCATGAAGTCCTGGTAGTCCGCGTCCTCGGCCCCGGCGATCCCGCTGATGCGGAGCTTGAAGTCAGCGGGGTTCGAGCAGTTCTCCAGCGCCGTCTCCATGGAGATGGTCTCCGAGGCGTAGAGCTTCAGGAGCGACTGGTCGAAGGTCTGCATGCCATAGATCTTGTGGCCCTTGGCGACCACCTCGAGGATGGCCTGGCGCCCGGCCTTTTCGTGGATCAACTCCCGGATCCGTGGGGTCGCGCTGAGGATCTCGCACGCGGGCACCCGCCCCGAGCCGTCCTTTCGGGGCAGGAGGCGCATGGACACCACCCAGGAGATGACCTCCGCCACCAGGTGTCGTATCTGGTCCTGTGCGTGGGGCGGGAACACCGCCACCGCGCGGTCGATGGTCTCCACGGTGTCGATGGTGTGCATGGTGCTCAGCACCAGGTGGCCCGTCTCCGCCGCCTGGAGCGCTGTCTCGATGGTCTCCGTGTCCCGCAGCTCACCGATGAGGATGATGTCCGGATCCTGGCGGAGCGCTGCTCGCAGCGCGGAGGGGAAGTTGTCCGCGGAGTCCCCGATCTCCCGCTGGTTGATCATGGACATCCGGCCCTCGAACTGGAACTCCACCGGGTCCTCGATGGTGAGGATGTGGGAGGGCCGGGTCTGGTTCACGTAGTCCAGCATCGACGCGAGGGTCGTGGACTTCCCGGAGCCCGTGGTGCCCGTGACCAGGACCAGCCCACGCCGTTCCTGGGCGATCTTCTCCACGGCGGGGGGCAGGCTCAGCTCCCTGAAGTTCGGGATCCGCTTGGGGATCACCCGGCCCACCAGGCTGATGCCTTGGTACTGGCGGAAGATGTTGAAGCGGAACCGGGCGACGTTCCGCAAGCTGTACCCCACGTCCACCGAGCCGGTCTCCGAGAAGATCTTCCGCTTTCGGTCGTCGGTGATGAGCTTGTCCAGGAATGCGGTCATGTCCTCACGGCTGAGGGGGATCGCGCCCTTCTGGGACACCAGGCTGCTGTTGACCCGGAAGGCGGGGGCGCGCCCCTGCTGGAGGTGGACGTCGGAGATCGCTTTCTTGAGGGTGAACTCGAGGATGACATCCAGATCGATCGCCATCTAGTGGTCCGTCGCAGGGTTTTTGATCAGTTGGTAGTTCACGGTCGTCGAGGCTCCTCGTTAGTCGAGATACGGCAGATCGCTGCGGTCTGCAAGCACTTCGATGCTGCGGGGCTGGCCTGATGTTCGCGCGAGCAG
>JBDRIT010000039.1:0-25280 GCA_043815665.1 Pseudomonadota bacterium
GGCATCGGCGGCGGCCTCGGCGGCGTCGGCGGCAGCCGCGCGGATCGCGCGGGGCGGATGGCCATGGCCGGCCTCAAGGACCGGACCCGGCGGCGAGCGACCCGGATGGACCTCGGCAGCGGTGGAGTCTCGGGCTTCTGCAAGAAGCAGGACGTCATGCGGACGGTCCAGCGGCGGGCCGCAGCGATCCGGTCCTGCTACGAGGTCGCCCTGCAGCTCCAGCCCGACCTCAAGGGCAAGCTCACCGTCAAGTGGACGATCAACCTCGACGGGAAGGTTCAGGGCGTCCAGATCGTCGGGAACACCATGAAGAACAAGAAGGTCGAGACCTGCGTGTCGAAGGTGGTCGGCCGGATGCGGTTCATGAAGCCGAAGGGCGGTCTCTGCATCATCAAGTGGCCCTTCGTCTTCTCGTGCGCCGGCGAGGAGTAGCCTCCCTACCCGTCCCCCGCCTCCACGTCATCCGCCGGCTCCTCCCCACAATCGAAGGTCAGGACGATGGTTCCGCCCGCCTCGTCGACGGTGCAGCCGACGGACTCCTCGAAGACCCACTCCGCCGAGCGCCCATGAACCTCGACCTCGTCATGGAGACCCAGGGCGATGCAGAGGTGGGCGGCGGTGCCGGGCTCGAGGGTGACGTCCTGCACACACTGCCCCACCGCCACCTCGAGAGGCCCGGTCCGCCCGGCGCAGGTGTCCGAGAGGACTACCCGGAGTCCGCAGTGGGTCTTGGGGCACTCGCCGCCCGCACAGGTGTCGCAGTCCCGGAGGCACGTCGGGCCGGGATCCGGCTCTGCGCAGGACGCCAGGGAGGCTGCCAGGACGAGGAACAGGACGATCGATGGACGTCGTGTCATGCGGGGATCCTACACACCGCAGGTCCCCTTGCCAAGATCCACGCCCGGGACTACAATGTTTCCCGACCCGATGCCCCTGGGAGGCGCAGCATGTCCGCACAACTCTTGACTCTCATCCCCCTCCCCCTCGGTGTGTTCGGGCTGGGGTCGACGGAGCTCATCATCATCCTGGTGGCGATCTTGATCGTCTTCGGACCGTCGAACCTGCCGAAGCTCGCCGACGCGATGGGGAAGGCCATCCGAAACTTCAAGAAGTCCGCGTCCGGCGACGAGGAAGAGGCCGGGGGGAAGCCCACGGACAAGTCCGAGGAATAGGATTCAGCGGGTGAGCTTCGCGTAGACCGCTGTGACGACCTCCTGGGTCCGCTCGTGCACCGCTGGGAGGCTCGACGTCCAGGTCCGGTCAAACTCCCACTCCACGTTCTTGCTGATGCGCTCGACGGCCTCGTCGAGGGGGAGGTGCAGGTTGAAGAGCAGCCGTGCGCGCTCCTGGACCTCGGCCAGGAATGCCTCGTCGAAGCGCCCCTCGATGTCCTTGTTGAAGCGCTCGGAGACATCGGACTGCATGTAGTCGAAGGTCATGGGTTCCTCCTCTCGGGTCAATACAGGATCAGGATCAGGATGTAGATCAACGCGGCGACATTCACCAGGGCGGCGAGGATCAGGCAGACCGCCGGGAGCATGAGCCCCTTGCGTCCCAGCCCCACGTCCCCGAGATCGTCGCCCATCTCGTCAAGGTAATCCGGGTCGATACGGGTCGGGTCCAGGGAGCGCCGCTGGCGGAGGACCAGGGCCACCGCCCAGAGGAGGAGTGAGAGCCCGACGCCCCCGATGAGGGCCAGGATCACCAGCCGCACCCTGCGGCCCTCGGCCTCGAGGGCCTCCTGGTCCGTATCGAGGGTGCTCAGGAGACGCTCGTAGGGCAACTCGGTGCGCACTGTACGGTCCAGGAGGTATCCCAGGGCCGTGTCGACCAGGTCGGGGCTCAGGTCCTCGGACCGAGGCCAGGACTGGAAGAAGCGCTCATCCTTGAGCGCCACCCGATACCGATCAAGCGGGTCCGAAGGCTTCGCCGCTGCGAGGAAGTAGCTGTCGCCCCACCACTCCGACTGGGGGTGATCCGTGCAGGTGACCCGATAGAGCCCCTCTCCGGGGACGGAGAGCTCGTAGCGGGCGCGACCCTCCTCCGTGGGGACCGCAAAGAGAGAGGTCAACGCATCGCCACGCCAGAGGCCGCAGAACAGGCGCTCGGTCACGGTCTCGCTCTCGATGGACAGGACCACGTGATCGTTCAATGGATCCCGGAGCACCGGGGGCTGGGGGAGGATCCGGATCAGGCCCATGGGTGCCAGATCCTCGGTGCGGATCCCCTCGACCCCCGAGACCGCTGCGACCACCTTCAGCGAGTGGTTGGGCTTCGTGAGGTGAACGATCCCGGTGCCGAGGCCCAAGGGTCCCAGGGACAGCTCCGAGACCCGGATCCCGTCGAGGAAGATCTCTGCGTGCGCTTCCAGGGCACGGTCCTGTCCGTCGGAGACCCGGATCCACAGCGGGTTGTCGCGCTCCCCGAGGATCACATCCCCCATGGGCAGGGTCTCGATGCGTGCGAACTCTTCGTGGGGCATCTCCGGTGCGATGGGACGGACCATGGGGCCCGGGTCCGTGGGAGGGGTGACCTCCACGGGAATCTCGATGTTCCGGGGTGTGCCCTCCCATGGGACCACGGTGAGCACGAGGGTTGCGGACCCCACAGGGAGGTCCAGCGCGTCGAACTGCACGACCGCAGCCACCACCGGGGTACGGGCGACGGGACGACCGGGGAAGGTCCCCTTTGTGGTGCGGAGCGCTGCAGCCTCCACGAGCACAGGCACCAGCTCCTTGTGAGCGGCGTCGTACTGGATCACGAGGAAGGCTGCGGGCGTCCCCCGAGGCAGCGCCCGAACCCCCATGACCTGGTAGAAGCTCGTGACGACCTTGCGGTGCTGCTCCAGGTAGATCGCGCCCAGACCAAACAGGACAGCAGCCGCAGTGACGATGACGATCTTCGAGGAGAGGGGGATGCCGCGCGCAAGGGCCCCGGCGTGGTGCTCGGCCGAGGGGGACATCAGGCCTGGCTGTCCTCCACGCCGATGACGTCGAGGGTTTTCAACTCGTCCATGAACTTTCGGACGGACTCGCTGAACAGATCTTGATACGCGTCGGGCACGGGATCGCCACCCGGGAAGTTCTCGGTCATGTGGTTGAGGTACTTGTTGCCCTGGCGCAGGGAGAACTTGAGGCCCTGCTTCGCTGCGCGGCTCGAGAGCTGCCCGACGACGCTCTTCTGGTAGACCTGTGCGCCCTGCTCCACGCCCGGGCTGAGCTTGGCCAGGTTCGTGTACCGGGAGGTGTACCCGCCCGCGTGTTGGATCTCGACGACCCACCCCTCCTTCTTGACCTCACCGGCGAAGGTGACGGTCCCAGAGGCCACGGACCAGACCCGGGCCTTGGCCGGTGCGGGGTACTCGACGACCCGCTTGCGGTTCTTCACCACCGCCCGGGGCTCGTACTTGGACGCCAGCGTCTCCCCGGGAGGCAGCGCATAGTCCAGCGGGATCTTGAGGAACTCCTTGCGCACCGCCGTGCCATCCGACGTGTAGTAGCCGTCGATGCCGTCGGGGTCCTTGAAGTAGAAGACCGCGTGCTCGCCGATGGAGCCGCCCTTGTACTCCGCCGCCAGGATCCGGCCGTAATCCAGGAAGCGGCCATCGACGTAGACCTTCTCCACGAGGAGCTTGAAGGAGTCACCCTTCCGAGCCTGCTGGAAGAAGTTGAAGTCCCAGACGAAGAGATCCATGAAGAGGTGGGCGAGCTTGGTGTCGCCGCCGCAGCGCTTGAAGCTTCGGTAGAGCGAGCCATCGACCACGCAGCCCATGGAGACGATCTTGACGTCCGTGGGGACGTTCTTCTTGAGGGCTGCCAGCTTGCCGTTCTCCCGCTTCACGACGTAGACGTCCGTGGGGGAGGTGGTGAACTCGAACTCGACCACCTTGCCGAGCCGATCGAGCTGGATCCGGAACCGGTCCCCGGCCTGCGCTGACCGGAAGTCGAACACGTCCTCCATCGCCTGGATCGCCGGGATCGCCTCGCTGGACTCCACGCCGAGGTTCTTCATGGCCTGGAGCACGCTCTCGCCGCTGCGCAGCTCACCGGCCACGGTGGTGGCGGGCTCCTCGTTGGGGAGCTCCACGGGGACATCGGGCTCGACGGCGTGCCGGGATGCGGGTTCTTCGGACTTCGGCAGCTCCCGGAGCTCCTTGTCCGGAACCCCGGACTGGAGCTGCAGGCTGTCCTGCAGGAAGACCATGTAGTTGAGTACGATGATCCCGGCGATGAACAGTCCGGCCAGGATACGACCGTAGCGGGTCTTCCGGCGAAGCCGGACATCCCTGATGTAGATGGTGTGGTCCCTGCCGTTGTGCATGTGAAGAACCTCCCTCGCGGGCGCCTGTACACCCATCCGCAGCAACCGTATGGTGTACACCCTGGAAAGTCAACCACTCCCTGATGTTAGACGAATTCTTGACGGGGTCGATCGGGGCTATTCCACCGCCGGGAGGATCAGGAGATAGCTTCCCGAATCATCGGTGAAGCCCTCGGCCAACGGCGGGAGGGCCTCATCGGGGTCCGCGTCCGGATCGTGGAGGTAGATCTCCACCTTCACGTCCGGCGCGGGGAGCGGCGTGGTGGGTGTGATCGTCGGAGGGTTCCCAGAGCCCCCCGCCGCGTCGGCGGACTTCGCAGGCTTCACCTGCCCCTGCTCGTCGATGGGCGGGTAGGCCTCCACGGTGCCGGACACCACCACGGGGTAGTCAAGCCAGATCGTCCGTTGCTCCGAAGACGTGACGAAGACGTAGTGCTCGATCCGCCGCGGCAGGCCCAGGACCACCGGGGGATCTGCGATGATTCGATACTGCCCCGGATCCAGGCGCAGGAGGTATGCCCCCTCGTCATCGGTGGTCGTGATGAACCGACGTTCGGGCAGGGGGCTCGTCGTGGGGTAGGCACCCTTGCCGGTGAAGATCGCGATCACCTCCGCACCCGGGACGGGGCTGCCGTCCGGAGAGAGAACCCACCCCGACAGCTCGGGCCGATGATCCAGGCGCAGGGAGCTGGTCACCTCCGGCCGATCCGCAGCCACGGAGAGGGGCTGCTGGAGCAGCGCCAGATCTCCGTCGGCGGGAGGCATCACGGAGATGACGTAATCGCCGGGGGGCAGGCCGAAGCTCACGACCCCGGTCCCGTTCACGACGTCCTCCACGACCACGGTCCCCTTGCCGATCTCCCCGCTGATCCGGACCACGGTGTCTCCGAGGCGCTCAGCGAGGAACAGGCCGCTCGGGTCCTGCACCGCCAGGGTCACCGAAGAGGGAGACCCCATGTAGCCCACCTCGAGGAGCCCGAGGTCCTGATCCTCAGAGAAGATCATGCCCTCCGCTGCCACCACCTGGGGCACCACCGGGTTGGCGTCGGACGGGCGGACGTGCACCTCGTAGGCCGGCGCCTTGAGGAGCCCCATGTCGTCCGCCTCCGGCGGCTGGACCAGGATCTCGAACCAACCGTCCTCGTCGGTGTACGCGGTCGTGCTCGTCTCACCGGTGACGGGGGCCCGGGCGAAGACCTTCGCACCGGAGACCGGCTCCGGGAAGGACTCACTCAGGACCACCCGGCCCGAAATCCGGAGGTACTCCGACGGATCCGGGAGACGGATCTCCCACTTCATCGTGTAGGGATGCTCGGGCTCTCCGCCCACGTTGAAGCTCCGACGGGCGTGGAAGAGCGGGAAGGCCTGGGGATCCCCCGAGGTGGGATGGACGAAGATGTTGTAGATCTTGTCGGGCTTGAGATAGAGCTCGAAGCCCTCACCCCCGAGGAAGTCCTGGGTGAACTCGTTCAGCGCAACCGCCTCGGAGGTCTCGTAGTAGTCCAGGCCGGCGATCTCACCGTCCGAGCGGGCGACGATCTTGTAGTCGTGGACCGCGCCCCCGGACGCATCGGTCACGGTGCCGAGGACCCGGATGGGACGGGAGATCACGAACCGGAACGTGTTGCTCTCTCCGAGGTCGAGGCCCGCATACTGCTCCTCCAGCACGTTGCTGCCCTCTGCGGGTGGCACCAGGCGGATCGAGATCTCCATGTCCGAGGAGTCCGGAGACACACAGATGCGGACCGTGGGGTCGCAGACGAGCCCCTCCATGCAATCGCTGTCCTTCTGGCAGGACTTGGGCTCCTGCACCAGGGTCGGCCCGGCGAGGCCCGCGGCGTCCATCTCGAAACCGCATGCGTGGAGGAGGAAGGGGAGGAGGACCACGACGAGGAGGCGCAGGAGGGCGCGCCGGGGCATTCGCCCCGTCTCCGCCCCGTCCCTGTCCAACGTCGTCGCCATCCTCTTCATCTCCGCACCGAAGAAAAGACAAGTCCCGGGTCGCCAGCTGTTCCGCGTCTGCAGTGACCGGCGCAGGTCCCCCCTCATGGGCATTCACCCAGCAACTCCACCGTCCAGAAACGGGCAGCGGGAGGTCGAGAACCGTAGCTGATCGGGAACAGCTCCGCGTCCGTGTCGAACTCCAGCGGCTCATCGCTCACCCAGACGGCGACATTGACGCGTTTTGCATTCCGGAGGCTGAAGTTATCGCAAGGGTAGAGGGTCATCGTGAGGGAGCCGACTTCAGGCTTGGGACCATCATCGGGGACCTCGCGATACCACACGAAGAACAGCGGGTCGGCCTCCGGATCCGTCACAGCGTTGGCGATGGAAAACTCCACGCTCTGACCTTTGCTTCGGTCGAACGTGTATTCGAAACCCTCGGGCGTCGACCGCTTCCAGTCGAGCTCGGGGGGTTGGTTGTCGGGATCTTCGACCACGTCAGGAGGGATCAGGCAACCCGGGACTTGCCAAAGAGCAACGGACAGCAGGAGCGTCAGCAACGCCGTCCGGATGCCCCCATGTTTGTGCAAGCCCTGTGCCACGGTCCCTCTGATCCCCTCTCGCTCAGGCCGGTGGCCCGGTTCGCCCGATCCCGGTGGGTTCGTCGGGGCCGCGAACCACGACTCCCCGGATCAGGGATTGATGAAAATCTCTACACATCGCCCCGCTCCCTCTCGAGGTAGCGGAAGATCGTCCGCGGGTCCACGCCGAGCTGATGCGCGGTGCGGGTGCGGTTGCCCCGGTTCCGCCGGAGGGTGGAGAGGATGTAGTCACGCTGGAACCGCTCCTTGGCGTCGGCCAGGGAGACGGCCTCCACCTCCTCGAGCTCCAGATCCCGGGGCTCGATCCGGGCCCCGTCGGCGAGGACCACGGCCTTGCGCAGCCGGTTCTCCATCTCCCGGACGTTTCCGGGCCACGAATGGGCCAGGAGCGCGGCCATGGAGTCTTCGGAGAGCTGGAGCCCCACTGCGTCGTACTGGGAGGTGTACTTGCGCAGGAGATAGCGGGCGATGAGCTCCACGTCCTCGCCCCGATCCCGCAGCGGCGGGACCTCCACAACGACCACGTTGAGGCGGTAGTAGAGATCCTCCCGGAACCGGCCGGCGGCCACCTCGTCGAGGAGGTTGCGGTTGGTCGCAGCGACCACGCGGATGTCCACGTCCTCCGGCACGGTGGAGCCCACCTTCGTGACCTTCTTCTCCTCAAGGGCGCGGAGCATCTTCGCCTGGAGGATCATCGGCAGCTCGCCCACCTCGTCCAGGAAGAGCGTGCCGCCGCCTGCGGCCTGGAACGATCCCGGCTTGGTGTTGTAGGCGCCGGTGAACGCGCCCCGGACGTGCCCGAAGAGCTCACTCTCGATGAGGTTCTCGGGGATCGCGCCGCAGTTGACTGCGATGAAGGGGCCGCGGGCGCGGGACGAGCGGGTGTGCAGCTCCCGCGCGACCAGCTCCTTCCCCACCCCGGTCTCGCCGGTGATCAGGATGCCCAGGTCCGTGCCCGCCACGCGTTCGATGACCCGGTAGACCACCCGCATCGCGTCGGAGGCCCCGATCATCTCACCGAAGCGGATCATCTCCAGCTCCACCTCGAGGGAATGACTCTTCAGGGTCAGCTCGTTGATCAGCAGCGCATTCTGCACCAGGAGCGCCGCCTGGGAGGCGAAGACCTGGGCGACGTCGAGGCTCCGCTGGGTGAACAGGTTGACGATGTTGTCGTTGCCCAGGTAGAGGACCCCGAGGAGGGTCCCCCGGGCCACCAGGGGCACACACATCACCGAGCAGAGCTTGAAGTTGACCACGCTGAGGGCGTTGCTGAACTCGTCATGTGCGAGGGCATCGGAGATCAGCACCGGGGTGCGGGTCAGGATGACCTTCCGGACGATGGAGTCCGAGAACAGGCCCTCCCGGACCGGCGCGACGCCGCTGTCGATGTTCCGCGACGCGTGGAGGGTCGGCTCCCCATCCTGGAGGAGGAAGAGGAAGCCCCGGTCCGCGTGGGTCACCGCCACGAGGTTCTCCAGGAGGACGTCCACCAGCCCGGCGAGGTCCCGCTCGCCCATGAGCGCGGCGGTGAGGTCGTAGAGCTTCTGGAGCCAACGCCCATCCACCTCGCCGCTGTCGTCGTCCGTCGCGGGGGGATCGTGGAGCTGGAACTGGAGGGTGCAGCGGCCCACCCGGAGGATGTCCAGATCCTCGAGCCCGGCGCGCTTCGACTTCTTCCCGTTGACGAAGATCTGGGCCTTGCCGTCCAGGGGGGTGACCTCGAACCCGTCCCCGTCGAACACGATCTGCGCGTGCTCCGGGCACAGGCTGGGATCCTCGATCTGGAGATCCGTATCCGGCGAGCTCCCCAGGGTCGTGATGCGCCGGTACAAGGGATAGATCTTTGCCCGGACTCCGGAAGCGGGGAACAGGATCAGTGACGCCATCGGACGGTACCTCCAAGTGCAGCTGGGCCCGGCGCAACGGTCGGCTCGTCGGCGGGGGCGGGTTCGTACCGCCGCTGCTCCATCTCCTCGACCCGTCTCCATCGGAGCCGCGCATCGAGGACCCCCCAGAGCGTCATCGCAGCGAAGACGCCCAGGGAAGTGTACATCGTGATGATCGCCGCCTCGCGGTGTTCTCCGCCTCCGTCGTTGGCTGCCATCCAGCCCCAGGCGCCGATGTTGGCCCCGAGGGCCAGGGCCTCCGTGGTCAGGAAGAGGGCGCCCATGCCGCCCCGCCCCGCGGCGAACTGTCCGGCCCCGAAGGGGACCCAGGCCACGGCGGGGGGGCGCTCGATCCGGATCCGTTCGATGACGAGGATCTCGGTCTTCTTGGGGTCGCCCCCGTCGTCCCGGACCTGGATCACGCCCATGGCCAGGAGCTTCTCCTTGAGGGCGGCGAAGTCCCGTGTCATCTCGGGAGGATAGAAGAACGAGTCCAGCTCCGCCCCAGGCTCGAGGACGAGCCACGCGGTCATCTCCTGATTGAAGCGGCCCTTGTCCATCAACCACCAGTACGACGTCCCGAGGTACTCCCGAGCCTTTCGGAGGCGCGCCCCAGCGAGGAGGGGCTTTGGTGAGAGCAGGGGATCGAGGAGCGCCACGGTCTTCTTGTAGTCCTGGTACTCGAAGGCGCTCTCGGCCAGGGCGAAGATCTCCGCCGGATCGGCCTCCTCCGCGCGGACGGGGAGGACGGCGATCACCACGAGAACGACCGCAGTGAGGATTCGGACAGACATCACGGCGGAGTATATCTTCGCGCGTGAAAGCGGGTCAAGGAGCGCATCATGACCCCACGTGGTTGCATTGGCGCACGGGAGGTCCTATCATCGGTCAACCATGGTATGGGCATTCGTCATCACCTTCCTGCTCACCCTGCTGGTGCCCGACCGCGCCTACGCGTGGGGTCCCGTGACCCACGTGGAGCTGGTCCGCAGCGCGCTGCAGTCGGCGGTGCCGACCCTGTCCTTCGTGGCGACGTCGGGCATGGAGGTCTTCTGGGCGCTCTTCTACGGATCCCTGGCCCCGGATCTCTTCCTGGCGAAGAACCGGCAACCGTTCCCCCTGCACACCCACAACTGGGATCGCGCGTTCTCGATGCTCGAGGCGGCCTCCACGGCGGAGGAGCGGGCCTTCGGCCTCGGCTATCTCACCCATCTGGCCGGGGACGTGATCGCGCACAACGTCTTCGTCCCCTACAAGATGGTCGAGGTGCCGTTCAACAACCGACGGCAGCACACCTACTGGGAGTTCCGGTTCGAGACAGCGCAGTCCCGTGAGGCGTGGGAGATGGTGGAGGCCCTCAAGGCCAAGGACTTCTCCCACCTCAACCGGTTCCTGGAGCAGCACCAGCGGCCGACGATGCTCCCCTTCTACACCAACCTGGCCATGACCCGCTCCCTGGCGCGCGCTGCGACCGGCAACGCCGGGCGTCGGCTCCTGGATCGGGTGGAGCGACGCTCCGAGGTGGGCATCGGTCCCCTGGAGGTGGAGCTCTTCAACGATCTCTGCCTCCGGATGGTCCAGGACACCTTGGAGAAGCGGCAGAGCGGTGAGGCGTTCAAATACGACCCGAGGGGCCTGGAGCGGATCCGGCACGCCAAGGCGGTCACGACCTCCCTCCGTCAGCTCTGGCGCCGCAGCCTCGGGGGCCGCGCACATTACCAGGACCTGGCGGCGGCGTCCGCGCGGAACTTCCGGACATCCTTGCTGAAGGATCACCTGGAGGAAGCGGCCTGAGCCCTGTTCTTTTCCTCCCAGATCACGCGAACCTCGTCCAGGAAGACGTCCAGCTCACGGGCGACGCCGACGGTTTCGTGGAGGAGGATGAGCTGGCGACCACCCTTCTTCTCGAGGGTGCGGACCAGGGCCCGGATCTTCCGAGAGGAGAGCCCCGGGGGCCAGGCGTTCGGGTCCACGGTCCAGGGGACCGAGGCCCGCAGTCCGGCCCTGTCGAAGGCCTCGCGGACCCAGGAGTTCCGGACCCCCATGCCACCGGGAGCGCGGGCCCAGATCATCGGGTAGGGATGGCCGAGGGCCAGCTCGAGGATCGCCTTGAAGAGGATCACGTCGTCCACTACCTGAGGCGGTCGCCAGGCCTGCAGGTGGAGCAGGAACGTCGTGTCGTGGTCCATGCTGTGGTAGCCAAGGGCGTGCCCCTCCCGCACGAGTCGCTGCAGAAGCTCCTTCAACCCGTCCGAGTCTTTCATCCACTCGATCATGAGGCTCGAACCGACAAAGAAGAAGGTGGCTCGAACCCGGTGCCGCTTCAGGACGTCGAGGACCTGGACCAGCCGCGCGGGCCTGGGCCCGTCGTCGATGGTGATCTGGAGGGTGTCCGGGTACCACGCCGGCTGCGTGTACGCCGGATCGAACCGGTCGAAGTCCGGTGACAGATGTTTCCCGTCCCACTCCGTCTCGAGCTGACTCCAGAGGGTGCGCTTCACGCGGGACCGGATCGGCATCTCCACGAGGGAGAGCGCATCCCATCGTCCCGCCCCGGGGTGAATCTCCGGGGCGAGATCTTCGGTGACCTTCGCAAACTCCGCCACAGAGGCGCCGCGGTCCCAGAGCGCAAAACGGTTGGAGAGGCTGATGAGGCTGTCCACCAGGTCCGCTGTGTCGAGCCGCGGGGACAGCGTGGGCAACGGGAACGCCACGTCACGATCCCGATCCAACAGCCCCGCAGCCACGGCAGCCATGAACACAGGAGGGGCCTCGAGCCGGGCCTGGCGCAGACAATCGCCGTTGATCTGAGGCAGGAGCGCGAGGACCCGATCGGCCCGGTGACCACCGGCCTCGTGGGTCTTCAGCAGGCGACGCAGGAGGACCGTGCAGGCGCCCTCGCCGGCACGGCTCAGGCCCCAGACTGAGAGCCGGGCCTGCAATCGTGTGCCTTCATCCCAGCCGACACCCGCGAGCCCATCAGCGAGGGTCAGCCGAAGCTCACGGTTGATCGCACCGGCCCGCCACCCCGAGAGGCGGCCGGCGAGACGCGCCGTAGCGGTCAGGCGCACGATGGGGAACTGCGTAACCAGCCGGGCGAAGCGCAGGTAGTCCCGCTCGAGGCGGTTGCCCAGACGATCGATCGCAAGGACCAACGCGATCCCCCCGACTTCCCCGCCACGGCCGGCCATCAGGGCCTGAACGAGGAGGCTGTGGGAGAAGTCGTCTCGCCACGCCGCCAGGGTGAGGCCGGCGACGGCCACGACCTCGGGATCGTCAGAGTTCCGCAGCTGCTCCCTCAGAACCGGTGCGGCCTCGGTGCGCCCCATGGCGACCAGAGCCAGGATGCAACTCACCGCCTCGGCACCCTTGCCGCCCGCGCAGCTGATCAACGCAGGCACCGCCCTGCCGAAGCCCAGCACGGCGAAGACCCTCGCCATCTCGGCCCGGTCCGAGGATGACGCAGACTCCCAGACAGCGAGGAGGTGGTCCAGCGTCGGCAGAACGACCGGGTTCGTGCCCTTCCAGATCAGGGTCTCCGCTGCCTTGCGCGGCTCTGCCGCGTGGGACGGCACTGCGCCCAGGCCCAGCCCGAGCAAACCCGCCAAAAGGGCCATTGCCGTCCATCGAGGTGTTCTTCTTCCCGTCACTTCAGTGCGACTCCAGGCGATTCGCGAGCGCCATACATACAGGATACCCTTCTACCCAGTAGAGATGATAGGTACCGACGGGCCGATGGCAAAACTTTCATCTTCCGAAAAAATATCCTTGACAGCCCCCCCCCTTTCGCAGAAGGTTCGTTCCCAGGTGACAAGGAATTGCGTTTGATTCCGATTTCCGGATATCTCTTTTTAAGGAGGAACGACGATGAAGAAGATGGTGATGGTTTTCGTGGCAGTGGCTTTCATGTTCGCCATTGGCTGTGGCGACTCCGGCGAGAAGCTCTGGGGCAAGGCTTGTGACCACTCCATCGAGCTGATGAAGAAGAGCGACGCCATGAAGGACGTCCCGAAGGAGCAACTCGACAAGGCTCTCGAGGGCGCCAAGAAGGAGTGCCTCGAGACGTTCACGAAGGTCGGCGGAAAGGAAGCCGATGAGGCTGCCAACTGCGTCCTGAAGCTGGACAAGTTCGACCCGAAGAAGTTCTCCGAGTGCGAGCCCAAAAAGAAGGACGAGAAGAAGGACGAGAAGAAGGACGAGGAGAAGAAGTAGGGTTGATCCCTGCTCCTTTCGCTCGACACTCTCTCCGCTCTCTCACTTCGCTTCGGATCCAACTCCCCGATAGACGACGCCTGAGGTGCGACCAATGAGATGTCGCGTCATCGTCGTGGCTGCGCTGGTCTCGTTCGCCGCCTGCAAAGGCGGCGGAGAGTCTGCCGAGGTCCCCAGCGTGGGGAAGTACGTCGTCCAGGCTCCCGAGGATCTCCAGGAGACCCCCTGGGGCGAGATCGTCATCCTCAAGTCGGAGCTCTGGTCCCTCGTCGAAGGGGGAGGCGACGATCCCGACCTGTTGATCGGCGCGTTGGACGACTGGTATCGGGAGCGGAGCGGCCGCATCCGAGAGGCCTGCCTCGAGGCCGCTCGACGACCCATCGAAGAGCCCGGCGCCTGGGAAAAGCCGTTGATCGCGTTCTCTCGGTGGCAGCTCGACGTGGCGCAGCCACGCTCCGATATGCTGCTGAGGACCGTTCATGATCCACGCATCTCCGAGCGTCTGCAGCTCTTCGACCAGCGATGCCTGGACGCGGCCGCCACCGCGGCGCCCACCAACCGTGGTGCGCCCGAAGATCCCTGGGCCCGCTACATTTCTCTCCGAATGGAGATCCATGCCCTGGTGGAGCACGGCCTCTCCCAGCCCGGCCCCACGCTGCGCGCCGGGGCAGCCTGGTACGATGACCACGCGGACGAGATCCGCTCCACCTGCTTGCGGATGTCCGCCCTCTCCGGGGCGGCGGGGAGCGAAGACCGCATCGAGGACTACACCACCTACCTGCGCTCGGTCGGGCAGCGCACCGTCGAGAAGCTCATCTCCAAGATCCCCGTGATGGTCCCCGGGCCCGGAGATGCCAGGGGGCTGTTCGAGTTGATGAACCGCTTCGACCGGATCTGCGCTGGGGCGACCTCCTCTCGTCGTTGACGCTCTTTTCTATGGGGCCTCGCGATCGAGGTTGGGTCACCTGTTTCCGTCCCAGTCGACTCTCAACAACACAGAGGTGGATGTCGCCGAGCCAGGGAGCCCGCGACCCGGACTCCGGAAGCAACCAGCGTCGCGTACTACCGGAGCCGGCAGGTCGGCATACCGGCCCCGAATCGAAAGGTCATTGGGCGGATCCGGACCCCCTGAGCCCCTTGATTCACTTCTCGTGAAGGTCGAGGGCATCTTGGATGGGTGCCGGAGAACGGCGATGTCGCTCGCTGGTCGGGTGCGCTCCCTGGAGGCGCGAGGGGCATCGGCCGCAAGGCGCTGGTCGATTCCCCACCGGACAGGTACAATCACGGGACCGTGGGTGTGACGGGGCTCAGCAACTGGGGTGGCCTGATGAGATGGACTGTGCTTTCGTTCTGTGTCCTCGGCCTCGGCGTCGCCGTCGCTGCATGCGACGGCGGCGGCGTGAGCAAACCTGGCGACGACACGCTCTCCGGGGAGGTCTGGAACTTCGACGGCGGCGGCGACCAGACGGCAGAGATCCGGTTCCGGTCGGGCGACGCCGGGGACGGCGGCGGGACGCCCGACGACAGCGTGTTCCCCGGGGACGCCCCCCCCGGGCCCGACACCACCGGCCCCGCCACCTCGGTGGCCGCGGTCCAGGAGGCCCCGGAGAGCAAGAGCTGCGGGATCCCCTTCGCCTCCCAGCTGGTCACAACGGATCTGGCCTTCAAGGACCTCGTGGTCACCGCGCCGTCGTGGGCCTACCAGTCCAGCGGCATCAAGTACGACGGGTTCTATGTCCAGGATCCAGGGGGCGGCGTCTGGCAGGGCGTCATGGTCGCCTTCCCCCACGACGCAATGCCCGCACTCGAGACGGGCATGGAGGTGGACGTCGTCGCGGACCACAAGGAGATCCAGTGCCTCACGGTCCTGTGGGCCTCCAGCGTGAAGATCGTCGGGCAGGAGGGTGCGCCCTACAGCCCGATCCTCACGACGCCCCAGGCCCTGACTGGAGACGATGCGGAGTCCTTCGAAGGGGTCTTCGTGGAGGTCGAGGGCGTCACCGTCACCGACGCGAACCCCGACGCGGTCCAGGGCGCGGATCTCGGCCGTTTCGAGGTGGACGGTATCCTGCGGGTGGGCAACGACTACCAGCTCCCCTACATGACCGGCGACAGCGACTCCCGGGACGTGGGAGACCAGTTCGACATCCTCCGCGGGGTCATGACCTGGCGGGACGGGGTGCCGGTCCTCATGCCCCGCAAGCCCGGGGACATGAAGCTCCTTGGCGGCGACCCCCCCCCGGACAGCGGCGAGGACACGGTCAGCCCCCCTCCGGACACCCTGCAGCCGCCGGAGGACACGGCGCAGCCCCCCGAGGACACGGTGCCGCCCCCCGAGGACACGGTCAGCCCCCCCGAGGACACGGTGCCGCCCCCGGAGGACACGATCCAGTCGCCGGATGAGTACGTCCCCCCGGACATCCCGGCGGAGCCGGACTCGGACCTGGTGATCACGGAGATCATGTACGACCCCTCGGACGGGGTGGCCGACGACAAGGGCGAGTGGGTCGAGATCCACAACACCACCGGGGACGACATCGACATCAACGGGTACCGCCTCGCGGACGCCGGCGGCAACATGCACATCATCCAGAACGGTGGACCCCTCATCGTGGCCGCAGGGGCCTACTTCGTCTTCGGCGTGAACTTCTACGAGAGCGAGAACGGTGGGGTGGAGGTGGACTACCTGCTGCCCTACGCGATCTTCCAGCTCGACAACAGCGCGGACGAGGTGATCCTCATGGACAAGTTCGGCATGGAGCTGGATCGGGTCGAGTACGCCGAGGGCCCAGGCTGGCCCACGGCCTCCGGCGCGTCCCTGTCATTGATCCACCCCAACCTCGACAACAACGTCGGGGGCAACTGGGTCCTCGCCACCACCCCGTGGGGCGCCACCGCCAACCTGGGCACGCCGGGAACCGAGAACATCGTCGATTGAGCGGTTCCGGGTCGCACTTCCTCTTCGCTCCGGGCGATCGCCCGGTCATCCTCCTTGAGCCCATCCCGGGACGGTGGTACAACACCGGACATGAAGACGGAGCATGGCGGCGGCACCCACGTCGGTCGGGTCAGGAAGGCGAACGAGGATTCGCACCTCGTCATGCCCGAGGAGCATCTCTTCGTCGTGGCGGACGGGATGGGGGGACACGCCGGTGGCGCCGAGGCCAGCCGCATCGCGGTGGACTCCATCGCCGAGTTCTTTCACAAGACCAAAGCCGCTGAACACAGCACCTGGCCGCACATCGCCAGCTGGATCCACGACACCAACGCCTGTCGCCTCGTGAGCGCCCTCCAGTACGCGCACCGCGGGGTCGTCGACGCCGCCTGGCGCCAGCCCGGTGGGCCGGTGGTCATGGGGACCACCGCGGTGGCGCTGTTCTTCGTGGGAAGCCAGGCCTTTGTCGCCCACGTCGGGGACAGCCGCTGCTATCGCTTCCTGGACGGCCGCCTCGTCCAGCTCACCACGGACCACACGGTCGTGGAGGACATCAAGCGGCGATACCAGCTCACCCATGATCAGCAGGCCTCCCTCGGGTCCATCCAGCACCTCGTCGCCCGCGCCCTTGGCGGGCGCGAGACCGGGGACGTGGAGGTGGACATCACCGTGGTGGTCCCGTCTCCCGGGGAGAGCTTCCTCCTCTGCTCCGACGGGCTCACCAACGAGCTCTCCGACGGCGGGATCGCCGCGGTCCTCTCCACCACGGACGATCTTCAGGAGGCCGCCGACAGGCTGATCAAGGCTGCATTGGATTCTGGGGGCGCAGACAACATCACTGTGGTGCTCGCACGGTTCCTGGAGGGTGACGGAATTGAGGAGTTCACGCCCTTCGTCGAGGAGGACACCATGGAGGCCACCACGCTGGCGATCCCCGAGGACGGTGAGCAGTAGCTCCCCCTGTTGCGTCACTCCTTGATGATGTACCCCACCAACGGCTCCGGGATTCGCTGGGCACGATAGACGCCCCACCGCTTCGGGAAGCGGAGGTGCCAGAGATCGTCCGCGTCGGGGGCGACCTCGATGAGGTGGGTGTGCTCCTGGGGGTTCCACAGCCCGAAGACCACGAGGGTGTTGCCGTTGGGGAGGCGGTCTGCGTCCCCCCAGACCGGCGCGTAGATGTCCGGATCCGGGCGGAACTCCCAGACCTTCTGAGCGGTCTTGGTCTGCGGGTCGTACGAGATCTCCAGGGCCCGGCTCCACTCCCGCTCGTCGTGGAGGCCGTTGTCGAACATGAGGATCGTGCCGTCCGGGGTCAGCGTTGGCGTGTGCTGGTGATAGAAGGTCATCCCGGGGTCGTACGCGAAGTCCCCCTGCTCCCCCAGGCCCCACAGCAGCTCCCCCCCGGGATAGCTCACCTTGAACAGGGTGTTCTGGCTCCGGCTGGAGAGGAGGAGCGCGTCCCCGCCGGGGAAGACGTCGATGGTGTTCAGGTGGGACCAGTCCTGGATGATTTGCGGGGGCGTCCAGTGTTCACAGAGGCGCCACTCCCAGACGTTCTTCTTCGTCTCCAGGTCGTGCTCCACCACCACCTGGGAGTTGAACCCCCAGCCGCACGCGTCCTTTTCGCCCGTGAACGCGAGGAATCGCCCGGTCTTCCCGGGCGAGGGGCCGAAATCGTGGTGGTTGAAGAAGTCCCCGTCCCAGAGGATGTGACCCTCCCAGTCGATGATCGACGGGGTGTCCTGGTGGGTGGTCCCGCCGATGGAGATCCCCTGGTCCGTGAAGCGCACGTCCGTGTCCAGGCCCGGGTAGGGTCCGGAGCGGCGATGGACCCAGCGATACCGGCCCTTCGAGTCCACCAGGACCACGTGGAGGGGGATGTTGTCGAAGGTGTTGGTCAGGTTGAAGAGGGTCCAGCCCGGCTGCACGACGTCCAGCGCGCCGAAGAGGAGCTCCGGGATCGGGAGATCCTCCGGCAACGGTCCCGCGGTGAAGCTCCCCAAGGCCTCGTCGGAGCTGTCGTCGGAGCCGACGGAGGTCGCCGTGAAGACACACTCGGCGCCGTCGAAGAGGCCCATGGCGAAGACCCGGTGCACCTCCCGGCTCCCCGACGTGGTGATCTCCACCCGGTGGTCCGGCCCGCAGTCCACCCCCAGGGTCGTGGAGGCTGGGACATTGGTCTTCCATTCCACGTAGGCCGCCAGGGGGTTGGCCGGGTGCGCAATCACTGCGAGCTTGGAGATCTTTACGGGAATCCTCGGGACATCGGTGCCGGCGTCGCCGATTCCGGTGTCGGTGACGCTGTCCTGCCCGGCGGCCGCGTCGGGGCTGGCATCCGACGTCGCGTCGAGGCTGGCATCCGATGTCGCGTCGACGACGGCGCCGCCGCCGCCAGTGCAGGCGGTCAACAGGAGCGCGGCGGTCAGGACGATGCCATGGAGTCGATGAGCCGTCACGGGACCTCCTCGGTGAGCTCGGGACATGATACCAGCGCCGCCCCGACGGGCAAGGGTCCATCTCCCTCGATGAACTCGGCTGAAGTGATGATACCCCCTGGCCGGTCCCCGACGCCGATCTCGGCGTTGCTCCTCCTCGAAGTGGCTCTACCACGTCTTCGTAGAAGCGCCTTGACCTCGACGCCGGTTCCTCGCCCAGGCCGCATCATCATCTGCGCCGAGGTCATCTAGTCCTCCCGAGCGCTCTCAACCCCGCGTCTTCATTTGGGAACCCTGGGTTTTTCTTGATTTGTCGGGATTTGGTCGGAAGATGAACGTCAACGATTGGAGGTGTCTGATGATGCGATGGATGTGGTTGCTCGTGGCGTCGGTCCTGCTGCTGGGTGCGCCGGCCTGTGACTCTGGCGGCGGCGGGAACAGCGGCCCCGGTGAGGATATGACCCCCGCCCAGGACACGGTGGGCGAGGACACCCCTGCGGCGCTGGACACGCTCCCGGGCGAGGACACCGTGGTTCCCCCCGAGGACACCGTGGTCCCCCCCGAGGACACTGTGGTCCCCCCCGAGGACACTGTGGTCCCCCCAGAGGACACCGTGGTCCCCCCAGAGGACACCGTGGTCCCCCCCGAGGACACCGTGGTCCCCCCCGAGGACACCGATACCCCGCCGGATCCGCCGCAGCTCACCTCGGGCGGCCACCTGGGCTGGAAGAAGCCGAAGTGCCTGAGCTGTCACACGACGAACGACCACAACGACGGCCTCTACCCCTACCAGTGCGCGGGATGCCACGGCACCAACGGCGCGCCGGGCGGGCACTCCAACTCCAACACCTGCGGCCAGTGCCACGGCGACAAGCACGGCGCCGACGGCTTCCCGATCCCCGAGTCCTGCAAGACCTGCCACCCGAACTTGTGAGTTGTGCCCTGTGGGAGGTCCCGTGGCCGACTGTCAGCTGTCGATGCTGTCGATGCGCACTGACTCGCCGGTGGCGACGCTTCGCTTCGCGGCCAGGCCGAGGACCAGCGCGTGGCGGGCGTCTTCGCCGGCCACAGGGGGTGGGGTGTCCCCGATCACCGCGTCCGCGAAGGCCGGGATCTCGGCCTCGTAGGAGGCCAGATAGCGGGTCATGAAGAAGTCGTAGGGGAGGGGACGGTGGAAGCCGCTCTCGTCTGCGGCGGTGACGCCGTGAGCACCGTGGTTCCGATTGGCGACCATGCCCGTGGAGCCCAGGACCTCCGCCCGCTGGTCGTACCCGTAGGCTGCCCGCCGGCTGTTGTCGATGGCGCCCACCGCGCCCCTCGCGAAGCGCAGGGAGAGGATCGCCGTGTCCACGTCGCCGGCCGCGCCGATGGCCGGATCCACCAGGACCGCCGCCGTGACGTGGAGCTCGGCGACCTCGTCCCCCATGAGGAAGCGGGCCATGTCCAGATCGTGGACGGTCATGTCCAGGAACATCCCCCCGGACACGGCCACGTACTCCGCGGGTGGTGGCGCAGGATCCCGACTGGTGATCCGCAGGATCTCCGGGGCGCCGATCCCGCCCGTTGCGACGACCCCCCGCATGTGCGCGAAGTCGGGATCGAAGCGGCGGTTGAATCCCACCTGGAGCTTGACCCCGGCTCGACGCACCACCCCGAGGACCGCGTCCAGCCCGTGGAGGTCCAGGTCCACGGGCTTCTCACAGAAGATGTGCTTGCCTGCGCGGGCTGCGGCGATCACCTGCGCAGGATGGACGTCGGTGCTCGAGCAGATCAGCACTGCGTCCACCGCGGGATCTTCGAACACCGCTGCAGCGTCCCGTCCCGCGTCGGGGATCCCGAGCTCTCGGGCCAGGGCCCTCGCTGCGTCCTCCCGTGGGTCGACGACCCGGACGATCCGGGCGCCGGGGATGCGTGAAGCGATGGTGCGCCCGTGCACCGCGCCGATCCGTCCAGCGCCGATGAGACCCAGTTTCATTCTTCCCTCCTCTCCTACCAGCCGAGAGATCGCAAGGTTGCCCGGTTCCGCCGGGCGCTCTCCAGGGGTGTGCCCATCCCCGGGAGGACATCCTGCTCCACCACGACCCAGCCCTCGTATCCGTCCCTGCGCAGCCGGTTGGCCAGGGCCGGGAAGTCCACGGCGCCGGCGCCGAGCTCCGGGAACACGCCCTCCCGGACGAGATCGAAGTAGTCCCAGCCCGCGGCGTCGGCCCGGGTCACCACGCCGGGATCGAAGTCTTTGAGGTGGACGTGGGGGATCCTGCCGGCGAATCGGGTCAGCGCGTCCACGGGATCGCCGCCCCCAAGCGCATAGTGGCCCGTGTCCAGGCAGAGGCCCAGGTGCTCCGGCGCGGTCCCGTCCAGGAGGCGGGAGATCTCGTCCGGGGTCTCGAACCAGCCGCCGCCGTGGTGGTGGAAGACCACGGGCAGCCCGGTCTCGTCGCCGATCTCCGCCGCGACCCGCTCCACCGCGCGCACGGCCCGCCGCAGGTCGTCCGGGGCGAGCCCCTCCGAGGGCCGGATCCTGCCGGCCCGCCCCCGCCGCACCGGGTGCGCGCCGTTCTCGTCCGCCAGGATCAGGAAGGGACGGTCGGCGACGGCGGCGAGGAGCCGCGCAACCCGGAGCGCGTCCCGCACGCCCCGGTCGACCGCGTCGGCTGCGATCCAGGGCACCGGCACGAAGGCACCCACGAGGGCGAGGTCCGTCGCCTTGAGGAGCGCTCCCAACGCCTCGGGCGTTGTGGGCAACAGCCCCCAGTCGCCGAGCTCGGTGCCTGCATAGCCGGCGGCGGACATCTCCCGCAGGATGCGCTCCCCCAGGGTCCCTGTGGGAGGCCCGTCCACGGGCCGATTCGGGGCATGTCCGCCCCCCCCGCCGACGAGCGCGTCGCTGAACTCCAGCGCGCCCCAGGAGCAGGGCGCGTTCGCCACGCGGAGGGTCATTGGTCCCCCTCCCCATGGTAGCAGCGCTCCCGGACCCGCCCGGCCTCCCAGGCCTCCCGGGCCTCCCGGACCGCGGGCATCTCCGACACCTCGGCCACAGGGACGTCCCACCAGGACTCGTAGCCCGGCACCCGGGCGGAGCGATCGGTCTCCACCACCACCACGGTGGTCTCCGCCGCGGCCCGGACCGCGGGCCACGCGGCGCGCAGCGCGTCCACCGAGCGCACCCGCAGGGTCCGTGCGCCGAGGCTCCGGGCGTTGGCCTCGAAGTCCAGGGGCAGGACCTCCCCGTCCAGCGCGCCCTCGGGGCCCCGCCGCCGGTACTTCGTCCCGAAGCCGTCGGAGCCCACCGCGTTGGAGAGTCCACCGATGCTGGCGAAGCCGTGGTTGTCGATGAGGACCACCGTGAGCTTGACCCCCTCCTGGACCGCCGTCGCCAGGTCGCTGTTCATCATCAGCCAGGTGCCGTCCCCGACGAGGACAACCACCTCCCGTTCGGGCGCGGCCAGCTTGTGACCGAGGCCGCCGGGGATCTCGTAGCCCATGCACGAGTACCCGTACTCCACGTGGTAGGCCAGGGGATCCGAGATCCGCCAGAGCTTGTGCAGGTCCCCGGGCGCGCTCCCGGCGGCGTTGATCAGCACGTCCGTCGGGGCCATGAGGTCGTTGAGCGCGCAGAGCACCTCCCCCTGGCTGGGCAGGGGGCCGTGGCCGAGCCCGGCGATGCGTCGGATCTCCACGCCCCAGGCTTCCTTGAGGCTCGCTGCCCTGGCGGTCCAGCCGGGGTCCACCCGGTGCTCGTCCAGCGCGACCAGGAGCGCGTCCATGGACTCACGGGCGTCCCCGACCACCGAGTGCGCGCCGTTCTTGAAGGCGTCGAACTCGGAGATGTTGAGGTTGACGAAGGCCAGGTGCGGATCCTGGAACGCGGTGGTGGAGGCGGTGGTGAAGTCCGAGTAGCGGGTCCCGATCCCGATGACGAGATCGGCCTCCCGCGCCAGGACGTTCGCAGCCGGGGTCCCCGTGACCCCGATGCCGCCCATGCAGTGTGGGTGCGCAGAGGGGAGCGCGCCCTTGCCCGCCTGGGTGACCCCGACGGGGACGCCCGTGGCGTCGGTGAACCGGGTCAGGGTCTCCGTCGCGTCGCTGTAGATCACGCCCCCCCCCGCGATGATCAGGGGTCGGCGGGAGTGGCGCAGGAGGTCCGCCGCGTGGGCCACGGCCTCCCGATCCGGCCGCGGGCGGGGCACGGGCCAGGTGCGCTCCTCGAAGAGGCCCCCGGGGAAGTCCCAGGCCTCCGCCTGGACGTCCTGGGGCAGGCAGAGGGTCACTGCGCCGCACTGGGCCGGCGATGTGAGCACCCGCATGACCTCGGGCAGCGCGTAGATCAGCTGCTCGGGCCGGTTGATCCGGTCCCAGTAGCGGGACACCGGTCGGAAGCAGTCGTTGACCGACACGTCCTGGCTCGCCTCCGACTCGAGCTGCTGGAGCACCGGCGCGACGTTCCGCCGGGCGAAGATGTCCCCGGGGAGCAGGAGCACCGGCAGCCGGCTGATCGTGGCCAGGGCCGCGCCCGTGATCATGTTGGTCGCGCCGGGGCCGATGGACGAGGTGCAGGCCCATGCGCCCAGGCGGTTCTTCATCCGGGCGTACCCGACGGCCATGTGCACCGCCGCCTGTTCGTTCTTCATGAGCATGTAGGGGAGCTCCGGGACCTCCTGGAGGGCTTGACCGATCCCGGCGACGTTGCCGTGGCCGAAGATCCCCGCGACGCCGCCGAAGAAGCGATGGCGCCGGCCATCGCGCATGACATGCTGCACGTGCAGGTAGCGGATCAGGGCCTGGGCGGTGGTCATCCGTCGGGTCTTCATGCGTCCTCCTCGGGAGCTGGATGCCAGACCGCCGGCGCCTCGGCCTGGAGCCAGGTGTGGGCCGCGGTGAACTCCGGCGCGGTGTAGGGTTGTCCGGGGAGGTGGCGGATCGCCCACACGTAGAACATCCCGTACCCCGGTGCAGCCACCTGGGAGTGATCGTGCAGGTCCAGGATCTCGAGGGTGTCGAAGGGGCGGACCTTGAGGACGTCCTCGCCGAGCTCCGCGTGGCCGTACCCCCGGGGATCCGTGAACCGGTAATGGTAGATCTCGGGCTGGGGGTGGTGATGAGGCGGGTAGCTCGACCAGCGCCCGGGGAAGGTGATCACCTCCCCGAGGACCAGGTTTGCCTCCGGGCGGTTCCGCCCGTCGAAGATCGTGCGGACGATGCGGTGGGAGGTGTCGTCCAGACGCCCCTTGTCCCGGTGCTCCGACTCGAGGATGGAGTCGGGATCGTAGAGGACCGTCGGGAAGACCCGGGGGCAGGTGGTGCGACAGATCACCAGCTCCACGTCGGTCTCCGCCCGGACCGAGATCGTGGCCCCGGGGCCGTGGTGGAGCGCGTGGGGATCCTCGTCGAAGAGGGACCGGCGCTCGGCACCCACCTGGCGTCCGTCGAACCGGAAGATCGCGGCGCCGTCCATCAGGAGGAAGGCCTCCTCGAGGGTGTCGTCCCCTGGGTGCTCCTCGCCGGCGCGGAGCCGCAGGACCCCGAAGTCCATGCCGGTGTCGCTCCGGCCCGTGCCGGCCCCGGTGATCGGGGTCCAGCCCCAGGGGAAGCCGCCGCGGTGCTGGATGTGTCGCTGGTGCATCTCCTCCTCCTCATGTCACGTCGGGGTTCGGCAGCATGAAGTCCCGCACCACGGCCTGGAGGTCGTGGTAGGCCGAGATGAAGCCCCGGAGGGTGCGGACCGTGGGGCCGAAGGTGTCGAACTCCTCCACCGCGAGGCCATCGGGCTCGAAGGCTCGGACGAAGTCCGGGAAGCGGGCGCAGAGCTCCGCGAGGGCCCCGGGATCCACCGGGGCGTCGATCCGCGGGGTGACCGCGTGGGCGGAGGCGTTGAACCGGACCTGCCAGTCCCAGGTCATGGTGAGGACGCCGTCGGCCCCGATCAGCTCGGTCCAGTGCAGGTCGTGGCGGTAGGCCGCGGCCAGGAGGCGCGCCCGGAACCCCCGCTCCTGGAAGATCCTGTAGGCCCGCTTGAACACCGCCACCCCGGCCCAGGGGACCGCGCCGGGGGTCACCGCGACGCCGTCTCGCTTCACCAGGACGTCCAGCCAGTCCTCGATGCGGCCGACCATGATGGTGCAGACCGGGGCCATCTCCCCGGTGGGCAGGCCCGCCGCCCCCCGGCGGCCGAGGCCCCGCTCGATGGCCTCGGCGCAGGCCACGGCCTGGGCCACGCTGAAGCAGACCGTGGTGTTGACGCTGACCCCTTGGAAGGTCGCCTCCTCCACGGCCCGGACCCCCGCGGCGGTGGCCGGGAGCTTCACCTGCATGTTGGGCGCGATGGAGGCCAGGCGCAGGGCGTGGGTGGTCATCGCGCCTGCGTCCCGGTAGAGCTGTGGGTTGGTCTGTGCGCTCAGGCGGCCCTTGAGCCCCCGCTCCCCCTCGAAGATGTGCTGGAGGAGGGCCGCACCGCCCCTGGCCATCTCCTCCACGAGGCGCCAGGTGAGCTCCACCTCGCCGGCCGCGGGATCCTCGCGGATCATCTCCGGGATCCGCTCCCGCCACCGCGCCATCTCCTTCTTCAGGACATAGAGGACAATGGACGGATTCGTTGTCGCGCCCACGGCCCCGTGGGAGACAGCGTACTCCAGCTCCGAGAGGGCGCAGGAGTCGTTCCAGTAGTCCGTCGGGGTCGTCGAGGCCATCAGGTGCAGCGGGCTCTTGGTGGTCATCGGGTCCTCCATGTTCAGGCGTCCACGAAGCAACTGACCAGCAGGACGGCGGCGGCGAGGGCGGCCGTGCGCATGTCTACTGACCCCAGGAGATGATGACCTGGCCGTCGTCGGTCTTCGCGCCCGCGGTCCCCTCCTGCGCGCTGCCCCCGTTGAAGGAGCCGCCGCCGCCGCCCGCGGCCGCGGGGTTCCCGGTGTAGGGCTTGCAGGCGCCGCCGCCGTAGCCGCCG
>JBDRIT010000040.1:0-2026 GCA_043815665.1 Pseudomonadota bacterium
CCCTGGGCGGCGGCGCCTTTCCCAACGCGGCGCTCCTCTGGCGGGACGTGGAGCCCCTGGCGTCCTTTGCCCGGGCGCACCCGAACTTCCATCGCACCACCGGGGGCACTGAGGTCGCGTGCCTCACGTCCCTGGCGGTGATCGACGAGATCCTCGAGCGCCGCCTGTGGGAGAACGCAGCGGCCAGGGGTGCGGAGCTCCGGGAGGGCCTCGAAGAGCTGCGCAGCGAGAACCCCCGGATCATCAAGGAGGTGCGAGGGATCGGCCTCATGCTGGGCATCGAGTACATCCACGAGTTTCTGGGGCCCCTCATGTCCGACGGCCTGGCCCGGCGGGGTGTCTTTGCGGCCTACTCGGGCAACGCCCCCCAGGTGATGCGCTTCATGGTCCCCCTCACCGTGACCCGGGACGAGGTCGGTGTCCTCCTCGACGCGATCCGCGGCGCCGTGGAGGACATGGGGCGGATCCTCCCCGTGGCCCTGCCCGTAGCGAAGATCCCGGCCCTCCTGAGGCTCCTCAACGACGAGAGGGTCCAGACCCGGCTCTTCGGCGCGCTCCGCTCCATCGAGGACGCGGTCGGGCGCCTGCTCGGGAGGCGTCCATGAACGGTCTCGGCTTCGACCCGGGTTTTTCTCCGACGGGCGGGCAGGGGGCATGGCTCCACGCGGAGGACGGCCGCCGGATCCTCGATGGCCTGACCGGGGACGGGATCTGCAACCTCGGGCGTCGCCCGGCGGCGGTGGTGGATGCCCTCCTCGCGGCCCTGGACCAGACGGACCAGGGGAACTTCCCCATGATCTCCCGTGAGAAGGCCGAGCTCGCCGCGGCCCTGGCCGCGTGGGCCCCCGGGGACCTGGACGCGGCGATCTTCTCGGTGATGCGTGGCGAGGCCCTCGACGCCGCCCTCAAGGTGGCCCGGGGCCGCACCGGGCGGGCGACCCTGGTGAGCGCGTCTGGCGCCTGGTACGGGGAGACCGGCTTCGCATTGAGCCTCTCGGATCGGCCGGATCGGGAGCTGTACGGGCCCTTGATCCCCCAGACCCGGGTGGTGCCCTTCGGGGATCTGGCCGCGGCCCGGGACGAGCTGGTGCGGGGGGCCGCCGCGTTCGTGGTCGAGCCCATGCAGGCCGAGCACCACGCGCGGGAGGCCGAGCCCGGCTATCTCCAAGGCCTCCGGGATCTCTGCGACCGCACCGGCGCGCTCCTGATCCTCGATGAGACCTGGACCGGCCTGGGTCGGACGGGGCATCGCCTCGCGTCCGAGCGGTCCGGCGTGGTGCCCGACATCCTGGTCCTCGGGGAGGCCCTCGGTGCGGGGGTCTTCCCCATCGCGGCCACCCTGCTGCGCCGGAGCGTGAACCGGTTCCTGGAGGCCCACCCCCTGATCCACCTCTCCACCTTCGGGGGTTCGGACCTGGGTTGTCGGGCGGCCCTGGCCGCGCTGGAGGCCTACGGGCGGTCCCGGGCGTGGGATCGGGCAGTCCGGGCCGGTGCGCGGCTCCGGGAGGGGCTCGAGGTGATCCGATCCCGGAGGCCCGGCGCGCTGGCCGGCGTCGCAGGTCGGGGGCTCCTCCTGTCCCTGGACCTGGGGGACCCTGCCCGGGCCGGGGCCTTCTGTCGAGCCGCCGCGGAGGCCGGCCTCCTGGTCCGGCCCCAGCGCCTGACCCGGGGGTGTGTGCTCCTGGCGCCGAGCCTCCTCATCACCGACGACGAGGGGTCGCAGATCCTCGCGGCCGTCGACGCTGCCCTGACCGCGCTGGAGGATCGATGAAGGCCCTGTTCGTCGAGAACCGGCTGGATCGCTTCGCCGTGGGCAAGGCCGCGAAGATGGTCTCACGCATGGCGGCCATGGGGCCCCTGTCGCCGGTGCGCTACGCGACGGTCCCCGAACCCGCCCTCCCGGGCCCCCGGTGGCTCAAGGTGCGGAACAAGGCCTGCGGCCTCTGCGGTACCGACGTCCACCTCATGGCCCTCGAGCTGGACCCCCGCAGCTTCCCCGCTGCCCTCCCGGGCCTCCCCCGGGTCT
>JBDRIT010000041.1:0-7429 GCA_043815665.1 Pseudomonadota bacterium
CCCCCAGGACCTCGGCCGGCGCATGATCCGGCAAAGCCAGAGGCGGGCCGACCTCTTCGTGGAGCGCGGTCGGGGTCGGGGTCCCCTCCCAGGCCTCGAGGCTCGAGGGGCTCTGCTGCTCCGGGGGGCCGAGGGGCGGGGCGGGTCGGCTCGGCACGGCGAATCGACGGTTCGGGCGGATGAGTGTTTGCGCTTCCGATGACGACTCTTCGGTGTCCTCGGGGGCGTAGCGTGCGACGGCGGCCTCGAAGATCTGATCCCCGACGTGGAGCTCGTTTCCGTCCAGGCGAAGCCCCGCGGCCTCGGCGAGGATGCCACCCAGGGTCCCGGCGCCGTGGCCCCCCGGGCCCCAATGAAGCACCAGACGCTCCCGGGCACGGGTCAGGGCGACGTAAAGCAACCGGCGCGCCTCGTCCTCGGCCTCCTCGGACAGGGGTTCGAGGAAGCGGGTGTTCAGCTCCTTGGCGGGGAAGCTCGGCGTGTATCGGATCACCGCCCTCTCCAGGAGGCCCGCCGGATCGTCGAAGCCCTCGAAGTCGACGGAGATGTCTGGCAGCCGCGCCGCTTCGTCGGTCCCCAGCTCGCAGAGGACCACCACGGGCCACTCCCGTCCCTTTGCCTTGTGCCAGCTGCACAGCTCCACCGCGTCGTCGTCCACGGGTCGGGGCGCGGGGATGGTGTCGTCCTCCTCCGCCCAGAGCGGCACCACCGACGAAACGGAGATCCCGTTCCTCGACGTGGATGATGTCGAGTGCACAGCAGCCATCCAGCAAGGGACCCTGGGCGCGCTGCGCCTAGTCGACACCCCTGGGCTGGACTCGAAGACCCAGGTGAACCACGAACTGGCGAAGCGTTATGTCCGCTACGCGGATCTGGTGATCTATGCGATGCTCGGGCAGGCCCCGCTCAAGGGGAGCGACGTGACCAACCTGGGCTACGTGCTCGAGTATGGCAAGCCCGTCCTCACCGTGATGACCAAGTGCGACGAGGTGATCCCTAACCCGGATGGCCCAGACGACCTGGAGCCGAAGAGCCCGGCGGCGGTCAAGTCCCAGCAGGAGCGCTGTGCGAACGAGCTGGCCGCCGAGGCCGGGCTGGCCGCTCTCCTCGTGCGCCCGGCTCCCATCGCCACTTCGGTGCGTCTGGCCCACGAGCGAGGGAGGGAGCCGGCCATGCTGGAGGCGAGCGGGATCCCGGAGCTTCTCGGGATCATCACGAACGCTGCGGCGAAGGAGAGCCGGCGGATCCGACTCTCAAACCCGATCCACTCCCTGCGCCGCGCGCAGGGGCAGGTGCGTCATGTCATTACTACGCTGCAAGGGGAGCTCGCTGGCGTCAAGGAGCGCTTCGGTCAGGCCGAGGGTCGGATGAAGAACCTTGAGGCCGTGCTCGAGAGCTACCTCGACGATGAGATGAGCGCCATCGAGACCTACAAGCTAGAGATGAAGGACCGGACGCGGGAGTTTGCAGACCAAGTGATCACGGCGAAGAACCTCCCACGCCTGCTGGTCCTCAGCAACGAGCGACTCACGCGCGAGTTGGAGGAGGAGTTCACCCGAGTCGTCGTCATGCCGGACCGGCTGCAGTCGACCATCAATGGCATAGCGACGCGCGTCGGTGAGCGGATCCAGCGGGACATCGAGCGCGAGGTCCGAGAGGTGCTCAAGGATGGATCCGCCCCTGAGGCGGATACCGCCAACCTCAAGTCGACGGTCAGCGTCGGGGTCAACGGCGCAGTCCTGTCTGTCATCAACATGGCCATCACTGCTGCGATCCCGGTCCTCATGAAGGCCATGATCGGCAGGATCGTGGCATTCATCGAAAAACAGGTACTCAAGGAGGCGCTCAAGCAGGTCTTGAAGATGGCCGCTAAATTCCTGGCGGTCATCGTGACTCTCCTGTTGTCGTTTCGTGATATCATCGGCTTCAGAAAGAAGCTCGCAGAGATCCGGCAGAAGATGTATGACGACCTGGCCGGGGAGATCGACAAGCTCGACATCGCCGGCCCCCTCCGGACGGAGCTCGAGGCTTGCTTCATCGGCTCCATCCAGGATCTGGCCGCCGGGCTCCGGTTCCCCGAGTTCGTTCTGGCACAGAACATTGAGCTGCTCAAGTCACTGAAGCGCGGGATCTGTGAACGGCTGGACGCTCTCGAGCGCGAGGTCGGCCTCACTGACTGACAGGGACCCCGGCGGCAATCCCCAGATGAAGCAACAGCGGTGTCGTCCTGGTGCCGATCTGGGCACCTGACATCCCATCCCCTGCTCATTCCGATCCAGACGTTGCCGAAGGGGTTGCTTCTTCCGATCCGGCGTGATCTAACCTGATGCATGAAAGCCGAGCCCATCACCGTGTACGGGAAGAGGATCCGGGAAGGGTTGTCCGCAGAGCTCTGGTCCGGCCGCGTGCGGAGAGCACACGAGCGGGTTGCGATCGTGGAGGCCGTTCTGGCGGATGCCGAGGCAGCAGGTGCCCCCGTCAGCCGGGAGTCTTTACGCCGCCATGCTCCCACGGTCCACTGGTCGACGTTCCGCCACTGGCTGCGAAGCTACCAGTCTCGGGAAGGGCCAGAGTGGGAGCGGCTGCTGGATCGTCGCCTGATGCCGGCCCCTTGGACCTGCCCTGCGGAGTGGAGGGTCGCGATCAAGGCGGCCTACTGCCACGACCCCGCTGGTTCGTACGACAGTCTCCGAAAGACCCTCCAGCTTCTCTACGGCGAAGAGGCAACTCTCGGCGACAACACGATCCGCAGGATTCTCCAGGAGGCGGGCCTCTGGAAGCCGCGCCCTCGCTCGGGCCCGGTGGAGAAGGTGACGGAGCTGCACGGCGGCGGGGGCTTGGCGCTGATCCTTGCAGCGGAGCTGGCGACGGGTGCGGTGCGGTCCATCGCTGAGGCGGCGCTGTCCTGGGCCCGGTCGCAGGAGAGCGGCGGCGGGATGGCTCGGCCGGAGGACGATGTCCGGGATGACCGCGGCCGCTTCACGGGGGAGTACAACGCTCTTCGACAGGAGCGGTACGAGTCCGCCGGGATCGACCCGTTCTTCCACAGCGTGGCGGCTGTCCGGGGGGAGCGAGACCTGGGGGACCTCCAGTTGTCTCGCATGGGGCTGGACACGCTCTGGGCTCGGCTGCGCGTCATCACCGTGCTGCCCCTCGTCACCGAGCGCCGCGGCGTCGCCGGCCTGGATGGCCCGATGGGCGGCTGGCTGGAGGCGTTCTCGTCGTACGCCTACAAGGCGGCCAGCGCGGAGAAGACGCTCTCGGAGCTGAAGCTGCTGGAGGCTGGCGGGGCGATGTGGGATGCCCATGCGACGACGTGGGGACGGGTGGTCTCCCGCTGGTCCGGCGAGGACGGCTGGAGGCAGTGTGTCGCCTACGTCGACGCAACCACTGACCCCTATTGGACGGAGCGCTTCACGGCCAGCGGCAAGGTCGCCCGTACCGGCCGAGTGCAGCCGTGCCTGTCCCGTGTCAGCCTGAGTGCGGGCCCCGGCGTGCCGATCTTCATGGAGGTGGTCTCTGGGACGGTGAAGCTGAAGGACCACCTGCTGGAGCTGCTGAGGCGGGCGGACGGCCTGCTGGGTCCGGGGGAGTTGGGCCGGGTGACGGTGGTGGACGCTGAGTGCGGGAATGCGGCGATGCTCCAGGCCTTCGCATCGTGGCCGGAGCGGGACCTGGTGACGGTGCTCAAGGGGTCGCAGCGCCAAGGGAAGACGCTCCAGGATGCGGGCCCTTGGCTGGACTTCCGGGAGCGGGACCGGGTCCGGGAGGCTCGGGCGGTGCTGGCCAACGGCCTCTCCGTGCGGGTTGTGGAGATGGAGAGGGTGGGAAGCCGCCATCCGACGACGACGTGGTTTGCGACGACGGCGGGTGAGGAGATGCTCCCGACGAAGGACGTGGCCGAGATCTACCTGAGCCGGTGGCCCTCCCAGGAGGATCTCTTCCGGCGGGGCCGGGACGGTGCGGGCCTGGAGCGCAGCCATGGCTACGGGGTTGCGAAGACCCAGAACGTCGCGGTGCTGACGCGGCGGGAGAAGGCGGACGCGAAGGTCCAGCGATGGAACGTGGAGCTGCGTGGCGCCATCTCCTCCCACATCAGCGCCCAACTCGCGGTGGAGGACACCAAGGCCCGTCTGGTCGAGCGCAAGACCGAAGGGGAGGACCTCGACGGCCGGAACAAGCTCGGCCTCCGGCAGGCCAGCGCTCGGCTCAAGGACGCGGGGAAGCGCGTCCGGGCCGTTGAGCGGGACCGGGCGGAGGCGCTGCGGGAGCAGCGGAAGCAGCAGACCATGCCCGACGAGATCTACGTGCGGGACACGGCGCTCGACTCGGTGACCACCTGCCTGAAGATGACCCTTCTCGCCCTCCTGGAGTATGTGTGCCAGGAGTACCTGGGCGGACGGCGCATCACCCCTCGCACCTTCGCCGAGGCCTTCGTTGCCCTGCCGGTCCGCATCCGGGAGCGGCGGCACGAGGTCATCTACGAGGTGGAGCCCAATCCTCGCAACCCGGAGATGATGGCCCTGCTCGAGGGGGCCATCGAGCGCATCAATCAGCAGAAACTACGCCACGGCAAGCGCCGAATCGTGGTCCGGATGCAGTCCGGGCCCGGCTGATCCATTTCGAGTTGCGCAAAGGGCCCCCTGCCGCCGGGGTCCCTGACTGAAGGAGGAGTGGATGATAGAGCTTGTGAGGGAGATCGAGACCATCCTACAGGACACCGCGTCGTTCCTCGAGGCCCAGGGCCGCGGTGCGCAGAAGGACGACCTACTCGACGCGCTGGAGCAGATGCGGGGAGCACATCTGCGGATCGACATCCTCGGATTGGAGAAGGCAGGGAAGAGCTCCCTGGTGAACGCGTTGCTCGGCGAAGCGCGGGCCCGGGTCGGTGAAAACCCCACTACCTCGGCGCCGACAAGCTACCCCGATCCCGACCGAGCCCGGGTCATCCAGGATCACCCGGGGTTCGACAGCAATGTGTTCAGCTCCGTGGAGACGGATGCGTGCCTGGGGCGCGCTGACCTGGTGTTCTACGTCCTACTGCCCGAGTCTGTGGATGACCGCGCCTGCCATCGGCAGATCGAGCACATCGTGGACGATCTTGACAAGCCCCTGGTCGCGGTCGTGAACGATGATCCGGGCCGCGAGAGCAAGGCCGTCGGCAGCCTCCGTAAGCACCTCCTGGGTCGCCTGGAGCGCCCCGTCCCCTGTTTCACCGTGCACGCCAAGTGGGCCATGCAGGGGCGGGTTGATGGTGTCGAGAACACCCTTCAGCGGTCCGGTCTGCTGCGGATGGAGGTGGAGATAGACCGGTATCTCCACTCCAAGGGCCGCCAACTCCAGCTCCGGACACCAGTGACCCGGGCGCTCGAGCACCTCCGGGCGCTGATGAAGACCTCTGAGGAGGCGTTGAACAGCGACGTAAAACGCGGCTGGGACGCCCTGGAGCAGGCCCGGGCCTTGCTGGGGACCTTCCAGGGGGACCTCGGCCGCGCGCTGCATGTCGCGCTCACGGAGATCCTGCGCCCGGTGATCGTTGCGCAAAAGCACACGCTGGCTGATCTCTACGACCGCTGTGAGACCCGGGAGGAGTTCCAGAGACGACAGAAGGCGGCCGCGGACGCGTTCAACGAGAACATCCAGGCAGCCATTACCCAGGTCTACGCGAAGGTCAACCGGGCAATCGATCTGGCGTGGTCCACGCTCTTGGATCGGCTGGCGGATCTGGAGACCCCCATGGGGTTCGATGAGATCTCCATCGAGGCAGCGATGGACCTGCCGGAATTCCGGGCGGGGATGGACCCGGCGGAGCGGAAGATGCTGGCCGAGAGCCTGAGGGAGCTCGTCGGTGACATCATAGAGCAGCGGGCCAGGGACAAGCTTGTCCAGGAGGGCGGAGAGGAGGCGGCGAAGAAGGCCGGGAAGGCCCTCAAGGGTGCGACCGGGAAGGCCCTCGAGAAGACAGCCGGAAGGAAGGTGGGGCGGAGTGTCGGGAAGGAGGTCGCCAAGAAGTCGCCCGAGGAGATAAGCAGGATCGCCGGAAAGATCGCTGGCGTTGCGCTGGACGTAGGCATGCAGATCTGGGACATGGTCCGCCAGGAGCGGCAGCGCGCGCGCATCAACAAGGCCCTCTCAGACAAACTGGAGGCTTTCTATGCCCTCTCCGCCGCGGAGATCGAGAACGCGATCGAGCGGCAGATCGCAGCGATCATTCGTGGACTGCATGCGACGCTAAAGCAGAGCATCGCCAGCCAGGACGCCGCGGCCGGCGAGATCGCAAAGGCGCTACAGGACGCAGAGGGACTGGTGATCCATTGCGAGGTGCTCCTGCGCCGCCTGGAGCATTGACCCTCACGTCGAACTCAGGCCTCATGCCCGAAGGCCGCCGCCGTCTCGGTGCCGGTCATCGGGGCCATCGGTGGAGCGCCCGTGAACACGCTGTTCATGGACCACTTCCAGGACATGGCCGAGGGCCACTTCACTGTTCGGCGGCTGGAGCGGGTTTATGGCATGGAGCTTGTGCGAGAGACCTATGAGCGGATCCAGGCCTGAGGACCAGATGCTTCTTGAATGGCGTCGAGATGAAACCTGAGAACCATATGACGCAGAAGGGGCCACTGGTCATCTGGCGCGACGGAGACGAGCTCCTTGGGGTCCACGCCCTTTCCGGCGGGGGTTGGCCGCTCGACCTCCCTGAGAGCGATCGACTCCGTCCACCTCGCCTCCCCGATTCCCAGCCCAAAGGTACGCTGAGTTGGTACCCTCCGCTAACTCGACTCCGTCCACATCGTCACCTCGATGTCCAACCCAAAGGTACGCTGAGCTCGTCCGCCCCGCTACGACCCGGTCGGTCAGGTTGGCCTTTCATGCTCATGGACGTCGATCCGCGGGAGAAGCTGCGGGAGATGGGGATGGACCCGGACAAGGCGGAGACCGCCCGGGATTCCTTCATGCGCTTCCTCGAGGAAAATGGCGGCCTCAAGGGACAGTACCCGAAGCGGACCCCGAAGCAGACTATGAGCATGGCCCAGATGGAAGAGGCGGCAATCGCGGTCCGAGACTTCGTTTTCGAGCACTCAGGCTGCATCGACACCTCCGGGCCCCGGGCCTACTACCACCCATCCTTCAAGCGCTTCATCCTGTCCCTCCTGGGCCCCGGCGGCCTGGCCGAGGGGGCCACCACCGCGGAGGCCGAGATGGTCACCGGCCTGTCGGCCTCCACCCTCGCTGCCTTTCGGCGGCAGGTCCGCACAGGGCAGCTTGCCGCTGACGATTCAGGCGATGACCGATAGCTTTCGGGAAGGACGTGGACCATGGCGAAGGACCGCAGGATTGCCGGTAGCCGAAACACCACCCTCGCAGGGACTCTCCTCCAGACGCTCATGGACATGGAAACCCTGGGCCTCAAGACGTTGACCTTGGATGGGAT
>JBDRIT010000042.1:0-2009 GCA_043815665.1 Pseudomonadota bacterium
GGCACGCTGCAATTCCTGCCTTCTACGGATCTTGTCCGCCCTCCGGGGGGGTGGCCCTGGGAGAAGGGATGGAACCAACCAGGAACCGGCCCGGCCCCGAACACGGACACGAGCGAAGAGGAAACTCCATGACCATATCCAGGAAGGCCGTGGCCAGGCGCACGCCCGAGACCCTCGGCCGTGGCGTCGTCCACCTCCTCGACACGCGTCACTTGAGGCAGTCTCCCGGAGGGCGAGGCCGTGGCTTGATCCTAGATCTGGATGGATTCACGGACGGTGATCCGGCACTGGTCAGCGGGACTAGATGTCTAACGTGCTTTGATCCCGAGGACTCTCCAGCGGAGGCACAGATCCTATGGCCGGTGCCAGTAGTGTCCGGCCTTTTCGACCGCCCCGATCTCCAGTCGCTTTCTCCGTCGGGTGCAATCCCCAAGGGATGAACCACGACACTCCCTCAGACCTTCCCGCCTGACTCTCGACCCTTGCACGGTCCCTGACCCTTCCCCTTGTACACGGCAGAGACCCGTCCAGGAACGCGGACATCAGCAGATGAGCCGGAGACGAGCGCTGAAACAAAAAGCCGCGCCGCAGTAAAGAAAGGGCTTGACAAATCGCAAATGGTGCGCCGGGCCGAATCGTGTAATCAAAGACCCCTCAATGAGTTACACGATTCGCCCGGAAAGGCACCACCATGAGGCAGCGCCCGAAAGCAAACCGCTCACTGGATCACATCGTGCAATCCCCTTGCCTCCTCCGTCAACTACTCAATCCCTTGCAGGACGCCGTCCGGCTCTGCCTCACGGCGGAGAAGGAGATCAGTTGGTTCCCCGGGCTCCCCGTGCTCGTCCACCTGCTGGCCTGCATCCGCTTCCAGATCGCACAGATGCATTCCCTCCGAGAAGTCGTTCAGGTCCATGAGAGCGACCAGAAGAAGGGCACTCTCGGGAAGCGGAGCGTCCTCCGGCGCTCCACCTTCGCCGAGGCCAACAACAGCCGCCGACGGCTCCGCGTCATCCGCGAGGTCTTCGCCCAGCTGGTGGAATCCTCCCAGCGCGTCCCCAGGAAGTGGCGCCGCCTCAAGAAGATCGCCGCTCTCGACGCGACCGTCCTCCACGCCGTCACCTCCGCCGATTGGGCTGACTACCGGAAGAACGTCAACGCCTGCAAAGGCCATCTCCTCTTTGACCTCGCCCGCTCCGCGCCCAAACAGATCGTACTGACCGCCGGCCGGACTCACGACCGCAGGGTCTTCTCCGACTTCCTCGTCCAAGGCTGGACGTACCTCGTCGACCGCGCTTACAACGACTACAAACTCTTCGATGCCATCGAGAGTCTCGGCGCCTACTTCGTCACCCGCATGAAGGTGGGTGCTGTCTACCAGGTCATCAAGAAACACCGCGTCCATAGGGGCGACCGCAGGGCTGGCGTGCTCTCTGACCAGGCCATCCTCCTCGGTCAGGGTACCACCCGGATGGCCTCGCCGGTCCGCTGGGTATGCTTCCAGACTCCGGAAGGGAACATCTATGACTACATCACCAACCGCTTCGATCTGTCGGCCCTCACCGTGGCTGAACTCTACCGGGCGCGTTGGGCGATCGAGATCTTCTTCAAGTGGCTCAAACGAACCCTTCGGATGGAACGCCCCCTGGGGCGAAGCGCCATCGCCTACGAAATGCATGTTCTGATGACCCTGATCACGGACATTCTCCTGAAGATCTTCTCCGGTCTCCCACCCGGCCGACGGCACACTCCCGTCGTGCTGCTTCGACTAATCCGGGAGCATCTCTTCTCACGCCTATCGAAGGAGCTGATCCGATCCATTATACAACTAGGACATACATAGCATGTACAAAAGGCCGGACACTACTGGGCCAATCCGTAGATCCGCTGGGCGACCAGGCTCACAACCGAGTGCTCGGTGAGCTCGGGCCTCCGGGCGTCGGTGAAGCAGGTGGCGATCCGCTCCATCATCCGGGTGGCCGCGGCCGCCTCACGCAGAAGAAGCCCGC
>JBDRIT010000043.1:0-68785 GCA_043815665.1 Pseudomonadota bacterium
CGACGGGGTATCAACTCTTCCAGACTCTCGCTTCGGCATGATCCTCCCTCTGCCGAAGCGCAAGGCCTCGACGTAAAGTGAAGATCATGGTCCCGAGGATCGGTCAAGCGCGTTCAACGTCGACTTTGCGATCACCCTGCCGCCGGGGATGCCTCCGGGGGCGACGGAACCGCTTGCGTCCCGGCGCCGATTCCACTAATAATCATCCCCGTCCGGAGAGACTGAGGAGGGACACCATGTCGACAAGTGGGTTCGAGCTTCGCTGCTACACGTTCATCGATCAGCTGCAGCCGCAGCTCGCACAGTACGTTGCGAAGGACAACCGCGTGTACGATCCGTCGGAGTACGACGCTGCGATCTTCCTCGAGCTGGCGCCGGCCATGGAGATCCACCGCATGATCGACCTGGTCCTCAAGCGGACCAAGGTCCGCCTGGGCTCCCTGGTCACGGAGCGGGTCTTCGGCATGATGCAGATCCACCACGGGGACCAGGGCGAGGTCCTGGAGGCGGGGCGGATCGTCTTCGACCAGACGGGCCTCGGGGTCGGCGATCGGGCCGAGTGCAAGATCCTGGCGAACCACATCATCCGTGGGGTGGAGCAGGACCACGCGATCGCCTTCACCGGTGTCTCCAAGGGGCACATGATCGTGGGCGGCGAGTCGGTGTTCATCATGGAGGCGGCGCCCGCCGCCTACCTGGCCATCGCGTGCAACGAGGCGCTCAAGGCCGCGGACGTCAAGCTCAACATGGTCAAGCCCTGGGGCGCCACGGGCCGCCTGATCCTGAACGGCCCCGAGTCCGAGATCGACAGCGCCGCGGAGGCAGCGATCTCGATCCTCAACATGCTCAATGACGAGCGGACCGCTGGGCAGTAGCCGCTGCCTCCGGTAATCTCCTTGACTTCTCATGGGCCCTCTTGTAGAAACTCCGTCCGCAGAGCGAGCCGCTAGCTCAGTTGGTAGAGCAGCAGACTTTTAATCTGCGGGTCAAAGGTTCAATCCCTTTGCGGCTCACCGGTGGTTCTATGATATCCCGCGGTTCGGGTTCGATTCATCCTTCCGTCCCCATCGTCCAGCCAGGTCTAGGACACCGGCCTTTCACGCCGGCGACAGGGGTTCAAATCCCCTTGGGGACGCCAATCGCACGGACGCCGAATGGCTCCGCCGTGCGGCGTCCGGGCGAATAGCTCAGTGGGAGAGCGCCGGCTTTACACGCCGATGGTCGCAGGTTCAATCCCTGCTTCGCCCACTCGAAGAAAAGGGTTGCGCTCGCCGATCCGCCGGATATACTCGCTCGCACCTCCTCTGAGGAGGTGTTGAAATCCGGGGTGGTAGTTAAGTTGGTTATAACGCCGGCCTGTCACGCCGGAGGCCGCGAGTTCAAGTCTCGTCCACCCCGCCCAGTGAAAAGAGGGGTCCCGTCCGGGCCCCTCTTTTTTTTTGTCCCATGGAGCCGCGTCCCCGAATGACCGACTCGACGAAGCACCCGCTCCCGGAGGGCGCCAGCAGCTACCTCGGGATCTCCCTGGTCGCGATGGCCGTGCTCTCCCTCGAGATCGTCTCCATGCGGCTCTGGGCGGTGGAGAGCTACTCGAGCTTCGGGTACATGGTCCTGAGCGTCGCAATGCTGGGCTTCGGGGTCAGCGGCACCCTCCTCGCGGTGGCCGGTGACCGGCTGCGGTCCCGGACTCGGGGGCTGCTGGACCTGACCAGCCTCCTCTTTCCCCTGACCATCGCCGTGTCCGTGGTCCTTGCCCGGCAGATCCCCTTCCACCCCCAGGATCTGATGAAGGACTGGTCCCAGGTGGCCTGGGTGGGACTCCTGTACCTGATCCAGTTCCTCCCGTTCTTCACGGGATCCATGTTCATCGGCCTCCTCCTCCTCGCCGCAGGCCCGCGGGTGGGCAGGCTCTACGGGGCGGATCTCCTCGGGTCCGGGCTCGGCGGGCTCATGGCCCTCGGCGCCTTCTCTCTCATCCCGCCGCGCTGGCTGCCGGAGTACGTGGTCGTCCTGGCCTTCGCCGGGCACATCGCCTGGCGGGCGCCCCGGCTCCTCTCGGAGGTCCGGCGGACGTTGCTCGCCGTGGTGGTCTTCGCCGCCGCCATCGGCCTCCTGGCCGCTGCTGGCGAGCTGCGGATGTCCGATGACAAGTACGTCCCGTACCGGATGTCCACCCGGTCGGTCACCGACGCACGGATCCTCGCCGAGGTCCACGGGCCCCTGGGCTTCCTCCAGGTGCTGGACTCCACCAGCGAGCGCTGCGCCTGGGGGCTCTCCACCGCGACCCCCCCGGAGGCCATGGTCCCCCAGCAGGCCCGGATCTGCGTGGACGGCCACGCGGGCCCCTGCGTGGCCCGGGCCGTGGAGGGGGACGACGCCGCGTTCATGGACTGGACCCTCTCGTCTCTCCCGTATCGCCTCGTCCCCGGTGCTCGGGTGCTCCATCTCGGCCTGGGCGGTGGGCTGGGGGTGCGGGAGGCCCTGCGCGGCGGCGCGTCCGAGGTGGTGGTCGCCGAGACCAACGGCCAGATGGTGGACCTCCTGCGGGAGGAGCTCGGCGCGTACACCGGTCATCTCCTGGAGCGCCCCGAGGTGTCGGTGCAGGTGAAGGACGGCCGGGACCTGGCCCGCAGGAGCCCCGGGCGTTTCCAGATCGTGGTCTGGCGTCTCCCCGGCGCGGGGGGCGTCTCCTTCGCGGGGGCCGAGACGATCCACGAGTCCTTTGCGACCACCCTGGAGGCCTTCGCCGAGTACCTGGGCGCGCTGGAGGAGGACGGGATCCTGGTGCTCGAGACGACCCTGGAGCCGACCCGCCGGGCCCTGCGGCTCCTGACCACGGGCGCCGAGGCCTGCCGCGTCGCCGCCGGCGATGCGGGCTGTGCCGACCGGGTCGCCTTCGTCCGTAGCGAGCTGGTGGGGCTCCTCATCATCGGGAGGCGGCCCCTCCCCGCGGCCTGGCTGGACGAGATCCGTGCCTTCGCGTGGGAGCGGCAGTTCTCCGCCTCCTACCTCCCGGAGCTCACCGAGGAGGAGATCCGGAAGGACATCGCCGTCGAAGAGGCCTACTTCCAGCAGTTCGACCAGCTCAATGAGTTCTCCGATGACGAGCAGGGCGGCGCCGCGGCCCGCCACGATCCCTACTTTGACTGCCTGGAGGTCCTCCTCCGCGGGGACGCCGAGGCGCGGTCGGCCTACCTCGACGAGTACCCCTTCGATCTGGAGCCCGTGCGGGACGATCGTCCCTACTTCGACGCGTTCCTGAAGCGCGGCTCTGCGGCCTTCCTCGAGGAGACCAGCTCGGATCCGGAGAGATGGGTCCGCCGGATGCCCTCGGATCTCTACGCGGAGCCCCTCCTGTGGGTGACCCTCGTGCAGGCCCTCGCGCTGGGCCTCCTGATCCTCCTGATCCCCCTCTGCCTCCGCCGGACCGGGGTGCGGCGAAGGGGCGCCGGGCGCACGGTGATCTACTTCATGATGCTGGGCCTCGGCTACATGCTCGTGGAGATGGTCCTGATCCAGTGGTTGACCCTCTTCCTGGCGGAGCCGGTGTACTCCGCGTCGATCATCCTGGCGATCCTCCTGGTGAGCTCCGGCGTGGGGTCACTGGTGTCCGGGCGCTACGTCGATCGGCCGTCCCGGGGGATCACCATCGCCGCCGCGGGGGCGGTGGGGATGCTCCTCGTCTTCGTGGTCGCGCTCACGCCCCTCCTCGAGGCCCTGCTCTTCCTGCCCCTGCCCGCCCGGATCCCGGTGACCGCGCTCTTCCTGGCGCCGGTGGGGTTCTTCATGGGCATGCCCTTCCCCCTGGGGATGGCCGCCCTCGCCCGCAGCGGTCGGGACACGCTCATGGCCTGGGGCTGGGGGATCAACGGCGCGATCTCCGTCTCCGCGATCATCCTGGCGAGGGTCATGGCGATCCGCGTCGGCTTTACCTGGGTGATCGTCCTCGCTGCGGCAGCCTATGCGGTGGCCTGGTTGGCCTTCCCGGGGCGTGTGGACGACTGATGCGCCTCCCCCAGGACATTCGGGAGCTCGCCCACCGGGTGGCCGGGGGCGGGGGTGGGGCGCTCCGCACCGAGCCCTCAGCGGTCCCACTCCTGGCAGCGTCCCTGGCCCGTGCGGCGGACCGGCGCCTGATCCTCGTGGCGCCGACCCGCGCCCGCATGGAGGCCCTCCAGGATGAGGTGGAGGCCCTCATGCCGGGCCAGGTCGTCGGGATGGCGCCCTGGCTCGCCTCGCCCTACGTCGTCGCCCAGGGAGACCGCGACGCGGAGGCCTCGCGCCTGGGCGCGCTGGCCCGGTTCCTCCAGGAGCCCGGCGCGACCCGGTGCCTCGTGGTCACCGCGTGGGAGTGGCTCCGGCGTCAGCCAGCGCCCGCGTTCCTCGACCGCCGCACCGTGCTCCTGGTCACCGGTGAGCTGGTGGACCGCACGGCGATGATCCAGGGAATCATCGACCTGGGCTACGGTCGCGTCGAGGCGGTGAGCGGGGCCGGCCAGATCGCGGTCCGGGGCGGGATCATCGACATCTTCCCGGCGGGGGCGTCGCGCCCCGTGCGGGTGGACCTCTTCGGCGACGAGATCGAGAGCCTCGCCCACTTCGACCAGGTCAGCCAGGCAGCGGAGGAGGAGCTGGACCTCTGCGTGGTTCCCCCGGCCCGCCTGGTCCCCCTGGACGGCGACACGGTGGGCCGCCTCCGGGAGGGGATGCAGGCCCTGGCGGGGGAGCTGCGGTACCCGTCCCGGCTCCTGAGCGATCTCGTGCGCAACCTCCAGGACGGGCAGCGCCCGCCGGAGCTGGAGGTCCTCTACCCCCTGGGGGTCGACCTGGATTCGACCGTCGCGTCCTTCGGGGACGACGCGGTCGTGGTCTTCGACGACCTCGCGGAGGTCCGGAAGCAGCTCAGGGAGACCTGGGACCAGGAGTGGGATCGATACAAGGTGGCTTGCGGGGCCGGCGCCCTGGTGGTCCCGCCCGATCGAATCTATCGGCCCCCCGAGGAGGCCGAGGACCTGGGCCGCCTGGGCCGCTGGCTGGACCTGGGACGCCTCGCCGGAGCGGACCACGGGGACGGAGAGCCCCTCCCCGCCGCGGCGGCGGTGGACAGCGGCGTAGAGCCGGTGTTCCTCGCCGGAGACGGGCCCCAGGGCCGCAGCGCGCTCTTCGCCCAGGAGGCCCGGCGGTGGATGGACAGCGGCCTCGCCGTGGTCCTCCTCTGCGAGCGCCCAGAGAGCATGGAGCGGACCCGCCGGATCCTCGGCGCACAGGGCCTCGGGGCGCTGCCTCATGGCGAGACCTGGAGCCTGGACTGGCTCCGGGATCTCCCCCCCGGGCAGAAGATCCACATGGCCCTGGGCGCGGTAGAACGTGGCTTCGTCGTGCGGTCCATGGGCCTGGTGGTCACCGGCGAGGCGGACCTCTTCGGGAAGCGCGCGGAGCCTCACCGACCGATCCGACGCCGGGTCTCTGACGCGGTGAGGGTGCTGTCCAACCTCGATGACGGCGACCTCGTGGTCCACACCCGCTATGGAATCGGCCGCTTCCTGGGCCTCGAGACCAAGGCCGCCGGGGGCCACGAGGCCAGCTTCCTCGCCCTGGAGTACGCGGACCGGGCCCGCTGCTACGTGCCGGTCCACCACGCAGACCGGATCCAGCGGTACATCGGCTCCGACGACCGCAAGGCCACCGTGGACAAGCTCGGCGGCGCGGTGTGGGAGAAGCGCAAGACCAAGGCCCGGGAGGCAGCGAGGAAGCTCGCCTTCGACCTGATCGAGGTCTACGCGAAGCGCCACGCCTCCCCGGGCCACGGGTTTGCGCCGTCCGACGAGTACTTCGAGGAGTTCGAGGCGTCCTTCCAGTACGACGAGACCCCCGACCAGGCGCGGGCCATCCGGGAGGTGCTGTCGGACATGGAGCGCCCCAGCCCCATGGATCGCCTCGTCTGCGGCGACGTGGGCTTCGGCAAGACCGAGGTCGCCGTCCGCGCCGCGTTCAAGGCGGTGCTGGACGGCAAGCAGGTCGCGGTGCTGGTGCCCACCACGGTCCTCGCCGAGCAGCACCGGCGCACCTTCGAGGAGCGCTTCGAAGGATACCCCGTGCGGGTGGAGAGCCTGTCCCGCTTCAAGACCGCCGCCCAGCAGCGGGAGATCCTGAAGGACACGGCCGCGGGCAAGGTGGACATCCTCATCGGGACCCATCGCATCCTGAGCAAGGACGTCGTCCTCAAGTCCGTGGGGCTGCTGGTGGTGGACGAGGAGCATCGCTTCGGGGTGGGCCACAAGGAGACCCTCAGGGCGGTGCGGGAGACCGTGGACGTCCTCTCCATGACCGCGACGCCGATCCCCCGGACCCTCCACATGGCCATGGCGGGGATCCGGGACATCTCGGTCATCGCCAGCGCGCCCGAGGGGCGGCGCGCGGTGGAGACCCAGGTGATCCGCTGGGAGGACAAGACCGTCGCCCGGGCGATCCGCCGGGAGCTGGAGCGGGACGGCCAGGTCTTCGTCCTCCACAACTCCGTCCAGGACCTGGGCACCCTCGACGAGCTGCTTCGGCGCCTCGTCCCCGAGGCCCGGGTGGGTGTGGCCCACGGGCAGATGAACGAGCGCGGGCTCGAGAAGGCCATGCTCGACTTCGGCAGCGGGCGGTACAACGTCCTCCTCTGCACCACGATCATCGAGTCCGGCCTGGATCTGCCCCGGGTGAACACCCTGATCATCAACAACGCGCACCGCTTCGGCCTGGCCCAGCTCTACCAGATCCGCGGCCGGGTGGGGCGGTCGGATCGACAGGCCTATGCCTACTTCATCGTCCCGCCCATCCACGCGATGACCCAGGATGCGCGGCAGCGCCTCGCCGCGCTCCAGCGGTACACCGATCCGGGCTCGGGCTTCACCGTGGCCACCATGGACCTGGAGATCCGAGGCGCGGGAGATCTCTTCGGCGCAAGCCAGTCGGGGCACATGGCCGCGGTGGGCTACGATCTCTTTACCTCCATGCTGGAGGAGGCGGTGCGGGAGCTGCGCGGGGACGAGGAGGCGGCGGAGGTCGACCCGGAGATCCGGGTCCCGATCCCTGCCCACATCCCCGACGACTACCTCCCCGACCCCCACGGCCGCCTGATCCTTTATCGCCGGATCGCCGGCTGCCGGTCCGTGGAGGAGCTGGCCGCGCTTGCCGCAGAGACCGAGGCCCGCTACGGGCCCCCGCCGCCCGCAGTCGACACCCTCTTCGGCCTCGTCCGGCTCAAGGTCCGGTGCCGCCGTGCGGGCATCGCGCTGCTGGAGGTCGCGTCCACCAAGGTCCGTCTGGACCTCTCCCAGGCCCCCGGGGCCCTCCAGGATCGGGTGCTGATGCTCCTGCGGGATCCCCCGGCTCCGGTGAAGATGGATCAGCAGGGGGTCCTGGAGATCAACGCAAGCGCGCTGGCATCAGGACCCCTGGGGAGGGCGGAGAAGGTGCTGGACTTGGTTACAGGCGACCACCCATGAGCAGGGTCATGATGGCCTTCTGGGCGTGGAGGCGGTTCTCGGCTTCGTCCATCACCACCGACTTCGGCCCGTCGATGACGGAGTCCACGACCTCCTGGTCGCGATCCGCAGGCAGGCAGTGCATGTAGATGCCGTTCTTGTCGGTGAGGGCCATCTGGTCCTCGGTGGTCTTCCAGTCCTTGTTGGCCTCGAAGAGCGACCGGGCGATCTCGTGGTCGGCTGCCTTGATGGTCTTCCCGGACGCGTCCACGTAGTTGAAGCAGGCTCCGGTGCCCCAGGCCTTGGGATAGACCACGTGCGCACCCTCGAAGCCCTTGTTGAAGTCGTTGGTGATCTTGAAGGAGCCGCCGGTCTGTGCCGAGAAGGCCTTGCAGTGTCCGATGATCTCGGGATCCAGATCGAAGCCCTCGGGGTGGGCCAGGGTCACGTTCATGCCCATCTTCGTCGCGGCCAGGATCGCAGACTGGGGCACGGCCCGGGGCTTCTCGAAGCTGCCGGAGTAGGCCCAGGACATGGTGAAGTTGACGCCCTTGAAGTCGCCGAACTTCTCCTTGACCGTGATCATGTCGGCCAGGGACTGGCAGGGGTGGTACTTGTCACACTCCATGTTGATGATGGGCACGTCCGAGTACTCGGCGAACTCCTTCAGCGTGGCGTTGGCGAAGCCATAGATCCAGTGTGCGGGGGGGCCGTACATGCGGATGGCGATCGCGTCGCCCACCCGGCTGAGCATGCTGGCAACGTCGCAGATCCGCTCGGTCTTGTACGGAACCTCGTAGCCCTTCCGCGCCGGGGTGTAGGTCTTGCCCGGCTCCAACTCGATGTAGTTCCCGCCGAGCTGCTGGATGCCCGCGGCGAAGGTGCTGCGGGTCCGGAGGCTCTGGTTGAAGAACATGGAGAACAGGCTCCGCCCCGGCAGGATCCCCCGGGTGTCTTCGCCGACGGCGAACCGGCGCTTGAGATCCAGCGCCAGGTCGATCAGGCTCTCCCACTCTTCCTTCGTGTAGTCCAGCTCCGCATCGATCCAGTCACGTCCTCGAAACTTGTTGGTCCGCATGAGTCACCTCCCTCTGCGTCATTCGGGCCGAAACATCTACGCCCGGCGCGGGAATCTGTCAACTTCTTTGAGGAATGTGCAGGAGGTCAGCGCGGCGCGACGAGCCGGCAGAGGTAGTGGCCGTCGGGCTCCTGGTAGACCACCTCCCCGGACCAGCCGTTGTCGAGGGCTGCGTCCCCGAGGGTGTCGGAGTCCACGAAGAGCCAGGGGAAGGTGGGACCGGTCTTCCCGCGGTAGGTGAGGGTGAAGGTGACCTCTCCCCCGTAACGGCCCCGGCGGCCCCGACGGCCACCCCGCTCCGCGAGGTCCGTGGAGTCGAAGAGGACCTGGCCGCCGGGGACCACCAGGCGGCGGAGCGCTCTGAAGATCCGATCCAGGCCGTCGAGATCCCCCACGATCCCGATGCCGTTCATGAGCATGAGTACCGAGTCGTAGGGGCCGCCGTCGAAGGTGAAGATGTCCCCGACCCGGGGATCCCTCAGCCCTCGGACCCGCATCACCTCCACCGCGTCGGGGAGGATGTCGATGGCCGTGACCTCGTGGCCCAGGGCCTCCAGGGCCAGCGCGTGGGTCCCGGAGCCGGCGCCCGCATCGAGGACGTGACCCTCGCAGAGGCGGAGCGCAGTGCGCTCCACGGGGGGGAGCTCCGAGGCGCTGCGGAAGAAGTGCTCCACGGGCATGTCCCAGGGCTCCACCGCTGAGCACTCCACCCGCAGCGTATGGTCCACCCCCGTCTCCTGGAACTCTCGCAGCGCGGTCCCGAGGAGGGACCACGCGTGCAGGTCGCCCGGCGCGGTCATGGGAGGCGGCTCCCCGTGAATCCAGCTGCCTCCAGGGCGGCGTCCATGAGGGGGGCCCATCCCTGGTTGGCGAGGGGGCTGGCCGGGCTGGGGTGGGGGGCCCGTGCGATTCGGACGTCGATCCCGGCGAGCGCGGCCCGGGCCCGGTCCTCGGCGAAGCGACCGACGCCGACGACCACCTCGGGTGCGAGGACCTCGACTGATCTGCGCAGCGCGCGATCGCACGCGTCGAAGAGGGCATCGCGCTCGGCCCGGGGCAGCTTGTCCGGTGTCCGGTTCCGGCCGGACTCCTCCATGAAGGAGAGGGGACAGTAGTTCGCCACGAAGAACCGTCCGAAGAACGCCTCCGGGGTGCCGAACCGTGCCTCGGCCCAGCCCCAGACCCGCTGGCCGCTCACCTCGCCTCTGGGGCAGTCCAGGCCGCGGACCGGTCGCTTCGGGTGTTCGTCCTCGGGGCGATCCACCGGGCCGTCGATCTCCAGCCACCTGCGTACGAAGCTCGCGTCGCCGAAGGGGACCCCGGTCTGGGCCATACCCCACGGGCCGGGGTTCATGCCCAGGAGGACCGCCTCCCTGGGGCCCGCGCCGAACCGCTGGAGGTATGTGTCCCAGTTCCCCCGGGCGTAGACCAGGGGGTTGTAGACGTGGGTGACGGGGGCGGAGAAGGAGAGGTGGTCCAGCTCCCGGACCAGCCTGTCGGTGATCGTCAAGAGGTCCATCCGCGTCTCCGGGTCAGAGCCCGATCTCCTCTGCCACGCCGCGCATGGCGTCCACCGCGATCCCGAGGAACTCCGCCAGCGGGATGTCGATCTCCTCGCAGAGCATCACCTTCGAGCGGTCGACCCCGGCCGCGAAGCGCGGCTCCTTCATGCGCTTCAGGACGGACTTCACCTTCAGATCCGCGATCTTCTTCGAGGGATAGACCAGGGTGGTCGCCACCACGAGCCCCGTGGTGGTCTCCGCCGAGAGGAGGGCGATGTCGAGGCGCGTTCCGGGGTCGATGCCCAGGACATCGCCGTTGTGTGCGAGGATCGCCTGGAGGCCCTCCTCGGGGTATCCCTCCTTCCGCAGGATCTCGACGGTGGTCCGGCCGTGGCGGCCCATGTCCCCGCCCACGAGGTCCAGGTCCAGATCGTGGAACAGACCCGTGACGCCCCAAAGATCTTCGTCCTCTCCGAACCGTCTGGCGAGGGACCGCATGATCGCCTCCGTGGCGATGCAGTGCCTCACCAGGTTCGTGGTCACGAGGTGGGTCTCCAGGAACCCCAGCGCCTCATCCCTCCCAGGAAGCCACATGTCTCCTCCTCCCGTCCTGGTCAATCCGACCCGCGGAAGCTACCATGGGAAGGGAGGCGGGATCCAGTGACGAAAGTTCGCGCTGGAAGAATCTCGTTCGTTCGACTATTCTTTTTGAATGAAAACCAAAACCCTTCGTAGGGCACACCGTGCCCGCTGATGGGAGGTGCGCAATGAGCCAGAGAATCATCCTTGTCTTCGCAGCCCTCGCGTTGCTCGTCCCGACGGTCACAGCCCGGGCCGAGACCGGTGACCAGGAGCGTCGCCGGCCCTCCGCGACCCGGTCCGGCGGCGGCGGATCCCGCGGCTCGTTCACCGCCTCCCGACCGTCCCGGGGGGGGACCTTCAAGGGCAGCCGCGCAGCCAGCAAGGACCGCTCCAGAAAGAAGGCCACTGCCAGCCGCACCAAGAGCACCTCCCGGTCCCGGCCGGCGGCGTGGAGGAGCCCCGGGCAGACGCGGACACGACCCACCGGGTCGTCCATGCGCAGCCGCCCGCGGGCAGCCCCGACGCCCCGGTCCAAGGCCCTGTCGAAAAAGCGGAGCGGACGGTCGAAGTCCAAGGCCGCGCCGGCGAAACGGCGGGACGACCGGTCCCGCGCCGCGACGCCTCCCTCGAGCCGCAACCTGGACCGGCGCACCCCGAGCAAGGGAACCGACCGTGCCATGAAGCGGACGCCCGCCGGGCGGGTCGGTGAACAGCCCCACCGGACCGGGCCCGGCCGGGGCCGGGCCCGGCCGGGCGACGGGGGCGTCCACGGCGCCAAGGGCAACCAGGGCAACCAGGGCAACTACGCGGGAAAGCAGAAGCCCGGACAGAAGGGCAGCGCCTGGTACAACAACCACCACGGCACGAAGAAGCCGCTCTATGGCGGCCACCACCAGGGCATCCACTATCCCAAGAGCTATCGCCCGGGGCATGGCTGGTACCAGCATCACCACGGCCGCTACTATCCGGTCAGCCGGCACCCCCGGTGGGGATGGTGGTACCACCGCTACCGTCCGGCCCCGGTGTGGGGCTGGTACTACCCGGTGATCCTCCCCTGGCACCGCTACTACTACGTGTACTACGGACCCAACCCCTGGTGGCTCGGCTACCCGGTGATCATCTACGAGGAGACCGTGATCGTCGCCGAGCCCGAGATGGAGGAGGAGATCATCGAGTGGTACGAGGTCCCCGGGGAGTCTGCGTTTGACGAATACTCCGAGTACGACTCCGCCGACGCGACCTGGGACACCGAGCAGTCGGAGTGGGTCGAGGTCCAGGGCGGCCAGGACTTCGCCGAGGGGGAGGACGGCTGGGAGGTCGTCGAGGAGGAGGAGGGCTGGTACGACCCCGAGACCGGCCAGGTCTTCGACCAGATGCCCGCGGACGCCGTTGAGTCCGAGCTCACCCCCGAGGAGACCGTTCCCGAGCCGATCGCGAGGGGCGCGGGCTTCTTCAGCGACAGCATGGAGGCGCAGATCGTGGCGCTGATCAACAACGAGCGTGCCGCCCAGGGCCTGCAGCCCCTGTCGCAGGATCCCCGCCTCGCCAATGCAGCCCGGCAGCACTCCCAGGAGATGAACGACCTCGCGTACTTCTCCCACCAGTCCCCCAACGAGGAGTTCGGGTCCCTGACCCGGCGCCTCGGGAAGGCGGGGATGAAGCGCTACGGCTGGGCGGGTGAGAACATCGCGATGTCGACCTCGGGGAGCGCCGAGGACTTCGTCAAGATGTGGATGGACAGCCCGGGCCACCGCGAGAACATCCTGAGGGCCCAGTTCCAGTTCACCGGCATCGGCGTGTTCGGGGACGGCGAGACCTTCTACGCCACCCAGGTGTTCTCCTCACAGCACTGATCCCCGCGGGACCTCAGCCCAGCACCGGGAAGCGGCGCTTCGACCCCATGTCGGTCAGCGTCGCCTGCATCCGCCCCGTCACCTCGTCGTACAGCGCGTCCACCGCGGCGGGGTCGTCCTCGGCCCCGAAGGTGGTGGTGTCGATGGTGTCCAGGATCCGCACGTCGCAGCGGGTGGGGAGAGGGAGATGAAAGAGGGGACCCATCCAGAGCCCCCAGGGCAGCCCCACGACGAGAGGGAAGGTGTCCATCCGGAAGCGGCGGTGCAGATCGAAGCGCTCCACCAGGGATCGGCCGTCGTTGATGACGAAGAAGCTCTCGTGGCCTCCAGCGAAGACGACGGGGACGATGGGGACCCGATGACGGAGCGCCACCTTGGCGAAGCCGTTGTGTCCACCGAACTTGATCTTGAAGCGCTCCCGCCACGGCCGGAAGGCCTCCAGGTTCCCTCCGGGTGCCACGAGGATCTTCCGGCCCGCGGCGAAGACACGATCAGCGTTCCGGTGGTTCGCTACGAGCCCGCCGCAGCGCACCAGGAAGTTGCTGACCCCCGGGATTCGGAAGATCGCGTCGTGGCCGAGGCCGTGGAACAGATCCGGGTGGTCGCCTGTGTACCGCTCCCGGACCCAGAAGGAGCCCAGGGCGAAGAGCTCCAGGAAGGTGATCCCCGACTCGTGATTGATCACCACGATGGCCTTCCCCGAGGGGATCCGGTCCAGGCCCTCGACCCGCATGCGGTACCAGCGACGGGCGAGGAAGTCGAAGATCGGCAGGAGAGTCAGGAGCATGCCCGGATCCACAGCGTCGAGATCGTTCGGATCCGCCGCTTCCGTGAAGCCTCGCACCAGCGCCTGGATGGGTCCCTTGGGAAACCGTTTCATCGGGCGAGGATAACAAAGGTCGCGTCCCAGGGGAATGTGCAGGATGTGCACAGGGGGTGACATTTGCGACATGCCCCCCCCTCGCAGGGCGCGGGTGCAGACGGCTTTCGGCAACGGGAAGTTGTTTACATCAACGGGTTACGAGCGTAGTCTCCGGTTTGTGGGACCTGGCACACATCCTGCAATCCAGTCTGAGCGGAGCCACCCTGGCCCTGTTTTGGTTCCGGGACGACAAACGAGACCCTTTGAGATGAATTGGGAGGGAACGATGAAGACGATGAAGACGACGCTCCTGCTGCTTGCGATGTTGCTCATGGCGGCCCCCGCCATGGCGGACGAGGACATGAGCTGCATGTCCGACAGCGACTGCCCCGAGGGGTACGGGTGCGCGATGATGTCCTGCGCCTGCGCCGAGTGTCCCCCGGGGGAGGAGTGCCTGCCCTGCGACTGCCCCGAGGACGGGGAGGGCTGGTGCGAGGACATGGGCGGCGGCTCGGACGACTGGGGCTTCTACGGCGGTGAGTGCGACGTCGACGGGGACTGCCCCCTCGGCTTCAGCTGCGAGCTCGTCTCGATGCCCTGCGCGACGGAGGCCTGCCCCCCTTGCGCCTGCATGGACTGCGATCCGGATGATGCCGAGTGCGAGGAGACCCCCTGCGAGTGCCCCGAGTGCCCGGATCCGGAGCCCTGCGATTCCGAGGAGATGGGCTTCTGCGTGTACGACATGGTCGACTGCGCCACCGACGCGGACTGCGGCGAGGGCTTCGAGTGCCTCGAGGTCGAGGAGTGCTGGGCCTCGGGCGGCGGCTGTGCCTGCTCCTGCGCCTGCGAGACCTGCCCCGCCGGCGAGGAATGTGAGCCCTGCGAGTGCCCGCCCTGTGAGTGCGACGACGAGCCCGATTTCGAGGAGGGCTGCGACGTGGTCGGCTCCTTCTGCGCCCCCAAGGAGCAGCCCTGCGAGACCGATGGTGAGTGCCTCGACGGCTGGGAGTGCATGATGGTCTCCCTTGGCGGCGGCGGCACCGACTGCGCCTGCCCCGGCTGCGCCTGTGCGCCCTGCCCCGAGGGCGAAGAGTGCGAGCCCTGCGACTGCCCGCCCTGCGAGTGCGACGACGAGCCCATCGAGGAGTCGGTCGTGGAGGAGGGCTACTGCGTGCCCGATGGCTGGAGCGAGATCATCGAGGGCGCCGGCGGCGTGAACGGCTCCGGGAGCTACGAGGCGGCCCGGGACGCGATGGCGGGCGAGCTCTACGGAAACGGCGGGACCGGCGAAGGGGACGACAAGACCCTCCAGCTCTCCGCTCCCGAGGGTGCCGGCGCCGCTGACGACGCCGCAGAGAACACGGCCTCCGGCTGTGCCACGGGCCAGGCCGCAGGCGCTGCGCCCCTGTTCATCCTCCTCTTCGCCCTGGCGGCCCTCGTCCTCCTGCCCCGCCGCCGCTCCCTGACCACCCGCTAGGTTCGATCGCTCCCCTCCTCCCCCACATCCATACCCGGTTTGCCCGACCTGATTCTTGCCTTCCCCGCGCCCCGGGCTATAGCTTGGGAAACGGGTTCGTGGGGGGGGCGCGCGCAGGTCATGGACGTCAGAACACTGGTCGAGTCACTCCTGGGGGCCGAGGCCGTCAGCGACCTCGTCCCCGGACGACTGCTTGCAGTGGACGACGACGAGGGCAACCTCGCCGTCATCGAGGATCTCCTGGAGGACGACTACGACATCACCATCGCGGATTCTCCGGGGGCGGCCCTCGCCCTCTTCGAGACCCAGGAGTTCGACATGGTGATCAGTGACCAGCGGATGCCCGGGATGACCGGGATCCAGATGCTGTCCAAGATGCGGGAGCGTGCGCAGGACACCGTGCGGATCGTCGTGTCGGCCTACTCCGACTCCGGTGAACTCATGGAGGCCATCAACTCGGGCCAGGTCTATCGGTACATCCTCAAGCCCTGGGACCCCGTGGACCTGGAGGCGGTGGTGCGTCAGGGCCTCGAACACCGGCTCCAGACCCTCGCCATCCGCCGCCTCGTGGAGGCCCTCCGGGACAGGAACGTGGTGCTCAGCGAAACGCTCACGGAGCTCAAGGAGGCACAGGACAAGGTCCTTCACACCGCGAAGCTCGCCACCATCGGTCAGCTGTCCAGCAGCCTCACCCACGAGCTCAAGAACCACGTGGGGGGGATCCGCGTCGCCTACGAGATGCTGAAGGACGCCGAGGTCCCCGAGGCGTTGCAGGCCTACGTCGACCTGGGGAGCCGGTCCGCCCGGAGCCTCATGGAGCTGGTGGAGAGCCTCAACGCGTACGTCCGGCGGGGCGGGTGGGAGCTGGAGGTCGCAGTGGAGGATCTCGCCACCCTCGTCGAGGAGACGCTCCGCATCTGCCGGTTGGACAGGCGCTGCAAGGAGCGGGAGATCCGCGTGAGCGCGGCGGCGGACGTCCCCCGGATGCTCGTGGACGCGGGGAAGATCCGTCAGGTCCTGGTGAACCTCCTGCGGAACGCGCTCGACGCAACGGCCGCTGCTGATCGGATCGAGGTGGCCATCTCACGCTCCAACGGCAACGCAGTCACTCTGACAGTATATGATGCTGGTCAGGGGATTGCAGATGAAAACCTCAAGAAAATCTTCAAGCCGTTCTTCACCACCAAGGAGAAGGGCCTCGGTCTGGGCATGGACATCTGCAGGCAGATCGTCGAGGCTCACGGTGGGGTGATGACCGTGGAGTCCACCCTCGGAACGGGGACCACCGTCTCCGTGGTCCTCCCCATCCGGAGCTGATCTCCCGCTGCAGCGGTCCGAAAAATTCTCACAGCCCGGATCCCACGATATCCTCCGGCGGGAAGCATTGTCGTTTCCAAGGGGAGGCTCGCATGTCACAGGTGTTTCTGAAATCTGAACGTCTCGAACAGTCGGACCCGCTCCTCACGCCGCGAGTCTTTCGAAACTACGATGAGCTGAAGGGGGGGGAGGGGAAGCAGATCCATTTCCGCCAGTACCGATACCAGGTCTCGGAGATCCTGGCACGGGCCCAGTCCCTGGATCCCCGGATCCTGACCGAGGGGTTCGAGGGGGAGCTGGTGGACTTCTCGATCTCCGGGGTACGCTGCCGTGTTCATGGCGCCGTCCCTGCGCAGACCGGGGATCAGATCGAGGTCGGGCGACTCCTGATCGGCGATGAGCTCTTCTACGAAGGGCGCGTGCGCGTGGCGCACAAGACCGTCGAGCCGCCCAGGAACGGGGACGGCGAGAGGACCCTCGTGGGCTTCAACCTCCTCGACGACGTCATCGACATCCCACGGATCTTCCGGTCACGGTCGAGCGCGGAGATGCGTGAGGCGATGAGTGACACCGCCGAGATCCTGACGGACCGGGACATCTCCCCCGCGTATCGTCAGACCGTCGCCGACTTCGCGTTCCTCGTCAGCAGCTACCGGAATCTCATGGCGCGTCAGGAGACCGAGATCGAGGAGCTGGGCCTGGCGAACCGTGCGGACGTGCAGGAGGAGGTCCTGCAGAGCGCCTGGGAGCACCTGCGAGGCCCCATCGAGGAGCTGCAGGAGCGCCTGGATTCGTTGACCCGCGACCATTACTATGATCGGCGGATGCAGGAGCTCTACCGGAGCTACACCTCCCCCCTCGTGACCCCGCTGCTCATCGAAGGTCCGTTCTTCCATCGGTCCTGGAGCAAGCCCCTCGGTTACCCCGGGGACTACGTCATCATGCAGCAGATCTACAACCGCGCCTGGGAGGGGGGGAACCTCTTCTCGAGATTGATCCACCGGTTCGGCATCGAGCACGTCATGGCCGAGGCTGTGCGCTCCCGCAAGCGCCTCCTGCGCCGGGAGATCGAGATGATCGTCGGGCGGACCCCTGTCCGGGGTGACGAGCCCGTGCGGATCATCTCCCTGGGCTCGGGCCCGGCTCGGGAGATCATCGAGTTCGTCCGGGACTACGACGGGGACAAGCTCGTGGAGTTCGTGATGATCGACCAGGACAACACCGCGCTCGGGGACGTGAACGCCGTCCTCGCGCCTCTGGTCCTGAAGAGCGGGGGGCGGATCAGGACCCGCTTCCTCTACATCGCGTTCTCGGACCTCATCGGCAGCCGGGAGCGCTTGGTGGAGCTCGCGCGCGGCGACCTGGTGTACTGCGCGGGGATGTTCGACTACCTCGCAACCAAGAAAGCCGAGGCGGTGATCATCGACCTCTTCTCCCGGGTCAAGCCCGGCGGCACCCTCGTCGTCGGGAACTTCGGCGGGGGCCCGAAGCCCCCCTCTGCCTGGGTGACGACCTACACCATCGACTGGTTCCTCCGCTACAGGAGCCGCGAGGAGATGCAGGCCATCGGGGACGTGCTCTCCGAGACCCGGAGCGTCGAGGTGATCACGGAGGAGACCGGCATCCACTATTTCATCCGTGCGGTGAAGAAGAGCGAATGAATGAGCAGCCGAACATCAGGTCGACCGCCGACCCTCTCCTCGATGGCGACGCGGTGGGCGAACGCTTCAGGAGGCACGTCAGGCGCCTGAACGTCCGAGGCGCACGGTTCGGAGGGGCGCTGATCGCCATCCTCGTCCCGGCCTTCTCGATCCTCGACTATCTGGTCCTTCGTCCCGTGTTCTACGAGCTCCTCGTCCTGCGCGTCGCGGTGGTCCTCATCGCCTTCTCGACGATCGGGCTCTCTTTCTCCGCGCGGATGCAGCGTTACGTCGTTCCCATGACGATGATCCTCTTCGCCTCTTGCGGTCTGTCGATCGTCGGAATGGTGCATCTGCACGACTGGATCTTCCCCTGGGAGTCCCCTTCCCACTACTACGCGGGGACGATGCTGGTGATGATCGGCGCGACCCTGATGACCACATGGCGGGTCTGGGAGAGCGTTATCGTCTTCGGCGGCATCTATCTGGCCTATCTCCTGCCGACGATCCTCTTCCAGCCGCCCGCCCATGCGGTGATGTATCTGTCCAACAACTTCTTCCTCGGCGCCACCGTGATCATCGCCACGGTGGGGCACTATTTCATGTACGGCCTCCATCGTCGCGAGGTCGAGTCCGGCTACAGGATGGAGCTGGCGAACCAGCGCCTCACGGAGCTGGATCGGTACAAGACACAGTTCTTCGCGAACATCACCCACGAGCTCAAGACGCCCCTGACCCTGATCCTCGCGCCCACGGAGTCGATCCTGAAGGGCGAGATGGGGACCTTCACCGGGGAGCAGCAGGAGATCTTTCATCGCATCTACCGCAACGGCCTGCGGCTGATGAAGCTGATCAGCGATCTCCTGGACCTGGCGAAGCTCGAGGACTCGAAGCTCCGCCTCCGCCTGGACGAGATCGACCTGGCTGAGTTCCTCAATGAGCTGGTGTCCAACATCCAGCCCCTCGCAGAGCGGAAGGAGATCGACCTGACCTACGAGGTCCGGGGGGCCGAGACCGGGATCTGGAGCGACCACGGCCGCCTCGAGCAGATCCTGATCAACCTCCTCTCCAACGCGGTGAAGTTCACCGGCGAGGGAGGACGGGTGCGCGTGGTCTGCGACGCCACCGGTCAGGAGCTCCATGTCTCCGTGCAGGACTCGGGCATCGGCATCCCACAGGACAAGCTCCGGATCATCTTCGACCGCTTCTCCCAGGTGGACGGCTCGTCCACCCGCAAGTACGGCGGCACCGGCATCGGGCTGGCCCTGGCGAAGGAGCTGGTCGGCCTCCACGAAGGACGCCTCTGGGCAGAGAGCGAAGTGGACCGCGGCACGACGATGCATGTGGCCTTCCACCGCGGCCGGGAGCACTTCCGCGACGAGGTCATCGATCGGCGGCAGGCGAGGCAGGCGGTGCCCGATGGGCGCCGGAGCGACGACGGCGGCCTCCCCGAGTGGTGGGCGCAGATCTCGGCGAGCAACGAGTTCAAGCTCCTGGCCGTGGATGATGCGACGGAGCGTCGCCTCGCGCCCCGGAGCCGGTCTGCCTCGGAGCAGGTGGAGCCCCAGGCCCGGATCCTCGTGGTCGAGGACAGCAAGGAGATGCTCCAGTTCCTGGAGATGCAGCTCCGCGCGAGGTACGTGGTCTACCTGGCGGAGAACGGACGCAAGGGCCTCGATCTCTGCCGCAAGCTCAAGCCGGATCTCGTGGTCACCGACTACATGATGCCCGAGATGGACGGGCGCGAGATGACCCGGGAGATCAAGCTCGGAGAGGGCACCGCGCACATCCCCGTGGTGATGCTCACAGCGAAAGCCGACGAGGCGGACCGCATCGCCGGGCGTGAGGCCGGTGCGGACCAGTACCTCGCCAAGCCCTTCAGCCCGTCGGAGCTGCTGGTGGTCATCGCGAAGCTCCTCAGCTCCCAGGAGCAGCAGGCCGAGAAGCTCATGCACCAGCGGATGGACTCCCTGCAGGTCGTCGCGGCCCGGCTGGCCCACGAGATCCACAACCCGGTGAACTACATCCGCAACGGCGCGGTGCTCGCACAGCGCAGCCTCACCAAGCTCGAGGCGCTGCTCCCCGCGGCGACGGCGCCGGAGGACGAGCTGCCCGGGAATCGGGCCCGCTTCGTGACCAAGATCGCGAAGATGCTCGACCAGGTCACCCTGGGTGCGGATCGGATCTCCAAGTCGGTGGACCTGCTCCGTGAGTATTCCCGCGAGGGTTACACGCCCCTCGCAGTGGACTACGACGTGGACGAGGGCATGGGGAGAGTGCTCGGCGTGGTCGCGCCCCGGGACAACTCGAGGCGCAATGTCCACTACGAGTCCGGCGGGGTCGGATCGATCCGGTGCGTCCCCCAGGAGTTCCACGAGGTGGTCTCGAACCTCGTCCAGAACGCGATCGACGCCACCCCGGAGGACGGCAACGTCTGGTGCCAGACCCTGCGGGACGGAGAGAACGTGCGCATCGTCGTCCGGGATGACGGCGAGGGCATCCCCCAGGAGAACATCGACAAGATCTTCTCGCCGATGTTCACGACCAAGGCGCCGGGCGAGGGCATGGGAATGGGCCTCGCGATCACCTACCAGCTCCTCAAGAAGCGCGGCGGGAAGATGCAGGTGATGTCCGAACGGGGCGTGGGCACCACCTTCACCATCACCTGGCCGGTCACACCGCCCCTAGTCCAACTCTGAGAGATGTTGGCGCACCCGGGGCCAGTCGAAGCGGGGCCCCGGATCCTCCTTGCGGCCCGGGGGCAGCGCAACGTCGTCGTGCCCGACGACGCGGTGGGTGGGGATCCGGTGGCGCGTCCGGAGTCCGTCCAGGAGGTCCAGGAGGACTGTGTACTGCGGCTCGGTGTAGCCCTCGTCGATGTCGGGCTCGAAGACCAGGTCGATCCCGACGGAGAAGTCGTTCACCCGAACACGGTCTCCGAGGCGGCTCACCCCTGCGTGCCAGGCCCGAAAGCGCTCCGGGACCAGCTGGTACAGGGTCCCGTCCCGATCGATGACGTAGTGGGTGCTCGCCGGGTGTCCGGGGCGGGCGAGGAGCTCGAGGCTCTCGGCCAGGGGCAGCGCCGTGTAGTGGATCACCACCGCGTCCACCGCGGTCCCCGGAGGCCGGGGATCGCAGTTGTCGGAGCCGTGCAGGCGTGCTTCGGAGTGATCGACGGGGTCAGCCATACCGTCCCCCCCCGAGGAACTCGCGCAGCACCGAGTCGTCGGGAATCGCGGTGAGGTCCGACATGGGGAGGATCGTGGTCAGGAGCCGGTAGACACGCGCGGCCCGGGTGGCCGCGTCGCCCTCGGGCGGGGTCTCAGCGAGGTAGGCCCGGAAGAAGTCCTCGGTCATGGGGCGGTACCAGGCGAGCTCGTAGGGGAACGCCGTGTCGATCACGAAGTCCGCGTCCCCGAGGAAGGGGAGGATGTGCTTCTTCTCCGCGCGCCGCACGTAGTGCCAGTGCTCCAGGGTCTCCCGGGGGCTCTTGCCCCGCTGGATGCGGTCCCGGACCATGCGGCGCAGGAGGCGGATGTCGGTCCACTTCACCCAGCGGTCGTCCGCGTCCCTGACCTGGCCCAGGGTCTCGATGTAGATCCGGTATTTGCGCTCCCCCGGGATCTTCCCGGTGACCGGGCGGCTCAGGCCATGGAGGGTGTCGATGATGGCGAGCTGCCCGTCCTCCAGCTGGAGTCTCTGGGTCTCCCCGGTGCGACGGCCCGTATGGAAGTCGAAGGTCGGGGAGTCCACGGGGCGTCCAGCGAGGAGCTCCTCGAGGTGCTCGTTGAACAGGGGGAGGTCGATGGCCTCCGGGGTCTCGTAGTCGTGGTCGCCCCGGCGATCCCGGGGCTGGTGGTCCAGGTCCCGGAAGTAGTTGTCCACGTTGACCGCGACCAGCTCCAGGCCCCGGCGGCCCAGGGCCTCGGAGAGCCGGTTGGTGGTGGTCGTCTTCCCCGAGGACGAGGGGCCGGCGACGATCACCAGGCGGACGGTGTCCGAGCGTCGGACCACGTCGTCGGCCAGGGCCTCGATCTCCGCGGAGTAGCGATCCTCCGCGGCCCGGATCAGCGCCGGAAGGCCCCCGGTCCGGATCACCCGATTGAGCGCGTCCACCCTGTGGCAGCCGTGTGTCATGTTCCAGACCAGGGTCTCCCAGAGGCTCCGGTAGGGGATCGGTCCGTGGGCCGCGCGGGACTGTCCCAGGCCCACCTCCCGGGCGGCGCGCCGGCTCTCCCGGTACACGATGAAGGACCGCGCCGAGGCCACGTGGCCCGCGGTGATCAGGACCTCCTCGATGGTGTCCTGGATGGTCTCCACGGGGACCGGGGCCCCGTCGGTGTTCCGCTCTTCGAGGAGGGAGACCACCCGATCCGACAGGCGCTCCGCCCGCTGCGGATTCCGGCCCCCCACAGAGGCCGCAGCCTTGTAGACGGCGAAGGTGATCCGCTCCTGGTCGAAGGCGACCAGGGTCCCGTTCCGCTTCTCGACCTGGTGCAGGGTCGACTTCATTCACAGCCCGCCGTCGGGACGTCCGCGTCCTCGGACCCGACACAGCTCTTGCCCAGTGAGGCGCAGTCGTACACCGACACCGAGAGGCCTCCGGAGCAGGTGTAGAGCAGGTCACCGTAGCACGCGGCGTCGCCGTCGAAGTCGTTGCAGGAGGTCCAGCCCGACCCCGCGCAGGCGCCCTCCTGGCAGAGGGTGCCCGGCCCGCAGTTCCCGCAGAACGCGCCGCAGCCGTCGGGGCCGCACTCCATGCCCTCGCAGGCGGGATCACAGTCCGGATCGAGGCAGAGGTACTTCTTCTGGAAGGGGTGCCAGGTGCAGATCTGGGCGTCCGCCGCGCAGTTCTCTGCCAGGAGCTGGCCGCCCCCGGCGCACTTGTAGAGGATCTCCTCGCAGCACCCCGAGGGCCCGGTGAGCTGGGCGCAGGTCTCGATGCCGCAGGGATCGGGCTTGCACAGGCCGGCGATGCACTCCTGATCCGGATCACACGCCCCGCAGTCCCCGCCGCACTGGTCGCTGCCGCAGACCTTGCCCTGGCATTTGGGCACGCAGAGGCAGAGGCCCGACGCGGTGCAGGTCACGTTCGCGTCGCAGGTCCCGCAGAGGCCGCCGCAGCCGTCGCCGCCGCACTCCTTGCCCGCGCAGTCCGGCTGGCAGCCGGTCTCCTTGCAGAGGAAGTTCTGATCACACTCGAAGTCCACGAGGCAGGTCCCGCAGAGGTCTGCGCAGCCGTTGGAGCCGCACTCCTTTCCGTTGCAGTCGGGGACGCAGTCGCAGATGCCGTCGTCCCCGCAGACGCCCAGGGGGCCGCACGCGCCGCAGGAGCCGCCGCAGCCGTCGTCGCCGCATTCCTTCTTGAGCCCGTCCGGGTCCTCGCAGTGCGGCACGCAGGCCTCCACGATGCAGGCCCCGGAGGCCTTGCAGGTCTCCCCGGGGGGGCATTTGCCGCAGGACTGGCCGCAGCCGTCGTCTCCGCAGTCCTTGCCGTCGCAGTCCGGGGTGCACGGCAGCGGGGCGCAGGCGCCGTCGTCGCAGAGCTCGTCCTCGTCGCAGAAGCCGCACTGTCCGCCGCAGCCGTCGGCGCCGCAGGCCAGGCCCTGGCACTCGGTGACGCAGCCCTCGATGCGGCACTGCCCGTCGGGCCAGCAGATCTCCCCCTCGTCACAGTCCCCGCAGGAGCCGCCGCAGCCGTCCCCGCCGCAGGACCTGTGGAGGCACGAGGGCTGGCAGCCCGCCTCTCCGGAGACCCCGTCGGCCCCGGCCCCCACGTCGGTGTCCGCGGTCGGGTAGGGGAAGGAGAAGCCGGGACTCAGGGACTCCCCGCCGCCGCAGGTCGTCGCGGTGAAGGAGAGGCCGAGGATGAGGGTGAGGAACAACATGGGCCGACGCATGGGGTGTACCTCCGACTGGAGTGTACGCGATGGGTGAGATCCTGTGCAAGGTCTGGTGCAGCATCGCACCCCCATCGTCCCACCATCTTGACGTCCCCCCCCCTGGGGCTACACTGGACCCAACACCGAGCGACAGCGAGGAACCCAGGTGAAAGCGAACCTTCCGATACTGCTCCTCCTCCTCCTCTCCGCCTGCGTCCCCGAGCCCCTGGTGACGACGTGCGAGACCTCCTGCGGCGAGGGTGACGCCGTTACCTGCCCCTGCGACACCTGCGACGCGGAGGACTGCCGCCCCTGCGAGGACGTCGCGCCGCAGCCCATTGACACCTGCGCGCCGTACGACGTGGTGGATCCCGATGTCCCCGACGTCCCCGACTGCCCCGGCGAGGCGCCGGTGTGTCCGGACCAGGGGGTCTGCGCGGACCTCGAGGGTCCCCTCTGCCTCGGCGGCGAGTGGGCCTGTCCCCTCTGGGAGCTGGCGGCCTGGGAGCCGGTGGAGGTCACCTGCGACGACCTGGACAACGACTGCGACGGGGACACCGACGGGGCCCTGACGCCCCCCGCGGGGACCTGCAAGCTCCAGGGGGTCTGCGCGGGCTCGGTCCTGCCGGTCTGCACCGACGCGGGGACCTGGGACTGCGGCTACGACCAGGTGGTCCTTTACGAGGCGGTGGAGGTCTCCTTCTGCGACGGGCAGGACAACGACTGCGACGGCCTCACCGACGCAGAGGAGGGCACCCCCTGCCAGTGCAACCCCGGGGCCCGGATCTGCAAGCCCGGGGACCCGGCCTCCGCGCAGTTCTGCCTGGCAACCGGGGCGGGCTGGGAGGACGAGCCCTGTCTCGGTGGGACCGTCTGCATGGGGATGGGGGAGTGTACTGGAACGGGTGTTTTTCAGGTGAATGAGACGGTTGTTGATGATCAGGCCGAGGCATCTGTGATCAGGGCAGACTCTGGGCAGTGGGTTGTGGTGTGGCGCACGCAAATTCAAGATGGGAGCATGGGAGGAATCGGATACCGAAAACTCAACTTGAATGGTGAGCTTTTCGTCAGCGAGTCATTGGCAAACAGTTATACGATTCTCGACCAAGTATCACCCACCATCACCCCCCTCCCAGACGGCCGCTCCCTCATCGCCTGGGAGAGCGTGGACCAGTTCGGCGCGCACACGTCGGTGGTCTCCCGGGTCTTCCCCGGTGTCGGCCCCAGCCCCTACGGCGAGATCCTGCTGAGCGCGGACCTCGGCGTGGACGCGACGGGGCCCGCGGCGGCGACCGCGGGGCCGGCGGCGGTCATTGCGTGGGAGGGCGGGGACTCCGGGGACCGGGACGTGCTGCTCCGCTTCGTGGAGGGGGCCACGGGCCTGCCCATGGCGGGTCAGATCAACCTCAGCGCAGGATCCCCGGGCCAGGACCGGGACCCGGTGGTGGTCTCCGCGGGGGACGGCTTCGCGGTGCTCTGGGAGAAGGGCGCGCCCCTCACGGAGGTCTACGGCCGGATCGTGGGGGCTGACGGGACCCCGGGACCGATCCTGGAGGTCTTCTCCAAGGGCGGGGATGCCACGGAGGACATCGCCGCAGCGGGCACCGCGGACCACGTCCTGGTCCTCTGGACCGAGGTCGGCGGTCAGGCGGTGTCCGGGCGGGTCTACAACGCGGATCTCACCGCGATCACGCCCCCCGCACCGACCACGACCCTGCCCGTGGCGGCGCCCCTGGTGGGCGCCTACGCGGCCGCGCCCGACGGCTGGGGCGGCTTCGTGGTGGCCTGGCAGGACGACCAGGCGGATCCCCCTGCGATCCGCCTGCGGCGGTGGGACCCCGACGACGGTCTGGCCCCGGTGGAGGACGAGGTGGTGGTCGCCACCTCCGACGAGACCCCCCTCACGGTGACCCCCCACCTGTCCGTGGCCGGCAGCCCGGGCGGCAAGGTCCTGGTCCTCTGGAACGCCGCGGCCCCCGGCGGCAACGGGACGTCGGAGGTCTTCGGTCGGTTCGTGTCGATCCCCGCGCCGGAGTAGCCGTGGCGTCCCTCGATCACGATGGCGTCCTCGCGGCCGCCCGGCGCTGGCTCGCGCAGCCCGTGCCGCCCCACGTCGCGCTGACCTCCCTGTGCAACCACCTGCGGGGGGCCCTGCCCCACGCCTCATGGGTGGGGTTCTACGTCGTGGACGGCCCCGGAGCCCTGGTGCTCGGCCCCTTCTCCGGCCCGCCCACGGACCACGTGCGCATCCCCTTCGGCGCCGGGGTCTGCGGCCGGGTGGCAGCGACGGGGACCCCCCTGGTCATCCCCGACGTCCGCGTGGAGTCCAACTACCTGGCCTGCAGCCTGACCGTGCGGGCCGAGGTGGTGGTGCCCGTGCTCCGGGACGGCGCGGTCGTCGCGGTCCTGGACATCGACTCTCCCGAGGTGGATCCGTTCAGCGACGAGGAGCTCGAGTTGCTGGAGGCGGTGGCGCAAGCAGCTGCGCCGTTGGTGTGAACCGCAGATCGTCGTTCAGGGCCGGGGTGGCTCCGTTCCGTTCCTGCGGACCTCGTCCTGCCATCCGGCGACGGGCAGCACCAGCACGACGAAGGCTGCGTCGAGCCGGATGTCCCCGTCCAGGCCCAGCGCGAGGGCCACGCGTCGTCCGTCCGGGGAGAGCCAGGCCCGGGCGTCGAAGGCGAAGTAGATCTCTTCGAAGGTGACCTTGTCGAGGAGGAGCCGGTTTTCCCCCTCCTCAAACCAGTAGTAGAGGCGGATCTTGTCCTCGACCTTCAGCTCGAGGACCAGGGTCCGGTCGTACCGCAGGGGGATCTCCGTGCGGGTCCGGCTCCCGCTCGCGGCCGCGGGCAGGTCGTGGAGCTCGAAGGCGTTGCTGCGGTAGTACGCGGGGAGCTTCGCATCCTCCGGGAGCTTCACCTTCTGGAGGCGGGCCTTGCCGTGGGAGGTGCGCCGGGTCTCCTTGAGGTACCAGACCGTCTTCGCCGCCCGTCCGCCACCCCGCCGCTCCAGGCCCCAGCCCACCTGGGTCGAGTCCGGGGACCACCCGTGGAACGTGATCGTCGACACCGGCCGGGCCGGCGGCGCGGGCACATCGCCGGGCGCCAGAGAGAGGGCGGCGAGGAGCAGGAGGGGCGTCCCGATCATCCGGCGTCCTCGAGGTCCTTCTCCGCGGTCCAGGTCCAGAGGAGGTTGCCGAAGAAGTTCCAGAACATCGCGGCGCCGATCCCGATGCACGCGGCCAGGAGGTCGTCCACGTTTCCGACGTCCCGCCCCAGGACGACCAGGTGCCCCACCATGGTCCCGCCGGTGTGGGCCAGCAGGAGGTTGAGCCCCGCGAAGATCCCCCAGTTGATCGCGAACCCCACCAGGCTGACCAAGTGGAACAGCCAGAGGCGCTTGGGCCAGGAGGCTCCGGCGCGGCGATCCCGGAAGGTCCAGAGGTCGTTGAGCAGGTAGTTCGTGAAGATCGAGATCTCCACGGACATGCCGTAGGCGATGACCTGGGTCAGGAGGCTCTCGCCCAGTCCCAGGAGCCGAGTCAGCGCCACGTAGACCCCGAGGTTCACCACGACCCCCGATGCGCCGACCACGCCGAACTTCAGGAACCTCAGGACGATGGCCCGGAGGTCCATCAGGCGACCTTCCCGACCACCTCGAGGGCGCGCTCGATGCCCGCCGCGTCCACGTCCAGGTGTGTCACCGCCCGGATGAAGCCGGGCTTGGGCAGACCCATGCGGACCCCGTGGGGCGCCATGCGGGCCACGAGCCCCTCGGGATCGGCGTGGCGGAAGTAGACCATGTTGGTCTCCACGGGGTTGGTGACCTCGACGCCCATGGCTGCGAGGCCCGCCGCGAGGCGGGCCGCGTTCCCGTGGTCCTCAGCGAGGCGCGCCACGTGATGGTCCATGGCGTGGAGCGCCCCCGCTGCCAGGATCCCCGCCTGGCGCCAGGAGCCTCCGAGCATGTGTCGGAAATGCCAGGCACGCTCGATGTCCGCCTTCGAGCCCGCCAGGAGGCTCCCGACCGGCGCGCCGAGGCCCTTGGAGAAGCACACGGAGACGGTATCGAAGGGCGCTGACAGGGTGGCCATGGGGATCCCCGTCGCCACGTGCGCGTTCCAGAGCCGGGCCCCGTCCAGGTGCATGCGCAGGTCCCGGGATCGGGCGATGGCTGCGATGGCCCGGACGGTCTCCATCGGGTAGACGGTGCCGCCCCCCCGGTTGGAGGTGTTCTCCACCGCGATCCCCCGCTGACAGGGTCGGTAGTAGTCCCCCGGGTGCAGGGCCGCGATGACGTCCGCCGGGTCCATGATGCCGTGGGTGCTCGGGACCGTGCGGATGGTGACGCCGCTGAAGGCCGGCGGTCCGCCGCCCTCGTAGTGGTGTGGATGGGCCCCCTCCTCGAGGATGAGCTCGTCACCGGGGGTGCAGGTGAGGCGGATGGAGAGGGCGTTCGCCATGGTCCCGGAGACCACGTAGAGCGCGGCCTCCTTCCCCAGGAGCGCGGCGCCTCGGGCCTCGAGGGCCCGGATCGTCGGATCCTCGCCGAAGACGTTGTCCCCGACCTCCGCGGCCAGCATGGCCTCACGCATGGCCGCGGTCGGCTTCGTGACGGTGTCGCTGCGCAGATCCACGATTGGATGCATTCAGTTCTCCTCGAGCTCCCAGATGCCGTCGTCGGTGCCCCGAGGGTCGTGCAGGATGTTCCCCGGCGCCATGATCCAGTCGGGGTCGAAGGCCCGCTTGGTCTCCGCCAGGGCCTGCCGGAGCTGTGGGGGCATCATGTACCTCAGGAAGTCCCGGCGGGTCTTGCCGATCCCGTGCTCGCCCGAGACGGTGCCGCCGGCGGCCACGGCGATCTTGCAGAGGAGGTGCGCGACCCGCTTGCGCCGGGCGACCTCCTCGGTGGTGCGTCCGAACATGAAGACGTGAGGGTGGGCGTTCCCCACGTGACCGTAGCGGACCATCTCCTCGATGTCCTCCTCCCGGCGGATCTCCTCCACCCTGGCCATGACCTCCAGGAGGCGGTCCGGGGGGACGCAGAACTCCGTGGAGACCTTGAGCCCGCCGGCGTCGTGATGCCGCGCCGCGGCCGCGTTGTTCGAGGTGGGCACGTGATGGCGCAGGTCCCGCAGCCAGGCCCGCTCCGCGGCGGTGACCGCAACCACGGTGTCGTCCACCAGGACTCCCAGGGCCGCCCAGGTGGGGAGGAGGTCCTCGAGGACGGCCTCCAGGTCACGGTCTCCGAGATCCCACTCGGTGAAGAGCATGGCCCCGGCTCCGGCGGGGATCTTCGGTGGCGCCGGGTGGGTGTCGAAGTACCCCAGCGCCGCCCGGTCGAAGAGCTCCACGCAGCGCGGGGTGGGGGGGCCGCCGAGGCGCCACGCCACCGCGGCCCGGAGCGCGTCGTCCAGGGTGGGAAACCAGAGGAACGCGCCGAAGAAGGGCCCCGGGTCCGGGGCGAGGCGGAGCCAGACCCGGGAGACGATCCCGAGCATCCCCTCGGATCCGACGACCAGATCCACGGGGTCGTGGAACGCCCGGGGGCCGGTGGTGTTCTTGTCCACGGCGCGTCGCATGAAGCGGTGCGTGGTCCCGGTCCCGTCCATGAGCTCGAGGCCCGCGACCCAGTCCCCGGTGACTCCGTACTGGAAGGAACGGGCCCCGCTGGCGTTGGAGGCGACGTTCCCGCCGATGGTGCTCTCGTCGGAGCTGGTGGGGTCCGGCGGGAAGAAGAGGCCCTCCGCGGCCACGGCGCGCTTGACGTCTCCGTTGATGGCGCCGGGTCGCACCACGGCGATGCGTCGGGCCCGATCGATGTCCTCGATGGCCGTCCACGAGGCCGTGGACAGGACGATCCCCCCGAAGGGCACGGCCGCGCCGGTGCTCGCGGTCTGGCAACCCACGGGGAGGAGGGGGAGCCGGTCCGTCCGGCAGCGCCGGATCGCCTCGCTGACCTCGCCCTCGGAGCGGACGCGCAGGACCCCGTCGGCCCAACCGTGGAGGCCAGATTCGTCTTGAAGGAACCCCGACAGGACGTCGGGATCCGTGATGATTCCCGGCATGCTCATCGCCGCGGCATGTTAGCAATATTCCATTGAGTACAGAACCTGTTTCTGATAGTGTGCCGGTGCTTTTTGCCCTGGGAGGCTGACCATGGAAGGTCTCATCCACGTCCTCTGGATCGCCGGTGCAGCGTCCATGGCCTTCACGTGGTCCCGCATGGGCCTGTTCGGTGGGCCCTCCCGGGAGGAGCTGGACGCGGTGGCGGCCGAGCGGGACGAGCTGAAGAAGAAGCTCGAACGCGCGGAGGTCCGGGTCGAGGAGCAGAAGAAGAAGGTCGGCAGGCTGCAGACGGAGCTCGAGGAGGCCGCCGCCGAGACCAAGGAGGTCCGTCGCCGCGCCGCGGAGCACCGGGACGAGTGTCGGAAGCTCCAGCGGCAGCTCGAGCAGACCGAGGCCCGGATCCAGCGGGCCCCGGCGGAGCTCCAGGCGCGCCTGGACCTGCTGGCCGGGCTCCAGGAGGAGGTCGGTGGCCTTCGGGCGCGCGGCGCCCAGCTCGCCGCGGACCTCGAAGAGGCCCGCCAGCAGGTCAGCAGCCTGGAGCGGGACAGGGAACGCCTCAAGAGGGCCCTCGAGGCAGAGACGGAGAGGGCAGCGGCCGTCGGGGCTGAAGCCCCTCCCACAGCAGGAGTCGGGGCTGAAGCCCCTCCCGCGGCAGGTGTCGGGGCTCTGGACGATGGCCTCAAGGCGAAGCTCAGGGAGCTCAAGGAGTCCCTCCGTATCAAGGAAGGGCTCCTGCACAAGATCCGGGCCCAGGCGGAGCACAACCGCCGGGCCTACGTGATCACCCAGCTCCAGCTGGAGCTGGCCCACGACGAGGTCTACGAGCTCAAGCACGGCAAGCCGCGTCGGGACACCGAGAGGTCACGACGGCAGCGTCCCGCAGCCTTCATCGATCCCGAGTCGGTCATCGAGCTCGAGCCCGAGTCCGAGGAGGTTTCGGCCACGGCCACGGCCTCGGCCACGGCTGCGGAGTTCGACATTGCGCTTGGGCCGGAGTCTGGTCCGGAGGACATTGAATGAAACGCACCCTCATCCCCCTCCTTGCGGTCCTGCTCCTCGCCGCGCCCGCGCTGGCGCAGCCCGAGCCCGTCGAGGTGGACGTCGATCCGGAAGAGGTCGGGACCGGAGCCCCTCCCACGGTGGACGACCCGAAGCCCGCCGGTGACGAGTCCCTCGAGGACCTCTCCACCATCTCCAACCCCTTCTCCGGCAAGGCCGGCATCGATCTGGGCGGTGTCGGGGTCGCCGCCCCCGACGAGACCGGGGATGCCGTGTCCCCCGAGGCCGGCGGCTCTCTCCTCGACAAGCTCCTCGCCCGGGTGGAGGACGAGGCCGTCGAGGGCTGGGCGGCGCCTGCGCGGCCCCGGTGGCCCTGGATCGAGTGGCACGGGTACTTCCGGTTCCGTGCGGACCTCCTGGGTCGCACGGATCTGGGGACCTACTCCCCGGTGGTGGATGCCGGGACCTCCCGCATCAAGCCGCCGCTGAGTCAGAACCTGACCAACAGCGCCGGGGGCGCGATCTTTGACGGGAAGATGGGCGACGCCAGGGAGAAGGTGCTCGGGACCACCAACATGCGGTTCCGGCTCCAGCCCACCATCCACGTCTGGGACCGGATCTGGATCCACTCTACGGTGGATTTCCTCGACAACATCGTCCTGGGCTCCACTCCAGACGTCGGCGGCGCGGATCTGCGCCCGGTCCTTCCCCTGGACATGATGACCCGCACCCAGGTTCCACCGACGTCGGGGGTCAACTCCTTCCGGGACTCCGTTGCGGTCAAGGAGGCCTGGGCGGAGTGGCTCCTGGTCTTCGATGACAAGGTCAGGCCGGAGTCCTTCAACCTGGGTCTGATCCAGGTGGGGCGCTTCGCCTATCCCTGGGGCCTCGGGATCGTCTCGGCCAAGGGGGACTACAACCGCAATGATCCGACCCTGGACATCCGGGACCGTCGGCGGGCCCTGGATATGGACGGCGGCTCCTACGTGGACCGGTTCCTCTGGACCTGGCGGCTCGCGGGCATCAACGTCACCGCCGGGTACGGCTGGCTCGGCACCGGGCCGACCTCCCTGGCCCGGGTGGAGTGGGACGAGCAGCCCTACGACCTCGAGCAGAGCGACGACATCCACCAGGTGGAGCTGGCGATCCACAAGCGGCCCATGGGCCCCCGTGAGCTCGAGCAGCGTTTTCGGGATCTCCACGCCGGGCGTCCGATCCTGGACTGGGGTCTCTACACCACCGCGCGCTGGCAGCAGAACGTGGTCTTCGGCGCGGTGTGCTGTGCCGGGGGCAGCGCGGCGGGGGACTCGTGCATCGACTGCTACGGCGGCATGGGCCTCATGGACCGGTCCGCCTGGGTGGTCACGCCGGATCTCTGGCTGCGCCTGGACTGGAAGCCCACGGCGGTGACGCGGCTCAAGGCCCAGCTCGAGTTCGCGCTGAACTACGGCCAGGTGGCGCACGCCGGGGACGGCGTGGTCCCGGACTTCGACATCGATGTCCTCTCCTGGGGCGGCGCCTTCGAGTCGGTCTTCTGGTGGAAGATGGTGGGCTTCGGTCTGGACATGGGCATGGCGTCCGGGGACTCCGCGGTCCTCCAGGATCCCAGCCTGGAGGGTGCCGGCCTCTACGGAAACGACGGCAAGTCCACCATGTTCTCCTTCCACCAGGACTACATCGTCGACATGATCCTCTATCGGGAGGTCCTGGGCAGGGTCTACAACAGTGCATATGTGCGGCCCCACTTCATCTTCGATCTCCTGAGCGCGTCCTCGACCTCGTCCTTCGGCGGCACCGTGGCGGCCCTGTACGGGATGGCCATGGATCCGACGGGGACGCCGGGGAAGTCCCGCAGCCTGGGCCTCGAGCTCGAGGCCGGGGTGTTCTACGAGGAGAGGAACCGCTTCTTCGGCAGCTTCGACTTCGGCGTCCTCTTCCCCTTCGACGGCCTCGACCGTCCCGAGGGTTTCGGCGATCCCACCGTGGGGGCCAAGGCTGCGTTGTGGTCCTGGACCGTCCAGGCCCAGCTCGGCTTCGTCTTCTGAGGTCGCCATGGGCTCCATGATGTGGGGGGGCCGGTTCACGGACGGCCCCGACGAGATCCTCCGCCGCTTCAACGATTCCCTGGGCTTTGACGTGCGCCTGCTGCCGTGGGATGTCCTGGGCAGCATGGCCCACGCCGCGATGCTGGAGGAGGTCGGGATCCTCGAGATCGGAGAGCGGGATGCGCTCCTGGCCGGACTGCGTGAGGTCTACGACCGCGGCGTCGACGGCCTGCCTGCCGCCGAGGACGTCCACTCTGCGGTGGAGACCGCGCTCTACGAGCGGGCCGGACGGGTCGCCGGGAAGCTGCACACCGGACGGAGCCGCAACGACCAGGTGGCCACGGACGTGCGCCTGTACCTCCGTGCACGGAGCCTGGAGCTGGCGGAGACCAGCCTCGCTTTGGCCGGGACCCTCCTCCGCAGGGCACGAACCCACAGGGACGATCCCCTGCCCGGGTATACCCACCTCCAGCGCGCCCAGGTGATCACCATCGGGCACCACCTGGGCGCATACGTGGAGATGCTCCTCCGGGACGCGGCCCGGCACCTGGAGGTCCACGACGGGAACCTGCTCTGTCCCCTGGGCTCCGGCGCGCTGGCGGGGAGCTCCCTGCCCCTGGACCGGCGGCGGACCGCGGACCTCCTGGGATTCGACGGGATCACCATGAACAGCCTCGACGCGGTGTCGGACCGGGACGGCGTGGCCGCGGCGATCTTCGCTGCGACCCTCTCCATGGTCCACCTCTCCCGCCTCGCCGAAGAGATGACCCTGTGGGTGAGCGCGGAGTTCGCCGTGCTCTCGCTCGCCGATCGCTATTGCACGGGCTCCTCCCTCATGCCCCACAAGAAGAACCCGGATGTGCCGGAGCTGATCCGCGGTCGTACCGGCCGCGTCCTCGGAGATCTCATGGGGATGCTCACGGTCCTCAAAGGCCTGCCCCTCGCGTACAACAAGGATCTCCAGGAGGACAAGGAGGCGCTCTTCCATGCGCAGGACGCCCTGGGGGATGCGCTCGTGATCCTTGAGCGGATCTGGGCCACGGCGCGGTTCGACCGAGGGCGTGCCCGCGCCCTGGCCGAGGGGGGCAACCTCAGCGCGACCGCGCTCGCCGAGCTCCTGGTCCGGCGCGGCCTCCCCTTCCGGGAGGCGCACCACCGGGTCGGCGCGGCGGTGCAGAAGGCCGACGCGGCCGGTGTCACCCTCGAGGGCCTCGAGATCGGCGCGCTGGAGGAGGCCCTGGGGGTGGACGGGATCCCCCCGGAGATCCGCACAGCGGCGGGCCTCGCTGCCGGTCAGATCACCGCTGGCTCTCCAGGACCCGACCCCATGCGGGAGGCCCTGGGAGACATGGGACGCCGACGGAGCGCCCTGGCACGCAAGCTCCTGTCCCGACGGGCCAGACTCCCATCTCCCGAGACCATCTGGTCCCGCCTGCGCTGAACAGGCTCCGAAACTGCAACAGATTGATTCAGATGAAAATTCATCTTGACGCTCACCCAATCTGCACCTATTCTGAGCCCGTCACCGGACACCGAAGCGAGGGATAAGGACATGACCCGATCGGAGTTGATTGAAGATGTTGCGCAGAAGGCTGAGATCACGAAGGAGAAGGCGGCCCTTGTGGTGAGCTGCATCCTGGGTGGGATGACCGATGCGCTGCGGTCCGGGGAGCGGATCGAGATCCGTAACTTCGGGAACTTCGTCGTCCGCGAGTACGACTCCTACGTCGGACGGAATCCCAAGTCCGGCGACAAGGTCATCGTCCCGAAGAAGAGGATGCCCTTCTTCCGGGCGGGCCTCCAGCTCAAGAAGATGATCAACGATTGAACCTGCCGCCCATTGCCGCGTTCCAGCGCAGCGACGGGGATGCGGTACGGTGCGAACTCTGTCCTCATCGATGCCTGATCCGTGAAGGCCGGCGGGGGCGGTGTGGTGTCAGGGAGGTCCGGGCCGGGACCTTGCGGACCCTGGTCTGGGGACGCCCGGTTGCGCTGAACGTTGATCCCATCGAGAAGAAGCCGCTGTTCCACTTCCTCCCCGGGGAGACCTCCCTCTCCATCGCCACTGCCGGGTGCAACCTGGAGTGTCGGTTCTGCCAGAACCACTCGATCTCCCAGGCCCGACCGGAGGAGCGCTCCGATCCGCTCGTTCCGCCGAGCCGCGTGGTCGAGGAGGCACGTCGGACCGGGGCCCGGATCATCGCGTACACCTATACCGAACCGACGATCTTCTACGAGTACGCCGAGGACATCGCCCGGGCGGCAGCGGCGGATGGCCTGAGGAATGTGTTCGTCACCAACGGGTACATCGCAGAGGCCCCTCTCCGGCGTCTGCTGCCGTTGATGGATGGCGCCAACGTCGATCTCAAGGCCTTCTCTGACGAGACCTATCGACGGGTCCTCGGCGGCAGCCTCGAGCCGGTCCTCCGGAGCCTGCGTATCCTGAAGGAGGCCGAGGTCTGGCTGGAGGTGACGACCCTCCTGGTGCCCGGCCTGAACGACAGCGACGGAGAGCTGGACGCGATCGCCGGGGCGATCGCGGCGCTGGACCCGGGCATCCCATGGCATGTCTCCCGCTTCCATCCGGACCATCGCATGCTCCACGAAGTGAGGACCCCCATGGAGACCGTCGAGCGTGCCCTGGGAGCGGGGAGACGCGCCGGGCTCCAGTACGTCTATCCGGGAAACACGCCAACGCACCAGGGCGAGTGCACCTGGTGCCACGGGTGCGGGGCGCTCCTCATTGCGCGACAGGGTTTCCGCGTCTCCGGCCACCGCTGTGCGGACGGCCGATGCCCGGAGTGCGGGGTGCGCGTCCCGGGACGTTTTTCTTGAGCATGCCCGCACGGGATCGGTCGCTGATGCAACGGGTCTGGCGGAAGATCCGACCTTGGAGTAGGATGGGCGCACGTACTGACGGACGGAGCGCGCCATGAAGTGGCCAGGAGACATGCCCCCGAGGAACTACCGCGTCGCGGCGGTCGACGACGAGCCGAACAACCTCCTCCTGTTCCGCGTCTCCCTCTCGGAGGGGCCCTTCGACGTCCAGACCTACAGCAGCGGTCAGACATTCCTGGATGCGGTGGCCGCCGGAGCGATTCCGGACATCGTCCTCCTGGACGTTATGATGCCTTACATGGACGGCTTCGAGGTCTGCCGGCGGCTTCGAGCGCAGCCGCTCACCGAGTACCTGCCGGTGATCCTCGTCACGGGGCTCGACGACACCGAGTTCACCATCAAGGGGTTGGCGGCGGGCTCGGACGACTACCTCTCCAAGCCCTTCCACCCGATGGAGCTCATGGCCCGGATGCGGGCCCTCCTGCGGGTCAGCCTGCTGACGGAGCAGCTCAAGAAGAGCAATGAGCTCCTCTCGGACGAGAAGCTGCACCTGGAGCAGCTGGTGCGTGAGCGCACAAGCGAGCTCGAGGGCCTGACCATCGGACTGGTCACGGCCCTGGAGAAAGCGAACGAGATGAACGACTCCGACACGGGGCTCCACCTGTTGCGGGTCTCCAGCTACTCTCGGATCCTTGCCAACGCCCTCGGCCTCTCCAAGGACACGATCCTCAAGATCTCCCGCTACGCCTCCCTCCATGACGTGGGGAAGGTCGGGATCTCCGATGACCTCCTCAAGAAGCCGGGCACCCTCACCGCTGTGGAGTTCGAGGAGATGAAGAAGCACACGATCTTCGGCTACGAGCTCCTCAAGGTCGCCAAGATGGATCATGTGGCCCAGAACATCGCCTGGTGCCACCACGAGAAGTGGGACGGTACCGGGTATCCCCGGCGCCTGCGGGAGGAGGAGATCCCCATCGAAGCCCGGGTGGTGGCCATGGCGGACGTGTTCGACGCGCTGACCACGAAGCGATGCTACAAGACCGAGTACACCCTGGAGACATCCCGGGACATCATCGTCTCGGAGGCCGGGCGCCACTTCGAGCCCCGTCTCGTGGAGACCCAGCAGGATTGCTGGGGAGAGTTCGCCAAGGTATACAACACCTTCGGGGACGATATCATCCCAGAATGAGGCTCTGGCTTTTCGCGTTTACTGCGAAAAGGTCTTGACAAACACAGCAGACATGATCACGTTGAAAGGGGGTCGCAGTCGGAGTGGGTGGCGATGGCTCCTCAGGCCGCTGCGTTGCAGTGAACAGTGGGACATTCAGAGGAGCGATCATGCCGAAGAAGAAGACGGATCTGTACGAGAAGGATATCTTCACCACCTATGACGCAGCGCGGATCTGCAGCGCGAACATTGCGTCGATCAAGAACTGGATCGCAAAGGGACTCCTGAAGGCCTTCCGGACGCCGGGCGGACACTACCGCATCAAGCGCCGGGACCTGCAGCTGTTCATCCAGAAGTACAACATGCCCAACCCCTTCCAGGAGCGCTACGAGAAGAAGGTGTACGTCCTGGACACGGATCCCGCCGCGCTGGACAAGGTGGTGAAGGCCCTGGCCGACCACACGGTGACGACCTTCGATGATCCCCTCCCGGCCGCGCTGAAGATCGGCATGGAGAGGCCGGACCTGGTGGTGATGGACCTGGATCTCGGCGACGTCCGGGGCGAGGACTTCGTGGACCTCCTCTTTGGCTACTCCGAGACCAAGAACATTGCGGTGGTGATCTTTGGAGACGTGGAGGACCCCGCGCGGGCCGCCAGTCTCCGAAAGAAGGGGGTGGTGGACATCATCTCCAAGGACGTGTCCGCCAAGGATCTGAAGCAGGCTCTCACCGAGCTCCTCGAGGCCTGAGCCTCCTCTCCTGTTCGAGGCGGCAATGCTGCACGGCATCTCACTCCAGAAGGCGTTTCGGCGCCGGGGCCCCCCACGGAGGGTCCTCGAGGGCTGTGACCTGGCGCTCCCTCCCGGCGGGATCACGGGAATCCTGGGATTGAACGGCATCGGGAAGAGCACCCTCCTGAGGATCCTGGCGGGGGTGCTCCAGCCGGACAGCGGCGCGGTGACCGTGGACGGCGCAGATCTCACGGATCTGCCCCTGGAGCGTCGCCGGAGCATCGTCCTGGTGCAGTCCGAGACCCGGGGCTTCTACTGGCGGCTGACCTGTCGGGACAACCTGCGCTTCTTTGCGGTACTCCAGCGACCCGATCTCGCACGCAGGGACCGGGATGCCGCCGTGGAGGCGGCGATGGACGACCTGGAGTTGACCGAGTATGCGGACCAGCGGTTCATGACCCTCTCCAGCGGCTACATGCAGCGGATGTCCCTGGCCCGTGGCCTCCTCCACGGGGGGCGATACGTCCTCCTGGACGAGCCCTCACGTGAGCTGGACAACCGAGCCCGTACCCAGCTCCTGGACCGGATGGAGGCCCGAGTGCGCGAGGACGGCGTCGGGGTCGCCTGGGTCACCCACCGGCCGGAGGAGTTGGAGGGTCGGGGATGCGGTTTCCGGGTCCTGGCCCCCGGGGGAAGGGTGCAGGTTGCGGACAGCGTCGCAGAGGCCATTGCGCTCCTCTCGGGCGAGGTGGAGGGCTGACCCATGTGGATCCGGGCCTTCCTCGTGCGGGATCTCAAGGAGGAGCTCTCCTATCGCCTGAACATCGTGTGGCAGGTGGGCAACCTTGCGTTCGGAATCCTGGGCCTGCTCTTCCTCGGTCGGTTGGTGGCGGTCGGCGGCGTGAATCCGGCATTGGCGCCGTACGGGGGGGAGTATTTCCTCTTCGCCGTGGTCGGCGTGGGCGTCGGGGATGCGATGTGGGCCGCACTGCGGGGCTTCGCTGGGCGGGTCCGGTACGATCAGATGGTCGGCACCCTGGACGCCATGCTCTCCACCCCGGCGCCCCTCGCCCTCATCGTCCTGGCGTCGGGGACCTTCCCTCTCTGCAAGGCCCTGCTGCGTCTGATCCTCTACCTCGGCGCGGGCTTCTTGCTGGCAGCGACGAAGCCTCCGGGTGGGATCTGGCTGCTGGCCCTCGTCCTGCCCCTGACCTTTCTGGGATTCGCTGCGCTGGGCGTGGCCTCGTCGGCCCTCACCCTGGTGTTCAAGCGCGGGGAGCCCGTGGGGATCCTCTTCGGTGCGGTGTCGTTCCTGGTCGGCGGAACCCTCTATCCCGTGGCGAGCCTCCCGCACTGGGTCCAGATGGTCGCCGGTTGGCTGCCCCTGACCCACGCGATCGAGGCGAGCCGCATGGCCCTCCTCGGGGGTGCGGGCCTCAGCGCCGTGGGTGGGGAGCTGCTCTGGCTCCTGGTCTTCGATGTCCTCGCCATCATCGGCGCTGCGGGAGCGCTGCGCTACGCGCAGGCGCACCTGCTCAAGTACGGAACGTCGAGACAATACTGAGGAAGGGGTCTACTGCTCGAGGAAGGACTTGAGCTTCCGCGCCCGGGTCGGGTGGCGGAGCTTGCGGAGGGCCTTGGCATCGATCTGGCGGATGCGCTCACGGGTGACGAAGAAGTCCTGGCCCACCTCTTCGAGGGTGTGGTCCGATTTCTCGCCGATGCCGAAGCGCATGCGGAGGACCTTCTCCTCACGGGGGGTCAGGGTGGCGAGGACCTTGCGGGTCTGCTCGCAGAGGTTCTGGTTGACCACGGTGTCCGCAGGAGAGGGGATCTTCTTGTCCTCGATGAAGTCACCGAGGTGGCTGTCCTCTTCCTCGCCGATGGGGGTCTCGAGGGAGATGGGCTCCTTCGCGATCTTGAGGACCTTGCGGACCTTCTCCACCGGGAGATCCATGCGGATCGCGATCTCCTCGGGGGTGGGCTCCCGGCCCAGCTCCTGAACCAGATAGCGGCTCGTGCGGATCAGCTTGTTGATCGTCTCGATCATGTGCACGGGGATGCGGATGGTGCGCGCCTGGTCCGCGATGGCCCTGGTGATCGCCTGCCGGATCCACCAGGTCGCGTAGGTGGAGAACTTGTATCCCCGGCGGTACTCGAACTTGTCAACGGCCTTCATGAGGCCGATGTTCCCCTCCTGGATCAGGTCCAGGAACTGGAGGCCGCGGTTGGTGTACTTCTTGGCGATGGAGACGACGAGGCGGAGGTTCGCCTCCACCAGCTCGCTCTTGGCCCGGTCTGCCATGCGCTCGGACCGGCTCATCTGCCGGTAGATCTCCTTGAAGCGATCGATGGTCACGCCTTCGGACTGCGCCACCTCCGTCAACTCGATCCGCGCCTGGGCGACCTTGTCGATCTGCCGCCGGGCCTCGGCCACGGTGATGGGGAGGCCGCTCTTCGCCGCGGGGAGCCGTCCCTTCTCCACCTTGCGCACGACGACACCCGCGGCGTTCGCCTCCATGCCGATGATCTGCTCGACGTCGTAGATGATGCGCTCCGAGGAGTAGACCCGGCTGACCTTGGCCTTCACGCTGCAGACCATCTCATCCATGATCCTGCGGTTGAACCGGACGCTCGTGAGGAGCAGGATGATGTCCCGCCGATTCGAGCGGGCCTTGGTGCGGTAGCGCTTCTTGGTGGTCCTCTTGATGTCCATGGCGTCGAGTCGGACCTGGAGCCGGCGGCTCTCATCGAAGAGAGCCCGTGCTTGAGAGAGGACATCGGCGACGTGGGTGGACAGGGACTCCTCGTCCCCGTTCTCCGACTCATCGTCGTCGAAGTCCCTGACCACGTCCCGGACGGGAATCCGTCGATCCCGCAGGCTGTCCTCAAGGGCCAGGAGGACCTCGATGCCCTTGTCCAGGTCCAGAAGGGCCTCCAGGACGCCGCGCTCGCCTTCCTCGATCCGCTTGGCGATCTCGACCTCGCCCTCACGGGTCAGGAGGGGCACGGTCCCCATCTTGCGGAGGTACATCCGCACAGGGTCGGTGGTCTTTGGCTCGGAGGCCTTCCTGGCCGCTGCGGCCGCGGCGGCCTGCTTCGGCACCACCGTGGTCTCCTTGTCCCTGTCCTCTACGACCCGGATGTCGTGCTCCTCCAAGATCGCAAAGATCAGGTCGAGCTTCCTCTCCATCACCGCGTCATGAGACAGGTGATGGTTCAGCTCGTCCACCGTCAGGTAGCCCTTGTTCTGTCCGAGCTTGATGAGTCGCCTGACCTGATCCTGGTCTTCCATATCCTTCGACATTGCGTCCCCGTTCGGCTAGTTCCGTTCACTTCCCGGTTGCACGCGCAACGCGCGGAGCACCTCGTCCAGCTCGTCCCCGAGCTGAGACAGGGTCTCCGCGTCTCCTCGCTGTTCGGCCTCTCGATGCTTGCGCAGGAGTTCCTCTTTCCGTCCCTTGAGGCGATCCTTCAGAAGCTTCCGCAGCTTCGCCTCCAACGCCGCCTCGGCCTCCCCGTCCGCGACGTCGTAGTCAGCGAGCGCCAGTATCTCCCGCAGGTCGCCCCCGTCATCTTCTTCGCCGAGGGTCGCCGGGAGCACCTTGCCGGTCTCCTCGTACTGGTCCAGTAATCGCTGGATCAGCCTGGCAATTCCCTCGTTGAATTGCTCCTCAAGCGTCACATCCATGTCCTGTAGGCGACGCAGCAGATTGGGATACTTGATCAAAAGGGCAACGATGTCCAACTCGTTTTTACCAGCCTGACGGCGATTTTCGGCCACAACCGGGCCCTTGCGACGGGTCCTGGTGATCCTTGAAACACGGAAGCCCCTGGTTTCGATTCCGACCGTCTGGCCGAGCTGTTCGAGGAACTGGCTCCGCTCCATCTCGTCGAGGAGGTGGCCGGCGTAGGTACCGCCATCCCGCATCGCGGCAGCGCGGCCGCTCATGGAGTCCTCGGAGCGTGCCGCGATGAGCCGCACGAGCCACTCGAGGAAGGGCACGCCACGTTCCACAAGCCCGCGCAGGTGGGCCGCACCCTCGGACTCGAGGATGCTGTCGGGATCCTCCCCGCCGGGGAGGGACACGACGGTGCCCCGCACCGTGGTCGGGAGGAGGACCTTGAGGGCCTTGTCCGCAGCCTTCATTCCCGCCTCGTCGCCGTCGAACATGACCACCAGGCGGTCCGTGAACCTGGAGATCAGGCGCACCTGGCCTTCCGTGAGGGCCGTCCCCATGGGCGCCACTACGTTGGTGAGGCCCGCCCGGTGCAGCGCGATGACATCCATCTGCCCCTCGACCAGGATCGCGGTTCCGCTCTTGCGGATGCCGTCCCGCGCCTCCCAGAGGCCGTAGAGCATCTCGCCCTTGTGGAAGACCAGGGACTCCGAGGAGTTGATGTACTTGGGCTGCTGGTCCGCCTCCATGGCACGGGCGCTGAACCCGATCACGTGCCCCGAGAGGTCACGGATGGGGAACACCAGGCGCCCACGGAACCGGTCCCCGACCTTGCGTGGATCGTCCCGGCCCTGCCAGAGGACGCCCAGCTCGATCGCGACGGCGGTGGACTTTCCCTGGCGGGCCAGCTCCCGATGGAGCCCGCCCTCCGTGGGCGCATACCCCAGGCTGAAGGTTGTGGCGTGCTTGTCCTCGAGGTGCCGGCCCTTGAGGTATTCCCGGGCAGGCGCGCCCTGGCGTGCCCGGAGCTGCGCAGCGAACCAGAGCATGGCGAGCTCGTTGACCTCGAACATGAGGTCCTTCTTCTCGCGATGTTCCCGCCACCGGGCCGCGCCACGGTTCCAGTCGTCCGGGAGGTCCATGCCGGCCATCTGGGCCAGCTCCTGGACCGACTCGACGAAGGAGAAGCCTCGCGCCTCCTTCATGTAGCTCAGCGCGTTGCCCCCTGCCTGGCAGCCGAAGCAGTAGTACAGGCCCTTGGAGGGGCTCACCGAGAACGAGGGCTTGTTGTCCGAGTGGAAGGGGCAGAGGCCGACCCAGTTGTTCCCGTTCTGTTTGAGTCGAATGTCCTGGGAGATGATGTCCACCAGGTTGACCCGCTCCAGCAACTGGGGTATCAGGTTGTCCAGGGCTGGCTGGTGCATCACTGGTGTCCACTTCTCGCGACCACCCGGGCGTACGCGTGGTCCGTAAAAAAGACAAACGGATTATAGGGATGGCGCACCCCAAGTCAAGCGACCCCGGATTGTCTCCCCATGGAGGCGCCTTCGCACACGTCGTGGTGGGGCTCCGCTTGGAGCGTCGGTTCGACTATCTGATCCCGGCGGAGATGGAATCCCTGGTGCGCCCCGGGTGCCGCGTGGTCGTCCCCTTCGGGCATCGGGAGATCACCGGGTACGTCCTCTCCAGATCCGCCGAGTCCGCGTTCGACGGGAACCACAAGGCCGTCCTCCGGGTCCTGGACGAGCGCCCTACGTTCTCCCCGGAGATGCTGGGCTTTCTCGAATGGGCGGCCTCGTACTACCATGTGCCTGTTGGTCGCATGCTGGAGCGATCGATCCCGAGAGAGCTCAAGGCCCAGGGGACGGACGCATTCGAACCGGAGAAGACCCGGCGGATGATCCGGCGCACGGACGCGATCCTGCCCGAGGAGCTCAAGGTCACGCCGGTGATCAGTCGGCTGCTCGAGGCCATCGCCGAGGGGCCCGTCCCCTGGAGCGAGCTCCGTCTCACCACCCGGGCCACCAGGGTCCATCTGGATCGGCTCCTCGGGGCGGGCCTGGTGGAGGAGTTCCGGGAGCGCCTCTTCCGATCCGTCGCCGGCGTGGAGGGGCTCGCCATCGGCGCCGACGGTGTGCTGCACCTCACTGACGAGCAGCAGGCTGCCCTCGACCGGATCGGCCCGACCGTGGGGGACGGCTACGCGCCCTTCCTGCTCCACGGCGTGACCGGGAGCGGAAAGACCGAGCTCTACCTGCGGTTGGCGGCTCTCGCCCTGGAGCGGGGCCATACCGCGCTCGTCCTGGTGCCCGAGATCGCGCTGACGCCCCAGCTCATGGCGACCTTCCAGGCGCGGTTCGGGGACAACGTCGCGGTCCTGCACTCGGCCCTGAGCCCCGGGCAGCGGTACGACCAGTGGTGTCTCATCGCCGAGGGGGCGCGCGCCATCGTCCTCGGGGCGCGGTCCGCGATCTTCGCGCCTCTGGCCCGGGTGGGACTGATCGTGGTGGATGAGGAGCACGAGCCCTCCTTCAAGCAGGCGCAGGAGCCCTACTACAACGCCCGGGACCTGGCCCTGGTGCGGGGCCGGGAGGGCGGGGCCACGGTGGTCCTCGGGTCCGCGACCCCGTCCCTGGAGAGCTACCACAACGCGCGCCTGGGCAAGCTGACCCTGGTCTCCCTTCGGCGCCGCGCCACCCGGCGTCCCCTGCCGGACGTGGACCTGGTGGACATGCGACGGCGGCGCTGCCGGGACAGCAACGGCGTGTTCAGCGACGTCCTCGCCGAGAGCATCGAGGAGAACCACGCGGGGGGGGGACAGACGATCCTCTTCCTCAACCGACGCGGCTACGCACCCTTCCTCCTCTGCACCGTGTGCGGCCATGTTCCGCCCTGCCCGGACTGTGCGGTGTCCCTGACTTACCACGAGCAGCCCTGGCCCCGGCTCACCTGTCATTACTGCGACCACAGCGCGCAGGTCCCCGCGACCTGCCCCGCCTGCGGCGGCGGAGCGCTTCAGCGGGTGGGGTACGGGCTCCAGCGGGCTGCGGAGTCCGTGGGCGAGCTCTTCCCGGAGCTGCGCTGTGCGCTGGTGGATGGGCGCACGGGCCAGGGCCGGCTGATGGAGACCCTGGAGAGGTTCAAGAGGCGCCAGCTCGACGTCCTCCTCGGGACGCAGATCCTGGCCAAGGGCCATGACTTCCCCGGGGTCTCCCTGGTGGGTGTGCTCATGGCGGATCTCACCCTGGGGTTCCCGGACATCCGGGGCGCGGAGCGGACCTTTCAGCTCCTGACCCAGGTGGCCGGACGCTCCGGGCGGGGGGACCGGGCGGGGCGCGTCCTGGTGCAGACCTACATGCCGCAGCACGCCTCCCTGATCTGCGCCCAAGGGCACGACTTCGAGGGCTTCGCCGAGGAGGAGCTGCGCCTGCGGAAGATGCGTGAGTGGCCGCCGTGGACCGCGCTGGCCCTGGTGCGGCTGTCCGGGACAGAGGACGCGCTCGTGGAGGAGACGGGCCGGCGCCTGGTCGCGGCCCTCGGCCAGGCTGCCCGGGCCACGGGGGTCGAGATCCTGGGGCCCACCCTGGCCCCCATCGCCAGGATCCGGACCCGGCTCCGGGTCCAGATCCTCCTCAAGGCCCCCAACCGAGGAGCCCTTCAGCGCATGGTGACCGCGACCCTTCCAGTGATCCAACGCGTGGTGCCGGGCAAGGTCCGCTGCGACGTGGACGTCGACCCGATCGACATGATGTAGCCTCGCCAGGCTACTTGAAGACTTCCTTGAGCAGGAATGACAGGGCGGGGGCGGCGCAGGCGCGGCAGTAACCGTGGCGCTCCACGAGGCGGTCCACGAAGGCTGCAGCAGCGGGGCCGCGGTCGTCGGGCAGGTCCTCGCCGTCCAGGTGGACCAGCGCGTCCTGGACTCTCTTGTGGATCTCGGCCCTGTGGGATTCGAAGTAGTTGGTGCGCATGGTGCCCAGGAGGTCTGCGAAGAGCTCGTCGTAGTTCAGCGCCTCACCGATCCGTTCCAGGGAGCGGGCGGCGACCCGTCCCATGAACTGCTCCCGGGTCGCCCTGCGGTCGCCCATGTTGCCCGCGAGGTCCTCGATGTGCACCAGGAAGGCCTCGTCGGGCTCCTCCTCCTTGCCGGTGACCGGATTGACCACTCGCTGGCCCTTGAGCCAGGCGGAGACCTGGTGCGCGTACCGTTGCAGGAGGTCCGTGAAGTTCTCTCCGGTCACCAGGTTCATCGCGTCGCGGACCTCCTCGTTCACCAGCTCCGCATAGCGATCCTGCACGGACACCAGGAAGCCTGCCGCGTCATGGTACCCGGCGTCGGGCTTGATCTGGAGGTAGTGATAGAGGCTCGGGTCACGGATCAGGGCGTCGATGGCGCGGAAACAGGCCAGGGGGTGGAGGCAGCCGAACTCCTCGTCTCCAGCCGCGGAGAGGAGGGCCGCGCGCAGCTCCCTCGGGGACGCGCCGAACGCGCCCTCGTAGACCTGCTCACCGTCGAACTCCCGGTACAGATCAGGCGCGATGGCCAGGAAGTCCCGGCGCTGCTCGAGGGGCACGGTCGCCGGGATCCGGCGCTCCGCGTACAGGCGCGCCTTGTCCATGGGAGTGAGCCCCTTCACGATGTCCTGGAGCGCCGCCGGGTATCCCGCAGGATCGGGCTTCCGCATGCGGGTGAGCACCCCCCAGAGGGCGACCAGCTCCGACGCGTGGGGTGCGACGTGGCGTCCGACCACGACCTCGGTGAGCTGGTGGTCGTAGATCTCCTGCTCCACCCGGTAGTCCCGTATGTAGGGGACCCGGATCAGCTGGAGACGGGCCTTGAACGACGAGAAGTCCTGGGACTGCTTGAACCCGGCGAGGTGCTGGTCGTTGGTGGTTCCCATGTAGACCACGTCGACGTAGAGGACGCTGTCTCCTACGGGGACGGCGGCCTTCTCCGTGGACGAGAGCAGGTACTTGAAGCTCTCGGGAGGCCGCTTGAGGAGATCGCTGAACTCCACCAAGCCCCGGTTGGCGTCCACGAGATCTCCGGAGAACTGCCAGAAGGAGAGATGGCGCAGGACCGCCGGGAGGTTCGCGTAGGACTCCTCCATGGTGAGCTGGCGGGCCTTCGCGTCCACGTGGAGCTGGGGCTCGATGGTCACCACGCCCCGTCGATAGCGGCGGGACAGGTAGAAGCGCTCCACCTGGATGTGGCGGAGCACCGCAGCGAGGTCTCCCCCGGACGCCGTGAAGAGCGTGTCGTAGATCTGGCGGGACATGGGTCCCAGGTCCCCGTTCCCGACGTGGTCTGACAGTGAGAAGTCCGTCGAGAGCCGGCCCTCGGACGTCAGGAGCTCCAGCAACTCCGACCGGGCCGCCTTCGAGAGGAGGAAGATGGGGTGGTCACGGAGCTCGTTGGGGACCGCGGCAGCGATGGCCTGCGGATCCAGGCGCGCATACGAGGCACCCGGAGAGGGCGCCTCGGAGGCCACGGAGGCGAAGCCGACGTGCTTCCCCTGGGTCGCTGCGGTGGGGAAGATCCAGTTGAAGCGGTAGAGGACGCCGTCGTCGCCGTAGGAGTACTCCACCAAGGCCTTGGCCAGGGCCTGGACCAGGGAGGTCTTGGCAGAGCCGTTGGGGCCGTGGAGGAGGATCAGGCGGGTGGTCTGACCCTGGCGGGCGAAGTGGGAGACCTCACGCGCGATCTCCTCCTGGACCTCCTCCTGACCGACCACCCGGCCCCGCCCGCCCGAGGCCTCCATGTCGTAGAGGTGGTGTCGCTGCACCCGGCCGTAGACCCGGTCGATGGTCGAACGACCGAAGCTGCCGATGGCGTCGTCGAGGTACTGCGCGGCGCTCCGCAGGAGGATCTCCGGCCTGGCGGCGACCTCGTCGAGATACTCGTCGAAGGTGAGCACACGGCGAGAGGCGGCGAAGTCCTCATGGACACGGCCGGAGATCTCGGTGATGAAGTCCCTCGTGTCCACGGCGAACCTCCAGGGGAAGGATGTCAGTTGGCTTCGATCTTCAGATCGATGGTCTTCTTGCGGAAGATCTTGCAGGACGTGTCGTTGCAGATCGAGAAGCCGCCTTGCAGGGTCAGGGTGAACGCGCCGCTGCTGGCCGCGGTGACCGGGAACGTGAACGCGGCCTGCTTTCCCGTCATGACGAAGTCCTTCTTCTTGGCCTTGAACTCGGTCTTCCCGATGGTGAGCCCCTCACCGCCGGTGAGGACGAAGGCTGCAGGGTACTCGTCGTTCCACTTGTAACCCTCGGCGGGGTGCAAGGTCACCGAGACCGCAGTCTCCGCTCCGGCGGCGAGGGTCGCCGGTTCGAGGGTGAAGGAGTAGAACTTCGCGTCCGGATCCGAGGTCGCTTCGGCCTTCTCCCCCGACCCCGACGCGTCGGCGCCGTTCGCCTGGCCGCAAGACGAGACGAAACTGGCGAGAATGAAAGAGAAAATTGCAACCTTGATGAGTGCCTTCATGGAAATCCCCCGGGAGTCCAGTGACGAGCGCAGCCTGACGGCGGGAAACATAGCAAATTCAGATGTTTGTGGCAAGGTGCAGCGGTGGAATTTCGGTGGATTCGAGGCGCGACCGGATCATTCGGATCATTATGATCAGATCGATCTTGAATGATCATCCAGGATCCAAGATGTCTTTTAAGGGCACGTAACCCGTTGAAACTCAGAGGAACAGGAAAAAATGGTGACCACGATGCCTTGACACTTGACCGGATCAGCGTCTTTTGGGAAGTTTGTTCTTGAGGGAACACCAATCAGACCGATCTGCAGGATCACTGGAAACCGCACGGGGGGCCGCGATGTACTTGGATGAAGGGAGGAAGGGAGAGCGGGAGGCGATCATCGCCACTCAGATTCAGGCTGAATCGGAGACCGCTGAGCGGCCGGAGATCCGTATCAAGCCAGACGCGATCACGTCGATGCAGCGGCCGGGTTGCCGGGCCGAGTGCGCGACGGTCCCGCGCCCGTGCCCGTTCGTCTCCTGCCGCTACCATCTCTACCTGGACGTGAACCCCCGCACCGGAACGATCAAGTTCAACTTCCCCGGCCTCGGGGTCAGCCAGATCGCAGTCTCCTGTGCGCTGGACGTGGCTGAGGCGGGTCCCTGGACCCTCGAGGAGATCGGGGGGCGCCTCAACATCACCCGGGAACGCGCCCGGCAGCTCGCCGAGCAGGCGCTTGCGAAGATCCGGGTAGGTCTCGAGGAGTAGCCGATCCGCGGTCGCTGTCGTCGTCGTCATAAGGAGGCTAGCCCTCCTGGCGCCTCCGCAGCACCGCCACGATGCCGAACATCAGCGCCAGCATCAGCCAGCTCGCAGCGGCCTGGGGCTCGGTGCCCACGGAGCAGCCGCTCGAGACCTTTCCGCCGGGGTCGACGCCGGTGTCGTCGCCGCCGACGACATCGGCGCCGGCCTCGGGGACGCACTCGCCGCCCACGAGGACGCTGCCCTCGGGGCAGCCCTCGCCGTCGTCGATGCAGAGGCCCGCCGCGCAGATCTCGCCGGCAGCGCAGGTGCCGCAGGAGCCGTCGCAGCCGTCGTCGCCGCATTCCCTGTCTACGCAGGCCGGGATGCAGGCCATGGCTTCACAGCCCCCGGCCTCGCAAGCCTGGCCTTTGGGGCAGGCGCCGCAGCTCCCGCCGCAGCCGTCGTCGCCGCAGGTCTTGTCGGAGCAGTCCGGCGCGCAGAGCGGGATGCAGTCGTACCGGCCTTCCTCTTCTACGAAGGAGCAGATCTCGCCGGTGAGGGCGCAGTCCGTCCCCACGACCTCGTTGGCCACGCAGACGTTCAGGATGTTCCCCGCGAGGCAGATGCCGGTGGAGGGGATGTTGCCGCACCCGTCGGCGGGATCCTGCACGCAGGCACCGGCGTCCTCATCACAGGTCCAGTCCTTGGGGCAGTCACCGCAGGAGCCGCCGCAGCCGTCGGGGCCGCATTGTCTGCCCTCGCAGTCCGGGGCGCAGACGTCGGTGCAGGCCCCCTCCTGGCAGGCGAGGCCGTCGGCGCAGGTTCCACAGGAGCCACCGCAGCCATCGCCGCCACACTCCACGTCCTCACAGTCCGGCGCGCAGCCCAGCTCGCAGAGCCCGTCCGCGCAGGAGAAGCCTGCGGTGCAGGTGCCGCAGGAACCCTCGCAGCCGTCGGGTCCGCACTCGCTGCCGGTGCAGTCCGGCAGACAGCCCGCCACGCAGACGCCGTCCTCGCAGGTCTCGCCGCCGGCGCAGACCCCGCAGGCCCCGTCGCAGCCGTCGCTCCCGCAGACCTTCCCGTCACAGTCCGCATCACAGGGGCCGTCGACGCAGGCGCCGTCCACGCAGTTCAGGTCGCCGGCGCAGGCGCCGCAGGTGCCCCCGCAGCCGTCATCGCCGCACTCGTTGCCCACGCAGTCCGCCACGCACGGGGACTGGTAGACGCAGTAGTAGCCCTGTTCGTCCGCGATCCAGAGGCACAGGTAGCTGCCGTAGAGTCCGCAGTCCGCTGCGTAGAGCTTGGCGTCCTCGCACCACACCAGGGTGTTGCCGTCGCAGTACCCGGCGTAGGTCACGTCGCCGCACGCGTCGTTTGCTGCGCAGAGGCCGGCCTGGGAGCAGATCTCGCCAAGGACGCAAGCGCCGCAGGATCCCCCGCAGCCGTCGTCGCCGCAATCCTTTCCGCCGCAGGCGGGGATGCAGGATCCGTCACAGGCCTTGGGGTGGTCTCCCGAGGGGTCCTGGCCTGTGAAGCCGCAGTTGTAGAAGCCCAGCCCGGCGTCCCAGCCGCAGGTGTCGCAGGTCAGGGTCTGCAGCGCGTTGTTCTCGCACCAGACGAGGGTGGCGTCATCGCAGCAGCCGACGTAGTCGACGTCGCCGCAGGGATCCGGGGGGATCGCGCACAGGCCGCCGTTGGTGCAGACCTCGCCGGCGCCGCAGGCCCCACACGTCCCGCCGCATCCATCCGGGCCGCAGTCCTTTCCCACGCAGCCGGGGACACAGTCCGCAACACAGGCACCGCCCGTGCAGGTCTCGTCGGGGCCGCAGAGCCCGCAGACGCCGCCGCAGCCGTCGGTGCCGCACTCCTTTCCGGCGCACTGCGGGGTGCAGCCGCCGTCGCATGCCTTGGGGTTCTGACCCGTGGGATCCGAGCCGCCGCTGGTGCCGCAGTTGTAGTAGCCCCCCTGGGAGTCCCAGCCGCAGGTGTTGGAGTTGCACATCTGCTGGACGATCTGGTTGTTGTTGCAGTACTGCAGCAGGTTCCCTTCGCAGCAGCCCTCGAAGGTGACGTCCCCGCAGCCCGTGGGGCCGCCGCCGCCGGGGTAGCAGTCGTAGGAGTCGCAGATCACGTCGGGCTTCGCCTCGAGGGGCGTCCACTGGCCCGCCGCGACGAGCTTGGAGATGCAGTGGATCGCGCCGGACCACTGGATCACCGCGTCGGAGTTTGACGTGACGTGGTCCCAGCCGGGGAGGATCGACTCGTAGACGGCCATGGCCTCGGCCTGCTTGGACGCGTAGCCCGAGTAGGCCGGGACGATGTGGACGCCGTTCACCAGCAGGGAGTTGGTGTAGGACCGGAACACCCCGTCGTTGTTGTTGGGCATCGGGATCCGCTCGACGTTGAAGCCGGCGGCGGCGAACTGGGCGGCCGACGCGTCGGTGATCTGCTTGTTCGTGGGGTCCTGGCTGCTGGTGTACTCGCCGATCACCACGGTGGCGTCGGTCATGAACTTGGCGTGCATGTCGATGTGGGTGGTGCCCTCGCCGTCCATGGGCTGGACCACCAGGAGGTCCTGGCAGCCCATGTAGTCCTCCAGGTAGGAGTTCACGTTGGCCTGGGAGGTCCCGTTGTACCAGTACATGCCCTGGCTGGTGGCGCAGAAGCCGTCCGTGGTGGCCATGAAGTTCCCGCCCTCCATGTCCAGGGGCACCCGGTACGTGGTCAGGCCCCAGTCCTCGCCCACGAGGAGGGTGGGGATCGCGTCGTCGTTGTAGCGCTGGTGGTAGTAGCGGGTGTCCAGGTTGCCGACCTTGGAGCCGTTGAAGATCGAGATCGGGCCGAAGTCCCGCGCCCAGATGGAGTCGTTGGCCATGTTGATCCAGGAGACGGCGGACGAGGGAATGCCGTTCTGGGTCAGGAGGTTGCTGAGGCTGCTTTGGGCCTGGTTGGAGTCGTAGATCACGTGGATGTCCACGACGTCCCTGGCGGAGTCGATGATGTCCACGAAGTTGTTCTTGATCCCCGCCGGCAGGGTCGAGGACGAGTAGACGAGGATCAGGGACTCCGCAGCCTCCCACTCGGCCATGGGCCGGACGGGGACGCCCGGGGCCTCGGTGATCCCATAGACGCCCAGGTTGGCGTTGCGGTAGTCATCGTACCAATCGGCCTTGCCGATGCGCCGCTCCGCGGCGCCTTCGAAGACCGGGAGCATGGGCTTCGAATACGGCGTCGCCTGCTCCACGCCCTGGGGCGCGGCCGCGTGGGACTCCGGCTGCTCGCTCGCACAGGCGCCCATCATCAACACGATCCCCAACACCAGACCCAGATGCTTCGACATGACGTCCTCCATGGATTCGACGAGGGGACACTTATACGGAAATCAAGCGCCGGATCAAAGGGAAAGAGTCGGGGGAGCGGGACTCGCGGTGGCGAGCGGAGGATGCGTGCTCAGGACCCCGGTCGGGCGGGGAGGCTGAAGGTGAAGCGCGCTCCCCCCCCGGGGTGCCGAGTCGACGCAGATGGTGCCGCCGTGGTGCTCGACGATCTTCTTGACGATGGCCAGCCCGATGCCGGTGCCGGGGTAGGTCGCCCGGCTGTGAAGTCGCTGGAAGATCGTGAAGATCCGGTCGTGAAACTGCGGCTCGATGCCGATGCCGTTGTCCGCAACGGTGATCTCCCACAGGTTCCCGACCTTCCGGGCCGTGATCTCGACCCGAGGTGGGGCCTCCCCGGTGAACTTGAGCGCGTTCGCGATCAGGTTCTGGAACACCTGCCGGAGCTGGATCTTGTTCCCGTACACCCGCGGCAGGGTGCCCGTCACCACGACCTCGGCGCCGACCCGCTGGATCGTCGTCTCCAGCGAATCGAGGACCTCCGCGACCACCGCGCCGCAGTCCGTGGGGGAGAAGGGGGCGCCCCGGGAGTCGACCTGGGCGAACTCCAGCAGGTCCCGGAGCAGCGAGTGCATCCGGTTGGCGCCCTCGACGGCGAAGTTGATGTACTTGTCTGCCCGGGAGTCGAGCTTCCCGGCGTAGTTCTCGGCGAGGAGCTGGGTGTAGCTGGCGACCATCCGCAGGGGCTCCTGGAGATCGTGGGACGCGACGTAGGCGAACTGTTCCAGATCCCGATTCGAGCGGAGGAGGCTCTTGTTGACCGCCAGGAGCTCCGCCTCCACCGCCTTGATGGCGGTGATGTCCCTGGCGATGGACCAGATGCTCTCGAGGGCACCGTCTTCGTAGCGGGGCATGATGGTCCACAGGAAGTGACGCACCTCGCCGGTGAGGGAGACCTGGCGGTTCTCCCAGGAGACATGGGTCTCCCGGGCGGCCACCCATCCAGCGAAGGCCTCCTGGGTGCTCTCCCGGTCCTCCGGATGGATGAAGTCGAACGCGGAGCGCCCGGGCAGGTCCTCCGGGGGGACGCCGAGGAACTCCTCGGCGACCCGGTTGACGTAGGTGAACCGCCCGTGCGCGTCGACCGCGGTGACCAGATCCCGGGTGTTGTCGAGGAACGCGCTGACCTTCACCTCGTGTTCGTTCGCGCGCTGCTCGGCCGCACGCCGCGCCGTGACGTCGGTGAACGTGGCCAGGAACCCTTCATCGAGGCCGACCCAGCCGGCCTCGACGGTCCGGAGGCTGCCGTCCTTGCAGGTCACGTTCCGTTCGATGGGCGCGATGTCGATGTCCCCGTCGGCGGATCGCTGCGTCGCATCCTCCCAGTATTCGATCGCCCTCCGCCGGCAGGTCTCGTCCGGGAAGGCCCGGGACCACCAGGACTTCAAGTCCGGGAGGTCCTCCAGGGTGTAGCCGAACAGCTGGACGAAGCGGTCGTTGATGTAGTCGAGGCGACCATCCCCCCGGACGAAGCAGATCCCCGAGGGCGCCTGCTCGACCAGACGACGGAACGTCTCGTCCCCCTGACGACTCGCTGCGAGGAACTGCCGCTCCCGAACCTGGAGATCGGCGACCTGTTGCCGGAGTGCGGCCAACTCCTCGTACACGACGTCAGGGGTGTCTGGTCGGTCGGTCAAGGTCGCCTGACCTCTGGTGCGATGGTCTGTCAGCGATGATAGGGATCGACGCCGAGCATTTCCAGTTCCTTTCGTGCGCGACCGCCGTAGACTCCGAAGGGGTCGTTGACCGAGGCCCGGTGGAGCGTCGCCTTGGCGTCGTCCAGCCTGCCCAGATCTCGTTGCACGATCCCCAGGTGGTAGAGCGCCTCAGCGAGGCCGCCGGGGGTGGAGAAGTCCGCCCTCACGAGGGCCGCGCGGATGCTCCGCTCCGCCTCGTCGAGGCGGCCCTGGCCGTACTGGAGCCAGCCCAGAGTGTCCAGGTAGAAGATGTTGTGGGAGGGCTCCCGGCGGATCGCCGCCTGGACCAGCGCGAGGCCGCGCTCGGTCTCCCGTCCCGTGAGGGCCAGGAGATAGGCCTGGTTGTTCTCCATCCCGGAGTCGCCGGGCAGATCGGCGATGGCCTTGTCGTAGGTCTTCACCGCGTCGTCCACGCGGCCGCCCGCGAACTGGACCTCCGCGAGCTGCGTCAGGATCCAGGTGTCCGCAGGGTCTGAGGACAGCGCAGCGCGCGCGACCCGGACCCCGAGCCCGACCACCGCCGGGATGTGCTCCTGGGGCACCAACCCCCCGTGGAGGGTCTCCGCGATGGCCTTCGCCATCTCCGTGTGGACCGCAGTCGCCTTGAACCCGGCGAACGCGCTGCGTGCGAAGGCCTCTGCCTCCTGGACCCGCCCATTGATCAGGAGCTGCTTGAACATGGTGATGCCCAGGCCGAAGCGCGCGCGGGTGCCCCGCAACCCCGCCTCGAAGGAGCGGACCGCCGCGTCCCATCGGGACCGCTGCAGGAGGAGGACCCCCTCCCAGAAGCGATTCACCGATGGGTTCTCGGTGGCCGTCTGTGCGCTGGCCAGGAGGTTCTCGATGAGCCTCGGAGCCGGCGCAGGTCCTTCGAGGAGGGTCACCAGCAGGGCACGCGCCGCGAGGGCGGCGCTGGGCGCCCGCCGGACGGCCTCCTCGAACTGCCGCCAGCCCAGGTCAACGTCGCCCGCGCGCAGGTGGCTGCGGGCGCGTTCCATCCAGCTCGGCGCGGAGTCCACGCCCTCCATGAGTGAATCCGCCAGCGCGAACTGGTTGTAGCGATAGGCGAGGGCCGCCGCCTCCAGACGCTGGTTGCGGATGCTGTCCGGGCCGCCATCTCCTGCATAGAGCTCCAGGAGCTTCCCCGCATCATCCGTGCGACCCAGCAGGAGCAGGGGCTCCGACGCTGCGAACGCGAGGGCGAGGTTCGCGCCGTCGAGGCTCCGGGCCATGGAGTAGAGCTCCACGGAGAGGTCCAGTGCGAGGATCCGACGGGCCTGCTCGGCGAAGCGAGTCAGGAGTCCCAGGGTTCCCGGGGTGGTGGCGACGCATCGCCACAACGTCTCTCGGGCCGCGACCTCGTCACCCCGGATGAGGTGGATGCGGAACTCCCTCAGGTACGGGGTCGCACCGCCCTCGCCGAGGGCCTGCTGCAGCCCCCACTCAGCGAGGGCCGCATCCCAGACCTCCACCTCTTCGAGTGCGGAGGCCAGGAGGAGCCGAGCCTCCGGGGAGATGCCGCCCTTCGCGTCGGCCTGGAGCCGCAGCGCGCCGCGCGCCGCTGCCTGGATCGCGTCCGCGGGGGCACCGCCTGCCGCCATGGCCCGGATCAGGAACACCATGATGCGGGACGTGAGCTGCGCGTCCGGGGCGGGACCGGTGGGGTCCTCGACCTGGGAGAAGATCCCGGCCTTGGGTCCCGCGGTCCGCGTGGCCTCGTGCTGCCGGGTCCGGACCAGGGCCTGTCGGAGGAGGACCTCGGCGAGCTCCACCTCGCCCCGGGCCAGCAGGGTGGCGCCGGACGTGGCCAGGAGTTCCGGGGATCCAGCGGGTCGCGTGGCGAGCTGCTCCACGGCGCGGCGAAGCATCGCGTGGTTCTCCTGGACCACCAGGAGCTCGAGGAGCATGGGGGCCCACCACCGGGGTGCCGCGGGATCGAACGCGTCGAGCATCAGGTTCGTCGCCTGAACGTCGAGTCCCCGCGCAGCGAGATGGTGGACCAGGCTGCGGGTCTGGAGGGAGGCCGGCTCCGTGTCGATGGACAGGAGCCGATCGAAGAGCGCCAGCGCGTCTTCGGGCTTCGCCTCGGGGGCGGAGAGGAGGCTCCGGCACCGGCGGATGAGCAGGAACGGGTCGTCGGGGTAGGTCTCGATGGCGCGGTCGAGCTGGAGCCCGGCCTGGGCGCCGAGGTCCATGTCCCAGAGGAAGTCGTTCACGCTGTCGAAGAGCTTGTGGAGCTCAGCGGTCATCCTGTCGCTCCGGGTGAGCTTCCGGTGCCCCAGGACGAGCTCCTCGAAGAACACGTCGATGAGCTTCGATCCCTCGTCGATGCGTCCGGTCTGGATGAGCTTGAGGGCGCGGAGCACCCCAGCCGCCTGGTTCGGGTCCTTGCCTTCGTTCTCCTCGAGGAGGGCGAGGCCCTCGGGCAGGAATCCGTACTCGAAGAGCAGGTCCGAGAGGGATTGGAGCCGGAAGCCCGGGAGCTTCCTTGCGGTGTACGATTCGACGATCTCGAGGACCTCGGCGTGGGCCCCGTTCTCGGCCGCCGACTGGAGCATCAACCGGGTCGCTGTCCAGGCAGCGCCCTCGTCCGCGCTCGCCCGGGCCTTGACGAGGATCGGGCGGGCGAGATCGTACCGACTGCCGCCCTGCAGGATCCTCACGCCCTTCTCGAGCTGCGCCGGGACTCGCGCCGCCACGCCGTCGATGAGCCCTGCGATCTTCTCCCAGTCCGGGGACGTGGAGATGGAGAGGCGCCATGCCAGATCCATAGCGATGGCGGGCAGGTCAGGACGGACCTGCAGCGCGCTCTCGAGGAGCCGGATCGCGTCACCAGGGCGGTCGTACCGCTCCAGGAGGCCCGTGGCCGCGTCCAGGAAGTCCTTGATGTCCGGCGCGGCCATGGCGCCCCGCTCCAAGAGGGTTTCGGCGCTCTCCCCGGCGCCGGTCCCGAGGGCGAGGGACGCCCGCAGGAGCAGCAGTCCGGCGCTGGAGGTGTCAGCGGGGATGTGACGATCTGCGAGCTCCTTCGCCAGCTCTGTGAAGCCGAGGCCCTCGATGAACCCGAGGAGGGAGAGCAGGGACTCGTCGGAGCGCTCGTTGGCGAGGAGGTGTTGCTCACACATCTCGAGAACCCGCGCCCGGGAGAGCTGTCCGGTTCGTCCGGTGAGGGTGGCCATGCGGTGCAGCATCAGGATCCGCTTGAGGGTCGCTCCCTCCCTGGGATTCTGCTGGCGGGCCGCCTCGAGGAGCTGTACCGCGGTGTCGTAGCGTCCGGTCGCCGCCAGGACCCCCGCGACCTCGACCTCACCCTTCCAGCCTTTGGATGCCTTGGCCAGGCGGTCGCCGACGTTCTTGAGGTCCAGGCCGGCGCGCCGGCCGGCGCGCACCGCGGCGATGACGATTCGACGCACCTGGTCGGCCTCGTGGAGGCGGTCCAGCAGGTGGATGGCGAGACCGAACGCGTCGGCAGCGGGGCCCTGGTCTGCGAGTCTGTCGAGGACCTGGACGATCTCCGCGGGGCGACCGCCGCATTGTGCGGCCATGGTGCGTCCCCGCTCCATGGCTCCCGCTGCGTCGTCCCTCGAGAGGCGCGCCTCGACGAGGATCCGGAGCGCACGGCAGCGGGCCTCGTCGTCGAGGTCCTCCCAGACCCTGCCGAGGACGATCTCCGCTGCGGCCGGTGCGCCCGCAGCGAGGAAGGCCTCCGCCCCATCGAGACGGAGATCGGGATCGAGATCCGGGCTGTTCGCGAGGCTCCCGAGGCGCGCCAGGGCGATCTTCCCGGCCCGGGGCAGGAGGATCTCGATCAACCGCAGCTCGGTCTGAGGGGGCTGGGGCGGGGATTCCGGGGAAGCGCACGAACAGCGCCGCGACGCGGTCCGGGAAGGATGCGTCCAGCAGCGCGCGGGCCAGGGTGGTCGCCATCGCGAGGGCGGCCTCCTCGGAGCGTGCCTCGGCGAGGTAGGCCTCGATGCGGGCATCCAGTTCGCCCCGCCCGCAACCCAGGAGATCGTTCAGCTCCGCGTCGAGGGAGAGCGGGAAGATCCCTTCGACACCCGCCCCCGGGAGGAGGAGGGCGCGGCGCCCGCCGGAGGTGGCGCCGATGCGGGCCTCGGGGCGCCGCAGGATCGCAGCGCGGACGCAGCTGGCCTGGCGTCCTGGACGCTGGGCGACGAGCCGCCAGACCTCGAGGAGGTCCGCTGCGTCGAGCTTCGCCGCTGCGTCCTCGAGGAGGGGGTAGGCCTGATCCGGGTCCCTGTCCTTCACCAGGAGGAGGCGCCCGTGGAGGAGGAGGAGGAGGGGCGATGGATTTTTGGTGAGGGTCAGCGCGCGGGTGCTGGCCGAGAGGGCCTCGTCGAGGCGGCCGATCCCCGCCCACCAATGCGCCACCGCGGCCCAGGCGGCGCCTTTGTCCTCGCTGGCCGTGATCAAGGCGTCGAACAACGCGGGGATCCGGTCTTCGAGGTCGAGGGAGTGGTAGACCGACGCAAGGTCCGGCGCGGCGGCGGGCCAGCGCGGCTTCGCGGACACCGCGGCCTCGAGCCAGGGCAGGGCACGCTTCGCGTCGCCGGTGGTGAAGAGCAGCGCGCCGATGCGGGCGCGGGCCCGTCCGACGTGTCCTTCGGCGCCCAGGTAGGAGTCGAAGGCCTTGCCTGCCTCGTCCAGATCGCCCAGACGGGTCCGGAAGAGTCCCGTGTAGAGATACGCCGCCGGTGCGATGTCGGCAGTGAAGGTCCCCCCCCCGTCGGTGCGGACCTTGTAGAGCAGCTTGAGCCCTTCGCTCCACCCCTCCCAGACGGACAGGAGCTCCAGCGCAGACTCGAGGGCCGCCGCCCGGTCTCCGGCCCGATCCATCCACTCCAGGAGGGACACCACGGCGTCGGGGCGACGAGCCGAGCGCCAGAGCAACGTGGCGCGCAGCCGCACCGCAGGGAGATCGTCAGGGCGCTCGGCCAGAGCCGCGTCCAGGAGCGCGACCGCGTCGTCGAAGCGATCGAACTCGCCGAGCTGCTGCGCAGCCTCCATGGCCCGCGCCAGGCGTTCCGCCGGTTCCGCTCCGCCCTCGACGAACGCACGCCAGGCGCCCGCAGCCTCCTCCGGCCGCCGGACCTTGAGCTGGAGACGCCCCAGGGACGCGTTGGCCTCGTCGGAGGAGCCTTGGCGATTGCGGAGCAGGGACCACAGGGAGATGGCCGCCTCGTGGCGGAAGGTCTCCTCGGCCCTCCTCGCGAGGGCCGCGACGGTGTCCTCCGCCGGGGGGGTGCGCTCGAGGCAGACCTTGGCGAGGGAGAGGATCTCGTCATTCCGTCCACGCCGGAGGAGGCATCGCCCCCTGAGCAGGACGCCATCCGCGGAGGAACCGCCGAGGGACTCCGCTCGCTCGATGAGCTGGAGCGCGTCCTTGCATCGCCCGGACCCCTCGAGGTCCCGGGCGCGGCTGGTCAACAGGGTGGCGAGGCGGTCCCGCAGGTCTCCATCTCCGAGATCCGGGGACAGACCCAGCAGACGGTCCACTGCCGTGGCGGCCTTGCGCGGGGGGGAGCAGCGCACGGTCCCATCTGCCAGGCCGCGGATCCAGCGCGTCGAGAGGACCCGTACCCAGGCCCCCAGGTCGCCGTCCGTGCCGACCTGCGCAAGATGCGAGGCCGCCTTGAGGCATTGACCGGTCGCCTGGTGGACCTCCGCGAGGAGGTATTGCAGCTCCGGGGCATCGGGGTGGCGCTTGCGTGCCTTCAGCAGCACCGTGAGGGCCGCGTCGTAGTCGCCCTTCTCGATGAGGGTCCGACCCTCCTCGATGTCTACATCCGGGACGCCGTCGGGCCCCTTGACGCCAAGTCCGGCAGGGTGTTCGAAGGGACCCTTGCCTGCGGGAGCGGAGCACGCGGCGAGACCCACGAGGATCGCTGTGAGCACCAGGATCTGGTTCATTCTGAGCATGGAATCCTGCCTTCCTGGGGACCGGCGGGTCCCCTCGTCAGTTCTCGTCGTCGTCCTTGTACAGGAGCCCGGCCTTGAGGGTGGAGGTCTCCACGGCCTTGATCAGCGCGATGGGGAGGCCGCCCTCCTCGAGCCGCGCCAGGCCATCGATGGTGCAGCCCCGGGGGTCAGGACCGTATCCTTGAGGTAGGCCGGGTGCCGACCCGTGTCCAGGACCATCTGGCCTGCGCCCCGCAACACCTGGGCTGCCATCCGCCGGGCGATCTCCCGGGGGAGTCCCATCTTGATGCCGCCCTCCGCCAGGCTCTCGATGATCCGGAACGCGAAGGCGGGCCCGCACCCGGCGAGGCCCGTCGCCGCGTTGAGGTGACGCTCGTCGAGCTTGACCACCTCCCCGATGGACTGGAAGAGCGTGAGGGCGATGTTCATCTGCTCGGGGCTCACCTCGGGGCCCGCACAGAGGGCCGTCATGGAGGCCCCCACGATGGCCGCGATGTTCGGGCTCGTGCGCACCACAGCGACCCTGGCCTCCACCGCCCTGGACAGAGCCATGATCGAGATGCCCGTGACGACGGAGATCAAGAGCTGGCGGACCTCGAGCACCGGCAGGATCTCTACCAGGACTTCTTTGTATTCGCCGGGGTGGACGCAGAGGATGATGACGTCCGCGCCGCTCGCTGCGGCGACGTTGTCCACGGTCTGCTCGACGTCCGGGATGCGGATGCGTGCAAGAGACTCCTCGTGTCGTGCCGTGACCACGATGCTGTCGGGTGCGACGAGGCCCTTGTCGATGATCCCCTCGACGATCGCGCGGCCCATCATGCCTGCACCACCGATGAGCGCGATCTTGCGGATGCTGTTCACGGCCTCGTCCTCCCATGCACTCGGACCCGGCGGCGCCCGTCGGACGCTCCGGTTGCGCAGAGTATAGGTGCTCCAACAAGGCAGTGGAAGTATCTATTTCCGGGCGCCCGCGCTCGACGGACCCAACGTGGCTCCGCGGGGGTGACCCGCACCACGTGGGACTGGCTGTCTCGTCAAGGAGGATCGCGGAGGGCCACAACCCGGGGCCCGGTTGGTGGTACTACATCTTGTGGTTGAACAGTGTTGACGGCCCAGTCGAGGAGCAATACACTCCGGGGCATGAAGATCGTCATTGGCAGTGATCACGGGGGGTATCGGCTCAAGGAAGCGCTCAAGGAGGGGCTCCTCTCCTTGGGGGTTGACTTCGTTGACGTCGGATGCCACGGACTGGACAGCGTGGACTACCCCGACTACGGTCGGTCGGTCGGTGAGGCCGTGGTCCGGGGGGAGTTCGACCGTGGGGTCGTGGTGTGTGGCACGGGCATCGGGATCTCCATCGCCGCCAACAAGGTGGCGGGGGTTCGGGCGGCCCTGGTGCACGACGCGACGTCCGCGAGGCTGGCTGCGGAGCACAACGACGCCAACGTGCTGGCTCTGGGCGGGCGGCTGCTCGCCCCCGAGCTCGCGCTGGAGCTCGTTCAGATCTGGCTCGAGACACCCTTTGACGTCCGTCATCAGCGTCGCCTCGACATGATCACCACCATTGAGCGGGGGGAGAGGGCATGAACTGTCCGTTCTGCAGCATCGCCGGTACCCGGGTCCTGGACTCACGGATGGCCAAGGGCGGCGAGCAGATCCGTCGGCGCCGGGAGTGTGAGGGCTGTTCCCAGCGGTTCACCACCTATGAGCGGGTCGAGACCGGCCTGCCCACGGTGATCAAGAAGGGCGGAGGACGGGTCCCCTACGACCGCGAGAAGGTCCGCACGGGGGTCGTCCGCGCGACCTGGAAGCGGGAGGTCACGGATCGGGAGATCGACGACTTCCTCGACCGGGTCGAGCAGCGATGCAGGGAGCGCAGTGTTCGAGACATCCCCTCACGGGAGATCGGTCAGGAGGTCCTCCGCTTCCTCCGCGGTCGCGACCAGGTCGCGTATGTCCGCTTCGCCAGCGTCTATGGAGACTTCTCCGACGTGACCGAGTTCCAGGACCTCCTCCACGACCTCGACGCGGGCGAGTGATGAACCTCGAACAGCGGCTCATGCAGCTTGCCCTGGACGAGGCCGCCCGGGGCCTCGGGGCGACCCTCCCCAACCCCATGGTGGGGGCGGTGATCCACTCCGGCGGACACGTCCTGGCCACGGGGTATCACGCTCGGGTCGGGGCCCCCCACGCCGAGGCCGCCGCGTTGGCCGCCGCCGGCGAGCGGGCCCGGGGCGCCTCCATGGTGGTCACCCTGGAGCCCTGCAGCCGCCACGGACGGACGCCGCCCTGTACCGATGCGATCCTCTCAGCGGGGATCGCTGACGTGACCGTCGGCATGCTGGACCCGAATCCCCTGGAGGCCGGTCGCGGCGTGGACATCCTGCGAGGGAAGGGCGTGGAGGTCCGCGTCGGCGTCCTCGAGGACGCGTGCGTCGAGTTGAACCGAGCCTACCTCCACTACATCACCACGCGGCGCCCCTACGTGACCCTGAAGCTGGCCGCATCCATGGACGGGCGCATCGCGACCCGCACGGGCCACTCCCGCTGGGTCAGCGGCCCGAAGGCCCAGGAGCTGTCTCACCGGCTCCGGGCGGAGGCCGACGCGATCCTCATCGGGCGGCGCACCGCGGAGCTGGACAACCCGGCCCTGACCTGCCGCCTGGTGCCCCACAAGGAGCAGCCCCTGCGGGTGGTGCTCGATCCGAGCCTCACCCTGGCGCCCCGCCTCTCGGTGTTCCAGACCGCCGAGACGCACCCCACCGTGGTGTTCTGTCGGCGGGATGCGTCCCCTCAGAGGGCTGCGGAGCTGGAGGCCCTCCAGGTCAGGGTCGAGCGTGTGGACGGTGAAGATCATGAGGTCTACCTCTCCCGGGTCCTGGAGCGCCTCGGTGAACTCGAGATCGCGCACCTCATCGTGGAGGGGGGCGGACAGGTCGCGGCGGCCTTCCTCTCCCGGCGCCTGGTGGGCGAGCTGGTGCTGATCCTCGCGCCCAAGCTGGTGGGCGGTGACGGCATCCCCCTGGCCGCGGGGCTGGGAGTGGAGCGCATGGACGAGGCCCTGGGCCTGGACGTGCGGTCCGTGGAGCCTCTCGGAGATGACTGGGTCGTGCGGGCGCGGCCGATCTACGGCGAGTCCTGACATGGATCTGCAGGTGACCCCGACCCTCGTCATCCCGGACGACGAGCTGGAGGAGCGCTTCATCCAGGCGTCGGGTCCCGGCGGCCAGAACGTGAACAAGGTGGCCACAGCGGTGCAGCTGCGGTTCGACGTACGGAGCTCCTCGGTCCTCCCGGAGGAGGTGAAGGAGCGGCTCCTGGGCCTGGCCGGCCGCCGCGCCACCCAGGATGGAGTCCTGGTGCTCCAGGCACGCCGGCACCGGACCCAGGAGCGGAACCGGGAGGATGCCCGGGAGCGCCTGGCCGACCTCGTGCGCCGTTCCCTCGAGGTCCCGCGCCCCCGACGCCCCACGCGCCCCACCGGCGCGTCCAGGCTTCGTCGCCTCGACTCGAAGCGTCGCCGGGGCGACGTCAAGCGCCTCCGGGGCCCCGTGGCCGGCACGGATTGATGCCCCCAGGATGATCCGTTCTCCTTGCGCTGTCCCTCGCCGCGCTGCAGGCCGGCTGTGGGAGGGCCCTCCCAATCGAAACCCATAGTGGCCGCGTCCATCCATCGGTCACGGTCACGGTCACGGAAGAACAGGGGAGGAGCCAATGGATAGACGGCGTCCCCCCCAGCCGACTTGACCCGTTCCGTCGGCGCGATGTTCGACTCCCCCCCCCGGATCGGAGGCGCCGGCGGCAGAGTCTTCGCCAAAGGCCCCCCCCACAGGGACGGAGTCCCAGGGCAATCGCAAAGTCGCCGCTCCCCCAGCGGTCTATCGAACTCTGGCTCGACTCGGCTGGAAGAATGGTCCGTTGCCGTTGCCGTTGCCGTTGCCGTTGCCGTCGCCGTCGCCGTCTGACGAGCGATCACATCTTTTCGCTCTTCGCGATCGCGCCTGGGTCAACTGGAGCAGGTGATGGGTGCCATCCGCGGGAGGCTGGGCCTCCGATGCCTCAGCAGCACAGAGATGGACACAACAGAACCGGGAGTTCGCGACCGGACAACCCGAGCCGGGGACCAAGCCCGAAGGGTGCAGGAGGCGACCCGGATTCCGTGCCGACCCACCCGGTCGGCACGGGGGGGACCCTTGGGCGAACCGGGCGGCAGGGGGGAGACCCCCCCCCGCCGCCCTGACCCGCTCGCCGGCGCGATTGTCGACTCCCCCCCCGCGGATCGGTGGCGCCGGCGGCAGGGTCTTCGCCCAAGGGTCCCCCCCCCACCTCCCTCAATACAAAGCCAAGCACAGGAAAAAAAAGGAGGAGAGAAAAGAAAGGAAGGCCCCCACCACCCCTCCACCACCCCTATCCGTGGGGGCCTTCCTTCGACGAAGCGAACCAACACGGACCCAGATGACCTTGGCTGTATATTCTGAGCACCAAACGCCAGTCGTTGCGTCGAATTCTATGGAGCGTTGTCTGTGCGCTCGGCTCCTGATCTGGTCACGGCTGAACGAGCCGATCCGGTCCCTGCCTTTAGGCCGGCCACCCGACGGCGGGTGGGTGGGGGCGGGTGGCCGGCCTCTTCTTACTTTGTTGCTCTACCTTTCTATTGCGCTCGGCACTGGGGGCCTGCGTGGAGGGGCGCTCCCCTGGACCGGCGTGAGCCGCAGCCAGGGGATGGCCCCGGAAACGGAGCAGGCCCCCAAAGACAGGCCGTTGTGGAAGAGCCGGGCAAGGTCCGAGAGGTTCGACTGAAATCACGCAACGGTCCTCGACGCGACGGGAAGAATCGGGAATGGACATGGCGGTCTTAGGTCACGACAGCGAGCAGCTGGCGAGCGAAAAGATGTGTGGGATCGTCAGACGGCCAAGCGCGTTCAACGCCGACTTTGCGATCACCCTGGAAGGCGGCGGAGCGCGGCGCAACAGGGGTGATCCGGATCCGACCGGTGTAGGTCGAGCGGGACTGGTCCGCCAGGACCGTCTTGAACTCCAGGTTGGACCAGGTGTCCGGCGCGGTGTGCGCGTGGACCGTGTGGTGATCCAGGTGCTGCGCGCCCTCACCCAGCGCGAACCCCGGCATCTCGCTGCGCGCCCCGGGCGCCGCCAGCACCACGCCGAGGTCCATCTTCACGCGTTCCCCCCGAAGGAGGTCAGGGCCGTGACCAGGTTCGCGTCCCGACCCAGGGTGGCTCGGGACGTCAGATGACCACGGGCGGTGGCGTCCCAGGCCTGGAGGATCAAGTGGCGGACGTGAGCCCCGTCCCCGACGTGGAGCGCTTCGGGACCCACAAGGTAGCGGGTGTCGATTCGCTTGTTCGCCCCTGCCGATGGTGCGATAGTGTCCTTGAAGTTCATCAAGGGTTCTTCGCGGTCGAGCCTGGGTGAAAGGTCACAAGCAACGAATGCAGTCCCGAAGGGCATCGCATCGCATTGCTGGGACGATGGCTCCGTGAACGTAAACGTCGCCGTCGCCGTCGCCGTCGCCGTCGCCGGTCTCTCCGCTCGCTCCAAACCTACGGATTCACCATTCTCACGAGCATCGACACGATCCGATGGAGGAGAATCTTGCCTTGGCGGAGTTGCCCCTCCGCAAGCAGCTTCTTGACCCCCAACACATCGAAGACCGCTCCGCACTCATGTGCCGAGCCCCTGGCGAAATCGTAGAACCTGGCCCGATCCGCCGGGTGCTGCTTCCCATATCCCTCTGCGATGTTGAGGCAGATGGACAGGGCAGCACGACGGAGCGGGTCGACCAGAGCTGCGATTCCTCTCGGTAGCGTTCCGAAGACACCCTCTGTCAGCGAAAGGAACTCGATCCCAGCTTGGTCGACATGGAGCGTCTCATGACAGAGTGCAGGGATGGAATCGGACATGGGACCTCCTCGTCGGGAGTTGATGAACGGGACACGTTCGGCGACGGCGGCGGCGACGGCGACGGCGACGGCGACGGCCACGGTCACGGTCACGGTCACGTAGCCGATGATGAGATTTGCTTCTATGTTATTCGCTTCGGGACGATGAACAGGAAGCGGCTACCCAGGCTTCCATGAGTAGGCTCTCCAAAGTCAAGAGTGACACGACGGCGGACCGCGCACTGCTGGATTTTCTGTACCCGCTGCTGGGACAGGGACATCAAGATGCGGGTTCTGGTGCCATCGCTGTGTGCCTTGTCTACGGAGGTGCTCCCGACGCGCCTTGCTTCCATCCGCACTCGTATTCGACCACATCTCGTGGTCCGGTGCATTATGAGGTCCGACCCGCCTGGACGCTGCCATCTCGAGATCTTCCAACCGCGGTACGGCCGTTCCCGCTCGAGCGCGGCGACCTGCAGCCGGAGAGCCCGGTATCCAGAACCCAGGATATCGTCGACCCAATGTTATTGTGGAGGGACAACTCGGTGTTGACGGAGAACTTCCGAAGACAGGTAGAGAGAAATCCGTTTGGTTTGTCTTCTATGTTTGTTAGCATGCCTTTTAAGGCCACAAACGTACTGAACCAGGCATTGGCGGGGGTTGTCGCCGAATAATGCAATGGTGTTGGATATTGATCCCTTTTCGGGGGGGTGTGAAATGATCGGGGCAGTGGGAAATCATGGATAGACTCGCTGTTTGTGTCGGATTGGTTTCGGTTGTTCTGGTGCTGGTAGCGTGCTCGCGGGATCCGGTCGCGCCCGGGCCAGGGGACAGCTCCCTGTCAGACGAGCGGAGCGGTGACGTCGATGTGCAGCCGTCAGATCGGTCCGATATGTCGGACCTGGAGGGCCGATGCCGATCCGTCTGCGGAGACAGGGAGTGTGGTGACGATGGATGCGGGGGCCTGTGCGGTCACTGTCCGGACGGGAAGACCTGTCAAGAGGGGTTCTGCATCCCAGAGCCGGTCTGCACCCCGGGCGATATCGAGGGCTGCGGTGACCGCTGCGGAGCCAGGAGCTGTCGCCTCGACGGAATTTGGGGCGATTGTGCGGACGAGGGTTCGTGCAGTTCCGGCGAGACCGCGGGGGCGTGCGGCGCCACCGGGGAGCTGACCTGCAGCGACGACTGCGGGTGGACCTGCATCGAGTGCGTGTTCGGGGCGTGTGAGCCGGGTGATTCCAAGATCTGCGGCTTGTGCGGAACCAGCACCTGCACCGCGCAGTGCCAGTGGGACCCCTGTATCGATGAGGGGACCTGCCAATCCGGGGTGGAAGACCCCTGCGGGAACTGTGGCGTGCGGACCTGCGACGACACCTGTCACTGGAGCCCTTGCCTGGACGAGGGCGAGTGTGGGCCTGGTGCGGAGCAGCCCTGCGGCGACTGCGGGTTCCGGTTCTGCATGACCGGGTGCGTGTGGAACGACTGCCTGGACCAGGGGGAGTGCTCCCCCGGCCAGGTCGGCGACGACTGCCCGCAGGAGGCAGCGAGCAAGGTCTGCGGGGCAGACTGTGTCTGGGGACCGTGCCTCCAGTGCGAGGGAGGCGAGGAGCAGTCCTGCGGCAACTGCGGAAGCCAGATCTGCGGGGCGGATGGCGGGTGGGAAATCTGTGGTGGGCAGGGGCTGTGCACCCCCGACGTGCAGGAGACCCAGCCCTGCGGCCTGTGCGGGATCCAGGTGCGGATCTGCCAGGAGGACTGTGCCTGGGGGGATTGGGGCGAGTGCGAGGATCCGGGCACCTGCGAAGCGGCCGCGATCGAGGAGCAGGCTTGCGGCGTGTGCGGATACCAGTTCCGGGTCTGTCTGGAGGACTGCGCCTGGAGCGAATGGTGGCCCTGCGAGGAGCTGGAGGGGGGCTGCCAGCCGGGAGAGGAGGAGAACGCTCAATGCGGGTTCTGCGGGACCCACGCCAGGATCTGCACCGAGGGCTGCAAGTGGGAGCCCTGGGGACCCTGCGCAGACCCTGGGGTCTGCGCCCCCGAGACCACAGAGTTCGAGTCCTGCGAGCTCTGCGGGATCCGGGCGCGGGTCTGCCAGGAGGGCTGCACCTGGTCCGAATGGGGAATGTGCGGGGGCCAGGGCGAGTGCGAGCCGGGAAGCTCGCTCCAGGAGGCGTGCGGAAGCTGTGGGATGCGGATCCGGACCTGCGGGGACATCTGCCTCTGGGAGCCCTGGGGCGCGTGCCAGGGGCAGGGCCCGTGTTCCCCCGGTGAAGAACAACAGGAGGAGTGCGGCTGGTGCGGCACCCGGACCCGAATCTGCGACGAGGTCTGCGGGTGGGGCCCTTGGAACGAGTGCGAGGGCGGGGGGGCCTGCCCGACCGGCGCGCCCCAGGTGGAGCCCTGCGGCCTCTGCGGGACCCGGCTCCGGACCTGTGCCGGGGACTGTGGGTGGGGTTCCTGGGGCGCGTGCGAGGGCCAAGGCGACTGCACGCCAGGGATCTCGGAGGAGCAGCCTTGCGATGTGTGCGGAGTCCAGTACCGGTGGTGTGGCCAGGACTGCGCCTGGGGGGGCTGGGGAGCGTGCATCGAGGTGGGCGCCTGTACGCCCGGCGCAGTGGAGGACGAGACCTGCGGAAGCTGCGGCACCCGGACCCGGGGGTGCGAGGACGATTGCCAGTGGGGGGAGTGGGGAGAATGCGAAAGCGAGGGGCTTTGCGCCCCCGGTGCACAGGATGCGGCGCCATGCGGCCTGTGCGGGACGAAGTTCCGATCCTGCACCGCAGCTTGTGAGTGGGGCCAGTGGGGGCCGTGCCAGGAGCTGGGCGCATGTACCCCGGGCGACGAGCAGAGCACTCCGTGCGGGAGCTGCGGCGCGATGACCCGAGCATGTACCGATGGATGCGAGTGGGGTTCCTGGGGCGCCTGTCAGGGAGAGGGCCCCTGCGCGCCGTGGGCCCAGGACTCGGAGCTCTGCGGCCCCTGCCAGACCCGGTATCGCACCTGCACGAGCGTGTGCCAGTGGGGCGACTGGGGCTCCTGTCTCGGCGGCGGGGTCTGCGAACCCGGCGAGACGGGTGCCAGCGCGTGCGGGAACTGCGGCACCCGGCTCCGCGCCTGCACCGCGGACTGCGCCTGGGGGACCTGGGGCTCCTGCCAGGAGGAGGGCCCCTGCATGTCCGGCGCGCAGGAACTCGAGTCCTGTGGGTTCTGCGGGGTCCGGCAGCGGACCTGCGGGGGTGCCTGCCAGTGGGGCTCCTGGGGCGGGTGCCAGGGCGCGGGTTTCTGTGCGCCGGGAGGCATGGAGACCGCACCCTGCGGGCTCTGCGGACTCCAGGAGCGCACTTGCCTGGACAACTGCACCTGGAGCCCCTGGGGAGCCTGCACCAGCACGGGGACCTGCGCGGCGGGCGCGGTCGAGACCTTGGCCTGCGGCGCGTGCGGGCTCTC
>JBDRIT010000044.1:0-24770 GCA_043815665.1 Pseudomonadota bacterium
AGCTTGCCGACCGTATCGCCGCCATGCTCACGAAGCTCATCAGGCACGCTGAGGCTGAGCAACGGTAGGTGGGTCGGGCACTGAACGACTCAGGTTCGCCGTGACCGTGACCGTGACCGTGACCGTGACCGTGACCGTGACCGTGACCGTGACCGTGACCGTGACCGGCGCCAACCTCAGTTTTCCCCTCTGATCATGGGAGCCACAGCGGGATCATTTCGAGCAAATTCTGCACCCGAGTTCTCTGCCAGAACCCACGAAGATGTCAGGAGGGCCGGAAAAGACTGGGGGAAAGATGCCCCCGCCGCCCCAGAGAATCGATCTGGGGGTATCCCGGGAAGCCTGAGGAGCGACTGCGGTGTCACCGCACCTTGGACTTGCTGGCTGCCTTCTTCTTCGGAGCCCCCTTGCTCTTGGTCTTCCTGCCCTTCCTCTTCTTGGGCGGGACCGCCGTGTCGTCCAAGACCCACTTCTTCCCCATGCTGCGGGGGGTGACCTGGGTGCGAGCCGACTTCCCGTCCGGGCCGGTCAGGGCGACAGCGTAGGTGACCTTCGACCCCTTCATGCTGGCCCAGCGGATGATCCCGAGCCAGTCTGTGTACTTGCCTGCGAGCATCCGGACGCCAGTGCCCTTCTCCAGGACGGCAGGCGCTTCAGGAGGGGCGGCCTTCTTCGCCCGAACCGGTGCCGGTACTGCGGCCTTCGCCGCGGGCTCTGGAGCGACTGCCGGCTGCTTGCGATTCGCACGCTTCACCGCAACGGGGGTCGTAGGCTTGCGTCCGGGTACACCGGGCAGCTTGGCGATCAGTTCTGCCAGCCCGAGCTCTGTAATGAGCTTCTCGGCCCCCCTCTCCCTCACCACCGTCCGCAGGATCTGCAAGAGCTTGTGGGCCAGGGTCGCAAGACGCTTCCTCTCGTCCACCAACATCCCGATCTCGTCGTCCAGGTCCTTGAACTCCTCGAGTACCCGGTGGAGTTCCTCTGCCAGAATCCGCCCAGTGTTCATCCTCGCCATCCCTTCCCCTCCTTCTGTGTCGAATCAAGCACCCATGGCAAACGGGTGCCTGCCGGTATGGGAGCGAGGGTAGCACTGCTGACCCCGCACTTGAAGCTCATCGCGAATGCGCTCGTGAACGCCACAAATGCCCAAGGACGAGCTGGCGGGTAGGAATTTTCCATCCGTGTTTCTCGCCTCCAGACCGAGTATCGGTGATCCGGTCCTGGGGTGTCAAGGCGCGCAGAATGGGGGATTTGGAGCCGCGCTGGTACACCTTGCTCCTAGCGCGTGAGGATCGGCATTCCCATCATCGGCCAGATGAGCCATACGAACGTGCCGAGCACGATCATGAGGATGGCGCTGGCGGGCACGCCCGCTGTGAAGAACTCTCGTGTCGTGAACATCTTGCTGTTGTAGGCGATGGCATTGGGCGCCGCTCCAACGAGCAGCAGAAACGGCATGCCCGCCGTCACCAGGCACGAAAACAGAACGACTTCAGGCGCGACGTTGACGTACTCGGCCATCTTGAGAGCCACGGGCAGCACGATCGCGATGGCCGCAACGTTCATGATCAAGTTGGTCATGATGAGGATGAAGAATGCAATTCCCATGATGAAGACAAACCACGGGGCCCCGTGAAACAGGCCCAACCACGTGACAGCCAGCCACTCGGCAGCGCCGGTCTGCCACAGACAGAAGCCGATGCTCATCGCGCCTCCAAACAGCAGCACGATGTTCCAGGGTGTGCCTTCGAGGTCCTCCAGCGAGACCACCTTGAGCAAGAAGAAGAGAACGGTGGCCAGGAGGATGATGGCGCTCTTGTCCAGGAACGCGAGGGCCCCGATGAATGAGCGGAGGCCCAGAACGACCATCACCGCCGTCACAATCACCACGGCAAGAATCTCCTGGCGAGAGATCGGGCCCAGGCCGGCGTACAATCGCCGGGCGCGGTCGCGGAGACCGGGGATCGTCTTCTTCTCGGGGCGGTACCAGAGCATGATGAAGACCCAGAGGAGCAAGGTCATGACGACACCCACGGGGAGCATGTAGTAGGTGAGCTCGAAGAACGAGATCGACTTCCCCGTGATCTCCCGGAAGAAGCCGAGGGCGACGGCACCACGCGCCGCGCCGAGGAGGGTGACGATGCTGCCGGCCCCGGCGACGAACGCCATCCCCACGAAGAGCCCCTTGCCGAACTTCGTTGGCCGTCCGTCCTCCTCGTACAGGGAGTAGATGGCGAGCAACAGCGGGTAGACCGTCGCTGCCACCGCGGTATGGGCCAGGACCAGCGTGAGCCCCGCGGTCAGCACGAAGCACCCGAGATAGATCATGCTGGTTCGTTCGCCGACCGCGGACAGCATCTTGTACGCCAGGCGCCGGGTGAGCCCGGTCTTTGTGAAGACGATTCCGATGCTCAGGGAACCGAAGATGAACCAGACGGACGGGTCCATGAAGTCGGTGAAGACCACACGAGCCGGGCGAATCAACCACAGGGCCTGGACGACCCCGATGGTGATGGCGGTGATCCCGATCGGGATCACCTCGGTCACCCACCACGTGGCAGCAAGGAGAAACAGAGCCAGAGCGGCCTTGCCTTCAGGGGTCAAGGCAAAGGACTTGCCTTCGGGATCGATCGCGGGATCCCAGGCCGGCGACAACCAGACCAGGAGGAACAGTCCGATCCCGAGAAGGATGAAGAGCAGCCTCTTCCAATCGAATGCCCCGGCCTTGGTTGATTTTCCGATCTCACCATGGCGGATCCCGGTCGGTCGCGGGCCGGAAGGTCCGGCGGGCAGCTTTCCTTCGGTCATCCGAGCACGACCTCTGCGAGTTCGTGGAATACGTCGACGGTCCGAATGACTCCTACCACTCTCTTGTTCTGAGTGACGGGAAGGATGCTCATCCTGTTGTTGACCATTTCATAAACTGCATGGATGATGTGTGCGTCGAAATCGATGGTTGTTTCGATGAGTCGCATGACATCGGTGACCGGTCGGTCCGCGCGTTCCCGAATCCCCTTCTCCACTCTGCCAGACGAGAGCTCAGACAAGTTGGCGTCAACCTCCACGTCGAATATTTTTCGACGATATTCCAGGGGTTGGCTCACCAGGAATGTGGGTTCCAACCCCCGCATGATGTCGCGGCGACGAACGGTTCCGGCGATCGAGCCATCGAGGTCAAAAAGGAAGATGACCCGCGGGAGGGACTTTCGACCCCGGGCCACGATCTCCGCGCTGTGCATGATCTTGATGGCGTCCACCAATGTGGACCAGACCGGCAGATGGGGATATTCGTTCAAGGGGATCATGATCTCGCCGACCCGTCGCGACTCGAATCCGTCCACGCCTTTTCTCGATTGCATTGGTTTCACCAGCCTTTCTTGCGCTTGATCTCGGCCATTTCCTGTTCAATCCGCTTCTCGGTGAGCCGCGCCTTGTTTGTGGCCGCCTCCTCGATTTTTTCCACCAGCACTTCGATGTCGATCGGCTTCTCCAGCAGATCCAATGCTCCGAGCCGCATCGCCTCTGTCGCCTTCTTGACCGTTCCCCGTCCAGTCAGCAGAACAACCTGGCAATCCGGGTTGAGCTGCCGAAGGCGTTCAAGTGTTTCGATACCGTCCATACCCGGCATGGCCAGATCGAGAACGACTGCATCGAAGGACTTCGCCTGAACCCTCTCGACCGCCATCTCGCCACTCTCGGCAATATCGACTCGAAAACCCCGAGTCTCGAGCCGCGCGGCCAGCGTCTCAACAAACTCTATCTCGTCGTCAACCAGGAGGACTCTGTTATTGTTCATGGTCCTTTCCTCGTTTGTTCGGAGCGTTTGGAAGCGACACTTCCAGCCGAAGGGGCTGACCGGGTTGAATCACCGCCTCGAATGCGCCTCGCATTTCTGTCACCAACAGGGCCACAAGGTCCCGCTTGGAGTCCAATTCCGCGGCAGCTTCCATCGCGGAACTGCCAGCGAAAACCAGCCGGGCAACGTCGTGGCCCGGCTCGACATCGATCTGGATCCTGTCCCCCTGTGCGGATGCACTGAGGACCATGTCGATGCAGCGAAAAATGATGTGCTGTACATCAAACGCGTTGCCTTCAATTCTGGGAGACGATTCTGCGAGGTTGGTTTCGATCTCGACTCGACGCAACGTCCCGAACCGCCTGCAGAGGGTGGTCATGGCCTCGACGGTTTCGTTGAGCACGACGGTGGTCTGCTTCTCATCGACCGTGTGCGAAAACTTGTTGAGCCGCCTGACAAGCTCCTGGCCGCGTTCCACCTGTGCTGTGATGCGTTGCGTCGAGCTCTTCAGTCTCTCCACATTGAGCGGCGCGCCGTGTTCGGCCGCGCGATAGAAGTCATCGAGCAGCCCCGACAGCTCATTGATGATGGCAAGGACGTTGTTGATCTCGTGCGACAGACTGGCGGTGATGGCACCATAGAAACCAAATCCCTCCCCGCACAAGAGACGTTCTTTGGCATCACTCATTTTTCATCATCTCGATTCCGTTCCGATGCCGAACGGAGAACGCTGACCAGGGCATCGATATTCACCGGCTTCATCAAGTACTTGAAGGCGCCGAGCTGCATGCCTTCTTCCGCGTCCGTCGTCGAGCCGTGGCCACTGAGCATCACCACCTGCAGGCTCGGCCATTGTTCTTTGAGCGTTCTGATGACATCCAGTCCACCCAGACCCGGCATCTTCACGTCGAGAAGGACGACATCGTAGAGGTTTTGAGACATCTTCTCCAAGGCATCGTGTCCATTTGTCACGCCGTCTGCGTCGAACCCTCGCAGCTGGAGTCGTTCGACCACGGCGTCCACGAACTGGCCTTCGTCGTCGACGATGAGAACACGGATGGACTCCATTTTCGCTCCTATGAGTATTCCTGTCGAACGGGAAGAACGACGCTGAAGCAGGTGCCCTCACCCGGCGTGCTGGTCACCTTGATCTCCCCGCCCAGTTTTTCGACGATTCCATAGGTAATCGACAAACCCAACCCGGTGCCGGCCCCCTTCTTGGTGGTGAAGAACGGCTCGAAGATGTGGTCCAGATTCTCTTTGGTAATGCCCATCCCGTCGTCCTCGATGCTCACGACCACCTTGCCGGCGTCTGCGCTCGCCATGGAGATCTGTATCTTGCCTCCATCATCGACTGCTGCAAAGGCGTTGTTGACGATGTTCAGAAACACCTGCTGGAGCTGTCCGAGATCGCTTTCGATGGACGGCAGGTTCTCCTCGATGTCGAATGTAACCCGGAGATTGCGGTAGCCGGCCTCCTTTTCGAGAAAGCCCAACACTCCCTTGAGAAGGATCTCCAAATCGATTCCCTCTCGCGAGATATCCATGTGCTTGGCGAAGCCGAGCAGGCGGTGCGTGATCGCTCCACAGCGTTCAACCGATTCGAGCACGGCGTCCACCAATGCGATCATTTTTTCCTTCGGTGGAAGCGCGTCGGAGAGAGTCAACAGGTCCTTGTGGAGCCCCGCCTTTTCCCCGATGATTGCCAGAGGGTTGTTGATTTCGTGAGCCACCCCGGCGGCCAATCGGCCAATGGCTGCCATCTTGTTGGTGTATTCCATCCCATGATACGCGGCAGCGCGCTTCAAGTCCGACTGGCGGGTACGATTGACCATGTACCTCGATCCGATGAATACAACGGTCAGGATGAGGAGAATGCTGATGCACAGGAATATGACGAGGTCCCGTCGCAATGAAATCCACCCTACCTGCATGGACCCTGGCCGCCGCAACAGCATCAACACGAACGGCGAGCGCTCGATGTATGCGTAGCCGATGATGAGGGGGAAACCTCCTTCATCTCTGGTCTCCAATACCTCCGCCTGCGCCGATTCGGGGGGGATTGGCAACGGACAACGCTTCAGCGCCTCGCCGTATGACCGAGACGATGTCTGGAGAACTCCTTCCTTGTTGATGAGGAAGGCGTCGTTGGATGGATGCACCGCCAGCTCGGAGATCTGACGGACGATTCTGTCGGTGTCGATCGTCGCGCGCAGAACGAAGTTGGACGCCGCGTCGTGGTCAGAATGGACAGCGATGACGAAGTGCGGCACGCGTCGGTGGCCCAGGTAGACGTCGCTGATATAGATGCCGCGCAACCCCACCTCGTGAAACCAGTCCTGCTCCCGGTAGTCCATGCCCTGGAGATCGTAGGGTCCGGCGTAGCTCACCTGCTTGCCTGTTCCGTCGATCACGCCAAGATCAATGAACCCACCGAACGCTCGCTTCATTTTAACGAGGAGCGCGTTGAGCTTCTGTGGGTCATGCAGTTCTGCGGTCGCCTCTGTGTGGATCACCAGAGACAGGGCCGAAACGCGCTCCGAGAGGAAGGCCTCCATCAGCAGCTTGGCGTTCGCAGTCAACCGGGCGGTAGGGCGAACCGATTCGACATGAAACGCATCCTGGTATTGGTGATAGTTCACTGCGGTCATGACGACCAAGGGAATGATGGCAACCAGGGAGATCGATGAAACAGAGAAGACGAGCAAGCGGCGGTAGTGCTTCGCCGATGCCAATCGTTCGACTGGTGCGCTCGCGCCGATGTGTTTTCTCGAGTCCGGCTGCATGTACGTCTGGCCTTCGTCTACGTCAATTCACTACGATGCGTCGCCTTTGGTCTTCTGTGTTTTGCTGTAGGCCTGCTTCATGGTCTCAGCGAGGACGTCGATATTTGCCGGCTTTTCGAGGTATGCAAAGGCCCCGAGCTCCATTGCCTGTCTCTTCTCCTGGTCTGAGCCGTGCCCGGTGAGGATGATGACTTCGGTCGCCGGCCTCTCTCGCTTCACCCGGCGCAACACCTCGAGACCGTCGATTCCCGGCATCTTGAGATCCAGGACCATCACGTCGGGGGCATCCACTTCCATGATCGACATGGCCTCCTCTCCATCGTATGCGATGGCCGAACCGAGGTTCCTCGACTCGAGGCGTTCCGAGAGGGTGAGGACGAACTCCTTCTCGTCGTCAACGAGGAGGAACTTTGGCATGGCTTCTTCGACCATTTTCTCATACCTGCTGCGTGGATGGAAATGCGGACCCAGCACCATTCTCATCTCTTCGGTCCCCGAGACGCCGAGGACCATGCCACGCAACTCGTTCTCGAAGTGTTTCAGTCGCACGACGTTGCGGTTCAAGGTAACGGTCACGACGCCGTCGTCAGACGAGACGTCCAGGTCTACGTCCTGCCCCTTCAGCGCGAGTGCCAGTTGCACACGGGCCGTGAGCAAGAAGTCCTTCATGCATTTCTGTGATGCCTTCATCGTCTTGATCGGTGGTTTGCCGGCATGTTCGGCGATCGTCGCCACCGCCGCGTCCACTGCTGTCGAATCCATGGGCAGAAGGATGTCGTAGAGCTCCTTCGCCCAGGGACTGAGACCAAAGAGGTACAGCGTCCAACGTTTTCTCTCGTCATCCTCTTTGGCAACCAACTTCTTCGCCGTCTCGGCAGCGATTCCGTCACCCTGCGCAGCCAGCGCGGCCCTGTAGTCCAGCTTGGCAACGAGACAGACGCGCAGCAGGTTCTGCAGATCTCTGGGAAGGAGGTGCCCTGCGAATCCGTGGTAGACCAGATCATCCCGTTGGATCAGCTCGGCGAGGGTCGCCCGGATGTACGCAAGATTGCGCTCCCGTTCGTGCGTCAGCTTGTTGAACACCGATACGGGACCGTGCATGGCGTGTTTGAGCTTGTCCACCGGCACCTGGAAGCGTTCGGATGCTGCAGCGAGCAACTGCTCGTTACTCAAGAGGTCATAGCCAAGCCGGTCTCGTACTCCCTGCGCGACCTCGCATCCGTGGCTGTGGGAGGCGCTGAACAGACTGATGATTGACATGGCGTTCTTCCTGCGTCTGTGATGAGCCACCGGGAGCACAGGTGGGGGTGTTTTTCCTTCTGCCCGCCATCAACTGTTGCCTGCACCCGCAGCCGCTCACCATCGGCACCGCTCAAACTAGGATAGATCGGACCGCTCGTCAATATGTTCGGGGATGGCGCCGCTCCGTGGATCCATGCCTTCGAGGCGAGAACCCGGAAGAGATCCCCTTGGACGTGCGAGGTGCCCGATGCGGATCCACATCCTCCTGACGCTCTAGTAGCTGTCGGAGCCGACGACCACCTTGCCCTTGAAGACGCGGTAGATCCACGCCGTGTAGCCGAGGACCACCGGCATGCCGACGAGCGCCATGACCAGCATCGTGGTGAGGCTGCGATTCGTGGACGAGGCGTTGTAGATCGTCAGGCTGTGGCCGATGTCCGCGCTGGACCGGACCATGACCGGGAACACGCTCACGCCGAGGAGGCCCCAGAGCCCGATGATCGCCACGGACGACGCCACGAACGCGCGCCGCGCGTATCCTTGCCACGACGCCATCGGGATGTACGCTGTCGACGCGATCAGAGGGAGGAAGGCCACCCAGAACAGCGGCCGGGCCACGACCCCCTCCATGAGGTGGCGCGCCTCGAAGAAGGTGAAGAGCGTGGCAGCGAAATAGAGCACGACGAACGCGATCCAGCCTTGGTTCACACACCCGCGCATCCGCTCCCGGAGGGCCCCATCGGTCTTGAGGACCATGTAGGCGGCTCCGTGCATGGTGAAGAGCGCCAGCGCCCCCAGGCCCACGACGAGGGCGTAGGGGTTGAGGAGGCTCAGGAAGCTCCCCCGGAAGTGCCCGTCCGCGTCCAGGGGGATGCCCCGGATCACGTTGCCCAGCGCGATCCCCAACAAGAGCGGAGGGAGGAGGCTCCCGACGCCGAACGCCAGGTCCCAGGCCCGGCGCCACGTCGGGCCCTCGAGCTTCGACCGGAACTCGAAGGAGACGGCCCGCATGATCAGGGCGAGGAGGAGGAGCATCAGGGCCAGATAGAAGCCGCTGAACACCGTGGCATACACCGGCGGGAAGGCAGCGAAGAGCGCACCCCCGGCGGTGAGGAACCAGACCTCGTTGCCATCCCACACCGGCCCGATCGCGTTCATGAGGAGCCGGCGCTCCTCCGGGGTCTTCGTCCGGAAGAGGCTGAGGATGCCCACGCCGAAGTCGAAGCCGTCCAGGACCGAGTAGCCTGCCAGGAGCAGGCCCACCAGGAGAAACCAGATCAGATTGAGGTCCATGTCAGCCCCCCTCCTTCGGCGCCGGCGCGGGCCCGGGGAAGCCGTGGCGCACTTCCCGTACGAGGATGAACAGGTAGAGGCCGCCCAGGCAGAGGTAGACCAGACTGAACATGATGATCGATGCGAGGATCTCTCCCGCTGTGACGGTCACGGAGACCGCGTCGGCGGTACGCAGGAGCCCATAGACTGCCCAGGGCTGTCGCCCCACCTCTGCGGTGATCCAGCCGAGCTGGCATGCGGCCAGGGGCAGGGGGATCGACAGGGTCAGGAGCTTGAGGTACCAGCGGGAGGTGAAGAGCTTCCTCCGCCAGAGCAGTACGAGCCCGAGGCCCGTGATGAAGATGAAGTACATCCCCAGCACGACCATGTTGTGAAACGAGACGAAGGTGAGCCAGAGAGGCGGGGTTTCGTCCTTGGGGAACTGGTCCAGGCCCTGGACGGGGTGTTCCTCGTCCCCGAAGGCCAGCCAGGAGAGCAGGCCGTCGATCTCGACCGGGAACAGGAGCTTGGGCGGCTGACCGGCGTCGGGGATCCCGAAGAGCACCATGGGCGCGCTGTCCGTGCTGGTGTAGAGGCCCTCGATGGCCGCGAACTTCGCCGGCTGGGTCTGCGCCACCTGCTGCGCGTGCCAGTGCCCGAAGGGCATGAGCTCGAGGAGCGACGCGATGAAGCCGAAGACCAGGCCCAACACCAGGGTGGTGCGTGCGAGGCCTGCTTCGCTGTGCGGACCATCGTCCCCGGGGCCCCGCCTCCGCCAGAGAAAATACGCTGCGATCCCGCTCATGAAGAACGCGCCGGCGATCAGGGCCGCGTCGATGGTGTGGAAGAACCGCGGCCACATGGAGGGATTGAAGACCGCCTCGGAGAAGCTGGCCAGCTCCACCCGGCCGTCGCCGGGGGTGAACCCGGCGGGGGTCTGCTGCCAGGAATTGGCGACCAGGATCCAGAACGCGGACAGCGTCGATCCCACGGCGATCATCAGCGCGGAGAACCAGTGGACTCCCTTGGAGACCTTGTCGCGTCCGAAGATGTAGAGGCCGATGAAGGTGGACTCCATGAAGAACGCGAAGATCCCCTCCGCGGCGAGGGGCGCGCCGAAGATGTCACCCACGTACTTGGAGTACTCTCCCCAGTTGGTGCCGAACTGGAACTCCATGACCACGCCTGTCGCCACGCCGACCGCGAAGGTCAGCGCGAGGAGCTTCGCGAAGAACTGCCCGATTCGCTCCCAGCGGGGGTCCCTCGTCCGCCATGCCCGGGTCTCCACGATGACCAGGAGCCAGGCGAGGCCGATGGTGATCGGCGGGAAGAGGAAGTGGAAGCCGATGGTGAGGGCGAATTGAATGCGGGCGAGAATGACCGGATCCATCGAGACCTCCCATTCCCGGTCGATTCTATCGGCTGCCTCCACTGTGATACAGGTCTTTCTCTGAGTTGTGCTACGAAAAAATCATCCGGCCCACCGTCATGGGGCTTTCCCGAGTTCGCGCAGTCTGGTCACTATCTCGGTGGGATGCCTCGACAGCGTCGAACGGTCCATCTGGAGGCCGATGGAGACCTCCACGACACTCCCGGATCGAACCTGAAGAAGCGCTGATCCTCTATTGAAGAGCTACAGGGAGGGGCGCCCACGCCCCGATTGTCCGAGGAGGGCCGTCAGGCCCGACGCCGGAGTCTCCACCGTGTGAGGGCCGCCACCAAGACGAGCACCAGGAACCAGGGCGCCGCAGGCTCAGTGCTCGCGGCGCAGCCGCCCTTCTGACCCTCCGGGATCGTGTGGATCGTCGCGTCGGATCCCACGTCCTCGACGACGGCCTCGCCGGCGCCCCCCACGTCCGGGGCGGGGGCAACGTCGGCCCCTGGGGACGCATCCTCGGCAGGCTCCGTCGCCTCGACGATCTCTTCGACGCCCTCCTGGACGTCCCCGTCGCCCGCGTCCCCGCCGCCCACGTCCTCGCCGCCCTCGACCACGTCGCCGGGTTCGACGTCCCAGCCCGGCTCCACGACCTCGGGTGAGGGCTCCACGGGGTCTGGGGGATCCGGCGGCACGGCGTCGGGATCCGAGAGGATCTTCACCAGGTGCACGGCGGGCTCCCCGCCGTCTGCGCCGAAGGCCCGGACGCGGAGCGTCTGGGGATACTCGGACAGGACCGTTGCGTCGAAGGTCCCCTGGTAGACGTGCTCCTCGACCTCCTCCATGGCGGTCCAGGTCTCGTCGTCCAGGGACCACTCCACCGCCGCGACGCCGGACGGATCGAAGGCCAGGGCGCGCACCGGCGCCTCTTCGAGATACCACGGGATCTTGTAGGCCATCTGGTTCCCGCCGCCGAGATCCCGATCCAGGGGTGCGGTGACCAGGACCTGCGGCCAGTCCTGGACGTCGAAGACGCGCACGGAGAGGCCGCCGCCGTCCACGGCCACCAGGCCGACGTTCTTGTTCTCGGACTTGGTCAGGGAGCGGATGTTGACGTGGAGGGACCCCAGATCCCAGAACTCGTCCCAGTCGTGGGTGTGGCCGTAGAGGTACAACCCGACGCGATCCTGCGCGAGGACCTCCTCGAGGACCTCGCGGCCCTCACCCAGCGCGTCCACCGGATGGTGACCAAAGATCAGAACCAGCGCCTCGTCGGGATGGGCGGCGAGGGTGTCCGTGAGGAAGGCCTGGTCCACCCCGTCGAGGCCCGCGTCGTCGGAGGGGGATGGCTTGCCGTTGGAGGCGCAGGTCGCCAGCCCGAGCGCGAGGCACTGGGTCTCTCCGGCGCTGAAGGTCCATGCGTGGTTGGTCATCCCGTCCGCGCCCCCGGCGACGGACCAGGTCGTGTAGTGCGTGAGGTCCCCGTCGCCGTAGTGGTCGTGGTTGCCCGGCAGGTCGAAGTAGAAGCCCGGATCCATGCCGTTCCCGGCGACGGTCTCGGCGTACTCGATCCACTCCGACTCCTGCTGGTTGGAGGGGATCAGGCCCCAGGAGGTGGCATCCGTGAGATCCCCTGCGTTGACGACGAAGGCCGGATCCACCGTCGCCACCAGGGTCGTGCAGGCCCACTCGAGGCGGACCAGATCCTTGTCGCCGTAGAGCAACTCCTCGGCGCCCACGTGGGTGTCCGAGATGGCCACGAACCAGGTCAGTTCCTCGGGGCCGTCCAGATAGGCCCCCTCTCCGGCCAGGGCGGGGACCGGGGCGGTGAGCCCGACGAGAAAGAGACCGACTGCCGCCCGGCGAGGCCAATGTGATTCGAATCTCATCCGCACCTCCTCCGGGCATGGTATCCAACGAAGACACCCCGCGCCAGGGAGTTGGCGGACCGAAGGTCGATGATCATGGGCAATGTCCATTCTCCATTGTCCATTGTCCGTTCAACGTCTCGAGAGGTCGTGCTACAATCCTGCCCAAGCTGAGACCCGGAGGCTCCGATGCGAACTCTCTTCCTGACTTTCACGTTCCTCTCGCTTGCATCCCTCGCCTGCGACGGGGGCGGCGGCGTTGATCCCGTCCAGTGCATCCCCGGCGGCACGGAGTTCTGCGCCACGTACTGTGATCCTCCGGGCGCGTCCACCGGTGTCCGGAGTTGCAGCGCGGACAAGACCTGGGGCACCTGTGTCCCGCCTGGTGAGATCTGCGGAAACCAGCGTGACGACGACTGCGACGGCGACGTGGACGAGGGTTGCGGAGGGGGCGGCGGCGGCGACTGCACGGCGGGTCAGGACCGGGACTGCGACGTCACAAAGGGGGCCTGCCATGCCACCGGGACCCAGACCTGCAAGGACGACGCGACCTGGGGCAACTGCTTCCCCCCCCAGGAGATCTGCAACGAGAAGGACGACGACTGCAACGGCGCCGTGGACGACGTCCCCGGTGGCTGCGGCGCCGGCCCCCAGCCCTGCGAGACCAACAACACGACCCGCCCCTGCGTCCTCCCCTGCGGCCCCGTAGGCGAGCAGACCTGCGTCAACGGGTTCTGGGCGCCTTGCACCAAGCCCGAGGCCTGCAACGGGTTCGACGACGACTGCGACGGCGAGACCGACGAGATCTCCCCGGGCAACCTCCTGACCCAGGCCTGCCAGAACGACTGCGGCCAGGGCGTCCAGGACTGCGCCAACGGGACCTGGAGCACCTGCTCCGTCCACCCGGGCGAAGAGGTCTGCGACGAGGTGGACAACGACTGCGACGGCTTCACCGACGAAGACTGCGACTGCACCACCGGCGACACCACGACCTGCGGCACCACCGACGGCGAGTGCAACCCCGGCATCAAGACCTGCGCGAACTTCCAGTGGGGCCCCTGCGGCGGAAACACCTACCAGGGCCCCGTGGACGAGACGTGCAACGGCCTCGACGACGACTGCGACGGCCACACCGACGAGGGCAACCCCGAGGGCGGCATTCAGGCCTGCGGGACCAAGAACACGGCCCAGGGGGGCTCAGCGTCCCTGCCATGCACCCTCGGCGAGAAGAACTGCCTCGCGGGCCAGCTGGTCTGCGAGGGCGGCATGGATCCGACGCCGGAGCTCTGCGACGGTGTCGACAACGACTGCAACGGGCTGACCGACGACGACGCACAGGCGGACCAGTACGACCCCAACGACTCGTGCCTGCAGGCCGCGGATCTCGGCGCAGTGGTGGAGAACCAGGGGCCGCTGTCGATCAAGGGCACCCTCTACCAGGGCGAGGGGAGCACCGACGTGGACTGGTACTTCGTCAGCGCGTCGGAGCTCTCGAACTTCTGCCTCGGCGGCGACGAGGGCCCCTACACCTTCACCGTGACCCTGAAGAACCTGCCCCAGGACTTCGACCTCTGCGTCTGGAGCGAGAACGACGCCGAGTGCGGCGACCTGCCCTCCACCGGGGTCTGCGAGGAGCTCGGCATCTGGAAGTCGGGCACCACCCCGGAGGTCTTCACCCACACCTGGACCGGCAAGTGCTTCGAGAACGACGACCTCACGTTCTACGTGAAGGTGCTCAACTACGACGCCGACTATGACTGCGCCCCGTACACCCTCGAGTTCGAGTTGACCTCGGACTGAGTCGCCTGGAGGGATCCTTGCTTCAAGCCGTACGCATCGCCGCAGCCTTCGCCTTGGCCATCGGATCCACCTCAGCCGCCGCAGCGGAGGCCGAGTCCGCCGTGGTCCTCGGCGCCCGCTACCTCATGGTGGACCTGACGGATCGTGAGCCGGTGCATCTCGGCGGCGTCACCGCGGGGATGGAGTGGGGGCTGTCGGACTTCTGGAACCTCCAGGCCACGATCTCCGGTTTCGGCGGTGGAACGGCGACCGGAGTCGCTGCAGCAGGGGGCACCGTCGGGATCCAGATCGCGACCCTCATCGACGCGACCCAGTGGGTGCCCTACCTCGCAGCCGGGGTCCGCTGCGGCCTCCTGGACATCGGCGTGGACGCAAGCATCGATCCCTACCTGGAGGTCTACGGCGGCGGAGGCGTGGACTACCGACCTTCGCGGAGCTGGGCCGTCGGGCTCTTCGGCTTCGGCGGCGGGACCTGGTCCTCCCCCGGGTTCGGCGCGACGGCGGGCGCGCTGTTCACCTTCAAGATGTACGTCCCGCACTTCTTCGAGTGACCGCGGAGTCGTCCATGAAGCACGTGTTCCTCACAGGCGGCTCCGGGTTCCTGGGCCACCACATCGCGGCCCGGTTCATCGCCGCGGGCTGGGAGGTCGGGGCCCTGGTGCGGGAGACCTCAGACACCGCCGGGCTCCAGGATCTCGGCGCCGTCCTGATCCGCGGCCGTCTCGACGGCGGGCATGGCATCGCGGAGGCCATGCGGGGCTGCCAGGCGGTGGTTCACTGCGCAGGCTCCATCGCGTCCAACACCGGGGACGAGTACCTGCGGGTCAACCGGGACGGCGCCGGTGCGATCGCCGGAGCCGCCGTCGCGGCGGGAGTCCCGCGGTTCGTGCTGATCTCGAGCATCGCAGCCCACGGGCCCTCCATGGACGGGGGCGATGGGGTGGATCGACCCATCTCGGCGTACGGGCGCAGCAAGCTCGCCGGAGAGGTCGTCGTGCGCGAGATCCTCGGGGATCGGACCGCCCTCGCGATCCTCCGTCCGCCGCCGATCTACGGGCCCAGGGACCGGGCCCTGGTGCCGGTCTTCAAGCTGGCGCGACGTGGGCTGATGCCCACCTACGGGCGCGAGGCGGGGCGCTTCAGCATCGTCAGCGGGGAGGACGCAGCGGACGCCGTGTTCCGCCTCGCCTCCATGGACGTCCCCCCGGGGCCCTACTACCCCGAGGACGGGGCCCGTCCCACGTGGCCCGGCTTCGCCGCAGCCTTCTCGGAGGCGCTGGATCGTCCTGTCCGCGCCCTCCCCCTCCCCCGGCCGCTCTTCTGGGTCGCCGGCGCCGGCGCGTCCCTTTGGGGCCGCATCACGCATCCCCAGCCCTTCACCATTGACAAGGTCCGTGAGATGGCGGCGCCGGGCTGGGTCTTCTCGGCCCGCCGCCTCCGGGAGGCCACGGGCTGGGAGGCGCGGACCGAGCTCGTCCAGGGTCTCCGCGAGACTTTGGCGTGGTATCTCGAGAAGGGCTGGATCTAGTCTTTCACCAGGTTTGCGAGCTCCCGGATCTCACCGGGCTTGAGGTCCCGCCACTTTCCGGGGCGGAGGCCCTTGGTGTCGATGTTGGCGAAGCGGACCCGGATCAGCCGGGCCACGCTGAGGCCGAGGGCCTCGCACATCCGCCGGACGTGGCGGTTCTTTCCTTCCCGGAGGGTGACGGTGATCCAGACGTGGCTCACGGTGACCCCGTCCATCCGCACCTCGTCGGCCTTGAGGACCTCGCCGTCGTCGATGACCCCCTCGGTGACCAGGGACGCCAGGCGCTCCTCGTTCACCGGGCCGCGGACGCGGACCCGGTAGACCCGGGCGATCTTGTACTCGGGGCGCTCGAGGCGATAGGCCAGGTCCCCGTCGTTGGTGAAGAGCAGGACCCCTTCGGTGTTGTAGTCCAGGCGGCCGACCGAGGACAGGCCCTCAGCGTCCTCGCCGAGGTGATCAAAGACCGTCTTCCGGCCCTCGGGGTCGCGGCGGGTACAGATCAGCCCCCGCTGCTTGTGCAGGATCCGCACCTTGACCAATCGCTGCAGGCGGACGCCCTGGCCGTCCACGGTGACCCGATCCTTGATGGGGTCCACCTTGGTCCCCAGCTCCTTCACGATCCGGCGGTTCACCTTGACCCGTCCCCCGGTGATCATCCGCTCTGCCTCACGGCGTGACGCGACGCCTGCGCGGGAGAGGAACTTCTGGAGGCGCATGGGCTCTTCGTTGTCGAGCTTCGGCGGCGTCTTGGTCTTTGGGGTTCCCTTCATGCAATCCCCACGATCTTGAGGGAGAACTCCAGCAGGAACGAGACCGGGGGCCCGATGATGCGGCTCAGGAATCCGGTGCCCAGGAGGGCCATGAAGATCACCAGGGAGATGAGCGGATTCATCTCGAGGTAGTCCAGGTACTTCACGAAGCCCTTCGGCGCGAACCCCGCCAGGACCTTGCCGCCATCCAGGGGAGGGAGCGGGATCATGTTGAAGAAGGCCAGGACGTAGTTGATGGCGATGAGCCGCCAGACCAGCAGGATGACCGGCTTGGACTCCACCTCGAAGCCCACCAGCATCCGCAGCAGGCCGACACACAGGACGCCGAACACGATGTTCGACAGCGGCCCCGCGGCGGCGGTGAGCATCATGCCCGTGCGCATGGTCACCTTGCGGTTGAAGCCCACGGGATTGACGGGCACGGGCTTGGCCCAGCCGAAGAAGAATGTGGAATGGGAGAGCACCGCCAGGGCCGGGAGGATGAGGGTCCCGAAGGGATCGATGTGCGCGAGGGGATTGAGGGTCAGACGCCCTGCGTTCTTCGCTGTGCGGTCCCCCAGCCAGTACGCGGCCTGGGCGTGGCTGAACTCGTGGACGCTGAGCGCCATGATCATCGGCACCAACACCATCACGAGATCAACGATGAAGCCTCCTCCCATCTCCTCCCCCTCACCGCGTCCCCAGCGGGTCCCCCTACGGTATGGGGCCGCCCCCGGAAGTCAAGCCGGGATTCCCGGACTCCCGCGTCTCTCCTCGCCCGGATGCATTCCCTCTTGACGTCGTCGAGGCATTGGCTACCATGGCCTCCGGAATTAACTAACCAGTTAATCAGGGGCCCCATGGCGACAATGACCACACGCACCCAGATCCTCGATTGCGCCGAAGCGCTCTTCGCGGCGCGCGGCTTCGCGGCGACCCGCACCAAGGACATCGCAGCGGAGGTCGGGGTGAACACCGCGATGATCCACTACTACTTCGATACCAAGGAGAAGCTCCTGGTCTCGGTGATCGATCGGATCATGGCGGATCTGGCGTCAATCCTCGCAGAGATCGACTTCGACGCGCTCACCTGGGAGGAGCGGCTCGAGGAGTTCGTCGGGGCCTACTTCGAGTACGTCCGCGGACACCCGAACTTCTCCCGTCTCACCCACATGGCAGGAGGCATCCGAAACCGCGCCCTCCTCGAGGATCAGATCGCGGGATTCTTCGGTCCCCTGCTCCAGGCAGGGATCGCGTTCATTCAGGCGGGCATCGACGCGGGATGCTTCCGCCCCCTCGATCCCGAGCAGCTGGTCCTCTCTCTCTACTGCGCGACGGTGTCGTGGTTCTCCGACGCCCAATTCCTCTCCCTGCTCGTGGGGCATGACATCACCTGCGAGGACATCGTCACCGACCGACGCGAGCATCTCATCGACCTCGCCTTCCGTGCGGTGGGCGCTCTGCGCCCTCCCAAGGAGTCAACACCATGACCGACGACAAGGGCGTTCGCCTCGGCATCGACGCGGGCGCGCTCTCTACCAAGGCGGCGGTCCTCGATTCCCGGGGCCGCATCCTCTACGTCTCCATGGAGCCCCACCATGGGGAGGTGGTCTCCTCGATCCGCAAGGCGGCGAAGGCCGCCGGGATCCACGGACCCTTCGGCGCCGTCGGGATGGTGGGCGCGCAGGCTGAATCCACCGCCCGACGCCTGGGCCTCCCGATCCTGGATCCCGTGGTCTGCCTCATCGACGCCGTCCTCCACCTCCACCCGGGGACCCGGCACGTGGTGGACATTGGCGGCAGCTCGCTGTCCATGGCGACCCTGGGGGCCGGCGGCAACTTCCTGGGCTTCGACAGCAACACCCTCTGTGCAGCCGGGACCGGGAGCTTCCTCGACGAGCAGGCCGAGCGCCTGGGCATCTCGTACGATGACCTCGCCTCCCTCCCCACGGTCGCATCCCCACCTGCGGTGGCGGCGCGGTGTGCGGTCTTCGCGAAGTCGGACCTGATCCACCGGCAGCAGGAAGGCCATGGGCGTCCGGCGCTGTGGAGCGGGCTCTGCCGCGGCCTCGCGCAGACCATCGTCATGACCCTGTTCAAAGGCAAACGTCCCCTCGGGCCCGTCACGCTGGTCGGCGGCGTTGCCATGAACCCCGAGGTGGTCACCTGGATCTCACGGGAGCTCGACGTCCACGTCCACGTCCCGTCCCATCCCGCCCTCGCTGGCGCCATCGGCGCCGCCCGTCTCGCCACGGGCACCGTGGACGCAGCGGGGTGGTCCAACCTCCCGGAGCAGGACGAGGCAGCGGTGCGCTCCGAGAGGCGTCCGCCCCTCACCCTGAAGCGATCCACCTACCCCTCCTTCGACGTGGAGGAGGCCTTCGAGGACGAGACGGGGAACGAGGTCCGCATCACCGCCTGGCCGGAGACCGGCATCCTGCGGGGGGTCCTGGGCATCGACATCGGCTCGACCTCCACCAAGCTCGCGCTGGTGGACGAGGACGAAAAGGTGGTCATCGACATCTACCGGAAGACCGGCGGCGACCCCGTGGGCGCGACGAAGCTCCTCCTTGGGGCGCTGCGGAATCTCGCTCTCCCCCGGGGGGCGACCCTCGAGATCATCGGCGCCGGGACCACGGGCTCGGGGCGGAAGCTCATCGGCGCGGTCACCGGCGCGGATCGCGTGATCAACGAGATCACCGCGCATGTCACCGGCGCGATGTGGGTGGACCCCACCATCGACACGATCTTCGAGATCGGGGGGCAGGACGCGAAGTACATCCATGCGAAGGACGGCCACCTCCACAACTCCAACATGAACTATGTCTGCGCTGCGGGGACCGGCAGCTTCGTCGAGGAGCTGGCGAGGAAGCTCGGATACACGCCGGACGAGATCGGCCCCGCGGTGGAGGACGTCTCGCCGCCCCTGACCTCGGACCGCTGCACGGTGTTCATGGAGCAGGACGCGCAAAACCTCCTCCGGACCGGCTTTCGTCGGCGCGAGGTCATGGGCGCGACCCTCTACTCCGTCGTCCGGAACTACCTGTCCAAGGTCGTGGGAGATCGCCACATCTCCCGGGACAAGGTCTTCTTTCAGGGGGCGACAGCGAGGAACCGCGGCCTGGTCGCCGCCTTCGAGAACCTCCTGGACATCGAGGTGGTGGTCTCTCCGTACTGTCACGTCATGGGGAGCGTCGGGGTGGCCCTCCTCACCCTGCGCGCGCTGCGGCGGTCCGGAGAGACGAGCCGCTTCGCCGGCGTGGACTTTGCGGACCGCGAGGTCCAGCTGCGGCAGGAGCCCTGCACCCTCTGCAACAACCGCTGTGCAATCACCCACGCCGCAGTCGACGGCGTCGAGGGATCGACGTCTTGGGGGTACATCTGCGGCCGCGACCCCGAGGAGGAGCAGGTCCGGGTGCGGGACGAGTTCGATCTCTTCCGGGAACGCAACCGGCTCTGGAGCCGTCCCCCTGCGGTGGTCCGGAGCCTCCCGAAGGACGCCCCGATCATCGGCATGCCCCGAGCCCTGCTCGCCTGGACCTACGCCCCGCTCTGGAGGGCCTTCTTCGCGCGCCTCGGTTACCGGCTGGTCCTCTCCGGACAGACCGATCGCGACCTGGTCGATCGCGCCAATGCATGGGTCGGTGCGGACTACTGCTTCCCCGTGAAGCTCGCCCATGGACACCTCCGTGAGCTCCTCGAAGACCCAGCGGTGCCCCGGGTCTTCGTCCCCTACATGCTCGCCGCGCCGAAGAGCGAGAAGACCTCCGAGGCCTATTTCTGCCCCTACAACATCGGCCTCCCGGCGATCCTGCGTTCCGCTGCCTCCCTCGGCGGCGCGGATCCTGCGCGAATCCTCAGCGCCACCCTGGACCTTCGCTGGGACGAGGAGCACGGAGCCCGGCGGCTGCACGAGGACCTCGGCCGCGCGCTGGGCCGCCCACGGGAGGCCTTCCTCGAAGCCTGGCGATCTGCTCTGGCGGCACAGGCGGCCTTCGAGAAGGACGTCAGCGATGCGGGCCGACGGGCCCTCGAGCGGCTCCGAGAGGACGGCCGCCCCGCAGTGGTCATCCTCGGCCGGCCCTACAATGTCTTTGACCCGGGTTCGAACCTCGATCTCCCCCAGAAGATCGCGAGCCTCGGGTTGCCGGTCGTGCCCCTCGAGTACCTCCCCCTGGAGGAGGAGGAGCTCGGGGAGGAGTTCCGGAACACCTTCTGGAGCTTCGGCCGCAAGATCATCGAGGGTGCGCGCCACGTGGCACGTACGCCCAATCTCTATGCGATCTACTTCAGCAACTTCTCCTGTGGCCCCGACTCCTTCATCCAGACCTATGCGGAGGCGATCATTGGTGCGAAGCCCATGCTGATGCTCGAGCTGGACGAGCACGGTGCGGACGCCGGGTACATGACCCGGCTCGAGGCCTTCGCTGACGTGCTGCGGGCCAACGAGGTTCGCACGGTCCCGGCGTTCTCCTTCCGTCCGCCGCCGTCGGACAAGGTCTCCATCCGGGGCAGGACCCTCTGGGTGCCGCCCATGCACGAGGCGGCAACGCCCTTCGCCGCGGCGGCCATGCGGGCGAGCGGGTACGACGCCCAACCTCTCCCGGTCGAGGATCACGAGGCCTTCGAGATGGGACGGGCCCACAGCCGGGGTGGCGAGTGCCTGCCCTGCCCCGCGACCCTGGGCACCTTCCTCAAGGTGGTCCGGGACCACGGCGGAGATCCTTCGAAGCACGCGCTGTTCATGCCCACTGCGTCGGGCCCGTGCCGGTTCGGACAGTACTGCACCCTGAACCGCATGATCTTCGATCGGATGGGCTGGGAGGATGTCCCCATCGTGTCCTGGACCTCGACGAACTCCTACGACGGAACCAACCTGAAGACCCGCCGCTACATGTGGACCGCCCTGGTCCTCGGCGACCTGCTGTTCAAGATGCGCTGCCGCACCCGGCCCTATGAGCGGGAGGCCGGCGCCACGGAGGCGACCTACATCGAGTGGCGTACGCGGATCACGCAGGGGATCGAGGCCCGGGAGGATCTCGCCGCCCTGGTGCGGGGAGCCCGGGACGCGCTCCTCGCCATCCCCAGGCACAACGAGCCGCGCCCGCTGGTGGGCCTCGTGGGTGAGATCTACGTCCGGCAGAACGCGTTCACCAATCAGGACGTCATCCGCCGCATCGAGGCGGCGGGCGGGGAGGCGTGGAACGCGCCCATCACCGAGTGGCTGATCTACACGGCGCACCTGGAGTCCTGGCTCCTCCGGGAGCGGAAGAGTGGCTTCGTGGATCGCATCACCGCGCATCTGAAGAATCGCTTCTTCGAGAAGGACGAAGCGTCCTGGATGCGCCAGGCCTCGCCCATCCTCGACGACCGGGTCGAGCCCTCGATCGGAGAGACCCTCCGTGAGGGCGCGCCCTGGTTCCCGATGGAGTTCGAGGGGGAGTCGATCCTCACTGTGGGCCGTGCGATCGAGTTCATGAAGGCCGGCGCCGCCCTGGTGGTGAACTGTGCGCCCTTCGGCTGCATGCCGGGCACCATGGCCGCCGGAATCTTCCAGGAGATCGAGCGCTCCTACGGCGTCCCCGTGGCCAACATGTTCTACGACGGAGAAGGAGACCTCAACGCGCGCATCGGCACGTACCTCGCCAACCTGAAGTCCAGCACGTCCCGGGCGATCCTCAGGCGGGCGTGCTTGACTGATCGCCCCCCCCGGGTATCCTGAAACCTGCACCTTGAAACCAACGATGAGGAGAACATGGGACACGAGCACAAGAGCCCACGGTTGACGGGGACCTGCGCCGCGGCCGGGTGAGCGGCCAAGCTCGGCGCTGCCGAGCTGGCGCAGGTCCTGCGCCGCCTCACCCCAACCCGTGACGCCCGGATGATCCTGGGCTTCGAGACCGGCGACGACGCCTCCGTCGTCCTGCTGGGGGAGGACCGCGCGCTGGTCTCCAGCGTCGACCTCTTCACCCCGATCGTGGACAACCCCTATGTCTTCGGTCAGATCGCAGCGGCGAACTCCCTCTCCGATCTCTACGCCATGGGCGCGACCCCGCTCAGCGGACTCTGTATCCTCTGCTACTCCCCGACCCTCTTTGGTCCGGACGTCCCTGCGGCGATCATCCAGGGTGCCATGGACAAAGGCGCCGAGGGTGGCGCCCTGATCGGCGGCGGACACACGGTCAAGTCCGACGAGACCTTCTTCGGTCTCGCGGTCACCGGCCTGGCGCACCCGGCTCGACTGCTCCGGAACAACACGGGGAGGCCGGGAGACGTGCTCTACCTCTCCAAGCCCATCGGGACCGGCATCCTCGCCACGGCCTTCAAGCGCGACTGCCTTGCCCCCGAGGGGACCGCGCTCCTCATCCGCTGGACCACGACCCTCAACAAGGCGCCCATGGAGGCGGCCCTGGCCAGCGGCGCAACCGCAGCCACGGACATCACGGGCTTCGGGCTGCTCCTCCACCTCGGAGAGATGAGCTCCCGGCTCGTCGCGGTGGAGCTCGACGCTGCCGCGGTCCCGATGCTGGACGGGGCGCTCGACCTCGCCATGGCTGGCGTCGTCCCCGGCGGCACCAGCGCGAACCTGGCCCACGCGGCCGAGTCCACCCACTTCCCCGAGACCCTGGACGAGGTCACCCGCCTGATCCTTGCGGATGCACAGACGTCCGGTGGCCTGGTCGTCGCGGTGCCCCCGGACGCGGCCGTCCACTTCGAGGACGAGATGACGGTGCGGAACGCCGCCTGTTGGCGCATCGGTCGGCTCGTCCCCCGGCGGGACCACGCGGTCGAGGTCGTCGGGTCATGACCCTCTTCGGGATCACGGTCAACCGCCGACAGGGCGCCCTGCTCATCGCCGACGCAGTCCTCGTGCTCCTTGCGATCAGCGTCTCCAACACGATCCGGCTGGGGCACGACTTCACCCCAGAGCAGATCCTCCTGCAATGGCAGGTCCGGACAGGCGCCTCCTTCTTCGCGGTGTTCGTGCACCTGAGCTTCCTGTATATCTTCGAGTGCTACTCCACCGAGCTGGACTACCGGCGCGCGATCAACGTGGTCCGGGTGGGCATCTCCGTCGGCCTGTCGGGGCTTGCGCTGTCCGTGATCTACTTCCTGCTGCCCAACTGGGGCATCGGTCGCGGCGTGCTCACGGTGCACACCTTCTTCGTGATGTTCGGCCTCACCATGTGTCGCGTGGTCTACTCCTCTGTGGTGGGCAGAGCCCATGTCCTGCGGGCCGCTGCAGTGGTCGGCGCCGGGCCGAGCGGCCGTTTGCTCGCGGAGACCCTCGGGGCCGCGGAGAACCCCGAGATGCTGGTCACGGTCTTCATCGATTGCCGGCCGGAGCTTGCGGGCACGGAGCTGGCCGGCGTCCCCGTCGTCTCCCCGGCTCTGGACGACCTCCCAGGGCAGTTCCGCGCCCTCGGCATCCGGGAGGTGATCATCGCGGACCGGGACGGTTGGGACGAGGACCTGATCCAGCGCATCCTCGCTGCGCGGGTCGACGGCCTCCCGGTCCAGGAGATGGTGCGCGTGTTCAAGCGGGTCACGGGGCGGGTCCCCGTCGGCTACGTGGACAACGCCTACTTCCTCTTCGGTCCCGGGTTCAGCCTCAACCAGAACGTCCTGGTCCGAAACCTCTTCCGCCTCTTCGACATCGGCCTCGCCACCATCGGCCTGATCCTCTCCGCCCCGTTGCAGATCCTGACCGCCCTCGCGGTCCTGATCTTCAACGGCCGCCCCGTGTTCTTCGCCCAGGAGCGGCTCGGAAAGGATGAGGAGCCCTTCGTTCTGTACAAATTCCGCACCATGATCCCCGACGCAGAGAAGGGCTCCGGACCGAAGTGGGCGGCGTCCGATGACCCCCGGGTGACCCGCCTCGGCCGATTCCTTCGCCGCTCCAGGCTGGACGAGATGCCGCAACTCTGGAACGTCCTGTCGGGCGTGATGAGCTTCATCGGTCCCCGCCCGGAGCGGAAACACTTCGTGGACCAGCTCCGCAAGGAGATCCCCTTCTACGCCCTGCGCTTCACCGTACGGCCCGGGATCACCGGCTGGGCCCAGGTGAACTATCGGTATGGCGCGTCGAGGGAGGACGCGCAGCGCAAGCTGGAGTACGAGCTCTTCTACGTCCAGGAGATGTCCCTGTTCCTGAACATCCTGATCCTGGCCAAGACCGTGCAGACGATCCTCCTGCGGCGGGGTTCTTGACCCGCATTTCTCACCAGCCATCTGCTACATCCGCCGATCCTCCAGCTGTCTCGGGCCGTTTCTCCCGCCGCAGTCCTCGACGATACTCCTGCATCGACTCCGGCTGCTCTGGTCCGATCGGTCCGACACAGCAGGGTCTCGAC
>JBDRIT010000045.1:0-3543 GCA_043815665.1 Pseudomonadota bacterium
TACGATAGGTCCCATAACCCTTGATGCGAAGTGTGCAGGAGCGCGTAGTGCGGGAAATCCGCACGCTGCGTGCGATGAGGAGGGGGCTGGAGATAGGCTCAAGGTTTGGAGATTGAGGCACTCCCAGAGGAAACGGGGAGAGAACAGATGGGCCAAACCTACCGGTACTACGCCAGTCCTCGACCCTACCAGGTTGAATCAACTGCGAAGGAAGCGGATCAGTTGCAGTGATTGACGGGGTAGCCGAGCATATCGAAGCAGCCCTGCGCGGGCTGGCCGTAGCCGTCGGTGCCGATGTTGCAGGTCGCTGCACCCGCGCCGACGCACTGCGCGTTGCTGGTGCAGGCCTGGACGCAGCGGAAGTCGGCCAGAATGTTGTTGTCCTGGCCGAGGTTGACGCAGACCCGGTCTCCGGGGCAGGTGCCGCTCTGATAGCACGGGGTGCACTCGATGTCCTTGCGGCAGGCGAACCAAGTGGCGCTGTTGGCCGTGTACTTGCCCTTCCGTGGGACGGTGGTCAGCCCGAGGCATTTCATCGATGGGCCACCCTCGCTACAGTCGTCTGCCTCGGGCTTGCAGACCCTCGAGCAGTATCCTGTCCCCGATTGGACGTCCTCGAAGCAGATGCCCTCGATGCATTCGGTCAAGGAGTTCCCCGAGGAGTCCTCCGCCCAGGGATCGCAGGCCTGACCGATCGTCTTGGTGGGTAGGGAGCCGTCCAGGTTCTCTGTCGACAGGCAGACGTACTCTTCGTTGGGGCTGTAGTCGGGACCGTAAGTGATCGGACGCGCGAAGCACGCCTCTCCCCCGGGGCAGAGGAGATTTGCCGAGCAATCCGCGCCGCTGCCCGAGGTGAAGCCGCAGAGGCCGAGGTGGATGTTGGTCTCGATCACCCCAGAGTCTCCACCATAGGTGTACAGGTACCCATTGCAGACGCCTGGGTAGGAGTTCTCGCCCGTCCCCACGGGGCCGCAGTCCGCGGCCCCCTCGCAGAGCCCCGTGCAGAAGCCGGTCTGGCTCATCCCCGGATCCGCACCGAGGCACCAGCCGCTCATGCAGTCATCGGCCCAGTAGCAGGATTCGCCGTAGGCCGCGAGGCTCGTGTCCGCGGTCACGCAGAGCCCCTTGGCGAGGTACGGGCCGTCGGTGTCGAGGATCATCGAGCCGGGGTTCTGAAGGTCGCCGACGAGGCTCTCGACCTCGTGGAGCTCACAGCGCTCTCCGGTGCCGCAGGTGGCGTTGGAGAAGCAGGGCGTGAGGGACCCCTCGAAGGTCATGCACCACTTGAGGGGCAGGGACTGGTCGTCGGCTCCATCGCCGTCGAGATCGACGTTGAACTCGGTGACCACGCAGAGCTGTTCTCCCGCGCAGTCCCCGTCGGAGTCGCAGAGCGCCGAGCAATGCCCGCCGAGACAGAAGCTCCCGTTCTCGCAGGTGGGGCCATCCTCCGCGCACGCGCCGCCCAGGGGCACCCCGCCGTCGGTCTTGTCCACGCAGATGTTTGCCCAGGTGGGGAGTCCGGTCAGGGGGTCGACCTCGCCGTTCCAGTTCCACTGACAGTAGGTCCCGTCGGGGCAGTCCACGTCCCCCTGGCAGCCGGACTTCGGCCAGCAGAGATCCGCGGTGTACCCCGGGACGTTCTCGAAGATCACGGTGTCGAGCAGCCCGCACTCCCAGTGGCTGCAGTCGATGTCCTGGGTACAGCTCTGCGCGGGCCAGCCCTTGCAGGTGCCGCTGCCCGTGTCGCAGCCGGTCCCCGGGAAGAGCTTTGTCGTGTCACAATGGGTGTCGTCGCTGCAGTAGCTCACGCAGCCCAGGCCGAAGCACCAGCCGCTCTCGCAGTAGGTGAGCGGTCCCGGGGTGCTCTGGGTGTCGCAGCTCTCGGTCATCGGCGCGGCGGTGACCTCCGGCGTGTCCTGGATGCGCGTGATGCAGCGCGACGCGTACTCGCCGGCGATGGTGGTGAAGGCGCATTGCTCCACCGGGACGCAGTCAGCGTCGGCAGCGCAGTGATGGAACGTCGAGCCTGGGATGCAATAGGCCAGGGGTGCGTCGCCCGGGGAGGAGAAGTTCACGCAGACGTAGTCCGCGCCGCCGGGGCCGTTGGAGAAGCCGACGCAGTCGGTGATGACCGTGTCGGGGTCCTCGACCCCATCCGGTCCGGGCATGCCCGTCTTGTTGTTGACCTCGTCGAGGGAGATCTCGCAGGCCTGGATGCACGCCGGGATGTCAAGGTAGATCCCCGCCACAGCGCCCAGGCAGACCCCGCTGTCGCACTGGCCGTTGACGCAGGCCTGGAACCCGGGGTTGAACTCGGTCTCTCCGGTGTCCGAATTGACGATCGTCGCCGGGCAGGCCGGCGTCGCGCCGCAGAATGTTCCCAAGGTCCCTTGAACGGTTTCGGGGACGCAGGTCCCTGCCGCGCAGGCCTCCCCGCCGGGGCAGGTTCCGCAGAAGCAGCCTTGTGGGGTGGTGCCGCAGATCCAGTCGCCGCAGTCACATTCCACGTCCCCGAGGATCGTGTCCTGGCCCGGGATCCAGTCCTGCCCGGGAATCGTGTCCTGACCTGGGACCCAGGAGTCCGAGGAGACGTCCTGTCCCAAGCTGTCAACGCCCGGCGCCGAAGTGTTTCCTCCGCCTCCGCTGCCACAGCTCGTCAGGATCAGGAAGAATCCACACGAGATGATGGCGATCGTAATCAACAGATAGCGCATGACCGTCCTCCGGGGCGTTTGTCGCTCCACTCAAATTGGTGTGACCAGGAGCAACTTGAACCAGGACGGTGCTGAAGTCAAACGAGGAGTGGATCAACCTCCGCGGAGGCGGAGAACAAGGTGGAGGGTCGATTCCTTCTGGATGTTGTAGTCGGCGAGGGTGCGCCCGTCCTCGAGCTGCTTGTCCGCCGCGTCGCCGGCATGGGCATCAAGGAGGTGAAGTCCGCGCCGCGGAGTCCCTGGCAAAATCCATACGTGGAGAGGGTGATCGGCTCTATCCGGCGGGACTGTCTCGACCACGTCGTCGTCCTCAATGAATGGCACCTGTGCCGTATCCTTCAGTCCTACTTCGACTACTACCACGGCTCACGAACCCACCTGTCGTTGAACAAGGACTGCCCGGAACCGCGGCGGGTCTACCCGCCGGAGATGGGCAACGTCGTCGAGCTCCCCGAAGTCGGTGGACTCCACCACCGGTACGAGCGCCGAGCCGCAGCGTAGCTCGTTCCAGTGTCCCTGTCTGCCAGTGCATCCGCTTCTGCGGAAATGCCCAGGACTGTCTTCGCCCAAGCATTGGGCCGGTGACGTATCCGTGGCGTTGCCTTCGGGCACTTCTATGAGCACGTCGTTGACCAGCTTCGGGGATCAGTGTGGCCACTTCAGGTCCACGGATGAGTTTTTTGGCAAGGGAGTGCGTCCAGATAAGGCTAGCGTTTTCAGTGGGAGACAGTCCCACCGGGGTAAGAGTCAGCAGCCCCGTAACTTGGATCACATGGGAGGAGGAAACAAATCTTGTGAAGCTGATCGACAAAGCCATCTTCGGGATGGT
>JBDRIT010000046.1:0-2624 GCA_043815665.1 Pseudomonadota bacterium
GGGGGATGTATTTCTCACCCCCACACGCAATGTGCGCCTGCGCGTCATGCACGCGAGGGTGTGTGCGCCCCTGCCCGCCCGCCTCCGCGAGGGTAGATTTAACATCCCCCACATCCCCCACATCCCCCGCAGCTAGATTTGATGCGGGTTTGCGGAGGGGGATGTTGAGGGGGATGTCACGTTCGAAGGGGAGCAACATCCCCCTTTCACGGGTCTGGGAGGGGTCGTCTCCTGCGTCGGAATCGGCTGTGTGATCCTCTACATGTTCCAGTCTCCAGAGTCTCTGGTTGTGGGACACGTGAGCAGCCATGATGCGGTAGTCCCCGTAGATCCGGTTGCGGTTGGCCATGAGCCCCTTGCCCAGGCGAATAGCCTGCGAGCGTTCGTTCTTGCCGCCCAGGACGTATGGGAGCAGCTCATCACCGGTGGCCAACAGGAGGAGAGCCTTGGCCGTGACCGGGGTCGCACCGTGCTCCCTCCACCAGGCGGCAGTGAATTCCCGCCACTCCTGTCCTTCGAGATCGGCGGCATCGAACAGCTCATCAGCGTTCTCGAGGAAGCCCGGGATACCCGCGACATCGAGGATGCCGCCGATAGTGGAGGCCCAGTGCTCGAAGGATCCCAGGGTGCGCATTCCAGGAGGGCGACCCCGGGAGATCCACGCCTGCACGAGCGTGAGAACGGCGTGGACCAGCGCCGCCCGGTTGTCGAGGACCCAGTGCTTGAGGGGCCAGTGCTTGAAGTTCTTGCGCTCCCACGGCCGAGCGGCAGCCGGCTCGACCCGGATACGAATGCAGCGACGAGCGATCTCCAGGGTGAGGGTTGGGTTGTTGGCTGAAACGAGCCAGACAGCCCGGTTGGGCAGGCCGGCCAGGTCGTTCCCACCAAGAAGGCGGTCAGTCCACTTCTCAGCAGTCAGGACGGCTGCGAGGTTGACACTGTCGATGCCGCCCCGGACGTTGTCGAGGAGCACGACTGAGCGCGCAGCCAGCAACAGGGAGGTGATCTTCTTGCGGGCTTCCTCATCGTCTTGGGGCAAGGTCGTGGGTTCGGCGGCTTCCCCGGTTGCGATTAGACAGACGACCTCTGCGGCTAGGGTCTTACCAGAGCCGGGGGTTGGGGCCTCATAGAGGTGGATTGGCGTGGGGCCGATGACCATCCGGCGAATGAACGGGAGAATGAGCGCCGCCACGGCATGGGCGCGGTCGGAAGAGGAGACGAAGGGGAAGTCTACAATCAGCTCGTCGAGGAGCAGAGTTCGGGCAGCGTCGATCTCCTTCTGCGTAGGATTGTCGGGAACCGGGGGCACGGAGAAGCCTGGGCGCTCGTAGTACCAGACGCCGGATTCATGGTGGAATCCCGGAGTCCGGACCAAGTGGCCCGCCGCGTCGAAGATCGGGGCAGTGGTGACTCCATCCAAGAGGGGCAGGGAAGCCGGTGGTGAAGCCACCAGCATCCGGGCCATGTCCTGGAGAGGCGGAACGTCGCTGTCGCCCTCATCGGTGCGGCGGACCCAGTTCGCCACCTGGGCCAGCATCTGGTACATGACAACCGAGTCGACCTCGCTGACGTGGGGATCCCCTTCGGCCAGGACGATGCGCACGGGCCGCCGAGCGCGAATGTACAGGAACGGGTCCGTGGCGTTGGCTGCGACCAGCACACCCTCCGCCTCGTAGCGGATGTCTCTGGTCTGGCGGTTGTTGACGACGATGACCGGGTAGCTCGACTGCGATGGAGGTGGGGTCGCTGGGATCGGTAGCTGTGCCCGCTCCGGGAGGGGCACGCCGGTCCACTCAGCGATCTGCCGGGCCGCGTCGAGGAAGCTGGTGGCCTGGCCCTGGTGGACCATGAAGTCGAAGACGGAGAGTGTCTCCTCGGTGCGCCAGGAGTGGAAGGTGCCCCGGAGCGCGGTGCCCGTCCCGTCGGCCACGTTGCCGGACTTGCTGTCCGCGCCGGAGGGGGAATCGGGATCCTGGCACTGGAGCCAGTGCTCGCCGGCGCGCTCGCCCGTGAGCCAGTGACCGTAGACCCGCTCCAGGTCGAGGAGGGCCAGGGCCTTCTCCTTCCAGGTGCGCCAGTCGGTGGACGGGGGCTGGCGGGCGTCGTCTTCCTTGGTGGCGCGGCGGAGGAACTCCTCGAGTGCCTCCTCTTCGACGTGGGTGCGGGGGCCCGATGGCGTGGGCGACGCAGGCGCGGTGGGTGCGGCCTCGAGGTCGGCGAGGAGCTGCTCGATGGTCGCCTGGTCGATAGTCTCGAAGGCCCCCGGCGTGTAGGGGACGAGAGTGCCGTCCTCCTCACGGTAGAACTCGTTGGCCCCACCGGAAGCGCCGTGGAACCATGGCAACCACACCAGGTTCCCCAGCCGCTTGGGGGTTGCCGCCTTCGCCGTCTTCGGGAAGGTCTCGACGCCGCGGTTGCTGCGGGGCATGGCGACGCCGCGGCCACCGGCCAGTGGGAGGTTCGACGGGATGAGACGGTGGGCAAGCTGCCGGACCAGCTTCGCCGGCGTGGGCCCGGAGAAGAAGACCCAGAGGTGCCACCCCTTGCCCCCACCGGACTGCTCCACGTAGGACGGGATCCCCGCCGCGGTGAAGCCTGCCTGGGTGAGGCGGACCGCGGCCTCG
>JBDRIT010000047.1:0-58691 GCA_043815665.1 Pseudomonadota bacterium
GTCGAGCAAGGTCGGCAGCTCGGTGTGGACCAGCAGCTTGCCCGGCGATGGCGTCGACGCTGGCTCGAGGCGTACGAGCGCCTTGAGATGGCCGAGGAGAAGGGTGCCAGCGACAAGGACCTGGAGAAGCTGTTGGTCGAGGTTCTGAGTGACCGGCTGCGGGCCGGGGTGACTCCAACGTTCAGCGCCGAGCAGTTGACGAAGATCATCGCCATCGCGTGTGAACTCCCCGAGGAGAGCGGCCGTCCAGTGACCCACTGGACACCGAAAGAAGTGGCCAACGAAGCAATAAAACGCGGCATCGTCGAAACCATCTCCCCAAGGCATGTTGATCGCCTCCTAAAAGGGGGGATCTCCGTCCGCACAAGAGCCAGTACTGGCTGACGTCGAAGGACAAGTTGGAAGACCCCGAGCAGTACGACGCCGATGTTCGGAAAGTCTGCGAGACCTATGCCGAAGCGAAGACGGTTCACGAGCAGGGGGGCCACGTCGTCAGCACCGACGAGAAGACCAGCATTCAGGCGCTTGAGCGCCTCCACCCGACGCTGCCGGCGCGACCGGGGCTTACCGAGCGCGTGGAGTTCGAGTACAAGCGGCATGGTACGCTCTGCTTGATCGCGAACTTCGACGTCGTGACTGGAAAGGCGATCTCGCCGACCATCGGTTCGACACGGACCGAAGAGGATTTCGTCGCACACATCGCCAGGACGGTTGATCTCGAACCCGACGCAACCTGGGTCTTCGTGGCCGACCAACTCAACACACACAAGTCCGAGGGTCTTGTTCGCTTCGGCGCCGAGCGGTGCGGCATCAGCGACGAACTCGGGGACAAGGGGAAGAACGGCATCCTCAAGAACATGAAGACCCGCAAGCGCTTCCTCGAAGCGGACCACCGGATCCGCTTCGTATATACCCCACGTCACGCGTCCTGGCTGAACCAAGTCGAGATCTGGTTCAGCATCCTGTCCCGCCGAGCCCTGAAACGAGCCTCGCTTGACTCGCTGGAGGCACTGGAGAAGCGACTGACGGACTTCATCGATTACTTCAACGCCGTGCTTGCGAAGCCCTTCCGCTGGACTTACGCAGGCAAGCCGTTGAGGGCGGAATGACTATTAAAGTGGGAGATCCCCCGGCTTTGCCGGGGAGGCATCCGCAGTTTGACAGTTCCGGGATGATCATCTGCGTGTAGATCATGAAAAGGCAAACCCAAGCAGGTCCGATCGAATCGAAAGGCGGATCAGTAGTGCCACCTTCAGGTGGCTCACCGCAGAAATGCCCCCGGCTTTGCCGGGGGATACTAACCCGAAACCGATCAACATCTCCGCCGAGGTCATGTAGTCTGTTTCCAGCTCTCACCGAAAAGACGTATCACTTTCGACCCGCCGGGGAATCGGCCCGTGGACGGGCCTCCCACAAAGATAGGGCACTACTCCGCGGTGCGGGAGAGCTCGGTGATCGTCACGGAGCAGCGCTTGACGAAGTTGCCCTGCAGGTCGTCGCCCATGCAGTGGGTAAAGGGATCCGAGGGGAAGGTGACCTTCTCCCAGACCTCGCCGTTGGTGGGCACCTTCCCCGAGCACACCGGATGGGAGCGCAGGGGGGCGCCGTCCTCGGTGCGCAGGAGATCCACCCGGATGCAGACCTCGCCGGGGTCGCCGAGGTTGAGGAAGCGGCAGCGCTGCTCGAGGATCTCACATTTCGTCTTGAAGCGGGGCTTGTAGAGCGTCTGCTTCCAGCCGTCGCAGCCGCCGACCAGGGCGAGGACCAGGGCGAGGAGGGCGACGCGCCTCATCGGGCCACTTGCCGGCAGCGAACGCCCGCGACGATCTGCACCTCCAGCCCCTTCCCCGGCGCGTTTCTAATAAATTCATCCCGCTCGGCCCGTTGCCACGCGCCGTCCCCGTCCTTCCACTCCCAGCGGTGCCAGTCCCAGGGGACCAGGGTCTCGATCCCCCCGCGCAGGAGGGCGTTGGAGTTGCGGCAGGCCGGATAGTACGGGTTGCCGCCCCCCTCCCAGCCCACGAAGAGGTCCATGCGGGGGCCCTTGATGCCGCCGCCCACGTCCACCGCACAGACGTAGCCATCGTGGACGCTGCCGTCGGGGAGGGGGATGCCCTCCAGGCGGGGGACGTGGAGGAGGCTCCCGGCCAGGGCCTTCCGGTTCGCGCGGGTGCGCGCCTTGCGGGCCTTGGAGCGCTCACGGGTCTTCGGCGTCGGGGTGCAGCCCGCGCCGCCGAGGGCGTCACAGAGATCATCGAAGTCCAGGGCCGCGGAGCGGTAGGGGTAGACCCGGTAGCCCTGGATCCCCGCGCCCATGACCCCCTTCCCGTAGACCCGGAAGGTCCGCCCCCATTTCTTCGTCACCGCGTCGACGTTGATCAGGCGGCCGTCCGCGAGGCGGGCCGTGCCCTGGTACATCGCCGCCCGCCGGAACCCCGGCGAGGTCCTGGCGAGGACCTTGCCGCGGCGATCCCGGACAGCCACCGTCGTTTCGTCTGTCCGCAGGGGGTACAGCTCCTCCCTGGCGATCATGTAGAAGGTCGGCCAGCGTATCCCTCCGGGGTGGCGGGGCACATGGGCGGGGTCTGCGTCCACCAGGTCGGCCAGGGGAACGAAACGCTGGGGAGCCCGCTCCCCGATGGGACAGAGGACGGTGCGCTCGTGGAAGCGCGAGGTCTGCTCCCGCTCGACCCAGCAGGTGGCCCCGTCCACGCCGGTTCGCAGCCAACCGTCCACCTCCTCCGTGACGAAGAAGGGGCGCTTGAATCGGATCCGCCGCGAGACCGTGGCCGGGTCCCCGCGAGCCGCCAGGCACGGCGCGCCGCCGGGGTCGTACTTGACGATCCGGTACAGGTCCCGCCACTCCGCGTCCGGCGCAGGCGCCGCGAGGTCCGGATGGGGATTCACCACGGCCTCCGGGGGATCCCAGGGGGTCCCGAGGACCAGGAGCCCCAGGAGGAGGGACCACACGGCGTCAGTCCACGGTGGCGAGGCGGCGGGCTCTGCGGGCCTCGGAGAGGGCCGTGAGGAGAGGCGCGATACGCTGCGCCGGCTCACCGGCACCGCGCTCCAGGCCGTAGACATCGGGGCGAAGTCCGACGACGCCGGCGTCGGTGACGGCGATGCGGTCATAGATCACGTGGATCGGCACCGCACCGCGCAGCTCGATGCGGCGCTCGACCACGTCCCGGAGCAGGGGTGCGAGGCCCCCGTCCGGGGATCGACCGGTCAGCTCCAGGATCCGACCCGCCAGATCCTCGATGCCCTCCACCCGCACGCAGCCATGGGAGAGGGCCCGCTCCAGGTAGTCGAAGTAGTGGGGCTCGTCGGTGCCGTGGAGGAAGATGTTCTCATCGTTGGGCCAGGCCACCACCACCTGCCCCAGGGTGTTCCAGGGGCCGGGCTCCTGGACCCAGCGTGCGCCGCTGCGCACGAAGTGGTTCTTCCGCCAGAACCCAGGATCCCGCCGGGCCTTCCGCTCCAGGTCGTGGGAGACCGCGTAGGGCGACGGGGTCCAGGTGGGGTTGAGGTCCACGTAGGAGACCGCTGCGTCGTACTCCGGGGTCCGCCCGCCCGGCTCCTGGTAGGGGAACCCCACCACGGAACGGTAGGAGGCCACCCGCCGTCCGTCCACGTAGAGATGGGTACGGAACGCTGGGACGTTCACCAGGACGTAGGTCCCGTGCCGATCCCAGCCCTTCAGGAGGCTCACCCGCATGGATCCGGCGAGGTCCGCCAGGAGGGCCTCGGGGGACCGGGTGAGCATCGCGTACATCTCACCGTCGACCTGGCCGCGATGCTTGAGACCGTAGGCCTCCCGGTAGGCCAGCACCGCGTCGCGCACGACCCGGTCGAAGGCCCGCCCTTCGGCCTCTGCAGCGGCCAGGAAGCCCTCTGCGGAGAGGCGCCGACGCAGGCGCGCCACCCGGGGACCATGCTGCCCACGCTTCAAGGTGCCCCACGAGCCCGGGACCGGGAAGTTGCCGTGGGACCAGGGCCCGGCGATCCGACGGAACGCCTGGAGCTTGAACCAGAACCGCTCGCTCCGGGGGAGGAGGCCGTGCAGGTCCGTCACGAGCTGCTCCGGCCCGACCCAGGCCTCGACCAGCCGGGTCATCGCGGCGTCTTCGCGTCCGAGGAGGCGGGCCGCGGTGAGCGCGGCGCCGATCAGCGCCAGGTCCAGATCCGGGGTGGAGGGGGCGTCGGCGCTACAGACGAAGCGCACCACCGGGGGCTCCCACGAGACAGTCATCGCTGCCAGCACCATCGGGTCCCCGGGGCCCGGTGCGTCCTGTCGACCCATGCGCCAGCCGCAGGCCCCCCGGGAGGCCTGCATCACCCGATCGAGGCCGACCTCCTCGGGACGGAGCCCCATCTCGGTGAGGGCACCAAGCCACTCCGCCAACGCGGAGACAGGCTCGAGGCCGTAGGGCGTCCCCGCGACCAGGGTGGTCATGCCGCTCGCCCGATAGAGACGGGCCATGGCGATGACCACCTCCGGGGAGCGGCCTGCGAGGGATGCGACCCAGGCCTCCGGCGGGAGGGGCTCGCCGCCTGCAAGGGGGGCGAGGCCAGTCTCCGGGGGCGTCGGGGGGCCGGCGAGGTCCGCGACGGGGATCTCTTCGCTGGGTCCCTCCCCCGCCACCTGCTGCCCAGGCACCTCTCCCCAGGAGGCGGGAGGGAGATCTCCGAGGGAGACCAGGGGCGGGGGCGGCTCCGGGAGCCATGAGCCCCAGGACATCGGCGTCTCGTCGCCGCAGGCGGCGAGGAGCAGGGCAGCGATCAGGGCTGTGGCGTTGCGCGCATGCACGATGGCACCTCCGGCACCGATCGTAACCCGGGACGTGGGAGGGGGCAAAAATGTGGGGACCGTGGACGAAGACCCCCCGGGCTCTCGGAAGAGAGCTCTCTGCGGACCAACGGGGGGGGTCCTTCGACTCACTGCGTTCGCTCAGGATGACAGGGAGGGGGCCTCGCTTCTAGGAAACATCAACCTCGGTTTCTTTCGAGACAAGCGCAAAACCCAGCGCGTCTCCGAGCTTTCCTTCTGAACACCACCGTATCCGGCGGGGCGGCTCGGTGTGACGGGGAAATCGGGACGTAAGTCTCGCAGGAGCGGAGCGTCGTCCGCTCAATTCGGCTTCACAGCCCCTCCCACAGTTTGGTCTGCGGTCGTCATTTCGCCCTTGGCTGATGACCCGGTCAAAGCTGAACGAGCCGATCCGGCCCCTGCCTTTGAGGCCGGCCACACGACGGAGGGTGGGTGGGGGAGGGTGGCCGGCCTCCCCTTCTTTTATCGCTCTCCCTTTACTTTGCGCTCGGCACTGGGGGCCTGCGTGGAGGGGTGTCACCTGGACCGGCGTAAGCCGCAGCCAGGTGATGGCCCCGGAAACGGAGCAGGCCCCCGAAGACAGGCCGGTGTAGATGAGTGGGGCGATGCCCGAGAGATTCACTCGAGATCCCTCGCTGCGCTCGGGATGACGGGAGGGCTGCGCTCGGGATGACGGGAGGGCTGCGCTCCTGGGAAACACCAACCTCGGCTTCATTCGACACGAGCGCAGAACCCAGCGCTTCACCGTGCATTTGTTTCTGAACACCACCTCGTCCGGCGGAGCCGGATGGGCAGCTCAGGATGACGGCGGTGGCCCTACCCGATCTCGTCCAGCAGCTCCTTGGCGGGCTTGTAGCCCTTGTCGATGGAGAGGAGGCGGTTGAGGTACTGCTTGGCCTTGGTCTTGTTCCCCTGGCCCAGGGAGAGGCGGGCGAGGTTGAAGTAGACCTCGATCTTCTGCCCCTTCTCCTCCATCTCGTTGATCCGCATGGTGAGCATCTGGTAGACCTTGAAGGCAGCGTCGGCCTCCTCGGCCACCATCAACGCCCGCGCGAACGCGAGCTGGTTGGGCATGTAGGACGCGTCCACCTCCTCGCAACGCCGGTAGGCGGCGAGGGCGTCGTCGGCCCTCCCCTGCACCTCCAGGAGGCCGCCGAGGCGGACCAGGAGGGCGGGCAGGTCCCGCATCTTGCGCTTCTTGGAGAGGTGGTCGATCTTCCACTGGAGGAGATCCGCCACCCGAACGATCTCGCCAGCCTCGTCGTAGCGGCGCAGAAGCTCCTCGACGATCTCGGGATCCTCCTTGGCCTTGTGGGCCTCCTCGAGCCAGCGCAGGAACTCCCCCTGGTCCTCGAGGCCGTCCCGCCACGCCTCTGCGATGCGCCGGCAGAGATCCGCCCGGACCTTGGGCTTCTGCGCGCTCGCGAGCTCCTCCTCGAGCATGCCGATCACGTCCTCCCAGCGCTCCGCAGCGCGGAGGGCCTTGTCCAGGAGGGCCGGGGTGTCCCGATCCGCCAGCCCCTCCTCCCGAACCCGGCTCAGGACCTCCGCAGCCCGGACCGGGTCGTCGAGCTGCTCGAGCCAGATGCGTCCCGCTGCGCGCAAGGCCTCGCCCCGGGCCGCGGGATCCGCCTCGGCGAGGCCCTCGTAGCCCTCCACGGCGGCGGCCCAGTCTCCACGCTCCAGGGAGACACCGATGAGGGTCCGGCGGGCCACGACGTGGTTCGGCGCGTGCCCCAGGGCCTGCTCCAGGCGGAGGACCGCGTCGTCCACACCGACCCCCGCGCCGAGGAGGGAGCGGGCGGTCTTCACCAGGAGCTCGGCCTTCTCCTCCGGATCCTCCGTGTCCTCGATCTTGCGATCGATGGCCGCGACCATCTGGTCGACGTCCGCGCCGCCCTCCATGAGCGCGATCCGCTCGTCCACGGCGCGCTCGTTGTCCGGATCCAGCGCGAGGATCTGCTCGACGATCTCCATGGCGAGCTCCGGATCCCCGAGGCGCTCCTTGGCGACCCCGTGGGCCTCCCAGAGGCGGTCCAGGCGATCCGCGGTCGCGGAGGCGTCCTGTGCGGCGAAGTCCCGGAGGACCCCCACCACCCGGAACCAGTCCTGGTCGAGGGCCAGTTGGCCCACCAGAGAGCGTACGGCGTCCCAGTTGGCAGGCCAGAGGGAGACCACGTTCTCGAGGACGCCGATCGCGCGGCCCCGGTCGTCGAGCCGGTCAGCGAAGACCTGCGCCAGGTCCAGACGGATCGGGATCCCCTCCTCCCCGTGGATCTGCTGCACCCGACGCTCGAGCACCTCGACCAGTCCGGACCAATCCCCGAGGGCGCGGCAGCGGCCCTCGATGCGGTCCAGGACCTCTCCGTCCTCGGGCTCCTGGTCGAGGATCCTCCTCAGCGCATCCAGCTCCTGGTCCACGAAGTCCCCCGCGGATGCGTTGTCGGCCAGGCGCAGGAGGGCGTCCCGCCGCGTGGCGGGGGTCTCGGCGATGTCCACGATGCGATCCAAAAGAACCAGGAGCTCCTCGCTGCTCTTTCCCGACTCCTCCACGATGCGTGCGAGCTGGGTCAGCGCGAAGCCATCGTCCGGGTCCAGGTCCAGGAGGGCCCTGAGCTTCACCTCGGCCCGGCTGGGGCTGCCCACCTTCTGGTCGAGGATCAGCGCCAGGCGACGCAGGAGATCCACCCGCACGTCGTCGTCGTCGGTGACCTCCACGGCCTTGTCCAGTGCGTCGGCCAGGTCCAGCCAGCGATCCAGCTCCTCCGCGAGCTGCCCCGCGGGGGTCAGTACGGTCTCGGTGTCGAAGCTCCCCTCGCCGACGGCGCGGATCAGGAGATCGAGGGCCTCCCCTGGATCTCCGTCCGCGGCCATCTTGGAGTGGGCCGCCTCAGCGAGGACCTGGGCCCTTTCGAAGCCCCCCTCGACCTCGCCGAGCTTCGCCAGGAGGAGACGGGGAAGGCGATCCCGATACCTGTCCTCCCGGTAGATGGGCTCCAGGATCTCCGCAGCCCCGAACCCGTAGACCGGGTCGTCGAGCATCGCGTCGATCCGGGTCATCGCGGCCTCGTGGGTCGGATCCACGGCCAGGATCTCCCGGTACGCGTCCAGTGCGCCGGCCTTGTCGTCCAACCGGGCCTCCCGCAGAAACCCCAGCTTGAGCTGCAGACCGCCACGGAGCACGGAATCGTCCATCAGACCGATGCGGCGTTCGTAGAGGTCCGCGAGGTCCTCGTGGCGCGCCTCCGCGTCCAGCAGACGCTCCAGGGACTCAAAGGCCTCCGCGTCGCCGGGGACCTCATCCAGGGCCCGCCCGTACCAGAGGATCGCCTCGTCCTTGTCGTCGACGTGCTCCGCGAGGATCCCGGCGATCTTGCGCGCGATCACGGCCCGCTCCCCAGGCCCGTCGAGATGCTCGAAGCGGGTGTTCAGGAGCTCCGTCAGCGCGGACCAGTCCCCGGCCCGCGCCGCGAAGGGCTCCAGGATCCCGGCGGCCTCGAAGCCGTGCTGCCCGCCGCGGCCGAGGATCTCCTCGGCCAGACCGCGGACGCCGCCGTCCTCGGGATCCGCCGCCAGGACGGCCCGGATCATGTCCAGCCCCTTGCCGGGCTCGTCCAGGGCGCCCACGTACAGATCGGCGAGCTCCCGGCGGAGGTCCAGGCCCTCGTCCTCGTCCACCAGGCCCAGGAGCTGCTCGTCGACCTCCGCGAGGTCCGCGTGGAGCTCGAGGCGGCGGTAGCAACGCCGCAGGCCGTTCCATGCGAAGAGGCTGGTCTCGTCGAGATCCAGGATCTCACGGTAGCGGGCCACCGCGTCGTCCCAGGCCTCGAGGAACTGCTCCTCCACCGCAGCGGTCCGGGCCAGGAGGCCCCTGCGTGCGTCGGCGTCGTCCACGGCAGCGAGGCGGTCCATGAGGAGGTCGTGGAGCGCCTCCCATTCCTGCGCCGCCTGGTGGATCGCTGCGAGGCGATCGAAGGCATCCTCGCCCACGTCGGGCTGACTCAGGAGATCCCGGTACCACTCCACGGCCCGGTCCCGCTGGACAAGGTGCTCCATGTAGAGGCCGGCCAGCTCCATGCCGACCGCCGCCCGATCCGAACCGTCCACGGCCGCGGCCTTGGTCTCCAGGACCTCTGCCAGCGCCGCGGGCTCGTCCCGGCCCCGGTGATAGCGCTCGAGCGCGTCCAGCGCGCCCAGCGCCAGGGGATCCTGGTCCAGGACCTGACGGTACAGGGTCGCGGCCTCGTCGGCCTCCTCGAGCTGGATCTCCGTCAGCTCCGCGGCCTTGAGGAGGTAGCGCACCTCGAGGAGGGAGTCTCCGGCGGCGGCGGCCGCCTCCCGGTAAACGTCCCGCAGGCCCTGCCAGTCCCCGAGCTCTGTGGCCAGGGACTCCACGGTCTCTGCGACCTCCTCGCCGCCGGGGTCCAGGACCAGGACCCGGCCCCAGTGGACCAATGCGTTGTCGCGCTCCCCTGCGCCCTGCAGGGCGGACGCGAAGCGGCGGTGCAGCTCCAGCTCCTCGTCGGGCCCCTCGGCAACCTGGAGGAGCACCGCAAGCACCCGGGTGAGCCGGGCGGTCTCCGCGTCCTCGGGCAGCTGCTCCAGGAGGGTCCGGCCCACCTCCCGCAGGAGATCCTCGTCCAGGGCCTCCACCCCGAGGAGGGCCTCGAGCTGGGTCATGGCGCCTTCCTGTCCGGGCTGCTCCGAGAGGATCCCCTGGAGCTCGGTCACCCCTTCGCCGAGGCGGTCCGCGCTCTCCAGGAGCACACCGGCCAGGCGGAGGCGGATCTCCGAGCGCACCTCAGGAACTCCGGTCACGTCGATCCGGTGCCGGAGCAGGCCCTCGAGGTCCTCCGTGGACTCGAGCCGCAGGAGCAGCTCCTCGTAGCGGTCCAGGACCTCCTCGTCATCGGGGACCAGGTCCACGAGCTGGCGGTACACCTCGACAGCGTCCTCGACGCGGTCGAGGAGATCGATCAGGACCCGCGCCACCTCCAGGAGGGCCTCCCGGGCAACAGCGGGCTCATCCAGCTCGTGCTCCGCCTCCTCCCGGAGGACCGCGGCGTAGGGCCCCCATTCCTCCAAGTCGCGGTACAGACCCACCAGGGCGGTACGGGCCTCCGCCACAGCGTCGCCGTCGCCCTCGCTCCGGAGAACCTCCCAGTGGGCCACCGCATCCGATCGGCGCTCCAGGCGATTCTGGAGCAGCCTCGCGAGGTCACCGCGCAGGCGGAGCCGGAGGGTCTCGTCCACATCGTCACGATCCACCAGGCCGCCCAGGAAGTCCGCCAGGTCCTGCTCCTCGCCCGCTGCCTCCGCGTGGAAGAAGAGGCGATCCCGCAGATCCCCGCGACCGGGATCCATCTGGACCATGATCTTGGTCACCGCGTAGGCGCCCTGATCGTTGTCCTGATCGTCGGTGCGGACCCGGTAGATCCGCTCGAACCACGAGAGGCGTGCGTCGGTCTCCTCGGACAGGGCCGCGGCCCACTGGTAGACGCCGATGACCAGATCCAGCGCGCCGGCCTCCCGGTGCAGCGCCGTCACCAACTCCACGTAGCGGTCGTTGACCACCTCGAGGTGGCCCCTCAGGTCGTCCAGGAACGTCACCGCCCCCTCGGCCACTGCGCCCTCGGCGCGGGCCGTCTCCAGCTGATCCAGCGCGCCGGGCACGTTCCCGGCCTCCAGGGCCAAAAGCTGCGCCAGGCGGAGACGGATCCCGCCACGGCTCTCCGCGTCCTCGATCACCTCGAGCTCCCGCCGGATCACGGCGATCGCGCCCTCGGTGTCGCCGTCCGCGAAGTGGATCGCCTCGATGGCCCGGAATGCGTCCCACTGCTTCGGATCCAGGGAGAGCACCGACTCCAGCGCGTCCAGGGCCTCACCGCTGGCCGCGAGATGCTCGCTGCTGATGCGGGAGATCTCGAAGAGGAGGCGAATCCGGGCGACCTTGCCCTCGGCCACGTTCTCCGCCTGCCGCAGGACGTCCACCAGCTTCTCCCACTCCTCGCTGGCCCGGTAGAGGTCCGTGAGGCGCTCGTGGGCGAAGGTGTCCCTGGGGTCGTCGTCGAGGATGTCCCGGTACAGCATCTCGGCGCGCTCGAGATCCTTGAGGGTGTCGTGGAACAGGCGCGCCATCTTGCGCCGGAGGTTGTTCCGGTCCGCGGCGCTGTCCAGCTCCACCAGGACGTCCAGGTAGATCCCGAAGAGTTCGTCCCACGCCCCCCGGGTCTCGGCGTAGCCCAGGAGGCGATCGTGGATCGCCTCGCTGCCCGGCTCCAGGCGGAAGGCCTGGCTCATGTACATGAACGCGCCGTCCACGTCCTCCATGCGTGCGTCGTACAGCTCCGCCAGATCCCGATACTTCTCGACCACGGAGATCTCGTCCGGGTAGCGGTCGATCTGGGTGCTGTAGATCTCCGCGAGGCCCTGCCAGTCCTCCACCTGCTCGTAGTGGGCCTCCAGGAGGACCGTGGCCTGGTAGGACACAGCGGGGTGGTCCTCCACCAGCTTCCGCAGGAGCTCCACGGCCCCCGGGTGCTCCGGCTCCCGCTCCAGGAGACGGGACACCTGGGCCAGGCCGTCCTCGGGCTGGCCGAGCTGATCCACCAGGATCACCGCGAGGCGGCGCAGGTCTTCCCGGTTCCGATCCCACTCGTCGTGAACCTCGAGGCGGCTCCGGTAGAGCTCGGCGAGGTCCTCGTAGCGGGCGGTGGCCTGCAGCAGGCGCTCCAGGTCGTCCGACGCACCGTCCTCGAGGGGCTCCAGCTCCCGGATCAGCTGGTAGTACCCGATGGCGGCGTCGGGGTTGTCCAGCTGCTCCTCCTGGATCGAAGCGGCCCGGTACAGGGCGGCGATCTTCTCCTGATCCTCCTCCGCGATCTCGGCCTTGCGCCGGAGGAGCTCCTCCAGGTCGAACCAGTTCTCCTCGGCCTCCAGGAGCTCCTCGATCATAGCGAACGCGTGCTTGTCCCGATCTGCGGAGAGGGCGCTCACCCGGGCGGTGACCCGGCGCAGGACCTCCACCGCGTCCGCGGCGCGGCCCTGCGCGATGAGCAGCTCGCCCAGGAGGACCTGCATGTCCGCCTGCTCATCGGGGTCGTCCATGTTCCCGACCATGGCCTCGATGACCCGGATCCGGTCGTCGGGGCGCCCCAGGGCCTCATAGGTGTCTGCGAGGCGCCGGTGGTACCCGATGGCGCTGGGCTCCAACTCCACGAGCCGCTCCAGGAGCGCCGCGACGGTCTGAGGCTCCTCCCCGCGGGCCTGGAGGGTGTCCGTGAGGACCCCCAGGGCCCAGAGGCTCTGCGCAGTGTCCAGGTCGCCGATGGCCTCGCGCAGGAGCGCGACGAGGCGGTCCTCGTTGTCCGTCGCCGCGGCGCGGCGCTGCAGGGCGTCCACGACCTCCCGGCTGTCGGCGTCGAGGCGCACGGCGTCCGCGGTGGCGTCAAAGGCGCCGCCGGGATCCTTCAGGTGCTCCTCCCGCACCGCGGCCAGGGACATCCAGTGCCGTGCGGCGTCCGCGGAGTCCTCGGTCACCCTTGCGTGGGCCTCGATCACCCGCGCCAGCCGCTCCCACTCCCCCGCCTCCTCGAGGATCGGGGTGATGAGGTTGGCCACCCGGGACGCCACGGTCTCGTAGCCCTCCGCGATGTTGACCAGGAGGACCCCCTCCAGGGCCTCCACGACCGGCCCCAGATCCGCGCCCTTCGCCTCCAGGAGGCCCTGGAGGATCTCCACGGCGCCCCCGAGGTCCTCGACCCGGTCCTTGAGGACCAGGGCGAGCTCGAAGGCCACTGCGCTGCGATCCTCCCCCTCCAGGTAGCCCAGGCGGGCCCGGAGCAGGGAGACCAGGTCCGTCCAGCGCTCGTGGTGGGTGTAGGCCGCCTTCAGGCGATCGGACACGGCCCGATCCTCTTCGTCGATGATCAGGGCCGCCTCGAGCCACTCGATCGCGCCGGTCCTGTCGTCCAGCTGCTCCGTGAGCAGGTCCGCGATCTCCAGGTGACAGGCCTTGCGCTCCGCCTCGTCAAAGACGAGCTTCTCCTTCTCCTTCAGGAGCTCGAGGAGCTCCTCCCACCGGGAGGTCCGCCGTAGGGACGGGGCCAGGCGGTCCATGACGTCCCGCTGGTCCGGATCCACTTCCAGGCTCCGCTGGAGCGCTGCGATGGAGAGGGCGTCGTCGCCGAGCTTCTCCTCGGCGAGGGTGGCCAGGCGACCACAGATCGCCCGGGTCGCGTCGTCCTCGAGGGGGATCTCGAGGGGGGCCTCGTGGCCCTCGACCCCTGCGAAGCCGGCGAGGAGCTCAGCGAAGCCGGCCAACCCGTCCAGCCGCTCGGCCAGGGCCTCAGTGCGCTCCCGGAGCCCCGGCTCGTCCGCGCGGATCCCGAGGGCGCGCTGGCAGGCCTCATAGGCCTCGTCGTGGCGCTCCAGACGCTGCTCCAGGAGGTCAGCGGCCTCAAGGAGGAGCGCGTAGCGCCCCTCGGGATCGTCGGTGAGACCCACCTCTGCGGTGAGCACTTCCACGAGATCCGACCAGTCCCCGGTCCCTTCATAGTGGGCGCGGAGCAGGGGGATGAGCTGCTCCGCAGCCTCCCCCGCGTCGAAGATGTCCCGGGCCAGGCGCACGGCGATCTTGTCCCCCGGCGCTGCGTCCAGGAGCCGCTGGCACCACTGCGCGGCAGCGGCCCCGTCCCCGAGTTCCGCCCAAGTGAGGCGGGCGACGCGTCGCATGAGCGGCCGCCGCTCCTCCATGTCCTCCACGACGCCCAAAAGCTCCTCCAGGACCGCGACGAGGTCCGCGTTCTCTCCCTGCTGCTCCAGGGAGCGGATCATGCCCTGGTAGCCCTCCAGGTCCGTCGCGTCCAGCTCGACGAGCTGCCGGTAGTCGTCGTAGGCCAGCGCCGGATCCGCAAGGACGTCCTCGTGGAGCCGAGCCCGGGTGAGGAGCTTCGCCCGTCGGACGTCCTTCGTCGGGGCCGCGTCGACCAGGAGACCGAGGACCGCGTCCAGGGGCTCCATGGATCCTGCGGCCAGGTAGGTCCGCTCCAGGGCCTCCAGGATCGGGAAGGCCCCCGGATCCTCGTCCAGCGCGGCGGTGAGGAGACGGGTCGCCCCCGCCAGATCTCGCAGGCGCTCCCTGTAGACCGAGGCCAGGCGCACCGTGACCGCCTCGGCCACACCCCGATCCTCCAGCCCGGCGAGGAGCCCTTCGGCCACCTCGAGGAGCTCTCCGAGTGCGTCCGCCGCGTCGGCCCGGTCCACGGCCAGATCCAGGAGATCGGTCTCGCCGCGCCCCAGGCGGGTGGCCAGGAGGGCGAGGGTGCGGGCGTGGGCCCCCTGGGGCTCGCCCATATCCTCCAGGAGATCGGCGAGGTCCGCGGCCGCGGTCTCCGCTTCGGCGCCGTCCCCCGTGTCGGCGAGGACCGCCAGCGCGCCGGCCCGCGTCCCGTCGGGGCACCGGTCGCCCCGATCCAGGAGCCCCCGGGCCACGTCGAGGTCCGCGGGGAGCCGCACGAGCATCTGCGCGAGGTAGCCGAGGCCCCGCTCATCGTCGTCCAGGAGATCCTCGGCCCCCCGGGTCAGCTCCCAGCCCACGTCGCGGATCAACTCCGGGGTCTCCGCGCGCCGCCAGCTCTCCTCCAGGAACTGGAGATAGGCGTTCCACTCGGCGCCCTCGGAGAAGAGCTCCCGCAGCCCATCCCAGTCGCGCTCCAGCACGAAGAGCCGGCGCAGGTTCTCACGACCCGGCCGGGAGCGAGGGTTCAGCTCCAGGAGCTCCTGGTAGACGACCCTCGCCCGTGGCGCATCCTTCATGTGGTCCAACAGGATCTCCCCGAGGCTCTCCATGAGGCCGACGCGGTCCTGCTTGCGCTCGGTCTCCTCCAGGCGCTTCTCCAGGAGCTCAGCGAGGGTCTCCCAGCGTCCGAGCTGGGCATAGACCTGCTGCAGCCGCGCCCAGAGCGCCTCGGCCTTGGGGTCGATGGCGACGTGCTTCTCCAGGTACTCCACGCCCTCCTCGGGGCGCTTCAGGCGATCCAGGGCGATGTGCGCCAGCTCCCCGAGGAGCTCCTTCCGCGCGCCGCCGCGAGCGGTCTTGAGGCGGGTCTGGAGGATCCCGTAGAGCTTCTCCGTCATGCCCCGGCTTCGATAGATCTCGGCCAGGGCGCCCAGGGCCTCGCCGTCCTCGGGGTCCAGCTCCAGGATCGCCTCGAGGGCCGCGGTGGCCTTGCGCTGGTTGCGCAGCTGGCTCGAGTAGAGCTCCACCAGCTCGCCCAGGAGGGCCCGCTTCTCTTCGACCTCCTCGGTGTGGTCGGCCAGCCCCTGGAGGATCTCGACCAGCGCGCTCCACCGGCGGGAGTCCCGATAGCGCTCGGCGAGGAGGCCCAGGGCCCTCACTTCGGCCGGGTCGACCTGCACGATGCGCTTCAGGGTGGTCAGCTCCATCTCGGGGATGGGCTGTTTGTCCGGCGTGCTGTAGATCCCGTGAATCCGCCAGAGGAGGGCGGTCTTGTGGGCGACCTTCCCGTCGTCGATCTTGCCGACCTGCCCGTCCAGGAAGTCCACCAGCGCGTGCCACTTGCCCTCGCGCTGGTAGAGCGCCTGGAGGCGCTCCGTGGCTTCGTCGTTGGTCGGTTCGATCATCAGGATCTTCTTGAGGGCGTCGATGGCCCGGTCGGGGGCGGCGAGCTCCTCTTCGGCCAACGCGGCCATGCGCAAGAGGATCTCCCGCTTCTCCGAGTCCGGGGAGAGGGTCAGCCGGGTGGAGAGGGTGGTGAAGAGCTTGCGCCAGTCCCCCTCCTGCTCGTAGTACTCCTCGTAGAAGCGGAGGCAGGTGCTGTTCTTCGGGTCGATGGAGCGGATCCGGCGGAAGAGCTTCTCCGCCCGATCACGATCGTCGATGCGCTTCCAGGCCAGCACGGCCTCGGCCTCGAGGAAGTACCCCTCCTCCTCCCGCCGGGCAGCCTGCTTCCGGGCACGCTCGTACAGCTCGAAGATCTTCTCCCACTCCTGGAGCTCGGCCCAGGCGTCGGCCACCGCGCGCACCACGTGTCGGACACCGGGGGCGATCCGGTGGATCTGGTCCAGGAGCCCCTCGGCCCCGTCACGATCGCCCTGGTGGAGGAGGCGGATGCGGAACTGCTCCACCAGGAGCTCCGCCCGCTCCGCGTCCCCGTCCGCCGCGTCGGAGCGTGCCCTGAGCACCTCCAGGAGGTCGTCCCAACGGCCCGCCTCGGACAGCGCATCGAGGAGGTAGGGGACCAGGTCGCTCCGCGTCGGCTCTGCGAGGAAGGACTCGAGGAGCAGATCTCCCCCCTCCACGCTCCCGGGCTCCAGGGAGAGGATCATCCGCCCGAGGCGCACCTTGGCCTCGGGATCCCGCGCACCCTCCTTCCGGGCGACGTCGAGGGCCTCGCGGGCGCGCACCACGATGGCCTCCACCCGCTCGACCTCCTTGGCCGCGGTCTTCCCCGGGGGGTTGTCGTAGGTCGCAGCGCGCCGGAACGCGTCCAGGGCCCGGGCGAGCTCACCCAGGGTCCGCAGCGCGTAGGCGAGGCGCAGCCAGAGATCCGCGGCCCGATCGGGCTCGGCCTCCCCCGCCGCCTTGGCCTGCAGCAGGCGGGCCGCGAAGCGCAGCTCACCGAGCTGCTCGAGCATGGTCATGGCCCGATCCAGGACCTGGGGACTCGGGTAACGCTCGAAGGCCTCCGCGATGAGGATCACCGCCTCCTCGCGCTGGCCCAAATGCTCCGAGAGCAGGTTGGCCAGCCGGAGCCGCAGCGCGCCGCCCAGGGTCGGCTCCTGGGCCGCGTCGATGTGGCGCTGGATCACCTGCGCCAGGTGCGCCCGATACCACTCGATGAGATCGATCTCCTCGCTGGCGCCCACCAGCTCGGTCAGGGACTCGTACAGCGCATCCCACTCCCCCTTCCGGGAGAACCAGCGAACGAGGGCTTCGAGCTTGCCTTCGTCACGGGGTGACTCCTTCAAGGATGCGATCAGCTCTTGACTTCTCGTCATGGTCCGCCTACCCAGTATGCGATTCCAACGGTGGCCGTCACGGCCCGAACGGCATAGCCGTAAAATAGACCTGAATGGGGAGGACATCAAATCGTTTGGCTCTTGACAACTATATCACTGAGAAGAGACGGGCGCGCATCGACGAGGTCCTGGCCCGGCGAACCCGGAACCTGGTCCTGGTCCTGGAGGGGGTCCACGACCCCCACAACGTGGCCGCGTGCCTGCGCTCCGCGGAGGGTCTCGGCCTCCAGGAGGTCCACGTGGTCGCCGCGGCGGAGTTCAAGCCCCACAAGAAGATCAGCAAGCGCAGCGACCAGTGGCTGGATGTCCACTTCCACGAGACCCCGCAGGACGCGGCTGCCGCGCTCAAGGGCCGCGGCTACCGCCTGTACGCGGCCGCCCTGACCCCCACCGCGGTGCCCATCGACGCCCTGGATTTCACCGGGCGGATGGCGCTGGTGCTCGGGAACGAGCACGAGGGGGTCTCGGAGGAGCTCCAGGCTCTCTGCGACGGGGCCTTCGTGATCCCCATGCGGGGCTTCACCCAGAGCTTCAACGTCTCCGTGGCCGCGGGGATCACCCTCTACCACGCAATCCGGGCCCGGGCGGACGCGCTGGGCCCCGGTGGAGATCTCGACGCGGCGGATCGGGAGAGCCTGCGGCAGCAGTGGGTGGAGGTGTCGATCCCGCGAGCGGCCCTCCTCAAGGAGGAGCTGGCCGAGCGGGAGGCCAAGGGCGATCCTACTGGTGGGTCGGGATCTCGAGGGTGAAGTAGTGGTAGTACTTCCAGAACCTGAAATCCACGATCTTCCAGCCCTTCACCACGAGCTCGTTGTCCGCGCCGAGCCAGTCGAGGTTGTCCCAGTCGATGTCGAGGTCCCGCCCTTTGAGGACGCGGAGGTCGTCCAGCTCCTCCATGAACAGCTCCTCGCAGTCCGAGTGGATGCAGTTGTACTGCATCCCCGAGATGTTCTCCTCGAGGTCCTTCCGGAAGCCTGACACGTCCATGTAGGCGCCGCCGACCTTCAGCAGCGCGAATCCGGCCACGGCCACCACCACCATGATCAACAGGAGCCCGATGGTCCCCACCCCACGCTGGCCGCGCCGCCACCTCGTCGTCGTCGTCATCCCCACTCCTCCGAGCCGGCGAAGAGCTGGCCCGTGGATTCGAGGATACACCCGCTTCGACGCCGGGCAAAATCCGAAGCCTTGTTCCCGGCGCCCTCCCATGGCATCCTGCCCCCATGGCGCACTTCATCGAACGGCTGGAACGAGGCGATCGGCCCACGGTCATGGCCCTCGGAGACTCCCTGACCTTCGGGTACATGGTGCCTCGAGGCTACCTGCACATCCTGCGGGATCGGCTGACCCTGCGGAGGCCGACCGCGCCGCCGATCGTTGACAACCAGGGCGCCTGCGGGGACACAGCGGCCGGCGGCCGGGCGCGCCTGAGGCACCTCCTCGAGGACGGGGGCCCGGACCTGGCCCTGATCCAGTTCGGCATCAACGACGCGTTCCTCGGGATCTCCTGCGCCGCCTACCGTCGGGATCTGGACGCCCTGATCACCACCTTCCGCGAGGCCCGCCCAGACGGAGAGGTGATCGTCGTTCCCCCCCCGCCCGTGGCCTGGGACGAGGACGACGCGACGCTGGAGCCCTACCGCGCCGCGGCCGCCGCAGCCGCGGCGGCGCAGGGCGTCGGCCACGCCCCGGTCAGCGGCCTCTTCCACCGGAATCAGGCCGGCGCGTACCTCGCGGACGGGGTCCACCCCGCGGAGAAGGGGCACGCCTGGATGGCCGAGGCGGTGCTGGCGGCGCTGGACGCTGTTTGACTCCCCCCCCGGTTCCCACGATAATCCGGGACAGGTGCCACCCAGGAGGGACGGAATGAACACCCGGCGAAACCTCGGACTCCTCGCGCTCCTCGCCTTGCTGCTCTTCGCCGCGTGTACCAGCGGAGGAGGGGACGGCCCCAACCCCGGGGACGACACGGCGGGGGACGCGACCGCGGATGCCGCGGCCTGCCCGGCGGGGGACCCCTGCGACGACGGGGATCCCTGCACCGAGGGTGACCAATGCGCCGCGGACGGGACCTGTGCCGGGGCCCCGAAGGCCTGCGGTGCATTCCTCCCTTGCGCCACCTTCACCTGCGACCCCGAGGACGGCGCCTGCATCCCGACGGGGATCGCTGCGGGCACCTGCCTCATCGACGGGGCCTGCCTCCAGGACGGAGACCCGAACCCAGACAACGCCTGCGAGATCTGCGCAGCGGACACCGCCGCCGAGGCCTGGGGCGACGCAGAGTACGGCACGCCCTGCGAGGACGGGAACCCCTGCACCGAGGCGGACACCTGCGACTCCGGGGTCTGCTTCGCGGGCACCCCGCCCTCCTGCGCAGACGGCATCCAGTGCACCATCGACGCCTGCGACCCGGTTGCGGGCTGCTCCCACGAGCCTGACCACGGGGTCTGCGGGGACGACAACCCCTGCACCATGGATCTCTGCGACCCCGACGCGGGGGACTGCACAAACGTCCCGGACGACGCAAAGATCTGCTCGGACCTCGACGTCTGCACCCTGAACGATCGCTGCGAGGACGGGGAGTGCATCTCCGACGCGGCGCCCCTCCCCTGCGACGACGACAACGCCTGCACCGACGAGATCTGCCACCAGGTCTTCGGCTGCGTCTACACCTTCAACGAGGAGCCCTGTGACGACGGCGCCACCTGCACCCAGGACGACGTCTGCCACTGGGGCACCTGCCTCGGCGTGGAGCCCTGGAGCGACCTCTGCCCCCCCTGCGACGTCACCTTCTCGGAGCACGTGCAGAAGCTCACCAAGATCGCGGTGGGCACCGGCGGCTGGGAGGGCGAGGCCCTGAACATCGACGGAGACCTGAAGACCTGTTCCCCCTCAGGGAGCTGCGAGAACGGCCTGGACAATGCGCTCTCCTTCGCCGGGGAGTTCATCAACGACACCATCGAGCAGAACATCACCTCCGAGGAGGACACCCTCAGCTTCACCGTGGAGCTCATCGACCCCACCTGGGACGGGGAGCCATTCACGATGAAGCTGTACTACTCCGGCCTCTCGCCCATGAACCCCGACTGCGACTTCATGACCGAGACCTGCATCTACCAGGCGGGGAGCATCAACTTCGACGCCCTCTGCAACGTCCAGATCACCTTCGACAACACCGTGTTCGTGGACGGCAAGCTCACCGCGGGAGGATCCGGCTACATCTTCCCCTTCCTGATGTCCTTCGCAGGGGGTACGAACGCGGAGCTGGTGCTCTTTTCGTCTCGGGTGGAGGGGACCCTGGCCTTCGCCGAGGACGGGAGCATCACCTCCATGGCCGGGGTCTTCGGCGGCGCGGTCACCAAGGAGGACATCTCCGAGATGCTGGAGGCCATCAACGCGATCTACTTCCCCGGCGGCCAGGACACCAAGGACATGCTGCTGGGCCTGATCCCGCTGATGAACAACGACATCGACCTCGACGGGGACGGCACCACCGACGGAGTGTCCATCGGGATGATCTTCGCCTCCATCCCGGGGATCATGGCGCCATACTACCATTAGGGGACGGGGACGAGCTGGAAGAGGACCTCGGCGTCACCGAACACGCCACAGCCGCTGATTGACGTCGCCTGGAACTCCTCCTCCCAGATCACGAAGGAGCAGGACGTGACCGACACATCCTCGGCGTCGTCCATGTCAAAGAGCTCGACGCTGAGGCCCTCCTGGAGGAGCTCCGTGGTCGTGACGCTGTAGATGACCGTCTCGTCCCAATAGGGATAGAGGGTGTCCCAGGCCACCGTGGTCGACCCCTCGATGCCCCATCCGCTGTCTTCTGAGTAGAACATCGAGAACCGGGCGAAGAGATCAGGGTCGGTGCCGTCGGGATCCCACTGACCACCGGGGGGATCCATGAAGATCTCGCCCTGGATCGCGACGACATCCCAGAAGGCGTCGGGATCCAGGAGGCATTCCATGCCCTGGCACGAGAGGCCGTCGGCGCACATCCAGCACATTCCACCGCCGGAGCCGCAAGCCTCGTCCTCGTCTCCGGGGAAGCAGATGCCCTCGACGCAGCAGCCCTGGCAGGACTCGCCGCAGTTGGTCTCCACGGTGTCCTCGCCGGGGATCGTGTCCTCGCCCGGCTCCGTGGTGTCCTCGCCCGGCTCGATGGTGTCCTCACCTGGCCCCACGGTGTCCTCGCCGCCCACGGTGTCATTGCCCGGGGCGCCGCCGTCACAGAGGCCGGCCTGGGCCGCGCTGCCGCCGCCCTCCACTGTGCCCCCGCCGGGGACGATGTCCACGGTGCCGAGGTCCATGGAGATGGGGATCTCGGGGATGGTCACGGGGATGTCGAACGCATCGAGCTTTTCGTCCAGGACGAAGGGGATGCTGATCTCCACGCTGGGCCGCAGGATGAGATTGGCGCTGGTCCGCGTCTCTGCCAGATACTGGGCCTTGTCCGCTGAGACCCCGGCACAGAGGCCGGAGAACTGGGAGTTCACCGTGCCCACGATGTTGATCACGACATCGCCGGTCACCGCGGGGATCGAGCCGGCCAGGGGGATCCGGGCCACCTCGGTGTCCGGCACGTCCGCGGCGATGAACGCAGAGCCGTCCAGAAGGAACGGCTCGAAGGTCGTCTCGCCGGTGATCTCGAACTGGATGTCCGCGTTCTCGTCCACGGGACCCTCGTAGGTCACCGCAGCCAGATCGACCTTGATCAGGACCTGGAACACCAGCTTCACCGACAAAGCGAAGGCCCCGGTCCCGGTCTTTCCGGTCATCATCGGGGCGCTCTTTGAGCCGGCCACCAGCGCGTCCGCGGTCGCGGTGAGCTTGCCCTCGGCGAGCAGGTTGATACGGACCTGGATGGGGGACTCCGCGGGGAGCCAGCCCGAGTCGTAGGTGAAGTCCGGGAATGCGGCCTGCTCGCCGGAGAAGGTGACCTCGGTCGGCTCTCCGCCGCCGCCACCTTCGCCACCACCACCACCGCCGCACGCGGTCAGGGCCAGCACACCGATGACCATCAAGAATTTCGTGATCTGCTTCTTCATTCTGCTCCCCGCATTGTGTCGTTCCGAGCCATCCAGAGTCTGCATTGTATCCCACCGAACGAATCGCGCATCAATTCCATCCTGGCACTCGGAAGGACTCCCAGGTGTGACCCGCATGTGCTACTGAGCCTCGGAAGGGCTCGATCTCGTTTTGGCACACCACGGGATCACCGAGGATATCCGGGACTGTCTGGCATTCAGTGCGGCCTACCCAGATGCCTGGGCCGCCATGCGGTTGCCACGGCCGTCGGAAGCGCAGGATGAACAGAGGCCATGCACGACCAACTGCTTCCCCAGCACTTGCTCCCCGGCATCCACGGTGACCCACGGGAGGGACTGATCGGTCAGACAGCGCACCCGGCTGCACCGGACGCACTGGAAGTGCGGGTGATCGGCAGGGCATCGTTCCGCAGTCGCAGGGTGCGCGTGGAAGTACCAGATGCCATCCACGCCCTGCACTCGGTGAACCAGACCCGCTTCCACCAAAGCTCCCAGCGTGCGGTACAGGGTCACCCGGTCGAGCCCGGCTGTGCGGCGCCCCCCAGCCACCTGCCCGTGAGCGAGGCCCCCGCGAGCATCGCAAAGAACGTGCAGCACGGCCTCCCTTGCAGGCGTGCAACGAAGACCTGATTGCCGAAGTCGTTCTCGGATGTCTACGGAACGCATCGTTTCTCCTCAAGGCTGTCTGCGAACCAGAGGCTCAACGCCGGCAAGCCTGTTGAATGACTTCACCCCTTGCAAGAGACTCTGGAAGAGCGCGTCAGGGTCCGTCACTCTCGTTCCCGCCAACAGGGTGGCACCATGGCGGAACAGCACGTCGTTCATCGGTGTGCTGGGACCAAGGACAATGTTCGTCCCCTTCCGGCCGAGTTCCAGGAGGCGCTGGAGTGTCTTGTTGATCAGTGCGGTTGCCGAGATCACCGTGACGTCCGACTGCGGGATCACCTCCTCCGCAGCGGACGGCGGCAACTCGCCTCGTTCCGGTTCCATCTCCAGGAAGTAGGCCTTCCGCACCACCGCAGCAATCCGCTCGTTGGCCGGGAACCGGCCGATCACGGTTACGGTCTTCCCCTCTCCGATCCGCAGGACATCCTCAAACACGTTGCCCGGGGTTCCGGACGGCTCAATCAGGGAATTGAGCGCGGCCAGACCGAGGCTCGCCTCGAGCGGCTCCCAGTTTCGGAGCCGGACGGCCAGGTCCATGGCACTCCGTCCGACGAGGTCGCCCGCGTCCATGACCTCCACCTTCCGGTTCGTCTTGTAAGTGTGGGCGATGCCCACGAACCTGCTCTCCACAGCCGTCCAGTGTAGGCCGATGCAGACGCGCCTGACCACCTGGTCGAAACCCGAGACGCTTTGCAGGAGGTCTTCGACCAGCCTCATGCGTCCTCGGAGGCCGGCTCTGAGTAATAGGCACCGCATGCGCAGGACCGGCAGAGCGGGCCATCGGCACTCGTCACGTCCTTCCCGTCGAAGACGATCTCTCCGCAGCGAACGCAGGGAACGGTTCTCATGGGTCTTCCAGGCAGCTCCTCCGGCCGCAGGCTGATGGTGACCCTCCGCCAGGCGAGCAACTCTGCGTCCGGAACCTGGAGCACCGCGCGACAGGCTTCTTCCCCACGCCCCTTCGAGTTGTCCACGTGCCGAACATTCACTCGGTACGCGAGGTGAGTGTCAGCATGCACGAACGTAGCGGCCATCTTGCCCATGTCCACGAGCTTGGCACTACGCCGCCCGATGCGTGTGCCGGTGACGATCTGGATGGCATCGGCGATGCAGCGATCATTCTCGATGAGCACGATCATTCGCCGGGGGTCACACGTGGAGATCAACTCCATCCCCTTCAGCGCCAACCGAACTCCCAACGCCTGCCCCATGCACAGGTGGCCGTGGTACGCGACGCAGCGCCCCAGCAACTCATCGAGCGGAGTGCTCGGCATGTCCTCCTCCCGCCAGGACGTCGGTCGATTCCGCGGCCATGACCGCTTCGAGCCGCTCCGGCTTCCTCTTGCCCAGTTCGCTCAGCGCCTGCACGGTCTGTCGCACCGCGTGGGTTCCCAAACCGGCGGCCGAGAGCGCCAGGACTCGGACGATGCACGTCTGGAGGGCTTCGAAGTCAGCGGGTCCACACATGGATTCACCTCATCAATGACCGGGGCAAGATGCCCGGAATGCGCTCGGACAAGAGCCAGCCGAGGACTCCGGCGACAAGCCCGCCAGCGAGGCACAGGGCAAGCAGCACCGGTACATCTTGGAGCAAGACCCACCCCTTCGTTCGGGGGAAGATCAACAGCCAGTAGAAGAGCAGCAGTTCGAGGTTCGCACCGCCGGCTGCGAGAAAGAACCGCAACGGAGCGGCGGCTCGCCTGGTTGCCCGAAGCAGGCTGTCCGCCACGAGGCCGCAAGTGGCGAGGGCAGCAATGAACCACGGGCTGCCAAACATGCCCTTCTCGTTCCCGGTCAACGCCAGGACGGCCGACACGATGACGCACATCCCGGAGAATCCGACGGCCGCGAGCGTGGCCCCCCCGAATCGCTCCACAACGCAGGCGGCACCCAGGATGAAGAGCAACGCCATCGGGCCCACGGCCAGGGCGATGCCGGCTCCGGGGCCTGGCAGATGGAGCACCTCATGCATCAGCGTGGACAGCGCTCCCCCGGGGAACAGGAAGAGGAAGAGGACTCCGCCCGCTGCTCCGATGAGCAACGCCATCCCACATCGTTTCAACAGGTCTGGGGTCCAGACCCTGTCATCTGTCGCAACCACAACTTTCCCCCTGCCCGATCAACGCCATCCGTGCTTCCGCGTGGAGGCGAGCTCTCTTCTACATCGAATCCGGCACAAATGCAACTCAGTTGCAGCTCGGCAGAATCGCATGACGGCCGTGATCCGCAAAAACGAACGCACCGGCCATTTTGCTTGCCCTGAAGGCCTTCGGCCAGGATCCTCATCCACATGGAAATGCGACTCGTCGTCGTCGCCGTGCAGGCAGCGAACGTTGTCCACCGCCATTGAGCCCTTCTGTTCTCAGGAATGGCCGTGGCCGTGTTGGGTGCAAGCCATCCCAGGTTGCATCGGCTTCAAGGTTCCCGCCTTCAAGGCGTCTACGGTCTGGGCCACTGTCGGGTGCTCCGAAATGTAGACCCGGATGCCAGCGGCGTTGAGCTTGTTCAGAGCACCCATTCCGATTCCGCCGACGACCATCGCATCAATCGTCTCACCCTGGAGGGATTGCAGCGGCGCGCACATACCGTGGCCGTGGTGCTGGTTCTTGTTGGTGATCGCGCGGCAGTCTCCGCTGTCGGTGGCCACGATCAAAAAGGCCGGTGCAGATCCGAAGTGCGCGCAGACCTGACTTTGCAGCCCCTGGTCCTGTTCAACTGGAATACAGATGTTCATTGGTTCGTCTCCTTTCGGTTTCGGTGATTTGGATCACCACACATGTCTTGATGTTCAGCCAGGCCCGCTCGTCACGCGGAGAGCAGCCTCCCAACCGCGTCCAAGAACTCCTGTCTGTCGATGGGCTTGGAGAAGAACGCCTCGGGCGGCGGGACCTGCTTGCGCGTGCTGAGGAACTTCTCGAACGGCTCGGAGTCGCCGCCATAGCCGGTCACGGCCGTAACCACGACGACCGGGACTGACTTCAGCTCCGGGTCACCCTTGAGATTCCGATAGAAACGAATGCCTGACTCCTCGGGCATGGTGATATCGAGGCAAACGAGATCGGGTCGCTCACGCTTGGCCTCTTCAAAGCCCTCTCGTCCGTTTCCGGCAGTGGCCGTCGCATATCCATTGTCCTGCAACAGGGTCTCCAGGTACATGACCACCGACGGTTCGTCGTCGATGATGAGAATCCTCTTCATGCCTGTTGTCTGTGGTGAGTTCATGACTGATTCCTCCTTGTTGATGCCGCTGTCAATCGCCCGGGAAACGCGGCAGTCATTGATTTCCCTTGAGGGCTTCGAGAGCCTTGCGCAAGGCATCAGCGCCTGCGCCCCGAAGCTGCTGCTCCAGCTCTTCCTTGAGGCTCAACTTGTCCTCCGTCTCTTCGCTCTCTTCAATCCCGAGGGCCCGCTGGATGCTGCGGACATAAGAGAGCGGCTGAACAGGCTTCTCGAGATAGGTCCCCGGACCTGACATCACCCGATTGTCCAGCAGGTCTTGAAGGCTGTCTTTTCCCAGGTCATCATGGGCGTGAGCCGTAACGATGAGAACCGGGATTCGGGACAGCTCCTTGTCCTTCTTCAGCTCGTAGAGGAGCTTCTGTCCTGACTTCTTCGGCATCACCAGATCCAACGAGATGAAATCGGGCTTCTTCTGGCGAATCACTGCCAACGCCTCCGTGCCGTCGCCGGCAGTCACGACGTTGAAACCGGCATCCTCGAGCACGGTTTTCAAGTAGTCTCTGACGTTCGGCTCGTCGTCAACGATGAGGATGGTCTTGTCCTGTGCTCGTTGCATCTCAGGTACCCCCATTTGCAGGGTTGTCTGCGGGTTCGGGCTTTGGAAGCCGCTCTCGATGAAACTCCAGGCGAAAGACAGATCCCTCACCTTCCGTGGACACGAAGGAGACCGCCCCGCCGTGCTGCTGGACGATCTTCCGAGTCGTCAGGAGCCCCAACCCGGTTCCCTTCTCACTGCCTTTGGTGGAGAAGAAATTCGTGAAGACCTTCTTGCTGATCTCTGCATCCATCCCGGTGCCATCGTCAGACACCTGGAAGACGAGCATGTCATTGCAATCGCACGTCGATACGACGACCTTGCCGCCCGGCCGATCGCTCACCGCACAGGCATCGAGGGCGTTGGATACGAGATTCGTGAGGCACGTGTGAATTCCCTCTTCATCCATGCAGGCGTCTCGAACCTGTCCGAGCTCAACTGTGAGCTCGATGCCTGCGAGCTCGGCGCCGTCGCGAAAGAGATCGACCACCTTGGCGACAATCAGGTTTGGATCGAGCAGCGTCACCTTCGCCTCTCTCCCCTTGGCGAAATCGAGGAACTCCTTCACGAAGGCAGAGATCCGCTCGATGTTCTCCTCGACCACGTGCCAGCCGCGCAAGATCCGCTCGGAGTCTGCTTTCTGCATGCCGGTGCGAACCACATAGACCCCCCCCTCGAGCCCCATGATCACGTTCTTGATGCCATGGGCGAGACCTGCAACTGTCTGGCCTACCGCTGCCAGACGCTCGGCTTCCAGCTTCTCCTGCTCCAGGATCTTCGTGGCTGTGATGTCCGTGGACATCTCGATGATGTACGGGATCTCTCCCGAATCGTGCACCAGCGGAACCATGTGGACGAGGTAGTAGCTCTGTTTGCCGTCGCGAAGCACGCCAAGCTCTTCCCGAATTCGAACCCGTCCGTCCGAAAACGTCCGCGCAGCAGCACAATTGTCACAATGTGTTGCTCGGCCCTTGTAGACCTCGTAGCATGGGCGTCCCTCCCACTCGCCGTAGGCCCTGGCGAAGGCTCTGTTGGCCTCGCAGATCCTGTAATCCTTGCCGATCACGCTGATACCGATTGGCACCTGATCCCAGAGTCCGGTTCGGACCCAGTCCCTGATGTCATCCGTATGAATCGGATTGGACGTGGTGGACGTGTTGTACATGCTAAGCTCCATCAACCTTTCCGGCCTCTCTGATGCGGCCGTGACTGTCTAGCCACCGTTTCTTCCGTCACGCCGGGTGTCGGCGCATGGTATGGTCTCTGTCGCAGCGTATGGCGACGTCGTTCGAAAAAAAGAGTCGTCGACATCGCGATGGCAATTCGTGCAGAGAGCGAAGCCGCTGCCAAGCCGATGTTGCACCTTTGGGGCCTCTCTTTCGTGGCACCCAATGCATAGACCGTGCATCGCGTCCATGTATCCGCTCGCAAGACCCGTCATCGCACCGCCAGGCGGCTGCACCATGGCGTCTCTCGCCAGCATTCCCTGGTGACACTCGATACAGGGTGTTGCGGTTGCCCGGCTCTTGGCCTGGTCCTTGGCGCGATGGCATCGGTCGCATCCCGAGTTGCCTCCGAGCCTCGCGACATGGTCGGCGTGGTCGAAGAGTTCGGTCTGACCATACATATCCCGGTGGCATTCGCTGCAAGCGCTGTCCCGCGCATACGGCAAGCTCTGGTGGTGACAGGTGTTGCACGATCGCTGCCCACCAAGCTTCTCGGCGTGAAGGTCGTGGGGAAACAGCACCAGTCGGCCGTCTCGATTGCCATCAATGGCAAGAAGGGGCGTCGCGCCGCCGGCGCTGTCAGGGGAACGAGAGCTCACGGACACAAACTCATGTCCCCGACCGGCGCCGCGGGATTGCATCGCTCCCTCGATCAGGCGGGCTCGCAAAACCGGTACTGCCTTCGGGCTCGCTCCGAAGATGGCGTCGTGTGGAAGGAAGGCCGTGGCAACAGCGAACCCGAGGACCAAGGCGAGAGAATGCCGCCTGGGCGCAGCCAATGAGCCGGGAAGGAGGCTCCGCATTCCGGCGGTGGCGTAGTCACTGGCCTTGTTCGCTGGCGGCTCTGGCGACGGGTGCACCGCATAGATCTTGAGATTGTCGACGAAGAACAGGAAGACCAGCATCGCCGCGGCGACGATTCCCAAGCTGACCGCCAGCTCCATCCACGTGGGGAAGTAGGACATGCCCTCTGGGCGAGAGAAGGCCACGATGCAGACGTCGAACCGGTAACCGATGATGCCGAATACGCTCAGGACTGCGGCCGTGCACAAACCGCGGGGGTTGTTTCGAACACGGGGCACGGCGAGCAGGATGCCTGGGATCAAAGCGCTGACGAGCAGCTCGAACACGAAGAGCGCGGCCAGGGGAGATCCGTCCAAGAGCGTGCCAAGCACGCCTCGTGCCTGCAGGTCCACGAGACGAATACCGGCATAGAGCAAGAGCACGACGCTCGCTGCTCTGCCCAACCTGGCCAGCAGGTCCATGCGGAGCCTGTGGCCCGAATACCAGGCAGAGAAGAACGACTCGAGCGTCACCATCATCAGCCCCAAGCCGGTGGCGGAGACGAAGAAGAGGACCCAAATGATCGGGCTGTACCAGAGCGGATGGAGCCTGTGCGGTGCGATCAAGAACAACGAGCCCAATGATGACTGGTGGAGGGTAGACAGGACGATGCCCGTGATGACCAACGGTATCGTGGCCTTCTTCAGGACGCGATGAATCACTCGGAACCAAGGGCCCTCGAACCAGGGGTGCTCAAGAACGGTCGGGCTGACCTCCAAGAACAGCACAGTGAGGTACAGCATGACGCACATCGCCACTTCGAAGAGGACCGAATGAGGTTGAGGGAAGATGAGCGGGTGCCAGATGTTCCATGGAAGTCCGAGGTCGTACAGAAGCCCGATCGCGACCGCAGCGTATCCGAGGAACGCGGTCAAGACGGCCGGTCGGACCAGCGGTCTGTAGCGTTCGAGGTTGAAGATGTAGACGGTGGCAGCCAGGACGAATCCGCCTGCTGCGAGCGCGACGCCCGCCATGACATCGAACGCGATCCAGAAGCCCCAGGGGGCGGAGTCTGACAAGCCTGTCGTTGCTCCGAGCCCGTTTTTGAAGCGCGCGAGCGTGGCCGCCGCCAGTACACCAACGGTGGCCCAGAGGATCGTCTTGATGGTGATTCGCCTGTTCATTTCTTCGTCTCAATCTTTTCGTCGGGGTTTGGTGACGCCGCGGGCGCGGATGAATCCTCGCGCTCGTGCGAGCCCTGCTCCGGAGCGGCCTCTCCTGCCAGCTTCATTCTTCGGCTCGTGATCCACCACGCGCCTGCCATGAGACCGCTCATTCCCAAGACGATGGGCGGAACCTTGGAGAGCGCCGCCCAGGTCAGCGCGGGAAGCGGCTCGTCACCCAGAGCAGGCACGTTGCCCAGGAAACCAAGCGAGAGATCGGAGAGATACAGGACCGAAGTGCCGCCAACCTCTGTTTCCCCGAAGACCCTGTTCAAGTACTTGTCGGGCTCCTTCTGGATGCGCTGGTGAGCGATGGCAAGGAGATCATCACGTTTCCCAAAGAGGGTCGCCTTCTGTGGGCAAGCCTCCACGCACGCCGGAGCCTTGCCGTGGGTGGTCCGGTCGTAGCACATCGAGCATTTGCGCACGTACGGCACGGCCTCTGTCCACTCGTAGCGAGGGATGCCATAGGGGCAGGCCATCATGCAGTACCGGCACCCCATGCACTTCTCGGAGTCATAGACCACCGGCCCTTCTGGCGTCTTCTTCATCGCGCCGACAAGGCAAGCAGAGACACAAGCCGGCTCGAGGCAGTGACGACAGTGTTGCCGAACGAAGCGGTTCCCCTCGCTGCGAATGAGCGTCGTGAAGCGAGTCGAGGAGAGATCGTCGATGTGGATCTTCCAGCGCTGTGCGACATCCTTGCCGAGGTCGTTTTCCTCCTTGCAGGCTGCCACGCATTTCTCGCAGCCGTTGCACAAGGTGGTGTCCGTCAGTATGGCGTTTGGCGTCGTCATACGGGTTCTTCCTCCTTTCTCAGCGCCGCGGCCACCCGGGCTCCAGAGTCCGCCGGCCAGTGCCATCCGACTTCGGAGACCAGCTGAACGCTCGGCATCAAGACCGCATGGCTGAGCTTGGTGATCGGCATGAGCACGAAGACGAGGTTTCCGCTCATGACGTGCGTAAACAGGGTTGGCTCATAGGCAAACGGGCTCACGCCCGGGTGCATCAACAAGAAGCCCGTAGCGAACGGCATGGCAATGACGAGTGGCAGCGCGTAGTCTTGAAACCTGGACAGCTGCCGCGTCGCCCTCGCACCCAGGCGCTGAGCAACCAGCGCGACGGCCGCAATGATCGCAACGATCGTGAGGATGTCTGCCACCTGATTGGGGACGCCGGGCCAAGAGATGCCAAGACCCCGTGACCACAGGGCGATGTGTCCGACCAGGAAGATCGGTACGATCAAGATCGAGACATGAAACAAGATCGAGGTGACGCTGAAGACGAACTGGTTTCTGAGCTTGTCCGCTGGAAACAACCACTTGAGAGTGGAGACAATCACCGCCGAATAGGGGAGCGCTTTGTCACCGGCTCGCCGCATGGTGCGAAACGTCTCCCAGGCTGTCATCACGACATGACGAGCCAGCCCCAACACCATGAAGGTAAAGGCGAAGATGAATGCCGGACCGCGCGCCCACTCCAACCAGGGTTCCATATCTTCTCCTATGCGCTCTTGCTCTTGGTGGTCTCGCCGCCAAGAGATGGTGAACCGACCTCATCGTCGACCTTGTTTTGAATGGTCCCGAAATCGATGGTTTTCAGGAGCAGATCGTGCAGTCCGACGACCTCCACGTCGTCCAAGCCGTTGTCCTCGCAGACCTCTCTGAGCTGCTTCTTGCAGTTTGCACAAGGGGCAACGAGGTACTTGGCCCCAGTTGCTCGGATTTGGTCAGCTTTCCGTTTGCCCATGGGCCCGGTGCGGAATTTGCGAATCTCGTCGATGGAGACGGTCCCCGCGCCGCCACCACAACAGTAGTTCTTGGTGCGGTTTGGCGTCATCTCCACGAAGTCCTTGCAGATGACCTTGAGGATCTCGCGTGGCTCTTCGGTGATTCGGCCAGAGCGAGCGATGTTGCAGGGGTCGTGATAGGTGACCCGTTCCTCGATGAGCTGCTTCTTCAGGGGGATGTTTCCCTTCTGCATCTGGTCCCAGGTGTACTGCAGGAAATTGACAACCGGCGGTGCGTCGGGGCCGCAGAACGTCGGTATGAACCAGGCGCTGCGGGTCGCGTGACCACACTCACCAACCAGGACCTTCTTCCCGCCGAGTCTTCGGACTTCTGCGACGACGTTCTTGACGATGCGCTCCATCATCCGGTCGCTGTAAAAGAGGCCGTAGTTGATCCCGTCGAAGTTCCCGGTACCGATCGTCCAGGAGCCACCTGTCACCGCCATGACCGCGGCGTTTCCCATCAGGGTATCGGGCTCGAGCAGGTAGTCAGAGACCGCCGGAAAGAAGACGTACTCCGCGCCTTCGACGTCGATCGGGAATTTCACCTGCACGTCGAAGTTGTCGGTGAACTCCTCCTCGAGGAACTCGCAGGTGTCCTTCAGCGCCGGAACCGGGATGGCGGAGGTGTTGCCGACGCCTTCGAGTTGTTCGCGCGTCGCCACGACGAGGGCTTTTGGAATGATCCCGACTTCAGCAAGGAGCCAACGGGAGAGGTGCGTCACCAGTCCATGGTCGACGCCCATCGGGCAGGTCAGCTTGCACCTTCTGCAGGCGGTGCAGCGATAGAATGCTTCTGCCATTTCATCGATGTAGGCGTCGGTCAGCGCAAAGCCGCCCGTAATGCGCGCCTTGACGATTCCGGTTCGAGTGAAGTAGCGCCGGAAGATCCTGAACAACAGCTCGGAGCGGTTGCACGGAATGTCGCGCACGTCCCCGGTGGTCTGGTACAGCTGGCAAGCTGCGGCGCAACGACTGCACTTGGTGCTGAGGCGCGTGTAGATCTCGAGAGGAAGACCGTAGCTCGAGTGGTCCAAGACAGCAGCAAAGGCTTCGAGGAACTTCTGCGGCCGATCCGTGACCTCGAGAGCCTTGTCCTCGACATAGTAGCTGTACTTCGTTCTCGCACTGCTCATGCTTTCTCGCTCTCCTCATTTTGCTCAGCCGGCTGTTCGTGTTTTTCGGAGCGGCCTTGTCCTGCCCGGAGCTCTCCTCTCACGAAGAGGTCGAGCAGGTCCTCCACGGTGCCGTAGACCCAGGAGATGGTCTGGATCCCATTGGCGCGGATGAGGTCTTCGAAACGGCCCTGCACTCCGCCACAGATCAGGGTGTCAACTCCCTGATCGCGAAGCAGCCGTACTCGGTCAAAGGCGCGCTGGCTTTGGAGGGAGAAGTCGGTCTGGTCTGCCACCTTGCCGTCCTCAATCCTGAAGATGGTGATGGCGGCGGTGTACTCGAAACAGGGAGCCACCGAATCTCCAAAGTGGGGTATGGCAACCTTCACGCCGCTCGCCTCCTGCGTCCTAACAATGCAATCGTCGGGCCAAGTCGCTCGGCGCGGCCGAGGCGTCATCAAGCAGCTTGTTATCTCAACTGATTCTCTGGATCGGCCTGCGGGCTGTGGTCTCGGAAGGTGTTGCACGGTGAAACAATGCAGTGTTTCACTGTTTCATGGAGTGAAACAACGGTCGGTGGGAGCTACTTCTTGCGGAACTCGTCGGTTGGAATTTCGAGCCGCTTCATCTTGCGCCACAAGGTCGTCCGACTCAGACCCAGGATCTGTGCGGTCTTGCCCAAATGACCCTGCGCGTTCTTGAGCGCCGTACGAAGACTCTCTCTCTCCACCAACGGCACCTCCGACGGGCCGCGCACTGCAACCGGCCCCCGCTGTCCATCCGGCTGCACATCTTCCGGGAGGTGTTGTACGTCGATCAGGTGGTCGTGACACAGGACAAAGCCGTACTCGATGATGTTTTCGAGCTCGCGCACGTTGCCGGGAAAACCGTGACGCATGAGGATTTCCATGACGGCCGGCGTGACGCCGGAGATGTTCTTTCCACGCTTTGCATTGAATCGCCCGACGAAATGCTCCACCAGCAAGGGGATGTCCTCCCGGCGCTGGGCGAGTGGCGGAATGCTCATGCGGACGACCGCGAGCCGGAAATAGAGGTCGTCACGAAACCTGCCGTCACTGACCAGCTCGGCCAGACGTTGGTTGGTGGCCGCGACGACGCGCACGTTCGTCTTCTGGGACTTCACGCCGCCGAGCGGCTCGTATTCGCGTTCCTGCAGGACGCGCAAGAGCTTGACCTGGGTTACGAATGGAAGCTCGCTGACCTCGTCCAGGAACAACGTGCCTCCTTCGGCGAGGGCCAGGCGGCCCGGCTTGTCGCGCTTGGCGTCGGTGAAGGCGCCCTGCGCGTAGCCGAACAGCTCCGACTCGAAGAGGTTGGCCGGCAATGCGCCACAATTGACCGCAACGAAAGGCTTGGACCGTCGATAGCTGAGATTGTGCACAGCCCTGGCGACGAGCTCTTTGCCGGATCCACTGGCTCCTTCGATGAGGACAGTGGTGTCACTCTCGGCGACATCGGGCAGCAGGGCGAAGATCTTCTGAAAGCCCTTGCTCTTTCCCACGATGTCCTCAAAGGTGTATTGACTCTTGATCTCGCGTCGCAATTGCTCCAACGCGGACAAATCGCGAAAGGTCTCCACTGCGCCCAGATACCCGCCGTTGGCATCACGAAGAACAGCGGTGCTGACACTGATGGGGACGGAGCGTCGGCGGCTGTCCAGGATCTGAGCAGGGACATCGATCAGCTGCTGGCCGGTCTCCAGCGTCTCTCGCAGCGCGCACCGACTCTCGCAGATATCTGCGTGAAAGACCTCAGAGCACTTCTTCCCAATCGCATCATCGGCGCTCATTCCGGTGATGCGCTCAGCTGCCCTGTTGAACGACGTGATGTGCCATTCGTGGTCCACCGTGAACACGCCGTCGGCAACGGAATCCAAGATGGTTGCCAGGAACTCCTTGTCCTTGTTGGGCTTCATCGGAACCTTCTCCGCAGCGAACTTTCGAACGTCGATCCCGACTGTGACCGATGTTTCGCGATGTTGCAACTGCGGGAACCAGCTGACCGGGGAGGCCCGGACCGCCGTGGAGCAGTGCACGAACGGCACCTTGACCGCGGGGGCCGAGACCAAATCAACCCAGGCGGCGCCGCACGGTAGTCCTCTCAATGAGGCTGGCACAGGCGGGTGACGATTGTCCCCCCCGCGTCTTGACAGAACCGCCGATGTTCCTACAGTGACCATAGGAAAAAGGTCATGTCGATGAGGCATCGCGGACATCTCCTGCGCGTGCTTTCCACGTCCGTCTCCGGGCTCTTCTTTGCCCAGCTCCTGCTCACGACGCTCCACTTCCTGGCCCTGGAACACGGGGCTGTCACCCGGGATGGAGCCCTCGCCCACGGGGCCCACGTCCACCAGCTCCCGGCGCAGGCCGGTGCGGAACACCGACGGGGACTCCTCCCCGAGGCTGCCCCGGATGAACGTCCTGGCTGCGGACTCCTGAGCATCCTGCTCCGGGTCGCCGTCGGCGTGGAGAGGCCGGTTCGTCTTTCCGCCGGCGCCTCCGACTGGACGGACCGGTCCGGCGTGACTCCCCCGCGGAAGAAGGTCGCCCCGCCGACTCCGCTCCTCACGAACGCCCCCAAGCACTCGCCCCCCGCCTCCTGTTGAGCCAGCGTTCGCGTCCGCCGGCCCCCGTGGGCTCCGGCGATCGCCAAGGTGAGGAACTGACAGAGGAGGTGTCTCCATGACTCGTCCCATGGGTCGAGGTCTTGTGAATCCCCTGCGTTCGTACGTGGTGGTGGTGGTGTCGATGTTGTTGTGCGTGCCGTCCCCCGGGCGGGCGCAGGAGGAGGGGACGGCGACGGCGGCGGTCGAGAAGCTGAGTCCCCAGGAGATGCGGGAGCGCCTGGAGGAGCTGGAGCTCCAGGTGCTCATGCTCCAGGCCGGCGCGGCCCAGGGGGCGCCGGAGGCGGACGAGGTCACGCTCAAGTCCTTCCAGGGCGGACAGCGCTCCCTCCAGGCCTTGAACCCGGAGATCAGCGTGGTCGGGGACCTCTTCGGCCGCTACGTGGACTCCGGCGATGGTCGGGGGGTGATCGGCGGGGAGCGGTCCGGCGCGTTCCTGCGGGTCCTCGGGCTGCACCTCCAGTCCAACCTGGATCCCTTCGCGTTCGCCAAGATGGCGGTGGAGCTGCACCCCGATGGCGCGGAGGTCGGGGAGGCCTACGTGACCTGGACCGCGGTGCTGCCCGGCCTCTCCCTCACCTTCGGCAAGTTCCGGCAGCAGCTCGGCGTGGTCAACCGCTGGCACACGCCGGGGCTGGATCAGTTCGATTTTCCCCTGATGCTCACCGTCCCCTTCGGCCCGGAGGGCCTGAACCAGTCGGGGCTCGCGGCCCACCTGGTGCTGCCGCCTGTCTGGAGTCACGGCCTGGAGCTCTTCGTGCAGGTGACCAACGGCAGCAACGGGGGGGTCTTCGCCGGGGAGTTCTTCAGCGTCCCGTCCACCCTGGTGCGATTGACGAACTACTGGGACTTGACCCCGAACACCTACCTGGAGCTCGGGCTCACGGGGATGTTCGGGTTCAACAACCCGCGGAGCGCGCTGGGCGACGACGGGGATCTCAAGAGCGAGCCGTGGCGCCACACCATCATCGGCGGCGCGGATCTCACCTTGAACTGGGAACCCCTCAACCGATCCAAGTACCACTACCTGACCTGGCGCACGGAGTTCCTCTACATCCGGAAGCAGCTCGTCGAGGAGGACGTCCTGCAGTGGATGGGTGGGTACACCAGCCTGGAGTTCAAGATCAACCGCAGCTGGATCATCGGGGTCCGAGAGGACCTCGTACAGCCCTTCAACGTGGAGCACGGGGAGCGCTGGATCGTCCAGACGGTCCCCTACGTCTCCTGGTGGCAGAGCCCCTGGGTGCGCCTCCGCCTGGAGTATGACCTCACCATCCCGGAGATGGACGTCTCCGCCGCGAAGATCGCGGACGTGGAGCACCGCGTGTTCCTCCAGTTCACCTTCGCGGCGGGGCCGCACAAACATGAACGGTACTAGGAGGTTCGACATGAAACGTCACATCGAGATCCTGGCGCCTGCGGCGCTCCTCCTGTTCCTCGTCGCGCCGTCCGCCCTGGCCCGGATCAAGGTCGTCGCGACCACCACGACCTACGCCAGCCTGGCGGAGGAGATCGGCGGAGACAAGGTGGAGGTCTTCTCCATCGCATCAGCGGATCAGGACGTCCACTTCGTGCGGCCCAAGCCGAGCTTCGCGCCGAAGCTCGCCCAGGCGGATCTTCTCCTCACCACGGGGATGGACCTGGAACTCTGGCTCCCCTCCCTCATCGACAAGGCGGGCAACGCGAAGGTCCGTGAGGGGCAGGTGGGCTATGTCGCCGTGGCGGACGGGATCGAGAAGCTGGAGATCCCTGCGACCGCGGATCGGAGCAACGGCGGGGTCCACGTCTACGGAAATCCCCACCTCGTCACGGGCCCCCTCAACGTCCGGAAGATGGTCGAGAACATCACCGTCGGCCTGGTCAAGGTGGACCCGGAGAACCGGGCCTACTACGAAGGACGCCTCAAGGCGTTCCGCGCGCGCTTCGACGAGGCCCTTTTCGGCGCGGCGCTGGTCCGGATGATCGGCTCCTCGACCCTGCTCCGCCTGGCCGAGAGCGGGAACCTGATCTCCTTCCTCGAGGGCCGCAAGATCAGGGCCGCCCGATGATCGAGCTCCTCGGGGGGTGGATGAAGAAGGCCCTGCCCCTCCGCGGCCGGAAGATCGTCACCTATCACAAGAACTGGGTCTACTTCGCGAAGACCTTCGGCCTGGAGATCGTCGGCGAGATCGAGCCGAAGCCCGCGATCCCGCCGTCCCCCAAGCACGTGGAGGAGGTGATCAACCTCATGCGATCCCTGGACGTCCGGGTGGTCCTCGCCGCGAGCTACTTCGACGAGAGCAAGATCAACCGGATCTGCGCCGCAGTGGACGCCAGGTCGGTCATCGCGCCCCTCTATGTGGGCGGCGCCCCGGGGACCGGGGACTATTTCCTCCTCGTGGAGTCCTGGCTGGATGCTCTCCTCGACGCCTATGGGGTGGTGCAATGACGGGAGATGTCGGCGTCTGGGAGATGATGGCGCTGCCCTTCGCCGAGTGCCTCGTTCTGGTGGGGATCCACTCCTATCTCGGTCTCCACGTCCTGCGGCGCCAGGTGATCTTCGTGGACCTGGCCCTGGCGCAGATCGCCGCGCTCGGGACGACCATCGCCTTCCTCTTCCAGATCGATCCCCTGTCCAAGGGGGCCTATGTCTTCTCCCTGGTGGCCACGGTCCTCGGCGCGGCGCTGTTCTCCCTCACCCGGTTCCGCAGGGAGAAGATCCCCCAGGAGGCCGTCATCGGCCTGGTCTACGCGCTGGCCTCCGCGGTGGGGATCCTCATCGTGGCGCGGGCCCCCCGCGGTGCGGAGCACATCCAGCAGATCCTCACCGGCCAGCTCCTCTGGGTGAAGGGCAGCGAGGTCGCCGCGGCCGCGGCGGTCTACACCCTGGTGGGGGCGTTCCACTTCATCTTCCGGCGCAAGTTCATGGCGATCTCCGATGACCCGGAGCGGGCGCGGGCCGACGGGATCAATGTGCGGCTCTGGGACTTCCTGTTCTACGTGTCCTTCGGCCTGGTGATCACCCACTCGGTGCGCACCGCGGGGGTGCTCCTTGTCTTCGTCTTCCTGGTGGTGCCCGCAATCCTGGGGATCCTGATCACGTCCCGCCTGACCCTCCAGCTCCTGATCGGGTGGGGGGTCGGACTCCTGGTCTCCGTGGGTGGCCTGGCCCTCAGCTACCGGACCGACATGGCCACCGGGCCCACGGTGGTGAGCCTGTACGGTGCGGTGCTCCTGGCGGTCTCGATCCTCCTGTGGGTCCTCCGGTCCCGGCGCGGCCGGCTCCGCACGGTCGGGGTGCTGGTCCTGGGTTGTGCGATCCTTGCGGCGGTGGCCGCCGGGACCGTCGGCCTGGGTCGCTGGATGGGGTCTGATCCCTACTGGTCCCGGATGGATGGGCGGACCCCGCTACATCCCCACGGGGACCATGGCCACGCCGGCGACGGCGGCGTCCCGGACGGCGAGGCCTGCGTGGGAGACTGCCCCGTGCACCGCTTCCTCCACGGCCTGGAGCCCCTGGATATCGAGGCCCGCAGTCGACAGGTTGCGGCCCTGGAGGACCCGCGCCTCCTCGAGGAGATCCTCCTTCACGTGGAGCCCGGGGACGCGGAGATGCGCCTGGTGGTGGCGCGCCGGGTCTCCGAGGTCGCGCCCGCTGCGGGGATCCCCGCGCTCCTGGACCTGTTGTCCACGGCGGAGATTCCCCTGATTCGCAATGACGCGATGGATGCCCTGGTGGTCCACTCCAAGGACGACTTCGGCTACGACCCCTGGGACGATCCGGAGACTGCTCCGAACCGGGAGGCGTTGCAGAGATGGGCGGACTGGGCGGCTGCTTGGATGGGCCGAGCGACGAGCTTGCCGTTTGCAGGCTTTCGGCGCAGCCAACTCCGGGTCCGGATCGGGGATCCCGTGGATGCCCCGGTGGACGCGCCCGGAGTTGTACCACCGGGCGTACTCGTCCAGTACGGCACGCAGCTGTTCCTCCTTCCAGACCAGGATGCGGTCCAGGACTTCCCGGCGTAAGGTACCCATGAACCGCTCGATGTGGGTTGTCAACCGCGGGTTGGGAGAGAATCAGCAATTATCCTGGTGAGTTGAAGGAACATGGATCCAGTCGATGATGTAGGCATTCGAGTGGCTCGGGGGCCATTCGGAGAAACTCCTCGACCTATGCCGCAATTTCATGTTTGTTTCTTTCTTGGTAATTCGTCGCTGAGCGACCTCGGACTGTCCGCCACCACCACTTCGTGTTCGTGGGCTGCGGCCTAACCCGGGGCGTCTACCGCGCATACTCACAATCGAGCGAAGGAGAGGACCCATGAAGAAGAAGCTCACGAGCAACGTCGGCCGCCCCGTGGCCGACAACCAGAACGTGATGACCGCAGGGCCCCGGGGGCCCATGCTCCTCCAGGACGCCTGGTTCCTGGAGAAGCTGGCGCACTTCGACCGGGAGGTCATCCCCGAGCGCCGGATGCACGCGAAGGGCTCCGGCGCGTACGGCACGTTCACCGTTACCCACGACATCGCGAAGTACACCAAGGCGAAGGTCTTCGCCGGGGTGGGCAGGAAGACCGACCTCTTCGTCCGCTTCTCCACGGTGGCGGGGGAGCGCGGCGCCGCGGACGCGGAGCGGGACATCCGCGGCTTCGCCATCAAGTTCTACACCGAGGAGGGCAACTGGGATCTGGTGGGCAACAACACGCCGGTGTTCTTCCTGAAGGACCCGCTCAAGTTCCCGGACCTCAACCACGCGGTGAAGCGGGACCCGAAGACCAACCTGCGCAGCGCCCGCAACAACTGGGACTTCTGGACGAACCTCCCGGAGGCCCTGCACCAGGTCACCATCACCATGAGCGACCGGGGCATCCCGTACTCCTACCGCCATATGAACGGGTACGGGAGCCACACCTACAGCCTGCTGAATGCCGCGGGCGAGCGCTTCTGGGTGAAGTTCCACCTGAAGACCCAGCAGGGGATCAAGAACCTGACCGACGCGGTGGCCGAGGCGATCGTCGGCAGGGACCGGGAGAGCCACCAGCGGGACCTGTTCGACAGCATCGGGAAGGGGGACTTCCCGCGCTGGAACATGAAGATCCAGGTGGTCCCCGAGGCGGCGGCCGCGGACTTTCCCTTCAACCCCTTCGACCTCACCAAGGTCTGGCCGCACTCCGACTACCCGCTCATCGACGTGGGCGTCCTCGAGCTGAACCGGAACCCCGAGAACTACTTCGCCGAGGTCGAGCAGGCCGCGTTCAACCCCGCCAACATCGTGCAGGGAATCGGCTTCTCCCCGGACAAGATGCTCCAGGGCCGGCTGTTCTCGTACGGCGACGCGCAGCGGTACCGCCTCGGGGTCAACCACAACATGATCCCGGTCAACCGGGCTCGCTGCCCGGTCCACGGCTACCACCGGGACGGCGCGATGCGGGTGGACGACAACTACGGCGGCACCCTCGGCTACGAGCCCAACAGCTACGGCGAGTGGCAGGAGCAGCCCGAGGTCAAGGAGCCGCCCCTCGCCCTGGACGGCGCGGCAGACCACTGGAGCCACCGGGCGGATGACGATGACTACTATTCCCAGGCCGGTGCGCTGTTCCGGATGATGAACCCCGGACAGCAGGAAGCCCTCTTCGGGAACACCGCCCGGGCCATGGGGGACGCCCCGAAGGAGATCAAGGTCCGCCACATCGGGAACTGCCTGAAGGCGGACCCGGCCTACGGCGAGGGCGTCGCCGCCGCGCTGGGCATCCCCATGGCCGAGGTGCCGACGGAGTAGCGCCACTCATTCCCAGGATGGGAGAGAGAGTGACCGGGACCGTCCCCTGAGGCCTCTCCTAGTCGGGTACGATCAGCCCGGTTCTCAACGCGTACAGCGTCAAGCCCGCAACATCGTGGATGTCCAGCTTGTCCTTGAGGTTCTGGCGGTGGTTCTCGACGGTCTTGGCGCTGATCCCCAGGATCGAGGCGATCTCCGGGCTGGTCTTGCCCCGGGCGACCAGCCGCAGCACCACGGTCTCCCGATCCGAGTGCATCGCAAAGGGGACGGTTCCGGTCACTTTCACTTTTTCACCTGGAACAATCTTCACCTTGGCGCTTCCAAAAATCGACGCTGCTTCGAATACAGTATCGATGGCACGTAAACCACGACTTGATTATCCGGGGTGCTGGCACCACCTGATGCACCGCGGAGCCCGGCGCGAGCCGATCTTCCGAGAGGACTCCCACCGGCGCCTCTTTCTTCGGTGCCTGTCCCAAGCTTGTGAGCGTACGGGCTTGGAGGTTCATGCCTACTGCCTGATGACCAACCACTATCATCTCCTTGCCTACAGCCCACACGGACAAGCATACCGAGCAATGAAGCACCTGAACGGCACCTACTCACTCAGACTGAACCGGCGATATGGCTGGGACGGGCCGCTGTTTCGAGACCGCTACACGAACGTCATCGTCGACTCTGACGAGTACCTGAAACAGCTGGTCGCGTATATCCACCTGAATCCAGTCAAGGCCATGCTGTGCGATCGGCCAGAGGACCATCCCTGGAGTAGCTATCGTGCCTATGTTGAAGCTGCTCCGAAGCCGTCCTGGTTGACCATGAACCAGGTTCGCGCCTACTTCCCCACCGCTGAAGACCTGGTAACTTTCACGAGGGAGGTTCTGGAAGGAGCCTTAAGCGAAGCGGAGAGCAGCTTTGATTTCGAGAGGGGCACGCTCGTGTCGCTATCGCACCACGCCGAAGCTTTCAGCACGAAGGTCGACAGGGATCGGATCCCGCCAGAGACCGTGGTCGATGCAGTGGTCACGGCAACTGGACAACCACTTGAAATCGTTGTCAAAGCCATGTGGGGCCGCGGCGGCAACCCAGGTCGCCGGATGCTGGCTTGGGCGTTGGTTGAGTATTCCGGCCTCACTCATCGAGAGGTTGCCATCATTCTTGAAACACGGACCAATGCGGTCTCGTGTCTGCTGAAGCGGACCCTGGACAACGATGAAGCTGAGGCCCAACGGAGGATTCGTGACTGGCGCGCCGCGCTGGATGGAATCCTGAGAAAGTGAAAGTGACCGGAACCGTCCCCCTTGTTCTGAGAAAGTGAAAGTGACCGGAACCGTCCCCCTTGTTCTGAGGTCGTCTAGTTCAGCGTCACGCTCAACGCGAAGTCGCCCTCGTCGACGGCGCTCGCTCCATCCACGTGGAGGTAGTAGACACCCGGCGCCAGGCCGGGGATGTTGAGGGCGCCGTTGGTGGAGCAGGAGAGCTGGAAGCCCGCCTCGCAGCTCTGGGCCCTCAGGACCAGGACCGAGGCGAAGGGCGCGTTGATGGTGGCGACGAGGTCGTCGTTCACGTCCGTGGCCTCGAAGGAGTAGACCACGTCCGCCGCGCCGTCGCCGCCGCAGGTACCGCTGGTCTGGTCCAGGCCCCACTGGGTGGTGCCGTTGACCACCACGGGCACCGGCCCGGCGGCGATGGCCGCCGCGGTCGCGCAGGTGTCGTTCGCGGGCAGGGGCGAGGCCTCCAACTCCACGGTGAGGGTGAAGTCCCCGGTCTCCCCGGAGGCGTCCGCGTCCACCACCACATAGTAGGTCCCCGGATCGAGCTCCGGGGTGGTCACGTCGGTGGTCCCGCAGGCCAGGACCACCTGATCGCCACAGGGTGCGTCCAGGACGTAGAGGCGCGTCGCGAAGGGCGCGGCCACCGCTGCGTGGATCGTGATGCGCTCGGTGATCGTGGCCGCGTAGACCACGTCGCCACCCCCCGTACCGCCGCAGGCCGCCGGGGCGAGGTCGTCCTGGGCCTTTGTCTCCCCGAGCATGTCCTCGGTGGTGGACTTCACCACCGCCACCCCGCCGGTGAACTCAAGGGCCTGGGCCCCGGCGCAGGTGTCGTTGGCCAGGGGCTGGGACGCCCCCGCCGGGTGCACCACGTAGAGGTTGTAGCTGAGCCGGCCTCCTGCGTTCCCGGTCTCCTTGAACTCGATGACGTGCTCGCCCACGCCCCAGTCCATCACGTTGGAGAGGTCCAGGCGACCGGTCTCCCAGGGGGCGCCGGAGCCCCAACCCGTGCCGGTCCACCCGGGGGCGCCGACGCCCTGCTGGTCCCCGATGGCCGCGGTCCGGTCCGCATCGTCCACCCAGATCTGCACCCCCTTGGGGGTGGCCGATGCGGTGACGGCGGTGAGGGGGTAGCTGCCGGTGCCCACGACCTGGGTGTTCACGGTGATCGTCTGGGTCCCGTTGCAGTAGTCCGCGCCGCAGCGGTAGCTCGCCGGGTTGTACGCAGCGTAGCTATTGGAGAAGGTGTGGTTGTGGCTGCCGTGGGTGTGATTCGCCAGGACCATGTTGGAGTAGGTCTCGCCGTAGACGTAGAGGTAGACCTTGGGCGCGACGGCGCTGAATACGTGGACCCGCTCCCGGGTGGTGCCCCCGGGGGGCAGGTTCACGCCGTCCCGGGCCATGCGGACCCGGGGTGGGGCCGCGACGGCGCCCGTGGAGACGTGGGTGTGGAGCGCTGTCTCGCCGCCGTCGGTGAGGGCCTGGTGCTCCGCCTCGGAGAGGTGCGGCGTCGCCGCATGCGCGGCCATCGCCCCCGCGGGCTCGAAGTCCACCGAATGGACCCCGTCCACCGTGTCCGCGTTCACCGCCTCCAGCGCGGCCAGGGCCACCCCACCGGGGGCCACGGCGGCCGCCCAGCTGAACGCCGCCTCGGTCTCGTCGACGCAGCTGTCACAGGCCAGGTCCGCCGCGGGGCCCGCCTTGGACACGGACGCCGCGTAGGGCACCGTCAGGTGGCTCGCCACCACGCAGCCGTCGCAGGTGAGGCTCTTGGCGCTGAGCGCCGCGCCCCCGGGCGCGTCGGCGAGGGCCCAATCGAAGGACACGTCCCCGGGATCCACGCAGCCCTCGCAGGTGAGGTCGCCGGCCACGGAGCCCGTCCCCACGGACAGCCACGCGGCGCCGGTGTAGAACTTGAGCTGCGACGTCGTCGTGTCGAACCACAGCTGCCCCGGGTTGGGGGCGGCGGGGGCGGCGTCCGAGGCCGCGTTGTGCACCACCAGGTTCAGGAGCTGCCTCCCCGCCACGTCCCAGTCCCCCGCCAGGGGGCGGGACCCGTCGACGAGGAGGGTGGCCTCTGGACCGGGATAGCCCTGCTCCTCGAGCCAGGCGGCAACGTCCCCGTCGGAGTATCCGAGCCCCGGGGTGTACCCCATGAGATCCAGCCAGGCCTGTACGTCCGCGTCGCCGTAGTGGGGCCCCGGGACGTAGCCCTGGAGATCCAGCCAGGCCTGGGCGTCCGCATCGGAGTACCCGGCGCCGGGGGTGTAGCCCACGAGATCCAGGTAGATCTGCACCTCCGCGTCGCCATAGCAGGCGCACGGCGAGTAGCCATTCTCTCCCAGGAAGGCGAGCACGTCCGCGTCGCTGTATCCCGCCCCGGGGGTATAGCCCAGGTCATCCAGCGCGCCGGGCAGGCCCTCGGAGGTCACACAGAGATCCGGCAGCTGGCTCAGGGTGACGTAGCTCCCCGCACCCACGCCCCCCAGGGAGAGGGCGTTGTCCGCTTGCCCCGCGGCGGCCGCAGCCCCGGCCCGCAGGGAGTAGGGGGTGCTGGTGACCCGGAGGCGTGGGGAGAGCTCCTGGGGGCCGTCCCCACCGCTCACCACGAAGGCCACCCAGACCTCCCCGTCCTCGAAGTCTTCCACGGGCAGGGGGTCGCCGGGGTTCGTGCCCAGGGTCACCCCGAAGACCCCGTTCACGGGCTCCACGGTGAGGGTCTCCTCGTGGAAGGGGATCTGGCCGCCCTCCACGTCGAAGAGACGCACGGTGACGATCCACTCGCCGGAGGCCGGCGCGCCGTCCGCGTCGGTCAGAGCCCCCTGGAGGTGCAGGGTCTTGGGGACGGTCTGGGCCGCGGCGGGGACGGTCGCCAGGGAGAGGAGGAGGGCGGCCAGGAGTCCGGTGGTTCGCGTGGTCATGGTCTCACCTCACCAGTCGAGCCCGTGAAGGGCCGTGAATCCAAGGATCAAAGTCGTGCCGTCCGCGCCCTGGGCAACGTGGCCCTCGAGGCTCGGATCTCCCAGGGACGCGCGCAGGGTCATGCCGCCGCCGCCGGTGTAGACAGCGCCGCCACAAAACTGGGCCGACACCTGGAGATATTTGTACGCGTCCTCGTCGGTGAGGCCGTCGCAGTCGTCGTCCACCCCGTTGAGGGTGCCGTCCTCCTCGATCGGGGTGCCGACACACTCGCCGCCCGCACACGTCCAGCTCTGGCAGGGGTCCGGGCCCTCGCAGGGTCCCTCCGCTGGCTCGTGCGCACACCCCAGGGACAGGTCGCAGCTCTCCGCGGTGCAGGGGTTCCCGTCGTCGCAACCCACGAGCTTCCCCGCCGCGCAGCAGCCACCGGCCTCGGGGAGACATTGCCAGCCGACGGCCTCGCCGTCCTCCTCCACCAGGAGGCACCCCGTGCCCGCCGGGCAGGCAGCGTCGTCGGGGTCACACACCACCCCGCAGGCGCCGAAGACCCCGCCGCCCATCACGCAGAGGGAACCGACGAGGAGGCAGTCCGCGTGGTCCTGACAGACCCGGCAGAGGGCCCCACCCGGCGGCAGACACACGGACACGGGATCCGGCCCGCCCACCTGGACCATCTTGCAGACCCAGTCCGCCGGGCACTCCTCGATGCAGGTAGGCGCGCAGTAGAACTCCCCGCTGCCCGGGTCCACCTGGAGGCAGAACCCGTCATCGCAGTCGTCGTTGGACTGGCAGGGCGTCGGCTCCCAGGTCCCGCCGTCGGGCAGGAGGTCCGGGATGAAGAGGTCCGGCGCCGCGTCGGAAGTCGAGAGGTCCAGCGCCACGTCGGGGGTCCCGATGATGAAGTCCCCTTCCCCCAGGTCCGCGCCGCCGTCCGGCGTCGCGTCCCTCTCCGGTGCGTCGGTCTCCACCGCCCCGCCGCCTCCGCCGGTGCATGCGGCGAGGAGCAGGAGCGCAGGAATGATCCTCGGGCCCATCCGTCCGGTTCGCTGCATCGCTGTCCTCCGGTTGGCCCCTCTGGGGCCAGCTTCTCGAGAGCCAACAAGCTACCACCGGGGCCCCGCTGGTGCAAGGGAGGGCGCTGCGGGAGGGTCAGTCCAGACCGGTGGGAGGGGGGCCCAGGAGCCGGTCCAGGAGGGCGTTGATCAGGAGGCCCGCCACCCCGCCGACGGCCGCGCTCACCAGGAGCGCGCCGCCCAGGGGGGCCAGGACCGCGGACGGGCCCAGGTTCCCGGCGGAGATGTAGAGGAACACCACTCCGGCGGCCCCCGCGACGGGGAAGAAGCTGGGGACCCCGTCCCGCGCGGCGAGCGCGCCCAGGAGGAGGGAGATCGCCAGGAGGCCCCAGGCGATCACCGCACGGGTGGAGGGGGGCACCCGCACGGGATGCACCGACACGGTGAGGGGTGCGAAGGCCTCGGGCGTCACCTCCGTGAGGACCAGGGTCACGTCCCCCGCGGACGGCAGGACGGTCTCCCGCACCGCGTCGGTCCGGGACGCCCCCTTCCCACCCCCGCCGCCCCCTCCGCCCGCGGCAGAGAGCGTCGGCGGCCCTTCCCGATACAGCGCCAGGGAGAGGACATCGAAGACCGGTCCCCGCAGGGCCTCGATCTGGATCTCCAGGCGCTTGTCCTTCCCGTCCTGTCGCATCCCCGGCGAGCCCTTGACCCGCACCAGGACCGCCTGGCCGGCGCGGCCGCCCGCGACCCAGGTGAGGCGGGCCCCGACGTGGGCCAGGGGCCGCTCCACCAGGGGAGCCGCGGGGAGGACGGGGTCCACCACCAGGGCCAGCCCCCCCGCGACCACGGCGCCAGCGAAGAGCACCGACAGGACCCGCAGACCCAGGGAGGTCAGGTTCACGAGGCACGAGACCACCATGAGGGAGAGGAGCGCGGACAGCGTGGTCCCCAGAGCCACCAGCGCGAAGACCGGCTCCTCCAGGTCCCCGAGGAACCAGAGCGCAGCCAGAGCCGCGGCGACCAGGACGAGGACCGTCGCCCGTCCCCAGTTGTGCCAGTGCTCCTCGAAGCTGTACATGCGCGCCTCCAGGCCTCGGTGGAGCCCGAGAGCCCGTCGGAGGTTACGGGATCAGTAGAGCGTCGGGATCAGCTGCTCATGGGGGGCCGGGATGATCTCCGTGCGGAGGAGGAGGCCCGACTCCACCGCTGCGACGGCGGCCTCGATGGCCGCCTCCACGTCGTGGAGCGCGCCGGTGAGGGTGAAGAAGGCCTTGCCGCCGAGGCCGTTGGCCAGGCGGATCTCGATGATGTTGACCCCAGCCGCCTTGCACGCAGCGTCCGCGGCGACGATGCACGCCGGGGAGGCGAAGGTCTCCAGGATCCCCACGGACCGGATCTCCGGCACCGGGGTGGCCCCCTGGATCCCCGGGAGGATCTGGGGGTGGAGGTTCTCGATGATCACCGCGTCGGTCATGGTGTAGCCGCCGTAGTGCTGGCCGGCCGCCATGGCCTCCTTCACGTCGTCCACCATCCCGGCGACCATGATCAGGAACTTCCCGGGACAGATGGGGTGGGACTCCATGACCCGCACCGGGGCGCGCTTGATCATCACGTCGGTGACCACCGCCCCCCGGGCCAGGCTGTTGAGCTCGATCACGCCGATGGCCGGTTCTTTCATCGGATCACCCCACTCACCCTTGGATCTCGATCACGTCGGGGCCCACCACCGAGACGGTCCCCGAGATGCTCGCGTGGAGGTTCGCGCTCAGCGCGCCCTCCCGCGCCGCGGCCACGAGGTCCCCCTCATTCACCCGGTCCCCCACCACCACCACGGGCACCGCGGGCGCCCCGATGTGCTGGCCCGTGAGGAGCCGCACCCGGCGCACGGGGACCGCAGGCTCCGCCTCGTGGAGGTGCGCGTAGTATCCCAACAGCCCCGTGCGGGCCAGGGCCCGCATCTTGGGGATCTTCGTGTACTCGTAGGAGTCCCGTACCCGCTCGGGCTTCCGATGGTGCGGGTTGGGAACCTTCTGCTCCCGCAGCTGCTCCCGCACCATCGCGAAGACGTTGCGGGGGGAGAGCCCCAGTGGGCAGGCGACGATCTCGCAGACCCCGCAGAGACAGCAGATGTGGGCCTGGGTGATCTGGGACGGGACCTGGCTGCGGGTGACGATGGCCCGCATGACCTTGTGGGGCTCCAGGTCGTGGCCCAGGAGCCACCGGGGACAGAGGTCGGTGCACTCCCGGCACTGACAGCAGGCCGCAACGGTGATCCGGGTCTCCGTCGCGCGGGGCATGGTGCGCCGGACGATGAACTCGTGATCCTTCGGGACGATGATCAGCGCGCCGGTGGTCTTGCGCATGGGGTGGTCGAGGCCGAACCGGATCATGCCCATCATGGGCCCGCCGTCGATCACCGCGATGTTTTCATCCGGGAGGTCGGTGCCGCCCGCGGCCGCGACCGCGTCCCGGTAGGAGGTGCCCACGGGGAGCCGGAAGACCGCGGGGTGGCGGACCTCGCCGTTCACCGTGACCGTGCGGTGGGTCACGGGCCGCCCCAGGGTGGCCCGGTGGACGTTGAGGAGGGTCTCCACGTTGTCCACCACCACCCCCACGTCCAGGGGAATGCCCCCCTCGGGGACGATGCGGCCGGTGCACTCGTAGGCCAGGATCTGCTCGTCGCCGCTGGGGTAGACGCTCTGGAGGAGCTGGATCTCCACGTCGGGGTAGCGGGCCGCCTCGGGAGTCAGGACCTCAAGGACGTCCGCGTACTCCGCCTTGAGCGCGTAGATCCCCCGGGTGGCCCCCACCGCGTCCATCATCTGCTTGAGCCCCGCGAGGGTCTCCCGCGCGAAGAGGCGCATCACCACCTGATCCGAGTAGATCAGGGGCTCGCACTCCGCGCCGTTCACGACGACCGTATCGACCCGGCTGGTGGCCTTCACGTGGGTCGGGAACCCGGCCCCGCCCGCACCGACCACGCCTGCGGCCAGGATCTGATCCGCCAGGCTGTTGGACATGGGGTCACCTCGCTGACGCGCCACTTTAGCCGCGGGGACAGGAGGACGCAAGCCTCCCCTTGACTTCCCGCCCGGCGCGCCCCCACAATCCCCCGCATGGAGCGGGTCTACATCGGAATCGGCGCGAACCTCGGGACCCCTGCGAGGACTGTCGAGGCGGCGCTCACCGCCCTCGAGGGCCTCGAGGGCACCCAAGGACACCGCCGCTCGCGGCTGTACCGGACCCAGCCCGTGGGCCCCCAGGACCAGCCCGACTACGTCAACGCGGCCATCTCCTTCGACACGGACCTCGCCCCCGTCGACCTCCTCTCCCGGCTCCACGCCATCGAGGCGGACTTCGGGCGGGTGCGGGCGACCCGGTGGGGGCCGCGGACCCTGGACCTGGACCTCCTCCTCCACGGGGACCGGGTGATCGACGCCCCCGACCTCCATGTGCCGCATCCCCGCTTCCACCAGCGGGGCTTCGTCCTCGCCCCCTTGGCGGACCTGGACCCGGCCCTCCGGCACCCGGTGCTGGGGGAGCGGGTGGACGCGCTCTACGCCGCCTGGCGGAGGACCACCGCCGACGCGACCGCCGAGGTCGCGGTGATGACCTGATGAAAAACGCGCTTCGGCCCCTGGTGGCCGCGCTGGTCTTCGGGGCCATTGTGGTGGCGGGCTTCGCGTTCTTCGCGGACGCCTCGGAGATCCTGGAGGTGCTGCGGCGCATCCACCCCGGCTGGGTCGCGGCGGCCCTGGGGCTGGCGGTCTCCAACTACCTCCTGCGCATGGCCAAGTGGAATTTTTTCCTTCGCCTCCTGGGACAGCGGGTACCCCGGGGCCGGTCCGCCGCAGTCTTCTTCGCCGGCCTCTCCATGTCCATGACCCCGGGGAAGCTCGGCGAGCTGCTCAAGGCCCTGCTGCTGCGGGACCTCGAGGGGGTCCCCGTGGCCACCACCGCGCCGGTGGTCCTCGGGGAGCGCCTCACGGACCTCCTGTCCCTGGTGGTGATGATCACCGGCGGGGTGTGGGTGTTGGGGTACGGCTGGGACGTCCTCCTCCTGGCCACCGCGATGTGCGGGCTGGTGGTCCTCGGCGTCCTCTACCCGCCCTTCACCCGGGGGGTCCTCTGGGGCGTGGCCCGGACCCCGGGGGTCCGAAAGATGGCCGGGCCCCTCGGGGAGGCCTTCGGGAACATGGCCGCGCTCCTGGCCGTCGGCCCCATGCTCTGGGCCACCCTCCTCTCCGCGGCCGCGTGGTCCCTGGAGTGCGTAGCCTTCTGGCTGATCCTCCGGGGCCTCGGCGTCGCGGACGCGCCCCTCCTCCAGGCGACCTTCGTCTACGCGCTGGGCACCGTGGCCGGCGCGGTGTCCATGCTCCCGGGGGGTCTGGTAGCCACCGAGGGGAGCATGGTCCTCCTCCTCACCAAGGTCCTGGGCATGACCACCCTCCCCGTCGCGGTGGCCGCGACCTTGCTGGTCAGGCTCTGCACGTTGTGGTTCGCGACGTTCCTGGGCGCGGCGGTGCTCCTGGGACATCCGGGAACCCGGGGGGCACTGGTGCGGGTGGAGCTGGGGAAGGGGTAGGTTCGGCCAGGGGCCTGCTCGCTGCCCTCGGGCTGCGTCCACGTTTCTTTTGTGGGAGGCCCTTCAGGGCCGACGGCGGGGCGAATGCCCCGCCTCTTGTCGGGGCTGAAGCCCCTCCCACAGGGGAGTCGGGGCTGAAGCCCCTCCCACAGGGGAGTCGGGGCTGAAGCCCCTCCCACAGAAGAGGGGAGTCGGGGCTGAAGCCCCTCCCACAGAAGAGGGGAGTCGGGGCTGAAGCCCCTCCCACAGAAGAGGGGAGTCGGGGCGGATGTTTCAGATGGCGAAGCTACGCCGAGGACTTGCGCTCCGTGGCTGCTTTGCCGAGGAGCTCCCGCGCCGCAGCGAGGGCCTTCTTTGAGCCCGGCTCTCCGCCCTGCATCCGCGCCAGCTCGGCGATGCGGTCCGGGCCGATGACCTCGGAGACCGAGACCCGCGCCCGGTCGCCGTCCACGTCCTTGGCGATCACCAGGTGGGTGTCCGCGTACGCGGCGATCTGGGCCAGGTGGGAGACGCAGAGGACCTGGGCCCGCTCCCCCAGCGCGGCGAGCATGCGACCGACCTCGAGGCCCGTGCGGCCCCCGATCCCCGCGTCCACCTCGTCGAAGACGTAGATCGGCACCGGGTACGCATCGGCCAGCGCGGCCTTGAGGGCCAGGAGGACCCTCGAGAGCTCCCCGCCAGAGGCCACCGCGGCCAGGGGCCTCGGGGGCTCTCCGGGGTTGGCGGAGAGGGTGAACCGGACCCGGTCCGCGCCGCCCTCGTCCAGGGTCCCGGCCCCGCCGAACTCCACCACGGTGTGGAAGGTCGCCTTCTCCATCGCGAGGCGGGCGAGGACGTCCACCGTGGCCGCGTCCAGGCGGGTCGCCGCCTCGGCCCGCCGGGCGTGGAGGGCCTCGGCCCGGGCGAGGGCCGCTGCCCGGGCCGTCTCCTCCGCGGCGCGGACCTTCCCGATCTCGTGGTCCAGATCCTCCAGGCGGTCCCGCTCCTCCCGCCACGCCGCGGCCCGCGCGAGGAGATCCTCGAGATCCTCCGCACCGTAGCGTCGGCAGAGGCGCTCCGCGTTGGCCAGGCGTCCCTGGAGTTGATCCAGGCGGGCAGGATCGGGCTCCGAGCGCCCGGCCTCGTCCCGCAGCTCGAACGCGGCCTCCTCCAGCTCGATGCGTGCGGCGTCGAGGCGCTCGACGATGGGATCGAGGCGGGGCGCCCAGCGACGCACCGCGGTCAGGCCCTGCTGGACGCGGCCCAGCTCCGAGACCACGTCGGGGTCGCCCTCGTAGAGGCGGTCATAGGCCCCCAGCAGGGCCGCCTGCAGCTCTACCGCATGGGAGAGGGCGATCACCTCTTCCCGCAGGCGCGCCTCCTCGCCGTGGGTCCAGGCCCCCTCGTCCACCTCCTCCAGGGCCCCGGAGAGGAAGGTCAGACGCTCCTGCCTGCGGGCCGCCTGGCCCTCCAGGGCCTGGCGTGCAGAGGCCGCGGCGCGCCAGCCGCGCACCGCGGCCGCGCAGGCGTCCCGGAGCCCCGCCGCGCTCGCAAAGGTGTCCAGGTAGGCCAGGTGGCGCGCCTCGTCGAGGAGGTGGACCTGCTCGTGCTGAGAGGCCACGTCCACCAGGTCCCGGGCCGCGATCCGCAGCGCGGCGAGGCTGGAGACCATCCCGCCGATGCGCACGGTGTCGCGCTTCCGTGGACCCGCCACGTCGAGGATCCGGGACACGGCGAGGTCCTCGTCCGCGTCATCCAGTCCCAGGGTCGCCCGAAGGGTCGCCGGATCCGGGTGGTCCGCGAGATCGAAGAGCCCCTCCACCATGCCCCGGGCGGCGCCGGCGCGGACACGATCGGGCCCGGCGCGCTGTCCCAGCAAGAGGCCCACGGCCCCAAGGAGCAAGGACTTCCCGGCGCCGGTCTCCCCGGTGATCACCGTGAGCCCACCGCCGAGGTCGAGGTCCAGGGAGTCGATGATCGCGATGTCGCGGACATGGAGCTGACGTAGCACGGGGCACCTCCCGGATGGAAATTAGCACCGTTTCGGGGAAGTCGGTAGTCGGATCTCAGCTTTCGATCCCCTTGCCCCATGCCGCGACGCATCAGATCCGATTGACAGCACAAGGTCGATGGGGCAAAGTCTGGCCGAAGATTTCATTCGGCGGAGAACGGATGCCCATGACGCACCCTGCCACGGCTCGGTGGATCGTCGTCCTCATGCTGGTCCTCGGCGCGTGCCGCGGGGGCGACGCCGTGGACGAGACCGACGACGGGGAGAAGGCCGCCCCCGACCTGGAGGTCCCGGCCCTGCCGGACTTCGGCCCCATGGGGGACCTGCAACCGGAGGCCGGAGGCGAAGCCTGGGCCACGGGCGTCGGCTTCAAGGACCGCGAGGAGTACCGGGTCCGCCTGATCCAGACGGCCCACAGCGAGGTCCCGGGCCGGGCACCGATGGAGCACCGGGTGCGCCAGGAGTTCACCCTGGTGCGCGAGGTGATCTCCCGTGATGCGGGCCTCACGCGGCTGATGCTGCGGATCCAGGACGTGACCTTCACGCCCCTGGGCCCTGACGGTGAGCCAACGCCGACGCCGCCACAGATGGCGTCCTTCGCACCCACCCTGGAGCGGGTCGAGGTCCACCTGGCCATGGACGAGCGGGGACGCATCCAGGAGCTGGAGGTCGCCAAGGCCTCGAACCTCCCCCGGGGGATGGAGGACCTGTTCCACCAGCTCGTCCGGGATCTGCAGGTGACCCTCCCTCCCGACGCCGCGTCCCCGGGGACCTCCTGGGTTGACGCGGGGGAGCTGCCCGTGGAGCGGGAGAAGAGCCGGAACATCGTCCGCTGGAGCCTGGCGGGCACCTACCGCGGGACCGTGGACCGGAGCGGCGTCCGCTGCGCGATGGTGGAGATCGAGGGGAAGCTCGAGGAGGAAGGCTGGGTGGACCGCAAGGAGATTCGTGGCACGGTGGAAGGCCGGGGGCGGGTCCGGAAGGTCGCCTTGATGGAGGCGGATACGGGTCGGCTGGTTGAGCTCCGCATGGTGTCGGCGCTCGCCCGTCGGGTCACCTACGGGAAGGAATCACGTGAAAAGGCCCGGATCGAGGAGCTGACCATGGAGCTCAGCCTCCAGGCGGGGACGGCAGACGAGGAGAACCAGTGATGGCGACGTCGACGCTCAGAAAGATCAAGCGCTACAGCAACCGCAAGCTCTACGATATGACCGAGAGCCACTACGTCACCCTGGACGAGGTTGCGCGCTTCGTACAGGAGGGCGACGAGGTCCAGATCATCGACAACCGGACCAAGGAGGACATCACCTCGGTCACCCTCGCCCAGATCGTCTACGAGCAGGAGAAGAAGAAGAAGAACTTCCTTCCCCTGGGCACCCTGAAGGGGATCATCCGGAGCTCCGGGAAGCTCTTCCACAAGAAGATCGCGACCCCGGTGGCCAGCCTGAAGGACGAGACCGAGCGGACCGTGTCCCAGCTGCGCGCGGACGCGGAGCGGCGGGTCAACAGCATCCGGGAGGAGGCCGAGCGCGCGCTGGGCTACCTCATGGAGCGCGGCGACGCGCGCCCGCTGGTGCGGGAGCTGGCCGAGAGCACCACCCGGGCTTACGAGGACTTCGCCAAGGTCGTGGACGAGGGCTTCAAGCAGCTCGTCGGTGGCCTGGGCGCCGAGGCCCACAGCTCCCACTGGCGGGTGGCGCTGGAGGAGCGCATCGCTGGGCTCGAGGAGCGCCTGGGGCGCCTCGAGAAGGACCATGACTGATCCGATCCGCACGGAGGAGCCCGGACACTCCAAGGATCTGGACCTCTGGCTGGACGAGGTCGGGGGCTGGTTCGGGGAGTGGGGGGACACGGACTGGGAGGAGCGGGTCGCCCGCGCCGCAGCCCACAACCTCAACGAGTACGGCTACGACTCCTTCGGCATGAGCCCCGCGTTCATCCGGAAGGTCATCCCCCTCATTCGCTTCCTCTACCGGGTCTACTTCCGGGTCGAAGCCCGGGGGATCCACTGCATCCCCCAGGGACGGGTGATGTTCGTCGGGAACCACGGCGGGCAGATCCCCATCGACGGGATGATGGTGGGCGCCGCGGTGGCCCTGGACGCGGACCCGCCCCGGATCCTGCGGTCCATGGTCGAGCGCTGGGTCCCGACCCTGCCCTTCGTGAGCACCTTCATGGCCCGGTGCGGCCAGGTCCTGGGAGACCCGGCCAACAGCCGCTACCTCCTGGAGCAGGAGGAGGCGATCCTGGTCTTCCCCGAGGGCGTGAGGGGGATCAGCAAGACCTGGCACGACAGGTACCGCCTCCAGGACTTCGGCAACGGCTTCATGCGCCTGGCCCTGGAGACGAAGACGCCCATCGTCCCGGTGGCGACCCTGGGCCTCGAGGACGCGGTCCCCGCGCTCCACAACTCGCGCTTCCTCGCGAAGCTCTTCGGCGCACCCTCGTTCCCGATCACCCCGACCTTCCCATGGCTCCTCCCCCTCGGCCTCCTGCCCTACCCGCTCAAGATCCGCGTGGAGTTCGGCGAGCCCCTGATGTTCCGGGGGCATCCCGACGAGGAGGACGAGATCATCGATGCCAAGGTGGACGAGGTGAAGGCCGTGATCCAGCGCATGCTGGACGAGGGCCTCGCCCGCCGCGGCAAGCTCTTCGGCAGGTGGTAGGATGGCGCGGATCGTCGTCACAGGGATCTCGGGCCGTCTCGGCCGCCTCCTGGCGCAGCGCCTCCACCTGGATCACGAGGTGCTGGGCCTCGATCGCCGACCCATGGTGCGCAAACCCAAGGACATCGAGGTCTTCCAGGTGGACATCCGCCGGAAGAAGTGCGAGCGGCTCTTCCGAAACCGCAAGATCGACGTCCTGATCCACCTCAACATCATGCACGACTTCCGGCAGGCCCAGCACGAGCTGCACTCGTGGAACGTCATCGGGACCCAGCACCTCCTGGACTACGCGGCCCGCCACGACGTACGGAAGGTCGTGTTCCTCTCCACCGCCAACGTCTACGGTGCGCGGCCCGACAACCCCCAGTTCCTCACCGAGGACTCCCCCCTCATGGCCGGTGAGCGCTTCTCCGAGATGGGGAGCCTCGTGGCCGTGGACATGCTCCTGTCGACCTTCTTCTGGAAGCGGCCGGACGTGGAGACCGTGGTCCTGCGTCCGACGCACATCGTCGGCTCGGTCCGCAACGGGCCGTCCCTGTACCTCTCCATGCCCGTGATCCCCACGATCCTGGGCTTCGACCCGGTGCTGCAGCTGGTCCACGAGGACGACGTGGTGGAGGCCCTCGCCCTGGCCGCCGGAAGTTCGGTGTGGGGGGTGTTCAACATCGCCGGCGGCGGTGAGCTGCCCCTCTCGGCCCTCTGTCAGCAGCTCGGCCGTCGCCGCCTGCCCCTGCCCTACCCGTTCCTCAAGGCCCTGATGAAGCGCGCCTGGTCCATGGGCGTCACGGACATGCCCTCGCCGGAGCTGGACTTCCTGCGCTACCCCTGCCTGGTGGACGACCGCAGTGCCAGGAGCGAGCTCGGCTACCGACCCCAGCGGAGCCTCCCGGAGACCCTCGACCTGATCCGCGCCGGCGATCCCTACGCCGAGCGGCTGTCGCGCTACATCGGTCGCCGGTAGGATCCTTCAGCCGGCAGCGACGCCCCCCTGTCCCCATGGGCTGATGTCCCCGACAATCCGACAGCACCCTTCGGCTTCCTGCGGAACCTGGACGAGCCGCCCCTCGCGGACCTGCGCCGATTCCTGGTCATGGGCTACGCCCACTTCGAGGGCGGCCGCCTCACCTGGCACTACGCCGGCGCGGACTTCGTCACGGAGCTGCCCCGCATGGTGGGCCTGATGAAGCGCCTCGGCGCGGCGATGCCGCTCCGTTGAATCTTCGGATCGTCCAGGTCTCCGAACTGAACCGGGAGCTTGTCGGAGACCCTTCGAAGCTCTTGGAGCGGAAGTCGGGACGACCGGACTCGGATTTCGCGTGGTCTCGTCGTTTCCAGCCAAGCGCACCGGCTTCGGCGGGGGTGGGGGCCAGTTCGGCGCGTGGGGACCCCCCGTCCTTTCAGCCCGCAGCTACGTCCGCGTGGTCACGGAGTGCATCTCCCCGAGGAATCTACTCCAGGGGCCATAACGTCGACGGATCCCCAAGGCGCCTCTCAGGCCTCCCACCCCTCGCCGAAGCCTAAGAAATAAGAGCCATAAAAAAAGAAGGAAGGCCACCTCAACCCCGCCACCACCCCTGACCGAGGTGGCCTTCCTGTAATGGTTCCGTATTCTCTTCCTCCTGTCCCCATGGGCGACTTCGCCCGGGACCACGGCGAGGCGGCGGACCGGGCCCGCCTGGAGGCAGCGATCCGGGGCGCGCAGCCGGGAGCTTCGCCACGAAAGCGGGCGCACCTCGATGTGCTGCTGCGAGAAGTCAGCGCGACGCCTTCAGGCGGAGTCGGTCTCCCGCGTGATCCCGTACCGCTCCATCCAGCGGTAGATCTGTTTCCGGTCCTTGCCCAGCTCGTCCGCGACGTCCTGGATCACGCCGTGATGTCGGCGGAGGGCGTCCTCCAGCTCCTCCCGGCTCGGGCGTAGCTGACGGGACAGGCTGGGCGCGGTGGCGGCCTCTTCGCGGGTCCGGACAGCGTCGCAAAGGTTCGAAGGAACGAGGTCGAGGGACAGGTGCGCCTCACCACCTCGCCACTCGGTCTCCGTCCAGCGCTGGACCAGGGTCGCCAGACCCCGGACGTTGCGGGGCCAGGGGGCGATCATCAGGGCCTCCATGGCGTCGGGATCCACCGAAGAGAGCTCGAACCCCGCACGTCCGGCGAAGTGTCGCAGCAGGAGCGGGATGTCCTCGCGGCGCTCCCGCAAGGGCGGCAGGTGGATCGGCACGCCCTCCAGGCGCGCCAGGAGATCGCTGCGGAACCGCCCATCGACCTCGGCCGACGCCAGGTCGGCGTTGGTCGCTGCGACCACCCGGGTGTCCACGAGGACCTCCCGGGTTTCCCCCACGGGCTGAACAACTCCCTCCTGAAGAAAGCGCAGGAGCTTCGGCTGCGCAGTGCCGGGGATTTCGCCGACCTCGTCCAGGAAGGCGGTCCCCCCCCTGGCCTCGCGCAGCACCCCAAAGGTGTCCAGCTCAGCGCCGGTGAACGCGCCCTTGCGGTGTCCGAAGAAGACGCTCTCGAAGAGCCCCTCGGGGATCGCCGCGCAGTTCAGGGCGCGGAAGGGCCCGGTCCGCCCGGAGAGGTCATGAAGCGCCCGCGCGGCCAGCTCCTTCCCGGTCCCGGGCTCTCCGGTGAGCAGCACCGGCAGGGAACCCGGCGCGATCGAGGCGAGGCGCCGTTTGAGGCCCCGTATCACCTCTGACCGTCCGACCAGCGTCGGGATCGACGGCTCCCCCCCCGACACTTCTTCCCCGATGAGCCGGAACACCAGCAGGCAGTCCCCGACGCGGAGCACGTCCCCGTCCTCCAGGAACGTGCGTGTTATTCGGCGTCCGTTCACGAAGGTGCCGTTCTTGCTGCCCAGATCCTCGAGCTGTGCAAGGCCGTGCCGCGCATGCCAGTTGAGTCGTGCGTGCTCTCGGGATAGCGCTGGATCGTTCAGGCCGAGGCCTCCGTTCCCCGGGGTGCGACCCAGAACGACCTCTGCCGTAATCTCGTGTATACATTGACTATCATGAATACCGGGGCTGGAGCAGAGAACCAGGGTCGCTGTGGCCTTTTTCTCCAAGTGTGCCGGCTGTCGCGTTACGGTACTCTCGGCCACGTCGTTTCCTTGCCTCATACACGGTTCAGGCTACCACTGCAGCGACTGTATGAGAACGCCAGAGGTTTGCCAAGCGGTCTCACTTCGGGGTGTGCTCCCCACGGGATGCGGATCCATCGAACTGTGCGTATCGATTGAATATTCAGCCACATGCTCCAGAGCACCTGTCAGGCGCCATCCGCCTCGATACCGAGGTCACCACGGGAGAGAGTCAATGCGCGGGCAAGCCGGTGCGTGG
>JBDRIT010000048.1:0-3208 GCA_043815665.1 Pseudomonadota bacterium
GGGACGACGGATCAAGCACGGCCCATTCCCGTCATCCCAAGCGCAGCGAGGGAACTCCCTCCCGTCATCCCGATCTCAAGGATGTCTCTCGGGCAGAGTCTGACTCCGGACCGTCGGCTCGGGGAGCGTATCGCTACCAACTGTCTTGGATCATACCCGGAGGGCTTTCCTGCTCCGACGCCAGCGCACTGTTTGACTCCGCACCCCCCGGGGCCTAACTTGCCCGATGTCGACACAGCGGGAGCCCTTGAGAGAGTCACACAGACGCACGCCCCTCACGGACGGGCCCATCATCCCCACCCTCGTGAAGATGTCCGCGCAGATGCTGGTGGGCATCCTGGGGATGATCGCCTTCGGCCTGGTGGACACCTGGTTCGTGGGGCAGCTCGGCCCCAACGAGCTGGCCGCGATGGGATACGTCCTCCCGGTGGCCATGGTCGTCATGGGGCTGTCCTTCGGCCTGGGCACCGGCGCGGCCACGGTGGTGGCCCGGGCCATGGGCCAGGGGGATCGCTACCGGGTCCAGCGCCTCACCACGGACTCCCTGACCCTTGCGCTGGTGATCGTGGCCGCGCTCATCATCACAGGCCTCCTGACCATGGAGCCGGTCTTCCGGCTCCTCGGGGCCGGCCCCGAGGTCCGGCCCCTGGTGATCGAGTACATGCAGATCTGGTACCCGGGGATGATCTTCGTGGTGGTCCCCATGGTGGGGAACAACGCGATCCGGGCCCTGGGGGACACCAAGACCCCCGCGATCATCATGACCACCGCGGTCCTGGTGAACCTGGTCCTGGATCCGCTGCTGATCTTCGGCCTCGGCCCCTTCCCCCGGCTGGGCATCGCCGGCGCGGCCATCGCGACCCTCTTCGCCCGGGCCACCACCCTGGCGGTGGCCATCTGGGCCCTGCACTGGAAGCACCGGATGCTCACCTTCCGGAGGCCGTCCTGGCGGGAGGGCGCCGCGTCGTGGAAGGCCATCCTCTACGTGGGCCTGCCCAACGCGGCGACCAACCTGGTGCTCCCCGTGGGGGCGGGCATCATCACCCGCCTGGTCTCCGGGTACGGCGACGAGGCCGTGGCAGCCTACGGCGTGGCCGCCCGCATCGACATGTTCGCGCTCACCCCGATCATGGCCCTGGGTGCGGTGCTCGGGCCCTTCGTGGGCCAGAACTGGGGCGCCGGGCAACCCACGCGACTTCGGGAAGGCGTCTCCCTGAGCCTCCGGTTCGCAAACCTCTGGGGCGCAGGTGCGATGATCACGCTTTCCCTCCTGGCCCGGCCCCTGGCCGGTCTCTTCAACGACGACCCCGCGGTGGTGGAGCCCCTGGCGCTCTACCTCCAGCTCGTCCCCCTGAGCTACGGCCTGCGGGGCATGGTCAACATGGCCAAGACCGCGATGAACGCGCTGAATCGGCCGCTGCCAGGGTCCGCGGTCACCCTGATGCAGATGTTCCTGTTCCTGGTGCCCCTGTCTTGGGCGGGCTCCACCTGGTTCGGCCTCGCCGGCCTCTTCGCCGCTCCCGCGGTCGCGTCGATCCTCGGCGCCGCAGTCGGCCTCGTCTGGATGCGGCGTGTGGTTGATCAGGAGACCCTGGCCGAGGCCTGAGCAACGACGATCAGTCCCCGGCGTGCGCGTGGGAACGTCATCCCGAAGGACCGACGGGAGCCGAGGGACCTCAGAGGGTGTTGACAAATTCACTCCGTCGCGAGGGCAATCGGATCGATATCAGTGGCAAGTCGAAGGGTTTCGAGCCGGGTGAGGGCGGGCTGGTGGCCCGTCGAGGTCGGCTCGTGCCCTGAGGCGAAGTCAATGATGTCAAGGCGTTGTCCGCAGCAGGAGGCGAATTTGTCAACACCCTCTCAGGTATCGCCCTCGTGTACGCCCCTCCCCTTGCCCACCGCCCCGTCCAAAGAATACAATGACCCCAACGAACCAAACCCCGAGGAGCACCCGATGATACGAGCAACACTCTGTGCCCTTGCCCTGTTCATCCTTGCAGCGATCCCCCTGGCCTGTGACGGTGATGGCGGCGGCGGCGGCGGCGAGGACATCCTCTCGCCCGCGGACACCACGCCGGACGTCCCGGCACCCCTGGACACCGCGGCACCGCTGGACACCCTGGAGGACACGCAGCCACCGCCCGAGGACACCCTGGAGGACACCGTCCCGCCGCCGGACGCCGTGGAGGATCTGGTCCCACCACCGGACACCCTCGAAGACATCCCCTGGGAAGACATCCCCTGGGAAGACATCCCCTACGACCTATGGGACATCCCCGACGGATACCCCGACGTCTCCTGCGAGGGACCGCTCTACTCCACCGACTGCGCCGAGATCCCCTACTTCCAATGCGGCTTCATGGGGTTCTGCGGGGATGGTGTCCTCACCGCTGAGTGGCACGAGCACATCTTCTGTGAGGGCCAGGAGAACATCGTCGGGTACTGGTGCGAGCATCCCTGCACATGCAAGGACGGCGAAATCATGGACTGGCCCGAGGACGGCGCAGCCTTCGTCGAGGGGTACTGCGACGCCCCCACTGACTGCATCCCCGAGGGCGGGAGCGGCGCGGTCTATCCGGGTGAGCTGCCCTGCTGCGAGGGCCTCACTGCCACCGGCTGCGGGGGCCCACCGGATCCGCAGACCGGAGAGTGCATGCCCTGCGCCGGGGCCTTCAAGTGCACCGCGTGCGGCGATGGGGTCTGCAAGTCCCCGGAGAACGCATGCACCTGCCCGGCGGACTGCGCAACACCGAGCTGCGACATCCCGCCGCTCTATGCGGGTCTGGTCCTGGAGGACATCCTGGCGAATCCCGTTCCCCTGGACGGCGACCCGGTGGCCTTCGAGGGCGTCGTCATCATGGGCGACGCGATGTGCACCACCGCGTGGTGCCCGCCCGAGGACCCCTGCTGCAACTCCTGCGGGGCCAACTACAAGGTCACGTCTGACGGCGGCGCCGTGGAGCTCGTCGGCGGCGGCATCCCGCAGGTGGGCTGCTACGGGGACAACTGCACCTTCATGGACAACTGCACACCCTTCCCGGAGGTCCCCGGGGGCTATGTCCTCTGGCCCACGGGATGCGGATCCATCGAACTGTGCGTATCGATTGAATATTCAGCCACATGCTCCAGAGCACCTGTCAGGCGCCATCCGCCTCGATACCGAGGTCACCACGGGAGAGAGTCAATGCGCGGGCAAGCCGGTGCGTGG
>JBDRIT010000049.1:0-10487 GCA_043815665.1 Pseudomonadota bacterium
ACTCGCTTCCGGCTGCCGGTTAGGCTTTACCGGGTGGGATTGGTTACCCACTGGGTTCCAATACGAGGTTTCAAGGCGGATCTCGGATCATCCTATTCTCCTCGCCAAGGCTTGGCCTGGCGCAATATGGACGGAGACTACTTAGCCCCGGCGTCTCCCCCGAGGTTCCAGGAGTCATCCGCGCCGGAAATGAAAGGACACTTTCCCGTGGGAACCGGTGTGCTATACTTCCTCCTGTGAAGAGGTGTCAGAGATGTCCCAGTTGGACAAAGACATGGAGCGACGCCGGAAGGAGCGGGTTCGGCGCATCGTGACCAATATTGCCTGGTCTTACGAGGAAGCCCGGGCGTGGGATCTTGGGTTCTGGCAGGCCAGGACCCCCGAGGAGAGGATCAACGCCCTCGAGGAGCTTCGGGCGGATCGACACAACATCGGCCATGCGAGTCACTGACGATTTCCACGACCTCCTGCTCCTCCTGGAGCAGGAGGAGGTCCGCTACCTGATCATCGGCGGCTACGCGTACTCGCTGCATGCCGAACCCCGGTACACCAAAGACCTCGACATCTGGGTCGAACCCTCGGTCGGGAACGTCCTGCGGGTCAACAGGGCCCTCGCCGAGTTCGGGAGCCCGGATCAGCTCGACCACCGTGCGACGACGATGATCCTCCAGATCGGTATCGAACCGAACCGGATCGACATTCTCCTCGGCGTCTCGGGTGTGTATTTCCCCGAAGCCTGGGCCGACCGGGTCCGTGCCCCATACGGAGACCTCGAGGTGAACTGGATGGGGCTGGACAGCCTCGTCAGGTCCAAGGCGTCGACCGGTCGACGCCGTGACGAAGCCGATGTCGCAACCCTCGAGAAGATACGAGACAGAAATCCCAGTCGATAGTGTCCGGAGTCAGGACGCACTGTTCAGGCGATGTCGTCCCAGGAGAGGGGTGTGCCCCCGGTCAGGACCCGGGCGGCGCGACGACCGAGGACCTCGGGCAGGTGCTTCGGGGCCAGGCCGAAGCCGGGGCGGACCGACCGCACGTTCTCCGCTGTGAACTCCTCCCCCGCGGCCATGTCCGCAGTGACGAAGAGGCTCCGAGCGAACTCCCGAGCGCGGCGGGCCTTCTCAGAGAGGGTGTCGTCCACCGTCCCACAGGATTTGTTTTGGAACGAAGCGTTTTCCGGGTACTCTGTGCTGAACCCTGCTCGCGCGGACTGCGGAGGTGTCGATGCGTGTGTTTCTCTCGTTGATGATGGTCCTCACGATGGCGGCCTGTGACAGCGGCAACGGCAGCGGGGTGGACACCGCACCGGCGGAGGACACGACGGCCCCGGAGGACAGCGGCGGCGGCGTCCTCCCCGACCTCACGGGGAAGGCCTTCCGGATCACGGTCCTCGAGTCCCAGCAGCCCACGGACGCGCTGAACCCCACCTTCGCGCAGGACATCGCGACCTACGTCAACGTCCTGGTGTTCTACATCGTCGAACACAACCCCGAGGAGGGGTACCTCATGATGCTCGCGGGGCCCTGCTCCACGGAGTTCGAGGACCCCGACGCGGAGGTGCTGGTGCCCACTGCGTTCCACTACGGCCTCGTCACGGAGCCCTTCCGGGTGGAGCTGGACGGCTGCGACTTCGAGATCAAGGAGGCCGCGGTCCTGAAGATGATGTTCAAGACCCTCAACAAGCCCTACATCGTCGACCGGCTCTTCGGCAGGGGGACGATCCGCGAGGACCTGTCCGGGATCGAGGACGGACACCTCGAGGGGGGCATCCTCGTGGACACGGCCATCGGTCTCTGCACGACGATCCCAGGCTTGGGGGTGGTCAACTTCCACTGGTTCATGAACCTCGCCCACATCTGCCCGAACTTCGACACCAACGACGACGACCTGATGGACGCGTACTACTTCGCCGGGACCTTCGACGCCACGGACGTCACCGACCTCTTCGTCCCCGGGGAGATCGTCCCCATCGACTCCGTGGTGGAGGTCTGCGAGCCCCACAACGACGAGTGCTTCCCCATCGATTGATGCGTTCCGGGCTGGAAAGCCCCTCCCCCGATCTGGTAGAGTCGCCACCGAACCGGGGCCGTGCCCCGCACCCATGACGAGAGGACCGAGATGCTCAACGACGTCGTCGTAGCGATCACCGGCGGAACCGGATCCTTTGGAAGGCGTCTGGTCGCCACCCTGGTGAAGCACCACAAACCGAAGAAGGTCATCGTCTTCTCCCGTGACGAGCTCAAGCAGTACCAGATGGCCCAGGAGTTCTCCCCGGAGCAGTACCCTTGCATGCGGTACTTCATCGGGGACGTCCGGGACGAGGACCGCCTCCTCGAGGCCTTCGGAGACGTGGACATCGTGATCCACGCGGCTGCGCTGAAGCAGGTGCCGACCGCGGAGTACAACCCCTTCGAGGCGATCAAGACCAACATCCTCGGCGGGCAGAACGTGATCCGCGCGGCCATCGAAAGGGGCGTGAAGCGGGTGGTCGCGCTGAGCACCGACAAGGCCGCCAATCCCATCAACCTCTACGGCGCGACCAAGCTCTGCTCGGACAAGCTCTTCGTCGCAGCGAACGCGATGGGGATCCCGAAGGGCACCCGCTTCTCGGTGGTCCGTTATGGGAACGTGGTGGCCTCCCGGGGCTCGGTCATCCCCTTCTTCCTGAGTCGCCGCGGGTCCGGATGCCTCCCGGTCACCCACAAGGAGATGACCCGGTTCTCCATCACCCTGCAGCAGGGGGTGGACTTCGTGATTCAGGCCCTGGACCGGATGCACGGCGGGGAGATCTTCGTGCCCAAGCTGCCAAGCTACCGCATCCTGGACGTGGCCGAAGCGATCGATCCCGACGCGACCATCGAGGACGTGGGGATCCGCCCCGGGGAGAAGATCCACGAGGTCATGGTCCCCGTGGACGAGTCCTGGCACACCCTGGAGTTCGACGACTCCTTCGTGATCCAGCCCACCCACGGCTGGTGGCATCGGGAGGATCTCCTCCTCGGGGCCGGGGGCCGCCCCTGCCCCGACGGGTTCTCCTACAGCAGCGGCGACAACACCCACTGGCTCAGCGTCGAGGAGCTGCGGGCCCTGGTGGCGTCCTACGAGGCGGAGAAGGGGGCGTCTTGAGCGGGCCCATCCCCTACGGTCGCCAGAGCATCTCCGAGGAGGACATCGCCGCTGTGGTGGAGGTCCTGCGCTCCGACTATCTCACGACAGGCCCCGCGGTGGACGCGTTCGAGGCAGATCTCGCCCGCGTGGCCGGGACCACCCACGCCGTCGCTGTGTCCAACGGCACCGCCGCGCTCCATGCCGCCCTCTTCGCGCTGGACATCGGCCCCGGGGACGAGGTGATCGTGCCGCCGATCACCTTCGTCGCCACGGTCAACGCGGTGCTCTACGTGGGCGGGTCGCCGGTCTTCGCCGACGTGTGCGCGGACACCCTCCTCCTGGATCCGCAGCAGGTGGAGGCACGGATCACGCCCAGGACCCGTGCGATCATCGGCGTGGACTATGCGGGGCAGCCCTGCGACTGGGGGCGTCTTCGCGAGATCGCCGACCGACACGGGCTGTCCCTGGTTGCGGACGCCTGCCACGCGCTCGGGGCGCGCTACCAGGGCCGCCCTGTCGGCAGCCTGGCGGATCTCACCGTGTTCAGCTTCCACCCGGTCAAGCACATCACCACCGGTGAGGGCGGGGCCATCACCACCGATGACGACGCCATGGCAGCGCGCATGCGGATGTTCCGCAGCCACGGCATCTCCGCGACGGTGAAGGATCGGGACCAGCAGGTCACCTGGGAGTACAGCCAGGTCGTGCTGGGGTACAACTACCGGATCACCGACCTTCAATGCGCGCTGGGGCGCAGCCAGCTCACGCGCCTCGAGAAGTGGGTCGAGACCCGGCGCGCCCTGGCCGGGGCCTATGATCAGGACTTCGCATCGATGCCGTCCGTCGAGCCCCTTGCGGCGCTCCCCGACCGGGACCACGCGTACCACCTCTACATGGTGCGCCTCAAGGACCTGCCCGTCGGGCGGGACCGGGGCTCCGTTTTCCGGGACCTTCGAGGGCAGGGGATCGGCGTGAACGTCCACTACATCCCGGTCCACCTGCAGCCCTATCATCGGGAGCGCCTCGGCACCGGACCGGGGCTCTGCCCCGTCGCCGAGGCGGCGTACGGGGAGCTCCTGACCCTTCCCATATTCCCGGAGCTGACGTCGAACCAGCGCACGCGCGTCGTCGACGCCGTGCGCCGGGCGATCTCGGAGTCCTGACGGGGGATCCATGCGCCTCGCGCTCGGTACGGTTCAGTTCGGCGTCGACTACGGGGTCTCCAACACCCTCGGACGGATTCCCTCCGCCATGGTGTCGGAGATCCTCGGGGTGGCCCTTGGCGCCGGCGTGGACGTCCTCGATACCGCCTGCTTGTACGGGGACGCCGAGGCGGTGCTCGGAGCGACGCTTCCCCCTGCGGCGTCGGTCCGAATCATCACCAAGACGCCGCGCTTCGACGAAGACGGGGCCCGTGGACCCCTGCGCCTCCGGGAGGCCCTCGACGGCTCCCTGGCCCGGCTCCGGCGGGATCGGGTCGACGGCCTCCTGTTCCACCACGCGCCGGATCTCCTGGGACCCCATGGGGACGCGCTGTGGGCGGAAGCGACCGCGCTCCGCGAGGACGGACGGGTCGCCGCGGTCGGCGTGTCGGTCTATGCGCCTCAGGACGCGGCCCGGCTCCTGGATCGCTACCCCCTGGAGATCGTGCAGCTCCCGCTCAACGTCCTGGACCGCCGGTTCAGCGAGGCCGGCCTCCCGGAGCGGCTCGCGGAAGCCGGGGTCGAGGTCCACGTGCGGTCGGCCTTCCTCCAGGGGCTCCTCCTCATGGAGCCTCGGACGGTGCCCGGGTACTTTGCGCCGATCCAGGGGCTCCTCGATGGATATCACGGGGCGCGGTGCCGCGCCGGCCTCTCACCGGTGGAGGCGGCCCTGGGGTTCCTGCGGGGTGTCCCAGGGATCGCCCGGGTGGTGGTGGGGGTCACCCGTCCCGAGGAGCTGCGGGAGTGCGTCGCCGCGGCCGCGTGCCCGAAGACCATGGACTACGCCCCCTACTCATGCCAGGATCCGGCGATGGTGGAGCCATTCCGGTGGGAGTTGACATGACGGACCCGATGCGTCTCGGCATCCTCGGCCTGAGCCCGGGCAACGGGCATCCCTACAGTTGGGCCGCGATCATCAACGGGTATGACCCGGCTGCGATGGCCACCTGTCCCTTCCCGGTGATCCCGGAGTATCTCGGACAACGCAGCTTTCCCGAGGATGCCCTCCCCGGGGCCCGGGTGACCCACGTGTGGACCCAGGACGCGGCCCTGTCCGGGCACGTTGCCGCCGCGGCCCGGATCCCCACGGTGGTGGAGGATCCCCTCGAGATGATCGGCGCGGTGGACGGCGTCCTCCTTGCCCGGGACGACGCGGAACATCATCGGACCATGGCCCAGCCCTTCCTGGAGGCCGGGTTGTCCGTCTACATCGACAAGCCCCTGGCCCTTGAACTCCAGGAGGCCCGGCGCATCCTGGCGCTCCAGGTCCGTCCCGGGCAGGTCTTCTCGTGTTCGGCGCTCCGCTACGCGGAGGAGTTCTGCCTGTCACCTGCCGACCGGGAGGAGCTCGGCACCATCCGGCACGTGGTCGGGATCACCCCGAAGACCTGGGATACCTACGCAATTCATCCCGTGGACGCCGCCCTCGGGATGCTGGGATCCCAGGGTCGGATTCGCACAGCGGTCCCGGTGGTCGGAGGGGATCGGACCCTGCTGATCCTGGAGTGGGAGAGCGGTGTCACCGGGACCTTCTTGAGCCTGGGCGGGGCGGCCACGCCCATCTCCGTCGAGGTCTTCGGCGACAGGGGGAGACGGCGGATGGTGTTCGCCGATGCGTTCAGCGCCTTCCGGGAGGCCTTGCGCCGCTTCGTCGAGGGGGCGGACGGCCCCCGGGAGGGCCACGAGGCCGAGCTCCTCGAGGCCGTGGCGGTGGTGGAGGCCGGCCGAACGCCGGCGGAGGCGGCCGGATGAGTCGGGACCTCGTCGTCGGCATCGTGGGGATGGGGTCCATCGGGCGACGCCATGCAGGGCATCTCCTGGACCTCGGGGTCCGGGAACTGGTTGCCCTGCGGAGCGGTCACGGGCCGTCTCTGCCGGCGGAGCTCGGCGGCATCCGGGAGGTCCGGACCCCCGAGGCCATGCTGGAGAGGAGCCTCGACGGGGTCATCGTCGCCAACCCTACCGCCCTCCACGCATCCTCGGCGCTGCCCTACCTCGAGCGCGGAGTCCCCGTCCTCGTCGAGAAGCCCCTGGACGCGTTCGTCGCCGCGGCCCGGCCGCTGGCTCCCTTCGCAGAAGAGATCCTCGTGGCCTACTGTCTGCGGTTCCATCGGGTGTACCGGGCCCTCCGCGAGGCCCTCGAGAGGGGGGACATCGGTCGCCCGCTGGTGGCGCGCTTCAACCGCGGCTATTCCCTCCCCCGGTGGCACCCCGACGCGGACTACCGGCGGGAGTACGCTGCCCGCCGGGACCAGGGCGGCGGCGTTCTGCGCACCCTCTCCCACGAGCTGGACATTGCCGCGTCCCTGTTCGGCCGGTTCTCGGAGGTGACCGGGGTGGCGGAGCGCCTCTCCGACCTGGAGATCGACGTCGAAGACCACGCCCTCGTCCTGGCAAGAACCACAGGAAACGTCCGGGTGGTCCTCCTCCTGGATTACCTCTCGCCGGACAACGTGAACCGGGGCGAGGTCCTGGGGACTGCGGGGGCGCTGCGCTTCGACCTGGTGACGAACCGCCTCGTGCGGACGGACCCCCAGGGCGCAACCGAGGTCCTGATGGACGTCCCGGAGTTGGCGCTGGACCACGTCTATCGGGCCCAGATGGAGGACTTCCTCGGGTTCCTCGACGGGGCCCCCTCCGGGAACGCAGGGTACGACGATGGCCTGGGGGTCCTGCGGGCGGTGGAGGCCGTCGAGGCCTTGGGGGAGGAGAGGTCATGAGGGAACGGACCCTGGCGATCATCCCGGCCCGCGGGGGCTCCAAGCGGATCCAGAAGAAGAACATCCACCCCTTCCGGGGACGTCCCCTCCTGGCCTGGACCGTGGAGGCCGCCCTGGCAGCCGGCTGCTTCTCGCGGGTCGTGGTGAGCACCGACGACGAGGAGATCGCCCGGGTGGCCCGGGAGTGGGGCGCAGAGGTCCCCTTCCTCCGTCAGCTCGCGGCGGATGACCACGCGCCGGCCAGCGCCGCGACCCTGGCCGCCGTCGACCAGTGCGAGGAGCATTGGGGGGAGACCTGGGACACGGCGGTGCAGCTCTTCGCCGTCTGCCCCCTGCGGACCGCGGAACATATCCGGGACGCGATGGCGGCCTTCCGCGCCTCCGATGCGGCGTTCTTGCTCTCCGCGTACCGGTTCCATTGGACCAACCCCTGGTGGGCCTGCACCCTCGACGGGAACGGCGTGCCCACGCGCCTCTTCCCCGACGCGTACATCCGCTCCCAGGACCTGCCGACCCTGTACAGCCCCTCGGGTGCGATCTGGATAGCGGAGCTCCCAGCCCTGCGGGAGGCAGGGACCTTCTACGGTCCGGGCCACATCTACTGGCCGATGGATTGGAAGGCAGCGGTGGACATCGACACCGTCGAGGACCTCGAGATCGCGGATACCCTGTTCCCGCAGGTCCCTCGCTAGTCGAGATCCTCCCAGCGGAGCGGAGTCCCCGCTGCGAGGTGCCGGAGGGCGCGGCGGCCGAGGACCTCGGGGAGATGCTTCGGTGCGAGGCCGAACCCGGGGCGGACCGAGCGGATGTTTCGCTCGTTGAGCTCTCCACCCGGGGGGATGTCCTCTGCGACAAAAAGGCTCCGGGAGAACTCCCGCGCGCGCCGCGCCGACTCCGACAGCGCGTAGTTCACGGTCCCGAGGGCCTTCTCGGCGTCTCGCACGGCCTGGACCATCGCGGCGAACTCCTCCACCTGCAGGGAGAACGCCGCGTCGGGACCGCCCGCGCTGCGATCCAGGATGAAGTGCTTCTCGATGATCCGGGCGCCCAGGGCCACGGCGACCACGGGGGCCTCGGCGCCGAGGCTGTGGTCGGAGAGCCCGGAGATCACCCCGAAGCGTGCGGCCAGGTCCGGGATCATGCGGAGGTTCATCCCGTCCAGGGGGGCCGGGTAGCTGCTCGTGCACTTGAGGAGGGCGATCTCCTCGTTGCCGACGCGGCGGCACGCCGCGAGGGCCTCCCGGATGTCCTCCTCCTCCGCGATGCCCGTCGAGATGATCATGGGCCTGCCCTTGGCGGCGACGTACTCGATGAGGGGGATGTCGGTGATCTCGAAGGACGCGATCTTGTGCGCGCCGACGCCCATACCCTCGAGGAAATCGGCGGCGGTCGCATCGAAGGGCGTGGAGAAGAGTGAGATTCCCAGGGAATCCGCCCACTTCTTCAGCTCGGGCTGCCATTCCCAGGGGGTGAAGGCCTCCTGATAGAGGTCGTGGAGGGTCCGCCCGTCCCAGATCGTTCCCTGGCGGATCACGAAGGGCGCCGCGTCGGAGTCCAGGGTCATGGTGTCCGCGGTGTAGGTCTGGAGCTTCACCGCGTCCGCGCCGGCATCCCGGGCGGCGCGGATCATCTCCCGGGCCCTCTCGAAGCTCCCGCCGTGGTTGGCGGAGACCTCGGCGATGATGTACACGGGGTGGCCGTCGCCCACGGGCCTGCCGTCGATCCTGAACTCCATCTCACTCTCCTTGGAAGGTCAGCTTGTGGGCCCTCGCACCGTGGACCGTCTCCTCCCCCCGGTCCTCGAAGCCCGCGTCGAGGAAGCTCCCCAGGGAGGGGCTGTTGTCCGTCTTGACCCAGGCATCGATGTGGAAGGGGCCGGTCCCCCGGAGCCCCCGCAGGGTGCGCAGGAGGATCAGCCGGCCCAGCCCCCGACCCCGGGCTGCGGGGACCAGGCTGAAGGTCAGGGTCCAGCGCCGCACTCCGGGATCCGTGCCGTCGAGGCGGAGCTGGCCGATGAAGGCGCCGTCCCGGTCACGGACGGCGTGGAAGATCCCGTCGGTGCCCGCGAGGCGCCGGGCGAACCAGCTCCGGTGCTCCTCCAAGGGGATGGGGGCGGTGTTGAACGCGTTGCGGCGGACCTCGGAGTCGCTGGAGAGGCGGAAGACGTCCATGAGGTCCTCGGGGCCGATGGGCTCCAGGACGAAGTCCCGGTGTGCGAGATCCAGGAGGGCCCGGGCGACCCGATCCGCGCCCCCCGGCGGGCCATGGGCCGCCAGGCGACGGTGCATCTCGTCGTACCGGGTCGGGTGGGCGAGGAGCTCTGTGATCGCGGCCGCAATGGCGTCCTCGCCCACGTCCTCGTGCCAGCCCAGGGCCAGGGCGAGCCCCTCCGACCCCATGTGGGCCGTCACCAGCTCCTGGTTGTCTGCGATGGTGATCATCAACGCGGGCAAGGTCGATGCGACCAGCTCCAGATGTGTGGTGCCCCCCGCGGTCACCGCCAGGTCCGCGCGATCCATCCTGCGGGCCATGTCCCGCACGTCCGTGAGGATCTCGATGTCCAGCGGCGAAGCGGCCACCGCGTCCAGGAGCGCCGGCCGGTGCACGTTGGACGCCCCGACGATCACCTCCACGTGGAGGGAGAATCCATCGACGCGCTCCAGGGCGTCGAGGACCCGCTGGGTGACGTTCGGGGTGTCCGCGCCGCCCAGGGACACCAGGACCCGAACCCCGTCGGAGCCCGGGCGGTTACGAGGGCGTCGCGGGGCTTCGACGAACTCGTCGCGGAGCAGCGCGTAACGCCAGCCGCCGAGGATCCGGCACTCCTCCGGGATGTGGCCCCGATACCCGGCCTTGGACGCGTAGAGGTTCTGGTTGAGGATGAGGTCGCATTGGTGGTGTTCGTACATGTCGTCCACGACCATGACCGGGAACCCCGCCCTGCGGATGTGCTCCTCCACGGTCGCGGCGATGCCGTAGTGATCGATGACGACCGCCCGTGCGTCGATGTCCTCTGCGGCCCGGACGATTGCGCCGGCTTCGGCGTCTCTCTCCTGGGCCTCGAGGCCCAGGACCCGGAAGCCCTCCCCCGTCAGCAGGTCGGCGAGGGCATCGGGCAGCTCCCGGCAGAGCCAGACCACGGGGACGTCCATCCGGGCGAGGGCCCGCGCAAGGACCAGGTCCCGCATCACATGGCCGGTGCCGATCGCAGCGCTCGCGTCGGCCCGGATCAGGACTGGCTTGCGGTCCATCTCTCTCCCTGGGTAGCCACCCGGCGGAGTATAGCACTCCCCCGTTGGAGCATCCAGCCCGGGCGGCAGGGTGATCGCAAAGTCGACGTTGAACGCGCTTGACCGATCCTCGGGATCATGATCTTCACTTTACGTCGAGGCCTTGCGCTTCGGCAGAGGGAGGATCATGCCGAAGCGAGAGTCTGGAAGAGTTGATACCCCGTCGG
>JBDRIT010000050.1:0-10890 GCA_043815665.1 Pseudomonadota bacterium
CCGCACGCCCTCCCCGAAAAGTTAATATCTTGGGCCCGTGTATCGTTCAAGCGCGTTCACCGCCCACTTTGCGACCCCCCTGGGTGGGGAAGGGGGGGCGCCCCCCGGGGCGCGCCCCCGCTGGGCTTCAGAGTCTACAAGTTCTCCAGCGCCTCGATGGAGGCGTTGATGACGTCGAAGGTCCAGCCCGGGTTGTGGACGCCGAGGCTGCCGTCGTTGTGGATCAGGTGGTAGTTCCAGCCGGCCTTGAAGTAGGTCATGACCGCGGCGTCGGTGTCGGGGAAGATCTTGACGTCCATCGCACCGTCCACGGTCTCCGCGAAGAGGCTCTGGCACTGGGCGTGGGTCGACACGCCGTCCACCACGAAGCCGATGGCCTGGCGGCCGTGGCTGCTGGTGAGGTGGATCTCGTCCCACTCGGTGAGCTTCACAATGCCCTCGACGTCGTCCTCGAAGGTGAAGTAGCCGTAATCGTCGATCGCGGCCTCGAGCTTCATGACCGTGAACTCGATGAGGGCCTCTTCCAGGTCGGCGAGGGTGGACGTGGTGGCCTCCTGCAGGGTGCCGCCGTCGTAGACGCCGTGGCAGGAGGAGCAGATGTCCATGGAGGCCTCGAAGGTGTGGTTGGTGCCGCCGAGGTTGTTGCTCCACTCCGCGGGCGGGTCGGTCAGCTCCATGTGGCACTTGGTGCAGGTGTTCTCGATGAAGGAGTGCGCCGAGCGCTGGTTCACCTCGACGAAGAACGCGTTCTGGCCCATGAAGACGTCGCCCTGGGCGGCGCCGTGGGGCTCACGGCCGCCGGAGGGGTTGTCGCCGTTGTCGTTCATGTTGGGGCGACGGGCGTTGTGGCAGGTGATGCAGAGCGCGCCGTTGCCCAGGCCCTTGGCGTCGTAGCCGGCGGTGAGCACCGGGCTGTCGCCGTAGACCCGCAGGTTCACGTCGTTGGGCTCGCCGCTGAAGCTGCCCACGTCGTGGGTGTCGTGGCAGGTGGCGCAGGTCTGGGGATGCGCGGTGGCGGAGCTGAGGCCGATGGCCGCCATGTCGAGGTTCTGGCTCGCGACGTTGCCGCCCTTGGACCAGGCGATGAAGCCGTTGCCGGTGTGGCACCGGGCGCAGTTGTTGCTGTTGCCCTCGTCCATGGCCAGCTGGTAGTTCGCGTGGCCGGACTCCTGCCACTGCTGGAACCGGGCGTGCCGGGTGGGCTCGCCGTGGCAGCTGCCGCAGACGTCGGAGGAGAGGTTGACCCGGCCGCGCTCGGTGTTCATGTGGTGCTGCGCGATGTCGGCGTTGGGGCCGTGGCAGTTCTCGCACTGGATGTTGGCCAGCTTGGCCACGCCGGGCTGATCGGCAACGATGGACGGCCAGTTGCTGGCCTTCACATCGTGGAAGTAGTCCATCGCGAGGAAGTCGTCGTAGTCCGCCGCCTCGTCGATGCCGCCGTCGCCGTCGAAGCCGTTGGCGCCGACGGTGTGGCAGCCCATGCAGCTCTCGCTGTAGTGGGTGCTGGTGTTGATCTGGGTCTCGAAGATGTGGGCGTGGCCCGACTGCTTCCAAGGGGTGAAGTTGTCCGGCGCGGAGCCCGTGGCAGAGTGGCACGTGGTGCAGCTCGAGGAGGCCGGGTAGCCGTCCGCGCCGATGCCGCTGATCGCGCCCTTGTAGAGGCCCGCGTAGAGGTCGAGTTCGGCGTCGCCGTTCTCGACGGTGTAGGCGCCCTCGACGTCGGGGACGAACACGGGAATCTGGCTTCCGGCATCAGTCAGCGTCGCGGTGGAGTCGGTAGGGCCGGTGAGGGTCCAGGAGTAGCTGTCGGCGGCGGTGGCGAACAGGGTGACCGGCACGTTGAGGGGCACGTTCGCGACGCCCGTCGAGATGGCGTAGGGCAGCTCGGCGTGGACCGCGACGGACGCGGTAAACTCGCCGGCGGAGGTCTCGACAGCGACCTCGAACTCCATGATCGTCGTCGCCTCGAGGGCGTGGGGATTGATTCCCAGGACCCGGGTGCGGTTGTCGAAGTGATCGGTGCCTGCGTGCATGTGCTCGAGGAGGGCCTCCTCGAAGGTGTCGAAGTCGGCCAGGGTCACGCCGAGGGTATCGGTGGTGCCGCCGGTGATCGCCGCAGCGGCGCCGCCGGTCTGGGACCAGCTGTAGCCGTCCACGGTCACGCCGTCGGCCACGTCCACGGTGACGGTGAGGGTCGTGGCGCCCGCGGGGGCGACCAGGGTCTCGCCATCAATGCTCACGGTCACGGCGGCCACGGGAGCGAGGACCGCGTCCACGGTCATCTCGCCGCCGGCGATGATGGAGGCGTGGCCCGCGCCGGAGACGTAGGCGTCGAGTGTGAAGGTGATTTCGTATACGCCGATGGGAAGCTCGGCGGTGTACATGCCGTCCGCGTCGGTCAGGATCTCGAGGTCAGCGATCGCGGGGGAGGTGGTCACCGCCACGCCCTCGAGGGTCACGCCGGAGGCGCCGCTGGTCACGGTGCCGGTCAGGGTGCCCATGCTGGTGCCGTTCTCGCCGGGATCACCGGGGTCGCCGGGGTCACCGGGGTCGCCGGGGTCACCGGGGTCACCGGGGTCGCCCTTTTCGCCCTGATCTCCGTCCAGACCCGCGGGGCCCTCGGGTCCCTCGGCGCCGTCGCAAGCGCCCAGGCAGAGCGCCAGGGTGGCGAGCACCACCAGTAACTGTGTCTTCGTCCTCAGCATCGACTTCTCCTTGGTCAGTCATTGGTGCCGGCAACTTGTCCACACAAGCCCAGCTCGTTGGTGGGCGGTGCTTACCACAAAAAAAATGTCAAAGTCAACTGATTGTGTGGATGATGAACCCCCATGCGGTGGAATTGCAGTTCTCGCCAAGAGTGGGGCCCGTACAGAACACGAAAGACGCGCGTAGAGACTTCGGAGAGGATCGGCTGGTCGGCGATGATTCCCCAGGATCGTTCTCACGCGTCGCGCCTCGCATGGCTTCGTCCAGGGCGAAACGACTTGCCCGCTCGCGACGACATGATAGGCTCCGCGCAGCCTTCAATATCTGGCTCAGACTGGCAGGAGAGAGCCTTGACCAACGCAAAGAGAATGATGCTGGCCACCCTGGCCGTCCTCCTGGCGGTCCCCACCGGGGTCAACGCAGCGGAAGGCGCTCCGGCGAAGGCGCGGAGCTACTGGTTCAACTTTCAGGAGGAGTACCGCCTCCGTGCGACCGGTACAGGAGGCTCCGCCGGACTCTACGGCGACCCGGAGAAGGATCACGAGATCCGCCTCTACGGTGCCGGCGGCTTGCGGGACAGCAAGGACCGCTTCTACGCCACCGCGGCCATGGGCATGTGGTTCCACCTGGACAACGATCACGAGGGAGTGCCCTCGACCTTGACCGGCATCGAGGACGAGCTGGTCCGCGTGGATCTCTACTCCGCTTACGCAGAGTACCACTCGAAGAGGTGGCTGCGGGAGATCCGCCTGGGCCGCCAGCACGCGGCCTACGGGATCCCGGTGACCTTCGACGGCCTCCACGCGCGGGTCCGTCCCGTGGGGCTGATGGACCTGTTCCTCTTCGGCGGGCACACCGCGCACTTCTTCGAGCACGGCGCCGAGCAGTTCGATGACTGGTTGGCCTCGGCGGGGATGAGCCTCCGCCCGGTGGAGGGCCTCCGCATCGATCTGGATTACCGGTTCACCCTGGAGGACATCGGCGTCGAGGAGGGCTGGATCGATCACTCCTACGGCGGCGTGCTCTGGTACAACCCCCTCCAGTGGCTCTACATGAAGGTCAACGCGCGAGGCATCGGGGACGAGTTCTCCCACGTGGGCTTCCACACCCGCCTCGAGTTCGATCGGATCCACCTGGGGGTGCGCCTCGGGGCGGACAGCCAGCTCGTGACCCTCAAGGAGCTCAACGAGCGGGACAACCCCTTCTTTGCGATCCTCGGTGAGTCCCTGCCGCACACCCGGTGGGAGGCGGCCGTCTGGAAGGCCTTCCCCGCGGGGGACGCGGGCACCTACACCGTCGAGGCCGGGTGGAACCATCGCGTGGTGCACGTGGACGAGACGGAGTTCAACCGGGACTACGGCAAGGCCTACCTCCTGTTCACCGCCGAGGACTTCGGCGTGGTCGGGCCCTTCGTCCAGGCCGCGGTGGAGGCCCACTTCGCGAAGATCACCGGCGACGTCGGGGACGAAGGCCTGATCACCGCGGGCGGCGCGGTGGGGTACAAGAACCGGTTCATCAAGGCCGAGGCCGGCACCTGGTACCAGCGCTTCAAGTACAACTACTACCAGGACGTGCAGGAGATCGACGACGTGCGGACGGTGTTCACCGCGGTGACCTGGAAGGCCCTCGAGTGGCTGTCGGTCAGGGCCCGCTACCAGGTCGAGAACCTCGAGGACCGGGACATGCACACGGTCTTCTTCACACTCACCCAGAGCCTGTAGGAGGGGCGATCATGAAGACGACGATGCGCATCTCGCTCCTGCTCGCGGCCGTAGTTGCACTCATCGCGGTACGCGCGACCACCGCCGGCCCCGCGGACCCCTTCCCCCACAAGATCCACCTCGAGGAGGTCGACGACTGCGGGATGTGTCACGGGCCCGACAAAGACGGGGCCATGACGGTCAAGGCGGCGGCCTGCTCCGAGTGCCATGACGAGGACGTCCCCGCCTACCGGAAGGTCACCGGGGGTGGCCACGGGATCCTCCGGTTCCCCCACGCCCTCCACGTGGACGCCGCGGCCTGCAAGGACTGCCACAAGGCCCCGGTGATGAAGGCCTCCCGTGAGAAGAAGTCCTGCGACGCCTGCCACGCGAAGAACGACGTGGACGTGCAGGACTCCGGCTGCGCGAGGTGCCACGGCAAGCCCGCGGAGAAGCTGGTGCCGCCGGATCACGAGGGCACCTGGAAGGTCTCCCACGGCAAGGCGGCGCAGTGGCGGGTCTTCGACCGTCACGGGAAGGACTGCTCCACCTGCCACAAGACCGGCACCTGCCAGGTCTGCCACATGGAGGAGAGTCCCCGCTCCCACACCGGCCTCTGGCGGATCCGCACCCACGGCCGCGCTGCCTCCTGGGATCGGGACTCCTGCCGCACCTGTCACGAGACGGGGTCCTGCGAGTCCTGCCACCGCACCAGTCCGCCGCTCAACCACGTGGGCGCCTGGAGCAAGCTCCACGGCCTCACGGCCCGGAGCAAGGCCGACATCTCCTGCGGCGTCTGCCACGAGGCGGGAACCTGCGCCGCCTGCCACGCCGGCAAGTAGACCACCAGAGATCCCCTGTGGGAGGCCCTTCAGGGCCGACTCTCCCTCTGTGGGAGGCCCGTCCACGGGCCGATTCTTTCTCTGCGGGAGGCCCGCCTACGGGCCGAATCGGGGCGTGGACGCCCCTCCCACAGGAAGAGGGGAGTCGGGGCTGAAGCCCCTCCCACACCTCAGAGAGCGCGCCGCCGCTCGACGATCTCCCGCGCCGTCTCGCGCACGAGATCATGAAGCACGCCGGTCAATGCGACCTGCTCCAGCAGCGGGGCGCTCAGGAGGTGGAGCAGCCCCGCAGCGACGTTGGAGGGCATGCAGGGGTTCTGGGCGAGGGCCTCATGGAGTCGGCTCCGGGTGGCCCAGCGCTTGCTCTTGAGGATCTCCGTGAGACAGACCGCGGCGGCGGGACGGTGCGCGGCCACCCGCAGGACCTCGGACTCCGTGGTGCGGGGGTTGGCCAGCCAGATCGAGACCACGTCGGGGTGGGGGACCATGGCGAGGCGGGAGAGCAGTTCCGGGTTGCGTCCCCGAGCCTTCCACTTCAGCATGCCCAGGGGCAGCTCCGCCAACGCTGGATCGACTCTGAGCTCGCCCTTGTTCAGAGCGCGCTCCGCGGGGACGGGCAGGAGGATCCGCACAGCGTCCCGGCGCCCCCGGGCTGCGGCCAGGCTGTAGACCTCCTGCTTCACCGCCTCGGGGATGGGGTCCCGGGACACGTGCACCCGGACCAGGCTGATGTAGACGGAGCGGTGGCAGACCTGGTGGATGGCGTCGGTGAGCTCGAGGAAGAGCGCGACGAGGTCCTGTGCGGCCCAGGTCTCCATGGACTCACCCAGGATCCCGTCTCGGGATTCCGGATCCCCGATCTTCGACAGCCAGGCGACGGTCTTCGCGATGTCCGAGGGGGCGCGCACGAACTCTCTCTTCCTCCCACTCCTTGGGGGCCCATCATACCTTTCTCCTTGAACAATCTCGACCGGGAGATGATATTGGGGAGGCAACACTGGCCTCGGAGGGAAAGATGGCGCCGGAATTCGGAGATCGCGACGACAAGGGAGGCCGCCTCGACGGGCTGCAGGACTTCATCCGCAGGACCGTCTCCTCCGGGGTACGCGGCGTGCTCACCACGGAGGAGGGGATCCGCAACATCGTGGGCGAGATCCTGCCCAAGGAGATCGGCGGCTACATCAAGGCCCAGGTAGAGACCCTGCGCAAGGACCTCTCCTCGTCGGTGATGCGGGAGTTCACGTCGTTCCTCAAGAACCTCGACATGCCCAGTGACATCCGGAAGATCCTCGACGGGATGAAGGTCACCGTCACCGCGGAGATCAAGATCGAGGAGGCGAAACCTCTGAAGACTGCGACTCCGAAGGTGGGGGCGGTCCCGAAGAAGACGGCGCCCCCGAAGCGGAAGGCCGCCCCGAAGAAGAAGGCCTAACCAACCGGCGGACCGGCCCCGAACCCGAGGCAGGTCGTCGGGCAGACCCCCTCACATTCCCGGCATGCGATGCACTCGGCGGCGGAGATCCGCGGTCGGGACGGCGCGCCCTCCATGCGGATCGCGCCCACGGGACAGGCAGGCGCGCAGGCACCGCAGGAGCTGCACCGGTGCTCCGCCAGTCGCAGCCGGGCCGGCGCGACCCGCGCCAGGAGGGCCAGCAACCCACCCACCGGACTCAGATAGCGGCAGAAGGGCCGGTCCACGAACACCGACGCGGCGAGGAGGAGGACGACGAAGGCCAGGAGGAGTGGCGGGATCCCAGCCCCGTGCCCCAGCGCCCCGCCTCGGAGGTTGAACACCGGTGTGAAGGGATCCGCCTCCCCGATTGGACGGATCTGGAAGAGCAGCGGCGCAAGGACCATCAGGGCCGCGGTGAGGTACTTGCCGAACTTGAGGGCGCGATCCAGACGCGGGGGTATCGTGATCCGGAGCCGGGGCCGGTGGAGGAGCTCCTGGAGCGCGCCCATGGGGCAGAGCCACCCGCAGAAGTACCGGCCAAAGACTGCGCCCATGGCCAGGATCGTCACCGGACGCACGAGATGCCCCGCCCAGCCACGCACGGGGCGGTCCGCGCCCAGGAGCATGAACACCCCTTCCAGCGCCTCGATGGACCGCGGCCACGCCCACTGGAGGAAGCCGAAGAGGATCAAGCTGGCGACCAGGACGAGGCCGCGGAGCCTGACGCCGCGGGGGTGGAGGAGGAGCGCCGGCGTCGCCAGGAGCGCGCCGACGTACACGAAGAACCTGAGGCTGCCGCGGCCGTCCAGGGCCCAGAAGCCCCACTCCGATCCCGGGAGGAACGGAATGGCGAGGGCGCAGAGGACGAGGAACCGGGCGACGGATTGGAGCGTCTTCATGGGGGAATCATCGCGGAAGACCGGGGGATCGGCAACCGGGGAATCCCAGTCTCTCCCTCTATGATAAACTCTCGTCATGACCACGCTCCCCATCACCGCAGTCCTCGAGCAGATCGTCGACGCGGTCCGTGCCCACGGACGCTGCGTCGTCGAAGCCCCCCCCGGCGCCGGCAAATCCACCTGTGTTCCTGCGGCCCTCCTCGATGCGGGCCTTGCGGGGGAGGGGCAGGTCGTGGTGCTCCAGCCGCGGCGCCTGGCGGCGCGGCTCCTGGCGCGGTACGTGGCGGTCTGTCGCGGCGGGGAGGTGGGTGAAGAGGTGGGGTACAGCGTGCGGTTCGATGACCGCTGCGGCCCGGGGACCCGGATCGTGTACACCACCGAGGGGACGCTCCTGCGCCGGATGATCTCCGATCCCGTGCTCCGCGGGGTGGGGGTCCTGATCGTCGATGAGCAGCACGAGCGGAGCCTCGACGGGGACATGGTGCTGGCCCTTGCCGACCGTCTGCGACGTGGGGCGCGCCCCGATCTCGCGCTGGTGGTCATGTCCGCGACCCTGGACGGGGAGCGTGTCGCTGCATGGCTGGACGACGCCCCCCGGGTGCGCTCGGAGGGCCGCGCCTTCCCGGTGGCCCTGGAGTACATGGCCTGCCGGGTGGATCGTCCGGACCCGGGGACCGTCGCAGGCGCGGTGCGACGGGTCGGCGCCGGGGAGGGTGACGTGCTGGTGTTCCTGCCCGGCGCCGGGGAGATCCGCGCCGTCCAGGAGCGGCTCGAGGACTGGGCGCGGGACGTCGGGGTGGACCTCCGGCCCCTCCACGGCGACCTGTCCCTGGACGCCCAGGCTGCGGCCGTGCGGCCGGGGCCCCGCCCCAAGGTCATCCTGGCCACCAACGTGGCGGAGACCTCGATCACCGTTGCGGGGGTCACCACGGTGGTGGACTCTGGCCTGGTGCGGGTAGCGACCTGGTCGCCCTGGTCCGGTCTCCCCGCGCTCGCGGTACGGCGGACCTCCCGAGCCAGCGCGGCGCAGCGGGCCGGACGGGCCGGGCGGACCGCGCCGGGGCGTTGTCTTCGACTCTACTCCGAGGCGGATCTCAGGACCCGGGACGGACACGACGCGCCGGAGATCCTCCGCGCCGACCTGGCTGGCGCGACCCTGCTCCTCGCTGGGCTGGGCGCCGGCTGGGACAAGCTCCGATGGCTCGACGACCCGGAACCCGCAGCGCTGGAAGCGGCCCACGGACTCCTCGTAGACCTGGGTGCGCTGGACGCGGCGGGGGCGTTGAGCGCCCTGGGCGGTGAGATGCTCCGCCTGCCCTTGCACCCCCGGGCTGCGAGGGTCCTCGTCGCGGCCCGTCGGTCAGGGCTGGGGCGGGACGGCTGCCTCCTGGCCGCGCTCCTCGGTGAGCGGGAGGTGCGCCGGGGGCAGCGCGGCCTGGAGCTCCGCCCGGCGGAGTCCGACGGAGACTCGGATCTCCTCGACGCGCTGGAGCGGCTCCGGGATCTCCCGGATCGGACGACGGACCAGGACCTGTGGCGTCGGGACCTGGAGCCGGGGGCTGCCCGGAACGCCCTGCGCGCTGCGCAGCAGCTGCTCCGGATCCTGGGGAGGTCCGAGGTCGACCCGCCGGCGGATCCGGACGCCGCGCTCCGCCTGGCCCTCCTCACCGGATACCCGGACCGGGTGGCCCGCCGCCGCCGTCCCGGCGAGGCGGCGGTGGTCATGGCCGGCGGCGGCGCCCTGGAGATCTCGCCGACCAGCGTCGTCCGGCGGGCGGAGCTCGTGATCGCGGTGGAGGCCGGGGAGCGGCGTGAGCCCCGGGGCCCTGGTACTCGCCGGGTGGTCTGGAGCGCTTCCGCCGTGGAGCCCGAGTGGCTCCTCGATCTCTACCCGGAGCGGCTGGAAGAGCAGGTGCGCGTGGCGTGGAATGCCGGCGCCGAGCGGCTGGAAGTGTTCTCCCGCCTCGAGTACCGGGACCTCGTGATCTCCGAGGAGCGCCTGCCGCGCTCGCGGTGGCCCGATGTCTCCGGGGAGCTCTTCGCCCGCCTGAAGAAGGCGGATCCGGGCAAGGTCATGGACCGGGAGGCCATGGCCGCCCTGCGGGTGCGGGTCGCGTTCGTCGCGGAGGCCTTCCCGGAGGCGGGCTGGGCGCCGGTGACCGACGCGGACGTCGACCGAGCGCTGCGCGACCTCTGCCGCGACGCGGCAGGCTTCGAAGAGGTCCGGAAGGCCGACCCGGTCGCAGCGGTCCGTCGGGCCCTGCCAGCGGATCTCGGTGCGCGCCTGGACGCGCTCGCACCCACCCGGGTCATGCTCCCCGGGCGGCGCAACGCCCCGGTCAGCTACCCGGAGGACGGGCGGCCCTATGTGGCGTCCTTCCTGCAGGATTTCTTCGGTCTGAGGGAGGCCCCCATGGTGGCCGAGGGGCGGCGCCGTCTCAACGTCCAGCTCCTCGCACCCAACCGCCGCCCGGTACAGATCACCGACGATCTCGCCGGGTTCTGGGAGCGCCATTACCCGACCCTGCGGCGTCAGCTCATGCGCCGCTATCCGAAGCATCGGTGGCCGGAGGACCCGATCCGTTCGCGATCTTGAAGTCGATCTCTGGTGGCGAGCTCAGTTCTCCAACGTCATCCTGAGCGCACGCGAGGCCTTCGGTCAAGCGCACCTCTCGGGCATTGCGCGTCCCCTCCACGACGGCCTGGGGTCTGCTCCGTTTCTGGATCCGTCCCCTGGGTCTCTCTGGCACCCGTGCCGACCAACCCGGTCGGCACAAAGCCAATCCAAGAAAAAGAGGTTGTTCGCGATCGACGTTGGGTGGCCGGCCCCCCCCTCCCGGCGCTGCGCTCGGCTTCCGCCTCGCTCCGCTCCTCCCCCCCGTGCCGGGGGGGAGGTGCCGGTACTTCCATTGGCTCGGGCAAAGACCGGGGTCTGGAGGAAATCCACGGATTGGCGAGTGACCGGGAGCTTGGAGTGTACGGTGCCGAGGGTCCTCCCCCTCCTCGCTGCTACGCAGCTCACCTCCCCAAGGGGGAGATTTTTTCCTTTTGGGTGCCAAAAACACGCCCCAGGAGCTTCAGAATGAAAAGAAAATAAATCTAATTCTTTACCTATTTTTTTATGATCTCGTTTTTCAGGCTCCTATATCATATTAAAATATTTATCAAGTTCTTTTTTATTATTAAACGCCAATCCATAAATTCTAGTCAACATTTTATTTTTTTCATCGCCACGCCAATAAGCGCCAGCTAATTTTTCCAATTTAAAACTATTTAATTGTACTTGCCCA
>JBDRIT010000051.1:0-67024 GCA_043815665.1 Pseudomonadota bacterium
CGCATTTCTCACCAGCCATCTGCTACATCCGCCGATCCTCCAGCTGTCTCGGGCCGTTTCTCCCGCCGCAGTCCTCGACGATACTCCTGCATCGACTCCGGCTGCTCTGGTCCGATCGGTCCGACACAGCAGGGTCTCGACGGCTTCGCTGCGATGTCTGGTGAGAAGTGCGGGCTAGAGAAGGCCACCACGGATAGGGGTGGTGGTGGGGAGGTGGGGGCCTTCTCTTTCTTTTTTCCCGTTTTCTATTTTCTGCTGGGACTTTGTATGGAGGTCGGCGGGAGGGGGCCGGTCCCGGAACGCTCAAGGGGGGGACCGGGCGGAAAGACGACGCCGTCGGCGGGGAGATCCTTGCCCGGTGGGGGCCCATTGGTGACGGGACCGGCCCCCTCCCGCCGACCGGGTTGCTCGGCAACGAGCCAAAGTGAGGGCTGGAGAGTTCCCTGCGGTGACGCTCGCATGCGCACGGCTGGGAATCGGGGCGTGGCACCCGAAGGGTATCAGTCTCGTACGAGCAGAGCTTCGTCTGCTCAACTCGACTACAACGCCCCTCCCACAGTGAGAGAAGGGGAATCGGGGCGTGGCACCCAAGGGGTGTAAGTCTCGTAGGAGCGTAGCTTCGTCCGCTCGACTCGACTTCAACGCCCCTCCCACAGGGGAAGGGGAGAGGGGGTCAGGGGCGGAGGTTCATGTCGTACCAGAGCAGCAGCACGATCACGCTCCAGAGGGGCTTGCGGTTGTCGCGGACGCCGTCGAGGTGATCCCGCAGGAGCTGCTGGACACCGGCGGGCTCCAGGCCCAGGGCGTGGAGGTGGCTGTCCGCGTGGAGGAGGTCCTCGGTCCACTGGCGCAGCTCGCCCCGGAGCCACTTCGCAATGGGCACCCCGAAGCCCTTCTTGGGGCGGCCCAGGATGTGCTTCGGCAGGTCCTTGCGGAAGGCCCGCTTGAGGAGATATTTCATCTCCATTCCGCGCAGCTTGTACTTCGTGGGGAGGCTGGTCAAAAACTCCACGACTGCGGTGTCCAGGAAGGGGGCCCGCACCTCCAGGGAGTGCATCATGGACGCCCGGTCCACCTTGGTGAGGATGTCGTCGCACATGTAGAGCTTCGAGTAGAGGTAGGTCAGCAGATCAAAGGGATCCCGGGGCGCGCAGGACGCTGCGTGGTGGTCAATGATCGAGAAGACGTCCTCGTCCGCGGCCGCGGCGAGGATGTCCCCGGAGAGGATGGAGTGCTGCGCGGCCGGGGGCAGCGCGCCGATCCAGACGAAGTGGCGGTGCCAGGGGTGGTACTCCATCCCTGCGACCAGCTGCTTGGCCTTGTAGTCGAAGCTGATGTTGTCGTGGTTCACCGGCAGGCGCCGCACCGCCGCGCCGATGGTGGCTCGCAGGGGCGCGGGCAGCCAGCCGTACCAGCGGGCGATCTTGTGGGCCTGGAAGGTCGGATAGCCCAGGTTGAGCTCGTCCCCGCCGTCGCCGCCGAGGGCCACGGTGACGTGCTCCCGGGTGAACTCGGACAGGAGGGCCACGGGGATCAGGGAGCCGTCGGCCAGGGGCTCGTCCAGGCGGCTCATGATCCCGGGCAGCTTCTCCAGCATCACCGACGGGGTCAGGGTCTTGTGCCGGTGCGTGGTCTTGAAGTGCTGCGCAACGGTCTTCGCGTGGACCGTCTCGTCGAAGGACGGATCATCGAAGCCGATGGAGAAGGACTGGACGTCGGGCCCCGGGCGGTGGTCGCACATCGCGGCCACGATCGCGGAGGAGTCGATGCCCCCGGAGAGGAAGACGCCCAGGGGGACGTCGGACATGAGGCGCATCCCCGTAGACTCCGAGAGCAGGGCCCGCAGGCGCTCCGCGGCCTCGGCCAGGGGCGGGGGCCGCTCGTCCTTCGCCGGGAAGGTGATGTCCCAGTACCGCCCCCGGCGGGTGTCCCCGTCCCTGCGCCAGAGGAGCCAGGTTCCGGGCTCGAGCTTCCGCACCCCCTTGAGGATCGTCCCCGGCGCGGGCACCGCGTCGAAGAGGAGGTACCGGCGCAGGCTCACGGGATCGATGTCCCGCCCGACCATCGGGTGCTCCAGGAGCGCGGTGAGCTCCGACCCGAAGACCAGGCCCCCCCGGGTCTCCGCATAGTACAAGGGCTTCTGCCCCATGCGATCCCGGGCCAGGAACAGGTTCTTTTGATTGGAGTCCCAGATCGCGATGGCGAACATGCCCCGGAGCTCCGCGGGGGTCTCCACCCCCAGCTCCTCCCAGAGGTGGACCAGGGTCTCGGTGTCCGAGCGGTTGCGGAACACATGGCCCCTGGCCTCCAGGCCCGCCCGCAGGTCCGCGTGGTTGTAGAGCTCCCCGTTGAACGAGGTGATCACCGTCCCGTCCTCGTTGGCCATGGGCTGGAGCCCGCCCTCCAGGTCGATGATGTTCAGGCGGCGGTGCCCCAGGTACACCCCCTCGCCGGTCCAGGCTCCGTCGGCGTCGGGCCCCCGGTGGGCCAGCCGCGCGCGCATGCGGCCCAGGACCGCGTCCGGGTCGTAGTCGGGCCGGCCCCGGGTCGCGAATCCGCAGATGCCGCACACGTCAGTCTTCTCCCGGGGGCAGGTTGAAGCGGGTCTTGATCACGTAGGGCGTCCGGTTCTGGGACTCGTAGTAGGTGCGGACGTTGAGCTCGGCCAGGAGGCCGATGAGGACGATCTGGAGCCCCGCGAGGCCCAGGAAGATCGTCGCGTAGAAGAAGGGATCCGTGAACACCGGATCCCCCCACACGATTTTTTTTGTGATCGACCCAATAAAGGACAGTGCTGCAAGAAACAAGGCGGTGAGCCCCAGCTTCCCAAAGAGGTACGCCGGCTTCGCGGAGTACGCCACCAGGAACCGCACGGTGAGCAGGTCCAGGATCACCCGGAAGGTCCGGGAGAGCCCGTACTTCGTCACCCCCCGGGTGCGGGGGTGGTGGTCCACCACCACCTCCTTGATCCGGCCCCCGGCCCAGGACGCGTAGGCCGGGATGAAGCGGTGCATCTCTCCGTAGAGGCGGATCTCCTTGAGGACCTCCCGCCGGTACGCGGCCAGGGTGCAGCCGTAGTCGTGGAGGTGGACCCCGGTGACCCAGGAGATCAGGCCGTTGGCGATCCGGGAGGGCAGGGTGCGCTTGAGGAAATTGTCCTTGCGGTTCTTGCGCCAGCCCTTGGCAACATCGTAGCCCTCTTTCAGGGTATCGAGGAGCTGACCGATGTCCTTGGGGTCGTTCTGGAGGTCCGCGTCCATGGGGACCACCACGTCCCCGGTGGCGTGGCGGAACCCCGCCTCCATGGCCGCGGTCTGGCCGAAGTTGCGCCGGAACGCGATCACCTTGATCCGGGGGTCACCCGCCGCGAGGCCTTCCAGGATCTCGAGGCTCCGATCCCGGCTGCCGTCATCGGAGAAGATCACCTCCCACTCGAGGTCCAGCGCCTCCAGGGACTCCACGACACGCCGGTGCAGCTCCAGGAGGTTGTCCTCCTCGTTGAACACCGGGATGACGACGCTCACGTCCATGCTCAGCTCCCGTCCCCGCGCTGCTCGACCCGGCCGGCCCAGAACAGGCCTCCGGACATCGCCAGCATGATCAGGGGCCACCACAGGTCCGCTCTGAGGTGCGCCATCTTCGTGGCGGGGATCTCTCCCATGCCAAGGCGCACCAGGGCTGCGCCCAGGAGGAGGACCCCGTAGACTCCGAGGATCAACGCGGACCAGGTCCAGATCGAGACCATCCGCTTCGTTCCGTTCGTCATGATCCGCCTCCTACCAGAACAGGATGTTCAGCGCGACCAGGACGGCAAGGGAAATCGCCGCCCAGAACCCCGGTTTTTTCAGCAAGGGAACGGTCTCGGTTTCGGTGCTGTGCGTCAACCCCTTGACCAGGCCCTCCAGCTCCGCGTCGGACTTGGGGGTCGTGAAGAGGCTGATCCCGACGGTCGCAGCGAGGCAGACCACCCAGGCCCACACCGCCTGCCAGAGGTTCTGGGCCATGGCGCTCGGGTCCTTCGCCATGGTGATCATCCCGATGACGTCCTCGCTGAATCCGCCGAAGCGGAAGCCCAGGTAGATGCCGAAGGAGGTGCCCATGCCCAGGAGCAGGCCCCAGAAAGCGGCGGCCGAGGTGGTGCGGCGCCAGAACATCCCCAGGAGCATCGTCGCGAAGAGGGGCGCGTTGACCCAGGAGAAGATCGCCTGGATGTAGTCCATGATCGTGTCGAACTGCATGGCCACGTACGCGGTGACCACGGAGAGGAGGATCCCCACGATGGTGGTGATCCTGCCCACGAGGACCAGGTGCGCGTCGGAGGCGGACTTGTTGAACAGCGCCCGGTAGATGTCATAGGTCCACACGGTGTTGAATGCGCTCACGTTCCCCGCCTGGCCCGCCATGAACCCAGCGAGGAGCGCGGTGATCCCCAGGCCCACGAGGCCGGCGGGGTAGTACCGCGCGATGAGCACCGGGATCGCCGTGTCGTTCCAGGGCTTTCCGGTCATGGGATGCGCGAGGAGCTGGATCTCGCCGAGGGCCTGGAGCTTGTACGCGACCAGCCCTGCGCCGACGACGATCAGGGGCAGCAGCATCTTGAAGAACGATGCGTTGATCGGGGTCATGCGGGCGCTCCGCAGGTCCTTGGACGAGAACGCCCGCTGGACCACCAGGAAGTCCGTGGTCCAGTAGCCGAAGGAGAGGACGAAGCCCAGGCCCATGACGATGCCCGCCCAGGTCACCCCCATGGAGTTCTGCGTGGCGTCCCCGGAGGTGGACCAGAGGTGGGACATGTTTCCGGGGATGTCCGCGAGGAGCGCATCGATGCCGCCCAGCTCGGTGATCCCGAGGATCGCGACCAGGAAGAGCCCCGCCCAGATCAGGAAGAACTGGATGATCTCCGTGAAGATCGCGCTCATGAGGCCGCCCAGGGTGATGTAGCCGGCGACGCAGGCCGCGCTCACCCACATGCTCACGTGCCAGTCCCAGCCCAGGACCACCCGGAACACCAGGGCCATGAGGTAGAGGTTGATCCCCGACATGAGCAGGGTCATCACCGCGAAGGAGATCGCGTTGAGGATCCGGGTCTTTTCATCGAACCGGAGCTTCAGGTATCCGGGGATCGAGTGGATCCGGCTGGAGTAGTAGAAGGGCATCATGTAGAGGCCCAGGAAGAGCATCGCGGGGACCGCACCGATCCAGTAGAAGTGCGCGACGAACATCCCGTACTTCATGGTGGTGCCCGCGTGGCCCAGGATCTCCAGGGCGCCGAGGTTCGCGCTGAGGAACGCGATGCCCGCGACCCAGGACGAGTTGCCCCGCCCGCCCATGAAGAATCCCTCGCCGTCGTCCGCGAAGCGCTTCAGGTACAGGCCGATGCCGATGATCGCGACGAAGTACAGCGCGATGATCGTCCAATCCAACGTGGTGAGCGTGATCATGAAGGCCTCTCCGAAGGTCTACCTAGAACCTGGTGAAGAAACCGGCCTGGGCGCCGAAGAGGGGCTGCGTGGCCTCCCGGTCGATCTCGTTGACGAAGACCGACGCGCCGGTGCCGGGCAGGAGGAACTGCCCCATGGCCAGCAGGGAGGTCCCGGTCCCCAGGGGAAACTCCAGCAGGAGGTCGGTCTCGAAGCCCACGAAGACGTGGTCCTCTGCGTTGCGGCGGTTCAGGTTCCACGCCGCGGCGGCGATGAGGACCGGGTGGAACCAGTCGGTGATGTGGAACCCCACGTTCGCGTCGAAGACCATGAGCCCCGCCCGGTTCAGGGAGAAGGGCCCCCAGGTCGTGGCGATGCGCTCGTCGAGGTTGTCGTAGCGGTCCCGCAGCTCGTCCTCGGTGAGCCAGAGAGAGGCGGAGTAGTTCTTTGCGGAGCCGAAGAATGCGCCGATGCGGTTGTTGCCGTCATGGTCGTCGTCCGGGGAGAGGGCCAGGAGGTTGACCCCCCAGTGCGCGCCGGCGATGCGGTGCTCCATCCCCGCCTGTGCGGCCCAGGAGAGGACGGCCTGGTCCCCGCCGTTCACCCCGGAGGACTTCCACACGCCGCTCTGGCCGAGGAGATGCCCCCAGACCCGCAGGCTGCGTGTCTGGTAGCGCACCCCGGCGAGCGCGGTGGCCAGGTAGAGGGGGCGCTCGGGGACCCGATAGTCCCCCAGGCCCAGGAGGGCCGCGTCGAGGACCAGATCCTCGGTCACGTCGAACTCCCCCAACGCGCCCACGAGGAACGCGTCGTGGACGAAGTTGTTGTCCCTCACCTCGATCCCCTCGAAGGTCGAGTCGGGGAGCTGGCCCGCGAGGATCCTGGTGCGGCTCCCGGACGACGTGATGTCCACGCTGAGGAACCCCGACCAGTGGTCCAGGAAGAGGCGGGAGGGGTCGGCGACGTGCTGGTAGCCCGCGCCGAGGCCCACGCCCCCGTCGAAGTCCCACCGGGCCCAGAGCTCTCGATGTTTCACGAGGAACGCGTCGTCCGCGGCGGGAAACCACTGGTCCACGTTGTTGCGGCTCCACGCGTTCCAGCCCAGCTCCACCTGGTAGAACAGGGTCAGGTGGTCCAGGGGGCGGAGAGTCAGGTCCGGGCGGAAGAAGGTCGCCGCCTGGCCCACGGTCTGCCCGTCCCGGTCGTAGTGCCGGGCGGTGGAGTCGAAGTCCGAGTCGGTCTGGAACAGGAACGCCGTGATGAACGTCCCGTGCACCTCGACGTTTTCAGCGGGCCCGTCCGCTGCGCCGGCGGGAGTCGCAGTGGTCAGCAGAGACAGGGCGATCAGCACGAAGAGGGGGTAAAATCTCATTTCACACCTCCCTCCCCGTTGAGCACGAAGTCCTCACGGAAGAAGTAGCTCCAGTCGGTCACGTCCTGGTCCCCCAGGGGCGGGCGGATGGTGATCCGATGCACCACGCCGGGCTCGTCCCGGCTCGGGTACCAGTACAGCATCTGGTGCTCGTCGTCGAAGTAGGCCGCGCCGTCGGTGAGCCAGACGTAGAAGCCCTCGGGGTACTGTCGACGGGGCACGAAGATCTCCGTGGGTGCGGGGCTCTCCTTGGACTCCATCTCGAAGACGAACTCCCGCTCGGGCACGGGCTCGCCCTTGTCCGGGTCGGTGAAGTGGTGCTGGCTGTAGAAGTGGCTGTGGACGGGCTTCCCGCTGGCAGCGCGGGCGTATGGGCGCATGTACGCGGACCACCCCCGTGGCTGGCCGTCGGGGCCGAGGATCGAGAAGTCCTCCTTGTTCCAGCCGTCGCCCTTCGCCGCGGTGTTCTCCGGGGAGAAGCACCAGACCATGCGGCCCAGGCCCAGGGACTCGAAGGCCTCGTAGTACCGGTCGAGGATCCGCGCGGAGACCACGTAGCCCTCGGCCTTCGACGCCGCGATGCCGCCGTAGTTGAAGTAGGTCCCGAACTCCCCGAAGACCACCGGGACGTTGCCCAGGTACTCCGACGCGTCGGAGGCCACCTCCCCGAGCTTCGTCGCGAAGTCTCGATAGGTCCACTCCTCGGGGATGAAGTTCCTGGGGTCCTCGTTGAAGCCGGCCTCGGGATAGATGTCGAAGTAGTGGTGGGGTGCGTAGACCATCTGGTCGATGCCGTCCAGGCGGGTCAGGTGCTTGTCCCACTGGGCCATGGGGCCCGTGAGCATCCGCAGGCCCGCGCTGGGCTCGAACCAGATGATCGCGTTGGGATCCGCGGCCTGGATGGCCTTGCCCACCTTCTCGTAGAAGGGCTGCAGGTGGTCCGCGTCGAAGGAGAGGTTGAGGCCGAGGGCCGCCATGGCGTCCACCCCATCGAGGCCCCAGGCCGCGAGGGTCTCGGGGTCGTTGTCCGGGGGGATCAGCTGGAGGCCCGTGGCCAGGGTGTGGACCTGGGGGCCCAGCTCCTCGCCCAGGAGATCGGAGAGGACGCCGGAGACCGCCGTCGGGTCATTCAGTGTGGACGCTGCTGCAGCGAGGGTCAGCATGATAAAGAAACCGCCGGGCTCGTTCATCACGTCGTAGCCGATGACGTTGTCGTACTTGCGGGTGCGCTTCGCCAGCTCCACGAAGGCGTCCGCGTAGGCCCCCTGCAGGTAGTCCTCGAGGCTGCCGCCGTCGGGGGCGGTCCGCTCAGGGAAGACCGAGTCCCCCGCGAAGAAGGTTGCGTAGGCCCGGTCCACGTCCAGGTCCAGGAGGTAGTTGATCCCCCAGAAGGTCCAGGGCAGGAGGGTGGTGGTCTCCTCGGGGCCGAAGCGTCCCGGGAGGTTTTTTACCAAGGCACCGATCCATTCCGGGAGGGTCAGGTCTCCGCCGTCATCGCCGGAGAGGGCGCCAACGACGCCCCAGGCGGCCATGAGGACGTTCATGTTGTCCATGACGGTGTCGCTGTCGATGTCGTTCTGAGCGGCCGTCTCCATGAGGACGGCGATGAGGGGGTTCAGGGCGCCGGGCGCTTCCAGGTCCTCGGGGAGGAGGTCCAGGTTGTCGAAGAGGGCCTGGATCAGCGCGGGCTCCAGCGCGCCCAGGAGGCGGAGGGTTCCGTAGTGTGGGGAGTCGAAGTCCTTCTCGGGCATGATCGCCTCGAGGGCCCACCGGGGCGCGCCGTCGCCCCGTACCCAGTCTGAGAACGGCGTGGGGGCGTCGCCGTCCGGGACCATGGACAGGATCATCTCCTCCAGGGAGTTGTGGGGGGCGGAGGTCTCCTCGTTGTAGTACGCGTAGAGGTGGCGGCTGAAGAGATCCTGGTGCATGTCCACGAGGACGTAGATCCCGTGCTCGCCGGCGATGCGGACCATCTCCTCGTAGTAGTCGAGGTAGGCCTCGTCGTAGTCGCCCTTCGCGTCGGGCTCGATGGCCTCCCAGATCGCAAGGAGGCGCACTGCGTTGAACCCCAGGCCCGCGATCTGGGCGAACCAGGCGTGGGCCTCGTCCGCGGGGAAGGGCTTGCCAACGTAGGAGACGGGGTCTCCGGTGTCGGGGAAGACCTCGGTGCCGGGGAACTTGGTGGAGCCGCTGAGATTCACGCCGTTGATGGTGACGTAGCGCCCGTGGTGGTCGAGGAGCCAGGGCCGCTGGTGGCGCACGATCTCCCCGTCCACGCCCCGGTTGGTGACGAAGCTCGTCACGATTCGGCTCGTGGTCAGGGACCAGGCGGCGGCGTAGGGCGGGGGATCCCCGCCGCAGCCCGCCAGGAGCGCAGCCGCGCAGAGCGTCAGGACGACTCGCGAGGTTCTCATGATGCCTCCTTGAGGTCGGATCCCGGCGATTCTATCCTCTCCCAGGCCCGGGGGCAAGGGGAGGAGGCGCCCCCGGGGCGCGGCTTTCCGGTTGCAGCATGGGGACTTCTGCGTTATGACAAGAGACGCAGTGGGACAACCCGATAGACTGGGAACGTTCGGAGGATCCGATGACCCGAGACTATGAGCGACGCAGCGAGACGCGCCAACGGGAGTCGATCCGCTTCGTGTTCAACCACGCGGCCCGACGGACCGCTGTGTCCACGTCCAATGTCAGCAAGTCCGGTGCGTTCTTCGTCGCCACCTCGAGCTTCCCTGCGGGGACCCTCCTGGTCCTGGAGTTCCCGGAGGCCATCTACGAGTGCCCGGGGCTCCGGATCATGGCCAAGGTAGCCCACGCCCGCCGGGGCTTCCCGGTCAAGGGCAAGGACGCGGGCATGGGGGTCCGGTGGGTCCGGGCGTTTTGCGCCGGCGGGACCGAGATCCTGGCGCGGTTCCTCGCTGAGGTCCTCGGGTTCCCCCCGGAGGTCCTCGGGCGGGTGGTGGAGAACGAGCTGGGGGATGCGATCTTCGACTTCCCTGCGCACCGCTCCCCGCGGCGGGGGCGCCCCGAGCCTGCGGCCGCGCAACCCCAGGCGGCGCCGCAGCCGGCTTCCCCCCGGGACGAGGCGGGGCACCTGCGGATCAGCGCAATTCAGCGGGGCCGGTTCTCCGTCTATGCGCCGGTGGTGTTCTCCATCGACAACATGCACTACCAGGGCCGCGCGACCTCCATCGGCTCCGACGGCCTCACCATCGAGACCGTCACGGGCCTCCCGACCCAGTTCTGCCGGGTCGCAGTGCGATACCCCCTCCGCACGGGCCGGCTCGGGGAGCGGGTGGTGCTCTTCGGGGAAGTGGATCTCGTGGTCGGGGCCGGACCCGGCGAGCCCGGGATCTTCAACGTCGTGCTCACCGGACTGGACGAGCTGGACAACCCCGGCGCGTTCCGCTCCTTCCTCCGCGGCCTCGCGAAGGAGAGCCAGAAGACCTGACCTTCCGTCAATCGTCCTCGTTGACCGTATCCAGGATCGTGTCCTCGTTCCCGTCGTCCCCGGGGTCCCGCGGCTCCTCGCGGTGGGGCAGGGAGAAGAGGAAGGTGGTGCCCTTCCCGGGCTCGGACTCCACCCAGATGTGCCCGCCGTGCTCCTCGACGATCTTGCGGGCGATGGTGAGCCCGAGGCCGGTGCCCTTGACTGTGTCCTTGTAAGGGATCCGACGGCAGGGCTGGAACACGTACTCGTGGTACCGCGGCGCGATGCCGATGCCGTTGTCCTTCACGAAGATCACGTGCCCGTCCCCGTCCGAACGGGCGCCAATCCGCACGATTGGCCGCTCCTTGTCATTGTATTTCAGCGTGTTGGAGATCAGGTTGTGGAGGAGCTCCGCGATCTTCATCTTGTCACAGACCACCACGGGGAGGTCCTCGGTGCGCACCTCAACGTTCCGCTCGATGAGGGAGTACTCGAAGCGTTGGAGCACCTCTTCCGCCACCTTGGACAGGTCCGTTGAGCGGTAGGGGTTCCGGGTCCGGGTCACCCGGGACAGGGTCCTCAGGTCCTTGAGGAGCTGGGATGCGATCCCGGTGTTCTGCCGGATCTGGTCGAGGAGGTAGCGGGTCTCGTCGTTGACCTGCTCCGCGAGGTCGTTCTCGAGGAACTGCACGAAGATCTCGATATGACGGAAGGGCTCCTGGAGGTCGTGGGACGCGATGTAGGCGAAGTTGTCCAGCTCCTGATTCACCCGGACGAGATCCTGGTTCCGCTCGGTGAGCGCCTCGTTGAGCGCTCCGAGCTGCGCGTTGAGGTGCCGGGTCCGTTCGCTCTCCTGCTTCATGGAGGTCACGTTGCCGAAGACCACCATCCAGCCGGGGGGCTGGTTCGGGATGGACAGCGCGTGGGTCCGCACCTGGAAGAATTGGGGCTCCTCGGGGGACCCCATGCGCACCACCAGGGGCTCCTCCGCGAGGGCGCCGGGATTCTTCACCAGGTCCGGCAAGCGCCCGTCCAGGCCCGCGAGGCTCTCGTGGAACTCCGCCAGGTCCGGCCGTTGCCCCAGGGAGAGCCCGAGGATCGCGGTGGCGCGGGGGTTCATGTACTCCGGCAGCCCCTCCTGGTCCACCAGGATGATCCCGTCGGTGAGGTTCCAGAGGATGCTGGCGATCTTGCGCCGCTCTCCCTGGAGGCTGGCCTGCCGCGCCTGGGCCATGATCGTGGCGTGGTTGCACAGGGCCTGGGTCATGCGCACAGCGAGCTCGGTGAAGGCCGCAGGCCTGGGGTGCGCGGCAAGGACCACCGCGAGGAGCCCGTCCAAGGTGTAGACCCCGCCGGAGAGGATGCTGTCCAGGCACGTGGCAGGGGGGACGTCGCCCAGGGCGGGCGGCTCGTCCCGATCCGCGACGACCTCGAAGGGCGGACGCCCCGCGGGCAGGACGCCGTCGAAGGTCTCCCGGATCCGCTGGATCAGCTGCTCCCGGGCCTTGTCGGCCAGGGGCAGCGAGGGGTTGATCCGGACCCGGATCCGGCTGCCCTCGAGGACCCCGTGGGCCACCACCGGCGCGTCGGTGACCTGGCGCACGGCTTCGGCCAGGCGTGTCACCAGGTTCACGGGCTCCCCCGGGGCCAGGTCGTAGGTGCCCATGTCCAGGACCGCCTCGGTCATGCGGGCCTGGATGCGCAGGTTGGTCTGGAGCTGGGCGTGGATCAGGGCGTTGCGGACGATGAGCTGGACGCTCTTGCGGGACGCGAAGGGCTTGGTCAGGTAGTCGTGGATGCCGCTCTTGAGCGCGTCCACCACGGACTCCATGGACGCATAGCCCGTCATCATCAGGAAGACCGTATCTTCCGAGAGGAGGCGGCCCTGCCGCACGAACTCCAGCCCGTCCAGCTCGGGCATCTTGAGATCCACCAGGGCGACCTGGGGGTGCTCTTGCTCGAGCAGACGCAGGCCGGCCCGGGGATCGGTGCTGCCCAGGACCTCCACGTCGGGGCCTTCGAGGTACTCCGTGAGGAGCTCAACCACCGTGGCCTCGTCGTCGATGACGAGGACCGCGGGGCGCGAGACCGGCGGGAGGGCCTCCTCCCCGCCGTTCGCCGGGGGGGTGACCGTGACGTCCGTCATGTCTTGCTCAGCCCGGGTCCCGGGCGACCACCTGGACGTAAAGGCGATCCAGGTTCGAGATGATGTCGAGGAGGTTCTCCGGCTGAACGGTCTTGGAGATGAAGGAGAAGGCCCCGTAGTCGTAGGCCTGGACGATGTCCTCCTCCTCCTGGGAGATCGTGAGCATGATCACCGGGATCACCGAGAGCGCCTCGTCCGCGTGCATGCGCTTCAGCAGCTCCAGGCCCGTGAGCCGGGGCAGGTTGATGTCCAGGAAGAGCACGTCGGGTAGCTCGTCCGTGGCCATGCCCTTGAGATACTCCCAGGCCTCTTCGCCGTCCTGGATGGCGTGGATCTCGTTGAGGAACTTGGCCTCGCGAAGGGCGCGCTTGAAGATGTAGATGTCGCCCTCGGAGTCCTCGACCAACAGGATCCGTGCCGGCCTGTAGGTGTCCGCCATGTTGCCTCCTCTCCCGCCTGGGGGGCGCGGGTCTTGTCACTCGTGTTCGTTCCGTCGCAGTTCGAGTCCCTTGCGCACGAGTGTAGCAAATCTGTCAGCGACTGCAAGGGCCGCGGCGGCCACGTGCGCGTGGTCCAGGAGACCCTCGCCGATGCCGGCCGCGAAGTTGGTCACGCAGGAGATGCCGAGGATACGCGCGCCCATCTGCCGCAGGGCCAGGACCTCCTGAACCGTGGACATGCCCACCACGTCAGCGCCCAGGGTCGCGACCATGGAGACCTCCGCGGGGGTCTCGTAGTTCGGTCCGGGCATGGCCGCGTAGATCCCGATGTCCACGGGGATGCCCGTGCTCCGCGCGAAGGCCAGGAGGCAACGGGACCAATCCACGTCGTAGACCGCGGTCATGTCCGGGAACCGGGGGCCCCACGCGTCAGGGTTGGGTCCGGCGAGGCAGCTGACGCTCTGGAGGTTGAGGTGGTCCTTGAGGATCACCAGGGTCCCCACGGGGACCTCGGCCCTGGCGGTGCCCGCCGCGTTGGTCAGGATGAAGTCCTCGGCGCCCCAGAGCCGGAGCGCTCGCACGGGGAGCACGACCCGGTCCGGTGAGAACCCTTCGTAGAGGTGGACGCGGCCCTGCATGACCGCGACGCGGGTGCCCTCCAGGGTGCCCGTGACCAGGCGCCCCGCATGGCCGGGCACCGACGAGGTCGGAAACCCTGGAATGTCTTTGTAATCCATCGAGACCCTGTCCTCGATGGAGTTCGCCAGATCGCCCAGCCCGCTCCCCAACACCAGGGCCGCCTTCGGGGTCCACCCCGGGCGCGCCTGTCGCAGGAAAGCGACCGCCGCGTCCACTGTGTTTGCCCTCTCCGTCGCTGTCGTCATCGTCATCGTCATTTCCTTCCCTAGACCAAAAACAAGCGCATCTACCTGCTGTGGCAGCCGATCTGCCAGTGCTGAACGGCGGATAGACCGTTCGCCATGCTCACTCGAACTCGACGATACTCGGCATCGCCTTCGTTCGCTATCCTTGTCAGCACCGCCATCTCGACCGCCTCGCTACGGCATCTTCGCTTGTTTTGGGCCTAGATCAAGATCGCAACGATGCAGGCAGAAAGACAGGACACCAGGAAGCCTGCGATCATCGCGCGCATTCCGAACCGGGCCAGGTCCCCCCCGCCGCGCCGGCGCGAGCGCGCCGATGCCGCCGATCTGGATCGCGATGGACGAGAGGTTCGCAAAGCCGCAGAGCGCGTAGAGCGCGAGGACCCGGGACCGCTCCGAGAGCGCGGCGGCGCTCCCCTTCAGGATCTCGGTCAGATCGGAGTATGCCATGAACTCGTTGAGGATCATCTTCACGCCGAGGAAGCGCGCCACCACGGGCGCGTCCTCGGGTCCGGTCCCCACCAGGAGAGCCAGGGGGGTGAGGAGCTTTCCCAGGGCCCACTGCAGCGCGTCGGGGCGCCCGTCGGGTCCCGTCCGCTCCACCCCGACCCACCCGAGCATCCCGGAGAGGAGGCCGTTGACCAGGGCCACCAGCGCGATGAAGGCCAGGAGCATGGCGCCGACGTTGGCCGCCAGCTTGAGGCCCTCGGAGGCCCCCCGCGCCGCCGCACCGATCGCGTTGGGGTCCCGCTCCCCGACGCCGCCTTTCCCGTGGGAGAACCCCTCTTCGCTGTGGGAGGGGCGTCCACGCCCCGATTCCCCCAGCCCGTGCAGCGTCACCGGCACCCCGGTCTCCGGCAGCATGATCTTCGCCGCCATGAGCGCGGCCGGCGCGTTCATCAGGCTCGCGGCCAGGAGGTGCCCAGCGACGTCCGGTGCCAGGCCCTCCAGCATGGCCGAGTACGCGATGATCACGCCGCCGGCCATGGTCCCGAACCCTGCGACCATCACCGCCATGAGCTCCGATGGGGTGAGCCCCGCCAGGTAGGGCCGCACCACCAGGGGGGCCTCGGTGTGGCCCACGAAAACATTCGCGGTGGCGTTCATCGCCTCCGCCGCGGAGATCCTCATGGTCTTGCGCATGCCCCACGCGAGGCCCCGCACGATCCACTGCATGATCCCCAGGTGGTAGAGCACCGCCATGAGGGACGAGAAGAAGATGATCGTGGGCAGGACCAGGAAGAGGAAGCTGTGCAGCGCCGGGTGGATCTTCCCCGCAGCGCCGCTTCCCAGCAGGAACTCCGTGCCCGCCATGGTGTACTGCAGGAGGCCCTGCACGGCGCGGTTCACGCCGATGAAGAACGTCGTGCCCGCGGGGGTGAGCAGCATCAGCGCGGCGAGGCCCACCTGGAGCCCCACGCCCCAGGCCACCATGCGCCAGGGGATCCGCCTGCGGTCCGAGGACAGGAGGACGAAGACCCCGAGGATCAGCAGGTAGCCCACCACGGGCAGGACACGCTGATAGAGGAAGCTCAAGTGAGCTCCTCCAGCACCAGCGGCGTCGGCGCAGGGGCCTCATTCCCGATCTCGTACGCGCCATCGAGCATCCGCTGACATGCGGCCAGCCGGCCCAGGTCGTTCGCGTGGATCTGGAGGATCGGCTCCCCGGCCTCCACCTTGTCGCCCACGCGCCTGAGGACCTCGAAGCCCACCGCGGGATCCACGGCGTCGGTGAATTTTTCACGACCGACGCCCAGGACGCAGGAGGCCTCCCCCACGCGCTCGGTGTCCACGCCGGTGATCACGCCGCAGCGGGGCGCGGTCCAGGGGACGACCTCCCGGGCCGCCGGCAGCGCGGCGGGGTCGTCGATGAAGGCGGGATCGCCCCCCTGCGCGACGACCATCTCCCGCAGCTTTTTCAGCGCGCTGCCGTCCGCGATGGCCCCGTCCACCAGGGACCGGGCGTCCGTCGCACCCTCGGCGAGGCCCCCCAGGCGGAGCATGGCCGCGGCGAAGCGCTTCGTGAGCTCCGTGGTGTCCGCGGGGCCCCGGCCCCGCAGGATGTCCACGGTCTCCCGCAGCTCCAGCGCGTTGCCGACCCAGCGGCCCAGGGGCTGGCCCATGTCGGTGACGAACGCGTGGACCCGCATCCCCAGCGCGCCGCCGAGGTCCACCAGGGTTCGGGCCAGGGCCGCGGCGTCCGCCCGGGTCTTCATGAACGCGCCGCTGCCGCTCTTCACGTCCATCACCAGGCCCCGCACCCCCGCCGCGCGTTTCTTGCTGAGGATCGAAGACGCGATCAGTGGGATCGATGACACGGTTGCGGTCACGTCCCGCAGCGCGTACAGCTTCTTGTCCGCGGGCACCAGCGTTGCCGTCTGTCCCATGATGCAGCAGCCCACGTCCTCGACGATCTCCCGGAAGCGATCCCCGGAGAGATCCACCCGGAACCCGGGGATCGCCTCGAGCTTGTCCAGGGTGCCCCCGGTGTGTCCCAGGGCCCGCCCCGAGAGCATCGGCACCTTGCCGCCCAGGCTCGCGACGATGGGGGCCAGGGGCAGGGAGATCTTGTCCCCGACGCCGCCGGTGGAGTGCTTGTCGACGTAGGGGCCGGCGCCGGTGAACGCGAGGGTCTCCCCCGTCGCGATCATCGCCCGGGTCCACGCGGCCAGCTCGTCGGTCTCCATGCCCCGGAACCAGATCGCCATGAGGAGGGCGCTGGCGTGGTAGTCCTCGATGGCGCCGGCCACGTACCCGTGGATGAAGGCCTGCGCCTCCTCCGGTGTCAGCGCGCCGCCGTCCCGCTTGTGTCGGATGATGTCATAGGGTCGCATCGCTTGACCTCGCTCCGTCCTGGCGTGATTATGGACCAGCTTCGCCGATCGGCAAGGAAACACGGAGGTTCTCATGACCGACAACGAGCTGCTCGCCGCCATCCGCACCGCGGCCTTCGAGGCGGACGGCAAGACGAAACTGACCTGCACGGCGGCCTTCCACATCGCCGCAACGAGCCCGGTGATCCTCGCGGACATCGGCCGCGTCTGCAACGCCAACGACATCCGCATCACAAAGTGCCAGCTCGGTTGCTTCGGGTAGGTCACCGCTCCCGGTGCTGTGGGAGGGCCGTCCACGGCACGAGTCCCCCTTGTGGGAGGGGCCTCAGGCCCCGAATGATCTGGTGCGCATGATCAAGCTCCCCCACTGGCTCCTCATCGGCGCTGCGGGCCGCAACGCGGGCAAGACCGCGCTGGCCTGCGCCCTCATCGCCCGCCACCACCCCGTCGCGGCCGTCAAGGTCACCGTGGTCCGCCCCTCGGACCACGGCTGCCCCCGGGGCGGGGACGGCTGCGGGGTCTGCAGCTCCGTGGACGACACCCCTTACTGGATCACCGAAGAGACCGACCGGGCCTCACCCAAGGACACCGCCCGCCTCCTGGACGCAGGCGCGTCCCCGGTCCTCTGGCTCTGCACCCGTCAGGCCGCCCTCCCCGAGGCCCTGGATGCGCTCCTCGCCCGCCTCCCCGACGGCCCGGTCATCGCCGAGTCCAACTCCCTCCGCCACCTCGTGACCCCCGGCCTCTTCCTCATGGTCCGTCTCCAGGGCGACCCGACCACCAAGCCCTCCGCCCGCGCCGTCCTCCCCCACGTGGACCGCGTCGTCCACTCCGATGGCGCCGTCTTCGACCTGGATCTCGACGACGTGGTCCTCGAGGACGGGGCGTGGCGGCTCCTCTGACGGGGCGGGTTCGCGACGAACCACCGTGGTGAGACTGATCGACTCTTGGATACTGCTCCCCTTTCCACAAGAAAATCCGTACTCTTGCGAGGCCCAGTGGTTATCGCAGAGTGCGAATGTCGAACGACCATCAGGAGGTACCCATGTCCTGCTCTCCCATGAAGCTGTTTCTCGTCTCCCTGCCGTTGCTTCTCCTCATCGCCTGCGCCGGACCCGACGGGGTCTCCAACGACGACGCGGTCGGCCACGATGCAGACGATCAGGTCGGGGCGGACACCGTCATCGGGGATCCGGACGGGGTCCAGACGGACACGCCTCCCATCGGGGACACCTCCCCGGACGTGGGGAGCGACATCGTCATTTCGAGCTGCGAGACCAACGAGGACTGCCCCGAGGGGGTCTGCGTCCCGACGAAGTATGGCAAGCAATGCTCGACGCCCTGCCTGGAGGACTGCGCAGCGGGGTGGAGCTGCAAGCCCCTGCCCTCGGGTCGTGACGACACCTGGGTCTGCGTGCCGGACCACATCACCACCTGCCGCCCCTGTGCGACCCACATCGACTGCCAGGAGGCCGGATTCCAGCCCGGGGGGATCTGCCGGGAGTTCGGGGCCCTGGAGGGCTCCTTCTGCGCGACGCCCTGCGGGGAGTCCATCGACTGCCTGGCGGGGTACGACTGCGCGGCCCTCGAGGGGGGCGGCACCTACTGCCTGCCGACAGACGGCACCTGCGAGTGCGACGCCGTGGCCACGGACCGGCAGCTCTCCACGCCCTGCGTCCTCGAGAATGATCTGGGCGCGTGCGCAGGGGAGCGGGTCTGCGCGGCGGCGGGGCTCACCGGTTGCGACGCATCGACCCCGGTGGATGAACTTTGCGACGGGGTGGATCAAGACTGTGACGGCGTGACCGACGAGGGAGATCCCGAGGGGGGCGGCGCCTGTCAGGCCGAGGGGCAGCGGGGCGCGTGCGGTGCGGGGACCCTGCACTGCCAGGACGGCGCGTTGACCTGCACGCCTGATGGAGCCGGCGCGCCGGAGGCGTGCAACGGCCTGGACGATGACTGCGACGGAATGACCGACGAGAAAGGCGCAGATGGTTGCACCACGTACTACCTGGACAAGGACGGAGACGACTACGGCGTCGCGTCCGCACTGGAGTGTCTCTGCGCCCCGAATGGGCAGTACACAGCGGTGGAGGCGGGGGACTGCGACGACCTCGAGGCAGCGGCCAACCCGGCCGCCGATGAGATCTGCGACGGCGTGGACAACAACTGCGATGGAGTCACGGACCCACCGGGGATCCCCGGGACGGAGAAGTACTACACCGACGGGGACGGGGACGGATACAGCGGCGGCCTCGTCTCGGCGTTCCTCTGCGCGGCCACGCAGAGCCACCCGACCCAGCTCACCGGGGACTGTGATGACGGCGATTCGGACGTCCACCCCGCCGCGGACGAGGTGTGCGACGGGAAGGACAACGACTGCGACGGCGGCGTCGACGGTCCGGACGCCGAGGTGGCATGCACCACCAACTGCGGCTTCGGGGTCCAGGCCTGTGTCGGAGGGCTCCTCCTGCCCTGTGGCGCACCCCCGGAGAACACGTGCACGAACTTCTCGGACTGCGCGACCTACCTGACCTGCGAGCCCTGCCCGGACACGCCGCCGGACGACCAGTGCGACGGCGTGGACGACGACTGTGACGGGATCCCGGACGACGCAGCCACGCTGACCCTCCTGGACGGAGCCGAGATCGTCGGACCCGACCAGGCCTGCGGTGCGGGCGTCTGCGCCGGCGGGACGACGGTCTGCTCCGGTGGCGCCCTCATCTGTCCCAGCGAGGATCTGGCCGACGCCGAGACCTGCAACGACGCGGACGACGACTGCGACGGGGAGATCGACGAGGGGCTGCTCCAGGCGGTCTGGTACGACAACGACGAGGACGGCTTCGGGGACCCCGACGTGACCCAGGACGTCTGCGTCGGCCCGGACGGCTGGGTGGCCAACGCGCTGGACTGCGACGACACGGATCCGGCGATCCATCCCGGGACGGAGGAGGTCTGCGACGGCAAGGACAACGACTGCAACGGAGTCGTCGACCAGGTGGCGGAGGCCTGCGATCTCGGCTGCGCGGTGGGCTCGAGGATCTGCGTGGGTGGGGAGTGGGGACCCTGTGACGCGCCGTCTCCCCAGTCGTGCATGGACTACTCGACCTGCCAGTACCAGGTGATCTGCATCACTGAATGTCCGCCTGCGCCGGAAGAGCTCTGCAATGGCGAGGACGATGACTGCGATGGCCAGGTGGATGAGGGTCTCGAGCAACTCTTCTACCTGGACGGTGACGGGGATGGATTCGGCGTCGAGGGTGCAACCACGGCGGGTTGTTCCCCTCCTGCCGGCTACGCCGAGGTCGCCGGAGACTGCGACGACAACGACCCGGGATCCTACCCCGGCGCGGTCGAGATCTGCGACGGCAACGACAATGACTGCGACGGCCCCGCAGACGAGGAGCTGGGTGAGGCGACCTGTGGCCAGGGGCCCTGTCTGCACTCCGAGCCGTCTTGTGTGAACGGACAGCCCAAGGGGTGCGATCCGTACCTCGGGGCCGTATCGGAGGCGTGTGACGGGGTGGACAACGACTGCAACGGGGCCGTGGATGACGGGAACCCCGGCGCCGGCGGAGGCTGCCAGATCCAGGGGCTCCTCGGTCTCTGTGCGCAAGGGGTTCTTCAGTGCCAGGGTGGCCAGCTCCAGTGTGCCCAGACCACCTGGCCCCAGAACGAAGTGTGCAACGGGCAGGACGATGACTGCGACGGAGTCCCGGACGACGGCGACCCGGGTGGCGGCGTCTCCTGCCAGGTGCCTGGAAAGCAGGGGCCCTGCGCGGGGGGGATCCAGCACTGCCAGAACGGCGCCCCCGTCTGCACCCAGACGATCTTCCCCGTCGGCGAGAGCTGCAACGGCGCGGATGACGACTGCGACGGAACACCCGACGACGGAAACCCGGGAGGCGGCGGTGCGTGCAGCATCGCGTGGCTGTCGGGGCCCTGCAAGACGGGGCAGTGGCAGTGCCAGGGGGGCTCGCTCCAGTGCCAGCAGACCGTGTACCCCACCAGCGAGACCTGCAACAACGTGGATGACGACTGCAACGGGCAGGTGGACGGCTACACCGACTCCTGCAACAACGGCTGCAACACCGGCACCAAGACCTGCTCCTGGGGTGGGTGGTCGAGCTGCAACGCGCCGCCGCCGGCGTGCACCTCGGGTCCCTGCTGCGACGGCTGTGACTACCGCTCCTCGAGCACCAAGTGCGACTCCTCTCCCTCGGCGACGCAGTACCAGTGCACCGAGTCGGATCTCTGTGGTGGTGCGGCGCAGCGCCGCTACCAGTACAAGTACTGCACCGGGAACAGCAGCACCTGCGGCACGAGCAATCTGCAGTGGGACTCCTGGACGACCCTCGCCACCTGCTCGGGCGACAAGCCCTGCTACGCGTCCTCCTCCACGGCGTATTGCAAGAGCGCCTGCGCCGCGGGGTACGGGTGCCAGAACGGCCAGTGCGAAGCCACGTTCTACTGCGGTGACGGCAACTGTGACGCCGGAGAGACGCCCTCGAATTGTCCCAACGACTGTGCGCCGGTCTACGTGGACACCCAGCGCTGGCAGCTCACCAACGGAGGGTGCACCTCGGACACGGATGGCTGGCACCCGGCGGGCGGGATCGTCTACTGGTCCTACGGGACCTCGTGCTCCCTCCCGTCGACCTCCAATCCCGAATCCTACAGCCAGGAGTTCGCGCGTTGGCGGTTCACCATCAAGAAGACCGGACACTACCGGATCAAGGTCAAGATCCCGCCGGCCGGCGCCGCGTGCAACTTCCCCAACTGGAAGTACACCACCGGCGCCCGGTACATCCTGGACCGGCCTGGAGCGACCAATTCGCTTCACAACCTCAACATGCAGGCCAACATCGGCAACGAGGTGACCCTCGTCAGCGACGTCCAGCTGGGCCCCGGGACCATGAAGCTCTACCTCTACGACAGCGTCAGCGATCTCACGAACTGCTGCGACACCTGCTACCAGTCGATCCGGGTCTTCCTGGACTACGCCAAGGTCGAGTGGTTGTACGAGTGACGACATCGTGTCCAATATTTCAGACGCCTTGGCGGTCTTCGACGACGGATGGGTGCTGGTTGACGGCACCGACGCGAACCTGCGACAGGCGCGGGTTCTCTGGCCCGAATGAACGCACTCCCGTTGATGCGGTGCGCCGCCTGGCGGCCGAAGCTCGACGTCACGGGACGAGAGACCTCAGGTCTCGGATCGGGGAGGAACCGTGAGAGTCCTCACCAGATGGGGTCGGTCTCCTGCAGCACGGGGGAACCCAGTGACCGGAGGCCCATACAGAGCGAGCAGAGCCGACCCCACCCGCCCGCAGATCCGTGCCCGCTCATCCGGGAAGGCAATGAGCGCGTTGCAGCTGATGAGCGAGTCGATGTGGCGCGGATTCTCAGTTCCAGGAGGTACGCCGGGGTGTCTGCTTGCGGCCCTTGGCCTTGGTTGGTCTCTCGAAGCGCCCTACGGTGATCAAGACATGGTCGGGGCCGAGAACCACCAGGGTTCCGCGGTATCTGCTCACCCGAACTCCGCGTCCCCAGGCCCGTCGAACGCTCCGATCCCCGAGGTAGTAACCGACTCGTCCGCTCTCTTGCGGGTAGACGTCGCCCCAGTCCAGCGCAGCGAAGATCGCCTCCCTGCTCACGGCGCGTTGCTGGCTGCGGATGCGGGCGTGGGTGGTGTAGTGCAGCATGGCCGGTCTCCCTGGTGTCTGTGTGTGTGGTTTACCAACGCGTCAGGACCCAGAGCAACGGGAGGAGATCGTCGAACTCCCCGGTGCGGGTGAAGAGCGCTGCCGCTTCCTCGATCTCGTTGATCTTCTCTCGCTTGACGTAGCGGCGGAGTGTCTTCTGGAAACCCTCGAGCGCCTCCCTCCCTGCGGATGCGGTCGCCGGCCAGGCTTCCAGGAGTTCGAGGGGGACCCAGCGACCCTCGACCCGGCGCAGCTCCACTTCCTCCTGGATGTCGTTCAACCCCAGGATCACCCAGGCGACCTCGCCGTCCACCCTGCCGTCGATGATCTTGATGCTCTCCAGGAGGTGCCGTGCCTGGGTCACTTCGTCGGGGCTGAAGCGACCGAGCACCCGCCACAGGGCCTGGCCCATCGCCAGGCCGTGATCGAACAGGAGCTCGTCCAGGCGAAGACAGCGGACGTTGGTGTACTCCGCGATCTCCGCGAACGCGCCGAGGCCACGGACCTCGTCGAGAAGGAAGGCGACGTCATCCACGGGGACCGGGAGGGTCACCGACAAGGTCTTGCGGTGCTCCAGAAATCCAATCGCCAGGTTGGAGAGGCTCCGCCAGGCTCCGTCGTACACCGCCGGGTCGACGCCCGCAATGAGGTCCTCCCCCAGGTCCTGGAGGTCGCCCTGCCAGGACCCGGGGAGGAGCGAGTGGAGGGTGTGGAGGTCCCCCTCGAGGACCGCCTCTTTCAAGGCCGCCAGGGTCCCGACGGGGCCGAGATCGTCCCCCGGCAGGGGTGTGCACCGACCGCACTGGGCCAGCAACTGCGACGCCTCCGTCTCGCATCGTCCCAGGTCCGCCAGGGCCCAGTTGAGGCGGCCGATCTCCTCCCAGAGGCGCCGCCGCTCCAGCGCCAGGAACGACCCCTCGACCACCAGCCGGGTTCGCAGCACCGTCATCTCGGCCCGGAGGAGCCGGATCTGCTCGGAATCAGACGACGGCACTCCCTGGGGTTTCTTACCCGGGGCACAGGAGGCTCCCCGGGCCGGCGCGGAGAGCAGGGCAGCGACGACGAGAAGCGGGACAAGTCTGAGAGCTGTGTTTTTCATGGACTCCCTCCGGGGTGCTGATACCATTGCGCTTCGTGGTCGAGGATCGATGTAACCGCTGCAGTGACGGAGTGTCCGGATGAAGAAGCGCGCGATCGTCGTCGGGGTCAATGACTACGGGATCAGCTCAAAGATCGTCCCGCTGAAGTTCGCCGAGGCCGACGCGGAGGGGATGGCCGACGTCCTCGAGGACCTCGGCTTCGAGTCGGAGCTCCTCGTAGGGGACCGCGCGACGCGAGCGAACCTCTTTGACATGCTCGTGGATCCTGCCGCTGATCTGCTTGGTCCCGCTGGTTTTGCATCGGTACATTGCAAAGGGAGCGCGGCGCCTCATGGAATTGGCCTGACCAGATCGCCGGGGAGGAGAGGATGAGGAAGCACGCGCTGGTCGTCGGGATCGACCGGTACGAGGATCCGGACACCACCCGCCTTCGCTACGCAGGGAAGGACGCCGCCGCGTTGGCCGGTGTGCTGCGGGAGGACTGCGGCTTCGACCGGGTGGAGCTGCTGGTCTCCGGCGGCGCGCGGGAGCCGGACCTGGTGGCGCTGCTCGATACGGTGGACGCGCAGGGGCCGGAGATGGCGCCCGAGGACCTGTTCCTGTTCTACTTTGCGGGCCACGGCGTCCACATGGATGGTGAAAACTACCTCATCGCCCGGAACACACGGCGGCGACACCTGGAGTTCACGGCCCTGCCCCTGGAGAAGCTGAAGCGGTCCTTCGGTCGCTACCCCGCGGAGCAGCGGGTCCTGATCATCGACGCGTGCCGGAACGACCCTTGGGGGGGGCGGGGGGACGCGGACAACCTCCTCTCCGCGGACTTCAGCCGGAATTTTTCCGCCGTGGCCGCGGCCTCCGTAGGCACTGTGAATCCCTCCACCTGCGTCCTGTTCTCCTGCTCCGAGGGGCAGCGGGCCTACGAGTGGCGCGAGCGGGCGCACGGCGCGTTCACGTACTACCTGATGGAGGCCCTGCGGGAGAAGGCCTGGGACGCTCAGGGGCGTCTGCAGATGCCCCGGGTCGCGAGCTACGTAGAGAAGGCTGTCGCCCGGTGGGCCTGCGCCGCAGGCTATGAGCAAAGCCCAAAGAGCAACCAGGAAGGGTCAATCGGGGAGATCGTCCTCGCCGAGCGCGCCGTCCCTGTGCCGGAGCAGCCAGTCTTCTCGATCCACGAGCAGCTCTCCACGCTGGAAGTCCAGAGTGCGATCCCTGGGGCAGAGGTGGTCATCGACGGCGGCCGCTGGGTGATCAATCCCCCCTGTGAGGTCACCGGGATCCCCTGGGGAGAGCATCATTACCGGGCCAGGTTGAGCGGTCGTGTGACAACAGGGGAGTTCGTGATCGATGGGTACGAGTCTCGACTCGAGCTCCCCGGCATTGAAGCGGCGCTTCTGTACCCGAGCCGAACCCTTCCGGGGATGGGCATGGTCTGGCTTCCCGCCGGGACCTTCATGATGGGATCACCGGAGACAGGGAAGGGACGCCGGTATGATGAACAACTCCACCAAGTCACCCTGACGACTCCGTTCCTGATCTGCCGGACCCCTGTGACCCGAGCGTTCTTCAGGGAGGTCATGGGCAAGGATCCCTCGAATTTTCAAAACAGGAGCCTGGATTGTCCGGTTGAGCAGGTGTCCTGGTTCGACGCAGTAGAGTTCTGCAACCGGCTGTCCGTTTCGGATGGCCTCGAACCGTGCTACACCGGGGACCGGAACGCCGGTTTCGTCTGGGACCGGGCGGCGAGGGGGTACCGCCTGCCGACGGAGGCAGAGTGGGAGTACGCGTGCAGAGCGGGGCATCCAGGGCCCCGGTATGGAGCCCTCGACCGGATCGCTTGGCACAAGGGAAATTCGGAGAATAAAACCCAGCCAGTGGGTGGCCTGGAAGCAAATGGTTGGGGGCTTCACGATATGTTGGGGAACGTTTGGGAGTGGTGCTGGGACGGGGCACGGGAGTTTTCGCACGATCCTGTCGTGGATCCGTGCGGTCCAGAGGATGTAGTTGGTGTTGACCTGCGCGGTGGTTCCTGGAACAACGACGATCCAGACGACCTCCGTGTGTCTTACCGGTACTGGAACACGCGTAACTCTGGGCACAGCAGCTACGGATTCCGTTGCGTTGTCTCGTCACAGTGATTTCTTGACCGTTCTGTCTTCTGTATTCTGGTACCAGTGATTCTGACAGTTGTCCGGACGAGGCGGCGCGTGATGGTCGGGGAGGGCAGCGGATCTGTCCTCGTCGCCATGCAGAGCACGAGGCTTCCGAATCCGTCCCCGCGGTCGCCTGCCCACCAGCAGGCGCTCATCATCCGTCGTCTCCTGGCGTGCTGCGCCTCGGCAGCGAACTCCCCGGCGGGCAGGTGATCGGGACGGGAGGGGACGAATTGATCGACCGCGGGCTGGGGCAGGACGAGCGCACAAAGGATCCCATGGAACCCGAGAACAATGCTCAACATCGTGGCCTCCTGTGGTCTGTCGCCTGCCGGCAAGCGGTCCCCGTCGAACGCTCCCAGGGCGTCTTCCTGGGGGATGCCGACGCCTTCTTTGATAACCACCACCTCCACCAGCATCCGGCTTTGGGTTGGATCTGTCAGGACGTAGCGCCGCGCCGAGCTCGCGGCGGCGGCCTTTCCCCGTGGCATTTCGCATCCCTTTCGACATGGCGTACCCTGCGGATCTGTTGCCTACACCCACCCCGTCTGGCTTAATGCCAGGGAATGTGAGCCGACAATCGAGGAAGTGAGAGATGAGTGGAGCCAACCGACTCTTCCTGATCGCGATCGACGAGTACCGGGAGATGCATCCTCTCCGGGGCCCGAACAAGGACGCAGACGCGCTGCGGGGGGTCCTGTTCGAGCGATTCGGCTTCTCGCCGGAGCACACGCTGGAGCTGCGGAACGAGCGCGCAACATCCGAGGGGATCCTCCGCGCCTTCCGATCTCTCCGCGAGTACCCCCCGGAGGACAACCTCTTCGTTTACTACGGGGGGCACGGATTCACGGACTCCTTCGACGGGACGGGCTACTGGATTCCCCATGACGCAGAGAAGAACGAGTTCCGCAGGGGGGGATGGATTCCGAACTCGACCCTCCGGGGCATCCTCCGTGCCCTCCCGTTCCGCCATGTGCTGCTGATCTGCGACTCCTGCTTCTCCGGGGATCTCCTGGACGAGCAACGAAACTTCGACTGTCGGCCGACGCCCGACTACCTCTCCAACGCGTCCCGGCTGCGGTCCCGGGAGGTCCTGACCTCCGGCTCCAGCGAGCCGGTCTCGGACGTGGATCTCGGTGGACACAGCGGCTTCGCGTTCCATCTCATCGATTCCCTGAAGAACGCCCAGGAGGAGTGGATCGACGCCATCAGGATCTACGACCATGTCCGCGCGGGGGTTGGCGGGCAGCACCCCCTCTACGGTTGCCTCGCGGGCGCAGGCCATCAGCGCGGCGGCGCCCTGATCCTGCGGGCTCGCAGGGGTCCGGCCCCGGAGCCCGAGACAATCCTGCTGAGTGATGAGCAGAAGGCGTCGTTTAAATTAGTGTTGAAACCGATGTGTTCCGGTCTCTCCGACGAAGGCATCGAACGATTGCTCGAGAGGATGTTTGAGGGCGTGAACCAAGCGGGCATGACCGCTGCCATGTCGAGCCTCGGCCTGGCGCTGAAGGAGCAACATGGAGGCAATGTTGAACGTGCCCTCTCGCTGTTCCTGGAGACGATCTCGATATGGCCGAACTGTCCCATGCCATATATACCAGCGGTGATCGAGAGCCAGAACGCGGGGAGTCCGAAGCAGGCCCTGGAGCTGTTCGACAAGTACAGGGAGCTCGTCCCCGGGGTGGGGCTCCAGCCTGAGCTGCTCGTCTCCGTTGGAACCTGCCACCTGCAGCTCTCGAACCCGGATGACGCCGTCTTCTACCTCCGGCAGGCGCACGATCGGGACCCCACGGGCCCGTTGGCCTGTTTGATGCTCGGAAATGCCTATCTTGCCCAGGGGAACATCGCCAGGGCACTCGAGTGCTTCAAGCGAACGCAGGAACTCGATCCGTCCTTCAATCACACCTCGGTCCTGCGGGGAATCGGTCTGTGTTATGAGAAGAAGGACGACAAGGAAGAAGCTCTCTTCTTCTACCTACGGCGTCACGATCGGGTTGGATGGACCGCCGACGTGGGTCAGCAACAACACCGAGGGGCCCGGCTGGCGGCCGCGGCGGCGATGCGCCGGTCCATCTCCTCGTTCCTGACGACTCGACGGTCCGCGGGGGAGAGTGAGGCGCTGGCGATCTGGAGGGTGGCGCAGAGGTCCTCCCCCTGGTCCTGCGGGGGCAAGCCGTTTAATCTGCTCTCACGCTCTTGCCGGTCCAACTCGGCGAAGGCGTAAGCCAGGTCGTCGAGCGTGCCGCAGACCGTGGCGACGTAGTCGTCGTGGAGGAGGTTGCGGACCAGGAGGGCCTCGCCCGGCATATGCTCGAGGACGTAGCCGAGGTTCTTGTATCCGCTTCGAAGTCGCTCGTCGTGCTTGAACCCGCCAAAGAAGTTCTCCGACACGTAATTGGTCCTCGAGACGAGCCGGGTGCCACCGCCGGCGCCTTCGGGCAGAGTAATGGCGTGGCCCCAGAGGTAGTTTCCATGGGTCTCGATATGCTTGAGGATGAGGTCGATGGCCTCGCGGGTGTCCTGTGCGGGGCCTCGGGCAGGGCGGCGGTCCCGTAGTGAGACCACCAGCTTGTCGAGCTGGCTGTGCATCTGCTCGAGTTCGCTGGCGGTCTCGTCCTCGGGCGGTGTGGCGACCATGCGCAGCACCCCTCGCAGCTCGTCGAAGAGGTCAGCGCGGCGGCTGAGCCGCTGTGCGACTTGGCGGAAAGGGATCTCGGAAGCCACTGGCTCAAGGTGTCGGTGGAATCGTCTGAGGAGGCGCGTGACCTTCTTGTCCTCCGGGGACGTGCGGAGGAAGGCATCAAGGGCTCGGAGCGCCGTGATGGACCGGTCGTACAGGTCGAGGTAGGGGCGATCGAAGGGGAAGTCGAGGCCGGTTGCCTGAGCTCGGTAGTCCAGCACCCACTGCGCCAGGGCGCGGACCGTGGCGATGCCGTCCCGGCCGGGCTCGATCCGATGTTCGCCCTCGGGCTGTGACCGCCAGTCGACGACGGCTGCCCGAGCAGCCTTGATGTCCGTACCGAGCTCGCGGCCGATGTCTCGGACCAGAGCCCGGAGCTTTGGGCGCACCTTGGTCTGCCGGAACAGGGCACGGAGCTTGGCGTGTGTGGGATCGAGCAGGTCTTTGCCCACATCTGCGAGGAAGTGCTGGTGGCAGGCGAGTACGGGGATGGTCAACCCCAACTCGGAGACGAGGTCGTCGAGGGATGTTGTCATGGCCCTGCCCAGATCGCGCATAGCCGCGCAGGGAGGGCCGAAGTGGTGCACAGTCTCTTGGAGGCAGGGGAGGACGAGGTCGGCCCGCTCGGTAGAGATCTTCCAGGAGCCGAGCACCCACTTGCGCCAGCCAGCGATGACGACCAACACCGTGCCCCTGCCTGCCTCGCCGGTGGCATCGACGTGGAGCGGCCAGCCGCCGTCGCGCTCGAGCACGGCCCGCAGCTCGCCAGCTCGGGCACGATGGAGCCTGGCCACGTAGCGGACGAACTTCTGCGTTAGGTTGCTCACCTCTCCGGTGGAGATGTCGATGCCCTGGTCGGCCAGCGCCGCCTGGAGCTCCTCTCGCTGCCGATGGCGAAGGAATCGCTCGAGGCCGATGAAGACCATCACGTCGTAGCTCATCGTACTGCCCGGCAAGAGCTGGTTCGTGATCGATGCCGCCCGGTGAGTCACGAGCACACCGGAAGGATGCCGACAGCCCTTCGCGCAGGCGTGGACAGTCTCTCGAGCCCGAAAGTGACCGCAGGCGAAGCTCTTGCCCTGTCGGGGGGTGGTCTTCTGAACGAGCCAGCCTTCTCCTTGGCATACCGGGCAGCGTCCCGGCTCCTCGAACACGGAGACCAAGACCCCGTCGGTTTCATGCATCTGCCTCCGGCATCGATCCCCGAGCAGCCGAATCTGCGCTCTCATGGCCGCGAGGCTCTCGAGGGGGAGGAGGGCGTTTTTTTTTCCTCGATGCCGTAGCTGGCGAAGACCTGCTCCACCTGCTCTGCTGTCACCGAGAGGCCACGTGCGTGAAGGCGTTCAGCCACGACTGCGGGCCTAACCATCACGGGACCGCTGTGGACCACTTCGAGCAGGACCTCGATGACCGTGGTCTCGGCCAGCTTCGTCATCGCGTCGTCGGCGCCGACAACGCGTTCCTGTCGTCTGGCGAGTTGGGCAGCCGACTGTTCCGACAACGCGCTCACGTACAGATAGAGCGTCTTGATGTGATGACGGCCAATGCGGCACTCCCGGACCAGCTGAACCAACGTGTTGCGTACCCGGATGCGCAGCAGTTGCTCCAGCTCACGATGAGTATGTCCAGCCTCGGCAGCATCGACCATCTCCATCAACGTCGCCTTGAGCGTACCAGCACGTGAGAACCCCACTGCGTTGTGGAACCAAAGGCCATGCCCGTCGAAGCGCGGGATGTCTGGCAACGTGTAGTAGGCACCTCGATGGGTGTAGCTGGAAAGGTAGCCCACGCTCTTGAGGCGGCGGAAGACGCTCATCCGAGAGGATGTCTCCAGTACGCTGAAGAGCGTGTCGAGATCGACTACCTTCTGCCTCCGAAACAACGTGGTCAGTGCCTGTTGTGAGGCTCCTTTGTCGAGCATGATACCCCCGTGGATACAATTGTGCTCCCAAGTAGCCCTATTGTACCCCTTGGGGCCGGAATCGACAACCATCGCACCGGAAAAACAGGAAATTCTGGTCCGACCACCCCTGACAGCGGTACAATTGCGCAGGAAGAGTGGATGGGTTTCTTAGTAATTACGGCCAGCTACAGCAATCCAACCCGATCGTGACGCCGTAGTCTTCTACAGACAGGCCCACGAGGCGCAACCGGAGTGTGCGGATTACGCACGCTGCGTGGCGGTGATGCTGTTGAATATGGGTCGGCACGAGGAGGCTCTCGAGGCTTATTTGCGGGTAAGGACCATCGACCCGACGTTCATGACTGCTTCCGTGTTGAATGAGATCGGATTTCTGAGTAATGCGCTCAAGGGCTGGAAGGAGGCCCTGCATTACTATCGGCAAGCCCATGAGGCCGAACCCGGCAACCCGATGTATGCCAGAAACACTGGCCTTGCATACAAGAACACAGGTGACTATCAGAAGGCCATTGAGTTCTTCCGGAAAACGAAGGAGCTGGACCCCGACTACTTCGCCGCCGACACCGAGAACCAATTCGGCTCGTGTCAAGCAGAGATTGGCAATTGGGATGAGGCGTTGAATCATTATCGGAAGGCGTACGAACTGGACACGAAGGAACCTGCGTACACGTACAATGTGGGCATGGCATACAGGCAAATCGAAAACTGTGCGGATGCGCTCATCTTCTTCCAGAAGACGATCGAGCAGGATCCCAGCTTCTCCCCGGCTGCAGTCCAGAACAACATCGGCCTATGCTGGGAGCAGACCGGTGGCTGGGGGGAAGCGCAGCTCCACTACCTGAAAGCGCATGAACTCGATCCGAAGGACCCAGCATATTCTCGGAACGTCGGCATTTCCCATATGCGCAACGGTCGCCTCAAGGAGGCGGTCGAGTTCTTCTCGAAGACACGGAGTCTCGATCCGGACTACATGGCGTCGAACATCGAGGAGCTGATACAGGATTGCGAGCGGAAGCTCGCTGAGGAATGAGTGGCCGGGAGAATCTGTCGCCGACCTCAAACGACGAACTTTAGCGATTGAGGCGGACCACTTTCGACGCGAATCTATGGACTCGTTTCGACGCGGGTCGAAGATGTAGAGCGACTCCATCCGCCTTGACACTCCAGGACCCTGCCTCCGATACTTGGCCGACAGGAAACAGAGCTGAAGCGTCTTGCACTCTTCAGGAAGGAGCGGACCATGTCAGAGACCGGGAGCCGCAACATCTCCCACGTGGACCCGGGGGTCGAGCGCACGGGCGCCACTCGCCGCGGGCTGGTCATCGGCATCGGGACCTACCTGGAGGCCGGCGTCCCGGACATCCCCAGCGCCAGGGCGGACGCGGAGGCGATATTCGCGCTGATGACGGATCCGGACTGCGGGCTGTTCGAGGAAGCAAACGTCACCCTGCTCGTCGACGAGGAGGCCACCAGGGCGGGCATCGAGGAGGCCATGGAGGACCTCCGGATCCGGGCGGGCGCGGGGGACGATGTCTGGCTCTACTTCGCGGGCCACGGTCTCCCGGAGAGCGGTGACGACGGAATCGCAGCGCAGCAGGGCACGATCCTGAGCACCTACGGGTTCAAGCCCTCCCGCCCCATGGCCACGGGCATCAGCGCGCAGGTCCTCAACTCCTACGTGCGGGACCTGGACGTCCGGACCTCGGTCCGCTTCTTCGACTGCTGCCACGCGGCGGGGTTGGTCCCTGGCGGGACTCGGGAGCTGCCCCGGGAGGTCTTCGAGGGCTTCGGCGGCGAGGGGTCGGTCTCGTTCTTCGCGGCCCGGGCCGTGGAGCAGGCCGGCGACGTCGCGGGGCGGGAGCACGGAGCGTTCACCGCGTGCCTGCTCGAGGGCCTGGCTGGGGCGGCGGACCGCAACCAGGACGGGCGGGTGGACACCTCCGAGCTCTGGGCCTACCTCGTGGAGCAGGTTCCCGAGCGGGCCCGGCGCCAGGGGCACAGCCAGCGCCCGGTCCGGGAGAGCCTCGTCTCCGCGGCGATCCCCCTCACCCAGACCCGCCGCCTGACCAAGCTGGACCGTCACCTCCGGGAGCTCTTCTCGCAGAACCGCCTCACCGTGGCGGAGGTGGACCTTGCGCTCCGCCTCCTCCACTCCCGCCCTACCGAGACCGACCGCACCCTGGTCCGGGAGCGGATCCTCGACCTCGAGGACGCCAGGGATGCCGAGCACGAGGCGAAGCTCATTGCGAAGATGAAGAATGCCCTGGCCCGCCTCGTTGAAACCAGGCCGCTGCCGCAAAAGCGTGAAAACACGACAGTTGAGCGCCCCAGGAGTATGCCGTCGCAGGAAAATCGTGAACCGGAACGATCGGACAAGGGCATGTGGATTACGGTCGCTTTGGCGACTTTATTGCTACTGGGCATCATCATTGCGGTTTCCAGCCTGTCATGACGGAGTGAGAGACCTGTTGCCTCCTCCATCGAGAACGTGCTTCAATTGCGGGGCGTGTGAACACCAGAGCGAGGACCCGAGAGATGAGCGGAGCCAACCGTCTCCTCCTGATCGCGATCGACGAGTACGTCGAGATGCCGCCGCTGCGCGGCCCCAACAAGGACGCCGATGCGCTCCGGGGTGTCCTGTTCGAGCGATACGGGTTTCGAGATGAGCACACCGTGGACCTGCGAAACGAAGAGGCGACGACCGAGGCGATCCAGGCTGCGTTCCGCAGCTTTCGGGACTGCCCGCCCGAGGACAATCTGGTCATCTACTACGGTGGCCACGGGTACACGGACTCCTCCTTCGACGAGACGGGCTACTGGATCCCCCACGACGCGGAGAGCAACGAGATGCGGCGCGGCGGGTGGCTGCCCAACACCACGATCCGCGGCAACCTCCGCGCGCTGCCCTTCAACCACGTCCTGCTGATCTGCGACTCCTGCTTCTCCGGGGACCTCCTGGACGAGCGCCGGAACATCACGGCCGCGTCCCGAGCCCGGGGCTACCCCGTCAAGGCGGCCCGCTTCCGGTCCCGGGAGGTGCTGACCTCCGGCGCGAGCGAGCCGGTCACCGATCTGGACCTCGGGGGCCACAGCGCGTTCGCGTTCCACCTGGTGGACACCCTGCGAACTGCGCAGGATGACTGGATCGACGGGCTCCGCCTCTACGATCACGTGCGGGCGGGGCTCTCATCGTCCGGGCAGTCGCCGCTGTACGGCGGGCTCGCCGGCGCGGGGCACCAGAGCGGGGGGGCCCTGATCCTCTGCCCCCAGGCCTCGCTCGTAGTGACCCCCGAACCGCCGCCAGAAGTCCCGAGTCCGCCTCAGGAACGCATGGCGACCCTGGTGGTGCGCAGCGCGCCTCCCGGCGCCCAGGTGGCCATCGACGGAGGCCGCTGGGTCGAGACCACCCCCACGGAGGTCATCGGCGTCCCCTGGGGGCTGCACCACTACCGCGCGACCCTCGGCCAACGCGTGGCGTCCGGGTCCGTCGACATCACGGACTACGAGCACGTCCTGGATCTGACGTTCGATCCAGCCCCTGCTGCCGAAGAGCCGGCCCCGGAAAAAAGCGAGGGCCGATCTGAGACGATTGGCGCAGAGAAGACCACCCCGCCGTCGGTCCCGGTCGTATCCCCGAGGTCCGGCGGTCGTTCGATCTGGCTCTGGATCGGGTTGATCCTGGGGGTGATCGCGTTGGCTGTAGCGGCCATTGTCCTGTTGCAGCAGCCGAAGTCCGAGCGCACGAGAGAGGAAAAAAAGTACGAGACAAAGAAGGAATACAAGGAACAGAAGAGCGCCGCCGATCCGGCCATGAAGCCCGCGAAGCAAGCAAACATCGAGTGGGTATTTAGCACGCCGGCAGGAGTGCAGTTTGCCCGCACTGAGACGACCGTGGCCCAGTACAGGTCGTGCGTCGACGCGGGAGAGTGTGAGTCGGTGCACCACAGGACAAAGTCCAATGACGACCACTGCAACTGGGGTCACGGCGACCGCGACGACCACCCCATGAACTGCGTTGACTGGGATGGCGCCAAGCAGTTCTGTGATTGGGCCGGGGGACGTCTTCCAACCGAGCAGGAGTGGGAGTCAGAGGCCAGTGCTGGCGGGACCAGGGAGTACCCCTGGGGCGACGAGCTGCCGTCCTGCTCTCGCTGTGTCATGGATGATGGTGGAGACGGCTGTGGGAGGAGCGGCACCTGGCCCGTGTGTTCCAAGCGGTCTGGAGACAGCACGAGCGGTCTTTGTGACATGGGTGGCAATGTGTGGGAATGGACAGACTCCTGGTATGACTCGGAGAATGATCAGCGTGTCCTGCGCGGCGGTTCCTGGGTCAGCGTCGGTGTCCGGTCCTTCCGCGCGTCCGCCCGGGGCAGGCGCCCCCCCGACAGCAGGAACTTCAACTACGGATTCCGTTGTGTTGTCTCGTCCCAGTGATTTCTTGTCTGTCCTGTTTTCTGTCTTCTGACCCCCTGATTTCTGACGGGGTCCAGGGGCGGCGCCCCTGGTCGCCGCGGTCAGCTCTTCAGCTCCGGAGCCAGCGCTGAGCCCCGGCGGATCCTCGGCAGCTTGTCGCGCAGGGACCGCTACATCAAACGAGCAGGCTTGGCCGAGCTCCGGGCGAGATCACCGCTTCCCGAGGTACCGGAGGACGAACCCCGTGGCGAGCACCCCGAGGCCGATCCCGACGAACGGCCCCTCACGGCCCGCCGCCTTGTCGGTGACCACCGGGAGGAACGCCACTCCGCTCATCAGGAACGCCGGATAGGAGAGGGCGACGCCCACGCGTCCCAGGCCGCGCCGGGCCAACGTCCTCTGCCTGCGCTCGAAGAAGCGCACGGACAGGCGCTGGAGGTCCGCGTCCAGGGCTGCGCCGTCCGGGTAACGCGTCGCCGAGTCCTTCTGGAGGCATCGGGACAGGAGCCCCTTGAGCTCCGGGCCCAGGGGCCCGAGGTCCCGCACGATGCCCAGGTCGGGCTCGCGGGTGTTGTGGCACCGCTCGTACTCCTCGAGGGAGGCGCATTGGTAGAGCGCTCGCCCGGCCAGACACTCCCACATCACGATGCCCAGCGAGTAGACATCGTTCGCGGGCGTATCCTCGCCCAGGAACTGCTGCGGGGCCATGTAGGGAGGGGTGCCGGCAAGGCGGCCGCCTGCGCTCGCCCCCCGCCGGCTGACGCCGAAGTCCGAGAGCGCCGCCCGGGGGGCCTCCCGGTCTCCGGAGAGCAGGATGTTGCCGGGCTTCACGTCCCGGTGCACGATGCCCACCGAGTGGACCGCAGCGAGGCCCCGGGTCACCTGCGCGAACAGGCGGAAGAACTCCTCGGCGTCGAGGGGGCCGGCCTGTAGCCGATCCGAGAGGCTCCCCCCGGAGAAGTCCTCCATGATGTAGTACAGCAGTCCCCCAGGATCCCGGTCGCAGTCCGCGATGCCCACGACCGCGGGGGAGTTCAGCTCGCCGAGGCAGCGGACCTCCTCCAGGAAGTGCGCCTCGTCGTCCTCCGAGACGTCGTGAAAGAGGTACTTGACCGCCCAGGTCCTGCCGGTCACGCGGTGCCGGAAGCGGAGCACGACGCCCTGCGCCCCGGACCCCAGGTGCCCGACCAGCTCGTACTTCCCAGCGAGGACCAACGCGTCCCCGTCCCGCTCGAGGGGGATCAGCGCGCCGGAGCAGTCCGGGCAGGCCGTCACCGCGTCCTTCGCCGCCCTGCAATGCGCACAGTATCCGCTCATGCCCGCATGGTTCGGTAGATGCCACGGAAGTCCCCGACGTGGATCCGGTCGCCGTCGGCGAGGAGCTGCTGATGCGTCACGGTGCCGTTCACCGTGAGGTCTCCACCGCTGCAGACCACCGCGGCGGCGTCATCGGCGCGCTCGAAGACCAGGGGGACATCCGGCAGGCGTCCGTCCTCCGGGATCACCCGGAACCGGAACTGCTCCGCGCTGCCTGGCGTGACATCCAGGACCCCTCCGAAGCGCTCCTCCTCGGGGGCGCCCTGGAGGAGGGTGAAGTCGTCCCGGCGCAGGAACGTCGGCAGCGCGCCCGCTTCGATCCCCGTGCCCTTCTCGGATCCCGTGAGGTCGCGGTAGGTCTCCGAGTAGTAGAACTCCACGATCTGGCGCACCCGCCTGACGGTGAAGGGGTGGGTCCGCCATAGCTCGCCGAGGCGGGAGGCACGACCACGCTCGAGATCAGCGAGCTGCCGCAGGAACTCCTTGATGTTCATCCGCCGGAACAGCGCGTCCCCGATCGAGAGCTTGACCAGGGCCGTCACCGCGGCCTTGAGGTCGCGACACGCGAGCAGCCCGCAGCGATCCGCGGTGTATTCCTTCCGGTGGCCCCAGTAGTTGAAGAGGAACGCGAAGTTGAGGAGCGGGACCCTGGACTGGCGCAGGGGACCCACCAGCACGCTCATGCGGGTGTGGTGGAACTTCTCGTGCCCCAACTCATGGCCGATGATGAACGACAGCTCCTCCGGGGAGTATCCCTCGACCAACGCAGAGTACAGAGTGACCACGTGCCGAAAGAAGCCGGAGGTGGAGGCGTTGAACATCGGACTGTACCGGATGTAGCAGTCCGGGAGGCGCCGCATCTCGAGCCGGTGACCGCACTCCTCCATGATCGACTGGATGTCTGGGAACTGGGCAGCCCCGAGCCGGACGGCGGATCCGGTCAGCGCGACGCGAGCGTAGACGACCTGGAGCGCGATGAGCGCGAGGGGGATGACCAGCAACCAGATCTGCGACAGCATCACGGCCGCGGCGATGCCCCCCGTGACGACAAGGGTCAGCGCCAGCGCCCTCAGCTCCCCGGGGTAGCGGACCCGACCCCATCCTTGTCTCCCCGGTCGATCTTGGTTCATCTCGCTGTTCCTCACGTAATGAATGTCGTGTTCTTGGAGCAAGTATCAGAGGTCGAGGCGCGTGTAGTCAAGCAGCGCGACTGCTCGGGTGCACCCGCAAACTCATTCTCTCGGCCTGCCGCGCGGGTTCGCAGGCCACGGCCGACGAGGGACTTGAATCAAATGACTGTAGAGAAGGGGAAGTCGCCTGTGCCGGCTGGTAGTTGCCGCCCGAACGTCTCGAATGTCTTCCCTAAAAATGGGATCTCTTGACGTCATGGTGAGTCGTCTCGCCTTCCTCCGCGTGGTCCCACGCCGAAGACCACAGTCACAGCGTCCATCCACCAGTCACGGTCACGGCCGTGGCCGTGACCGTGAGCGTGACCGGCGCCTCTCCCCCGGTGGTCCCCGGTTACCCCAGGGGAACCGAGATCCCGCCGGTTGTGTCCGGCCCCGCTCCGTGCCACGATTGGGTCCGCACGGTGAAATGGACGTCCGAATACCGGGAGCTGCAATCGGAGCCAGGAGGGGAGCGACATGGGGACGCCGAGGGACCGCAACTGGTCCACGATCTTTCCGCCTGCGCAGGAGCTGCGGTCCGGCGGGGTGCGGCGCGGGATCGTGATCGGGGTCTCGACCTATCGGGATCCGACGATCGATGACCTCCCCGGCGCGGCCCCGGACGCACGGGCCATGTACGCGCTGATGATCGATCCCGACTGTGGGCTGTTCAGTCCGGAGGACGTCGAGCTCCTCGTGGACGAGGGTGCGACCCGGCGGGAGATCGAGAAGGCCTTCGAGGACCTGGAGCGCCGCGCCGGCCCGGAGGACGACGTCTGGATCTACTTTGCGGGCCACGGCCTACCATTGCCCGGGGTCCGCCCCGGTGCGGCGGACACGACGATCTGGGCTGCGCACGACACCGACCCCCGGCACGCGAAGTCCACGGGCCTGCCGCCGGGGCGGCTCAAGGAATACCTGGACCTCCCCGCGCGGCGGGTGGTGTCGTTCCTGGACTGTTGCCACGCGGAGACGGGCGACCCCACCCGGGGCGCCGCCGCCGCGGAGGACCTCCTGGCCGGGTTCACCGGCGAGGGGACCTTCACGGTCTGCGCGTCCCGGAGCGGCCAGCGGGCCATCGAGGACGGGGAGCACGGTGTGTTCACCCGCTGCCTGCTGGAGGGCCTGGCCGGCGCGGCGGACGCGAATCAGGACGGCGTGGTGGACGCGGGGGAGCTCTGGGCGTATCTGCGGGACGCTGTCCCCCGTCAGAGTCGAGCCCTGGGCCGTGTCCAGGACCCGGTGGGGCGCCTGGAGGAGAAGGCCGGCGTCATGGCCCTGACCGTCAACCGCGCCCGGGCCGGCATGGCCCGCCGCATCATGGCCCTCATCGGCCTCGGCCCCGACCGCCTGACCACCGACGAGGCGTCCCTCGCCCTCCGCCTCCTCCAGGTTCCCCCGGAGGGCCCAGAAGAGCAGGCGGTAGCGCAGGTCCTACCGCACCTCTGCGAGGGGACGCTGCCGGTAGAGGTCTTCAGGGTGGTCACCAAGGCCGCACTGGCTCTCCGACCGGCACCAGCGACGGCGCCGACCGTCGCAAGCCCAGCGACCCATGCCGGGCCTTCGGCGCCCGAGTCGTCCGCTCCTCGGGAGTCGATCTCCCAACCGAGCGAGGACGCCCATCGCCCCTGGTACTATATGGATCCGGTTTTTCGGGAGGACCTGCGACCCCGGATCGCTGCCGACCGGGCCATCATGGTCAACGAAGATCTGGGGTCCAATCATCCTGGGAAGGATATTATCCTTGGCGGCATCGACGCGCGCCGCCTCTTGGACGTCGGCGCGATGCGCGAGCACCGATTCGTCGACGGCGACTTGGTCGTCGTCACCGATCTCCCGGCGCTCCTGGCGACGGGGTGTGGCGATCTCCTCATGGGCCACATCGAAGAGATCGGGGTGTATCCGGAGGCGGCGACGGCAGCGGCGCTCCCTCCGGCGACAGACCCTCTTTGGTCTATCCCTGGTTACTTGCCGAGGAGATGCACCGAGCCTCTGCGAGAGGTCCTCCGGCAATGTCTGCGACGTCAGGACCTGGACGCGGCGCGGCGGGCCGCCTCCGGAATCGACAGCCCTGCGGAGATGGCGTTGGTGCAGCGTTATCTGTTGCACGACAGGGATGCGGCCACGGAAGCGCTACGCTCCAGTCCGTGCTCGCTCTGGGGGATGAGGATCTGAGCGATGGGTTTGGGCTTCATCTCGGTTCAGAGGTGGACCTGCGGCTTCTTGCCCGCGATGAGGCGACGAGGCGCGCAGTGCAGGTTCGGCTGGAGAGCAGCAGGACCATGTTCGAGCACCGCTTCCTAACATCGCTCGCCGTGTCGCGGATCTGGATTGGGGAATTCTCGGACGAAGACCGCGCGCGGAAGGCCCTTTTCGGCTACGAACAACAGCCTACTCGTAAAAATGAACTCCCTGTTTTTGCACCTCGTCTTGCTTGTGAGTGGATGCGCCTATTCAACGACCGAGAGGCCGCGCAACGAGTGGCTGGGTTCTTCTCCCGCAACAAGAGAGAATTGGCCAGGGTATGGATGTTCGCCTTCGGGGACCGGGAGCGGGCGAGGAGCGAGCTTCAAGATTTTCGTTCAGAAGCGGAGTTGGGTGCTGTTCTTGACGAAACCGAAGAGCAGTACCAGGAGGAGTTCAGGGCTCTTTTCGGAGCCGTGGACCCGTCTCCTTCCCCGGGGCTCCTTGCATATGAAGAAGAGAAGGCTGCGGTCACTTTCGACGAGATGCTCGGGTGTGCAAGAAAATGGTGGCACTTGTACAAGAAAAAGGCGTACTCGGGTCAGTGGCGGTATCGTGCGGAACGATGCCTGGACAAGGCCGAGAAGTTGGCGTCGGAGACTGTCTTTGATCTGACTGAACTGAGCGAGGTTGCAGGTCTCTTGGGGCTGAAGAAGAGGTCCGAGCAGTTCCTCCGCACGGCCGAATTACTCGCTCGCGATTGGGACGATTGGATCAAGTGCGCCGAAGCATGGCGGGGCCGAGGCGATGATGGACTGCCCGGTGCCACCAGCGAGGCGAACAGACTCCTCCGTCATGCCCTGGAGTCGGTAGATGTCGACGACCGAGAGGACCTCCTGGAGCGAATTGCAGACTCGGGACTGGAGGTCGAGGAACTGTCCCCTCCTGTCACCAACTCCCCGGAGAGCCTCTATCCCAGCCGGACGCTGCCGGAGATGGGGATGGTGCGGATCCCCGCAGGCTCGTTCCGGATGGGATCCCCGCCCGACGAGTTGTACCGCTGTAGTGATGATGACGAGACGCAACACGATGTGACGCTGACGCGCCCGTTTCTGCTTTGTCGGACGCCGGTGACGCGCGCTGAGTACTTGGCTGTGGCGGGAGAAGATCCGTCGCATTATATTGATGGATCTCGTGATTGCCCCGTGGAGACGGTCAGCTGGTACGACACCGTGCGATTCTGCAACAAGCTATCGGAGCTTGACGGCCTGGAACCCTGCTACTCCGGAGACGAGGAGCGGGGGTTCCGCTGGGACCGCGCAGCGTCGGGCTATCGGCTCCCGACGGAGTCTGAGTGGGAGTACGCATGTCGAGCGGGGTCCCCGGGGCCCCGCTATGGTCCGCTGGACAAGATCGCGTGGCACAAGGAGAACTCGAGCGGATCCCCGCACCCAGTGGGCCGCAAGGCCCCGAACGCCTGGGGTCTTCACGACATGCTTGGGAACGTTTTGGAGTGGTGTTGGGACTACGAGGGGGACTACCCGCCCGGCCCGGTCGAAGACCCTGTAGGGCCCGATTCCGGAGAGGGTCGTATTCTGCGTGGCGGTTCCCACGGCCTCAGTAATCTTGGGTTCTTCCGTGCGTCACAGCGGCTCATGAAGGAAGCCGACGGGAGGATCTCTTTCGGCGGTGTCCGTTGTGTTCGCTGGTCTTCTTGAACCTCGGTATTCGTAGGATTTCTCTCTTACAAGGGATGCTGGGCTCACTCTTCTGTCTCAAGGCGAGCGAAGCAAGAGAACCTGCGCTGATCGATGGTGAGGGTGCATATCTGGAGGGGGTGTTAGACCGACGACTCCCGCTACGTGATGGAGAGCGCCTGGATCCGGTCGCCATCGGAGGCGGAGCCGCTGCTACTCGGCCGGATCCACCCCGAGCTGCCTGACAGCGAAGTGGGCGACGAACGCGCAGTTGTTGCAGGTCAACTGGGCAAGCGGCTTGATGGTGAAGCTGCCGGTGGTTTGGACGTAGATCGAGTCCGGCCGATTCGATGCCAGCGGAAGGCAGACGACGATGTTGTCGTCGAGCGACCGGTCGCTCCCTCCGCACATGGGACAGTCCCCCCGGATCTTTGCGTTGATGTTGTCCATGACGAACTTGGCCTTGGAAAGGGTCAAGCGGGGCGTTGCCATTCGATCCTCCTGTTCCTGACGAGTCGTTGTTCTCGTCGTAGTCTTGAAACTCGGTAGTTGCGTCGTTCAGGATTCACATGGTCGCGGATTCCTCGGAGAGGATCAACACAGTTGTCGGTGTGGAATCTCCATGGATCCCGGATTGATCCACAGGTGCTGGTTGGTTCCCCTTCCTGAATGAACCACGGGCGACAGAGGGGAGATGCCGGGACTCCAACCACCTAAACAGGATCTGTCTGACCGGCAATCATCGAGATGGGCTTCTCGCCGGGGGTGCCGACGAGCACCCCCAGACCGTAGCGGGTCGCGTCGTCCAGGAAGTAGATCGCGACGCGCCTCGCACGCGTGGGTCCGACCCGGAAGTGCTTGAAGTCGATGAGCACCATCTGGAGTCGGTGGGGGAACGCGAAGCGGCGCTTGTCGTCCACCTCGACCCGGCGTAGCCGCCGCGTCGAGACCCCCATCCGCTTGAGGGCTCGCCAGACCGTGGCACGATCGACCTTGGCGGTGGGGTGCAGGACGCCCTTGAGGCGGGCTCGGCGGAGCAGCTCCGGGATCGAGGCCCGGGGGTCCTTGGACTTCTGCGCCTCCAGGTACGCCAGCAGCTCCGGCGTGAGCACAATCGAGGAGTCGCAGCGCGTGCGGGGTGTATCCCGCAGGCCGTCGAGGCCCTCCTCATCGAAGGCCTTGACCCAGCGCACCACCGTGCGGCGGCTGAACTTGTAGGCGCCCCCCTGATGTCCCGGATGCAGCTGCTCGGCGACCGCGGAGATCGCCGCCGACCGCTTCAAACCGCCCAGCATCAGCGCCTGGACCGCCGACACCACCCGGTATCTGAGCAGCTCATGGGCCGCAGGAGAAGAATCCGTGTCTCGTCTCATGCCTCCCCCAGCGAGGAAGTGTCCCTACATCTGTTGTAGCGACCCCTCGCCCAGGAAGCTTTTGGTCATCTCACGGGTCTCTTTCGGCGCTTCAGCGCTGGCTGCGCGGCGTCCCGCTTCCGGCGTCGGGAACGGCGGCAGCAGGGGTCCACCACGGGACCACTCCCACACATCGCCCCAGCGGCCCGCAGCGTGCCCGGCGCGGCTCAGGACGCGCCAGAGTCGTGGCGAGATCTCCACCGACTCCAGCACCGACCGCAGCGCGGACCGCTGGGACGACACGTCCCCACGCTGGAACTCCAGCCGGGCGGCCGCGTGCATGTGCAGCGGGACATCCAGCATCGCCGCGATGCTCTCCCCGACGCGCTCGTCCCCGCGCAGCCCGACCAGGTCCCCGCACCGCACCAGCCGCCGTCGGTGCGTCTGCCAGCTCGGCCCGCCCGAGTACACGTAGTCGTGCAGCCACGCCTCGCCCACCACCGCCTCGAACAGCGTCCTCCGCCACGCAGCGAGGCCGCCCTCGCCCGTCTCGGGCTCGGGCCCGATCGCAACGCGCCCATACGGGACATGTCCGGGCGGGTACACCGTGAAGTACCGATCATGGGTCCGGCAATACGCCACCATCAGCGGAAACTCCGGTCCGGACGAGCGCTCACGCCACTCGTGGATCCACACGCGACAGGCCTCCCCATCGCCCCCGCAGGGCAGCGACGTGGGCTTCTCGCAGCGCCTCCTACCATCCCGATCCTTGAAGTACTCCGAAACAACGAATTCTCTCTCGGCCTTACTTGGGGTACGATCCCTCACATCGTTGCCTTGACAACGATTCCCTCGCGACCGGCGGTGTCGTTAGCACCGCCGGTCGCACTCCATCCTTCCCGCCAGGGGACACCCCCTGGCTCACCTACTCTGGGCGGAGATTTGCCGAGAGATTAGGACATGGAACGTGCAACAGGAACTATCCGATCAGGACTCCGGGCGCGCTACGCAACACCGACCAGACCCCGGCCACCTGTGTGCTCTTCTCGTGCTCTGTGGGGCAGCGATCCTACGAATGGCAGGCAGAGGAGCACGGCGCGTTCACCTACTACCTGATGGAGGCGCTACGGAGCGACGCCTGGGACCCATCCGGTCGTCTGAAGATGCCCCGGGTCGCGGAGTACGTAGAGGCGAAGGTCTCCCAGTGGGCCCGGGCGTCGGGATATGAGCAGCGCCCGCGGAGCAAGCAGGAGGGATCGATCAAGGAGATTATCCTCGCGGAGCGCAGCGTCCCCGAGCTTGAGAGATCGCGGCTCGCCGTCATCGAGGAGCTGTCGACCCTGGAGGTCCTGAGCGATACCGATGGGACGGAGGTGGTCATCGATGGCGGTCGCTGGGTCGTCACTTCGCCCGGTGAGGTCGTCGGGATCCCCTGGGGCCAGCACCACTACCGGGCCAAGGTGGGCGATCGGGTGACGGCCGGGGAGTTCGTCGTCGAGGGCTACGAGTCGGTGCTCGAGGTGGCCGACTTCGGACTTGACAAGGGCGAAGGCGAATCCACTGCCCTCCGGGGCGTAGCAGAGCGCGTCCGGCGTTGCCTTGATAGAAAAGAGGTCTTCGCTGCCCGCGACGCTCTCATCGCTGCTCGGAATGACCATCCGGAGGATGCGAAGCTGTTGGCTCTCCAGCAGAGCCTCGACATGATCCTCGAGGACGTCCGAAAGTTCGAAAAGAGGATCGGCGAGAGCCTCGATACAGGGCAACTCGAGGTTGCAGAGAAGTGGATCGAGGCACTGGAAGATCTTTGCGCAGATTCAGGGGAGCAGCCAAAATATCACCGCCGTCTTTCTCAGATGGCAGGAAAGCAGAAGCAGGCAGCTCAGGGCATCGACGAGCTCATCGAGGCGGGCGCGTTCGACGATGCTGCCCGGCGGCTTTCACGGATCCGGTCACTGGACGGAGGGACCAAGAAGGCCCTGCAAGAGAAGCTCGACGAGAGGCGAAAGCACCTGGAGAGGGTCCTCCAGGAGTTGGAGACCGTAGGGAAGACGGCGAGCTTCGCCTGGGGCACCGACTTGTTGAATCGGGAGTTCAGCAAGTTCAGATCAAGCTCCCGCTTCGTCGAGAAGAAGATTGCCATCGAGGCTGAGGCCAAGAAGATCGATGCGCTCGTGGAGAAGCAGAAGAGAGCCAATCGGACAGGACAGGTTGCTGAGGAGATCGCGGCGCTTGAAGCGATCCTGGCGTCCTGTCCCATGGCGGTGGATGCTCGTCGTCGGCTCAAGATGCTTGTCGGGTCGAGGGACGACGTGGGGCACAGGAGTCTCAGACCTGGTAACGGCGAGCCCCCGGGCCGACTCCGAGTTCCTGCGCTGCTGATGTACAACGTCCTCCAGGCTACGTTTGTCGTGTTCATGGTTTGCGCGGGGCTAGCTCTGGCGTCCTATTCTTCCTATCTATTGTATGGACTTTTCGGCAGTGGCGGCGCCCATCCAGAGGTTCTTGCCTTTCTGGTCGTGCTCGCCTGTTTCTTCCTGTCGACAGTCAAAGTCCATGAGCATTATTTCATGCCTAGAATTGACGGACTCAAGGCAGGGACCTCAAGCTCGCGTAAGAGTGAGAGGTCGACGTCCGGGAGAGAGTGATTGTCTGTGTCCTTCATTGTAGCGAAGACTCCGAAGCAGACTCTGTGAATGGCTACTCCACGTTCTTTTTTGGTGGAGAGTCGGGGACTTTCACTCGTCCGATGTCATTTTCTTGGGCTCACATTCGGAGAACTCTTTCGGGTCGAAGCGATCGAGCTTGAGTACGCATCTCGCGGCTTTGTCGGCATTCTCACCTGATACCTTCTTGAACTCATCGAGGCACTCCGCGGCTGCTCCTTCAAGGGCTTTATCCAATTGGTCTCTCGGGACATCTGCCATGCCCGGATGTTTTTTCATGAGCTCAATTGAATGTGTGCAGGCCAGCTTCCAGAGCGTCTCGCCGCTCCTGCGCTCGTGTTGGTATATGCTCGACTGGGCTCCGCCCAGGACGACGGAAAGGACCAGCACCAGAAGGAGCCCCTTCCCGACCTGCACCACGTCCTTTCCGACCAGCCAGAGCGCCGGCAGGGTCAACAGACCGGCCAGGACCATGCCCATCGAGGTGCTCGTCGTGATCAACATGAGATCCGTGACGGCTTCGTCGAAGGACAGCACGCGGGCCGCCGCACCGGCCAGGAACGGGCTCCCCAGGTAGCCCCCTAGAACGATGGGCACGGAGAGCAGGAGCCAGCTTTTTCTCTCGAACACAGACTTGTCGAGGGCGCCCCAGACGACGCCATTGACCAAGGCAAGGACGATCCCGACAACGATTCCTGCGATGATGGACCAGGCGGATACTTCTCCGTCGAAGGCGTATACGTGGATCAGCCCGAAGCCGATGAACAGCCCGAACACGCTGAGAAGAACCATCGGTCCTCTCGGATCATGGGAGTCCATGGAAGAGTGGAGGAAGAACCCGGTCAGTGCTCCGATCGGGAGTCCGACCAAGAGGCTCACCAGGATCGGCCAGAAGGTGAAGTCGCCCTCGAAGCCGAAGCCGATATAGAAGATCCCCGCAGTCGTCCCCAGTGCGCCGAAGATTGAGGTTGGGATGGAAAGCTCCGGTAACCTTGCACTCTTGATAGCGAACCATGCCAGGCTGGAGAAACCAACACCAGCGACGACGCTGATGAACGCGATCGTAAGGACACCCTTGTTCCACTTGCCATCCAGGCCGAAACGGTGGAGGAGAAAGAAGGTGGCGGCGAACCCCAGCTGGGTGAGGAGCGCGACGGCGAACATCGCCGTCGGGACGCTGCGCCGTTTCTCCTTCCCGTGTTCCGTCGCTCTCCTCTCGAAGTCTCTCAGCGTCGTCTGGAAGGTCTCGTTACCGGTGAATTCATGTGCGCGCCGCTTGATGAGCCTTGCACCTCTGACGAAGGATGCTGCTGCGGCATGCCTTTCCAGCTCCTCGACGGTGCGCGTCAGGAGCGCCCCCTTCGCGGTGATCTCCTCCCGAAGCTCGTCGCCAACAGTGCTGCTGTCGGTGTCGATTGCTGCCAGGGCCTCGGAGGCCTCGTCGAGGGAGCCTCTTCCGATGAGATCTCGGACCTTCTGGAAGGAGACACGCGTCGCCTCCTGCATCTCAGCGAGGTGGCGACGATGCGCGGGGAGGCCGGGGTGATCGGTGCAGAGGGCCTCGAGCTCGTCGAGCCAGTCCCCGGCCTCCTTCGCTTCGCCGGCCGCGAAGGCCTCCTGGACCTGCTCCTCCAGCTCTTCGACCTGTCGCAGGGAGCTGGTGATCTCGGTGCGCAGGTCCAGCAGTTCGGCGCTGTCTGGATGCTCGGTGAGCATCTCCTCGAGGATGTCCTTGGCCAGGAAGACCTGGTGGTTCCGGGTTGCGAGCGCGATTCGATCGAGGGTCTCGGCGGGAGGAGCGCTGGCGAGGTTGATCTGCAGGGGATGGACGAAGGCATCGATAACAAAGCTCTCGTCATGCTCCTGGTCCCCGAGGGACGCCAGGACGTGGTGCTCTCCCCAGGGGACCTTGGTGAAGTCGACGGGCGTCGTACCGGTCCAGCTCCCTCCATCGATGACCACGTGGACCCCCGGGCTCCTGCTGCGCACCCTGAGCGATGCATATCGGGAATCGGAGGCGGTAGAGGGCGGGGGAGGCGGGGGCCGCCTCGGAGCCAGGATCGCCTCCAGCGCCACCTTGAAGTCCTTGATGGGGAGCGTCCCGTCGCAGAGTCTGGGGAGGAGGGTGTTGACCACGTCCTCCTCACGCGTTCGGGATGAACTGTCCAGGACCGCCAGGGCCAATTTGGCTTCGTCCGTCGTCAGGTCGTCTCGGCCAAGGCCCATCATTCCCCGGATGCGGTCCGCCATGCGCTTTCGCGTGGGGTTGTAGGTCAGGGGGAGGACGCCGTCCTCGACGGATGTGTGGACCGGCTTCTGGTCGTAGCCGAGCTTCTTCGCTGCCCTCGGGACCTCCTTCTGGAGGTATCGCCAGAGCTCCGAGGTATCCACGATGCCGTCGTGGTTCAGATCGGCGGCGCCGCTGAGGCCCTCGATGAGGCAGCGCGTGAAGACGCCGTGGTCGTCATCTTCCCGGGCGACCTGGTGGGCCTTGGACGAGCAGACCGTGAACTGGCCCTCTCCGTCGAAGTCCTGCAGGAGCTGCGCCGTATCCATCCCCAGACTCCTGGCGGTCTCCGGATCGGCGACCTCGGCGTGACAGCAGTCGAGGAAGGTGATGACCCGGCGGGCATTGGCCTTCAGCTTCTTCACGTGGCCCTGGAGGGTGAGCGGAGTGATGCCCGTTGCCTCCGCATACTCCATCTCCGTATCATGAACGGCCCAGATGGTGTTCCCGGGGCCCCTGCCCGGTGACTCCTCCGAGGGAATCCCGTGCCCGGCGAAGTAGATCCAGACGTCATCCTTCGGGCCGCTCTCCCGGACCAGCCTCGAGAAGGCCTTTTTCACCGAGCGGTAGTCTGCGTCCTCGTCGAGCAGGCACTGCACATGTTTGGCGTCAAAGGTCCCGCAGTCGGGGTCGATCATCAGCGCATGGATGGCCTTCGCGTCGCTGGCCGCGGCCGACAGGTTGCTGATCTTGTCGTCCCGGTACCTGGAGATCCCGATCACGATGCCGCGACGGACGCCCCCCGCCTCCCGGATCCTCTCGGCCGGTGTCCAGGTGATATTGCGGTCAGACGTGGTGGCCATCGGCAGCTCCCCTGGTTCTGCTTCTCTCCAACAACGTGTCGACGCGGTCGACGAGCAGACATGGCGATTACTGACAAAACATCGTAACTGATCGAGGGGCGGGACGTCGACCGGAAAGAAGCGGTCCGACCGGCTCGAACGGTCGACCCTCAGGTAGAAGACCGGACGACTCTGCGAGTGGCTGGTTATCTCCATCCCGGACACAACCCATGGAGGGACGAACAATGAAGACGACGAGTGGATGGTTCAGGTCTGTAACGCTGCGATGTGCGATCACCGTGGTCGTGGCCGGGGCGTTCGGGGGTGTCGGTTGTGACGAACGACCGGAGGCCTCCGGGGCGGTGGTCGGGGAGACGACTGCGACGACAGGGAGGGGGGCGCCGAAGGTGGGGGCGCCCGCGCTCTCCGCAACCTGCCAGGTCAGGGGTTGGTCCCGGGCCACCAGCGGTCATTGCACTTTCATGAACGCCGGCGACGCGCCGGGCGCCCTGTGCGGGCACGTGGAGATCCGGTGCTGCGGCGCGCTCCTGAACCGGGAGGCCCTCTGCTCCGGTGAGGTGCTGCCTGCCTCCACGGTGAAGACGAAGTTCGAGATGGCCCAATCCTCGAACAAGGCAGCGCGGGAGGCCTGCGACGGTGGTTGGACCACCGGCGCCGAGGACCACTGCGCGGCGATCTTCGTCCCGAACGCAGCGGCGGCGGTCCCGAACGTGCAGGAAGCGAAGGTCGATCCGGACGAGGAAAAGCGCTGATTCCTGGATCCTCGTAGTGGCTCCCTGCCGATGATCCGGTGTATGTTCTGAGGAACAGAACAGACTGGTGCCGTTCGTCGCAAGGGAGCATCGGATGAATCGCTATGCGTTGCTGGTCGGCATCAATGATTACGGTGAGGACTCCGGGATCAGTCCCCTGCGCTGTGCAGAGGCGGACGCCCGGCGGATGGCCGGGAGCCTCGATGGGGTCGGCTTCAAGACCCACCTGCTGGTTGGCGCGGACGCCACCCGGGAGGCGGTGCTCCGGTTCCTGGACCGGGAGACGTCGCCCTGGTTGCATGGCTGCGACGAGGACGATCTATTCCTGTTTTATTTTGCCGGCCACGGCGAGACGATTAGGGAGCGGCGCTACCTCCACCCACACGGCGCCCGGGTCGGGACCCACATCCACTCGATCCCCATCGAAGACCTCTTCGAGCTGATCCAGACCGACTGGCCCTGCCGGAACGTCCTCGGGATCCTGGACGCGTGTCAGAGCGAGCTCCGGGCGGGAGCCCGGGGGGCCGCGCCTGCGACCGAGGCTGTTGCGCGGAACATCCAGAACGTCACCGGCGGGATGGCGCGACGCACCCGCAAGAGCACCTGGGTGCTCTTCGGGTGCGACCAGGGAGAGTGCAGCTACGAGGACCTTGGAGTTGGCCACGGGATCCTGACCTGGCACCTGGCGGAGCAGATCGATGGATGGAACGGAGAGGGGGGGCTGGCCTTCGACGAGGTCTGCAGGCGCCTCGGGGACCGGGTCCATGAGCACGCACAGCGGCTCTTCAGTGCGCCTCAGTCTCCACGACTCTTCAGCCCCCTGACCACCCGGGTGCCCCTGCTGGCAGACGTAAAACCAAGACCCCACGAGGATGGCACGTGGTCAATCCGAATTGTTGAGTCGTTTGACGTCGGCGGACACCCTGCGTTTCTCCTCGATGTCCAAGGCCCGCGCTTTCCCCGCGTCGTGGGCTGCAGCCTCCGGACCCCCGACGGCCGGATCAATGATCTTCCTGGCCAGCGAATACGTACCGCTGGGAAGGCGGTGTGGCGGGTCAAGATCCCTGACACATCGTTGTTCGTCAGGAGGGACGCCGGCGAGCCCCGATATTCCGGAGAGGTGACCTTTGCGCTGTGGCATGACGACGGGTTCCTGAAGCGCCTGACAGATACCGGCTGGATTCCGTGGTCAACCGGGGATGCGTCTGGCCTGGGCACGTCAGGCAATCTCGCCAAGCGATCTGACGACTTTGCGAACACCGGCGAATCCGGAGCATGGGAGAGCGGGCCCGGTGCGGAGGTCTCGATCCGGATGTCCGTAGAGGAGGCTACAGCCCATCTGGTGAACCGCGCAGTCGCTCTGGGCCGGAGGTCTGATGGCACACCATCGGAGATCGGGCAGTCCTCGTCCGGCACGCAGGGCTATGTGCTGGATGGGGGCGACGGCAAATCTGCCCTCTATTGCCACGGGTCGGGCGACTTACGTGGGATGACGTTTCTCGTCGGTGGAGGGATCGGGTGGTGCTACCGCACGCGCCTCGGTGGAGCGACGGGGTTTCTGGGATTGCCCGTGAGCGACGAGCGACAGGATGACGGAGGGGCGCGCAGTATTTTCGAGGGCGGCTACGTGGACTGGCGCAGGGACGGCAGTGTCCTCAGGGCGTATCGAGTCTCTGGCTCCCGCGTGAATCTTGAGTTGGAGCTTCAGGTATAGCAGGCCCAGAACGGCATGTTCTGACGGTCTCGCCCAGGCTTGAAACCTGGATTCCGAAGGGCGACGGATCCTATTGGTTATTGTCACAGATGTGACGTGGAACCGGTTGTCACGGCCCGACGTCTGTTGCATCATCGAAAGACATCGGAACCCGGGGGGGATCAGGTAATATGCGGAAGTTTGCGTTCCTCGTCGGGATCAACGATTACGGCCCGGAATCGAATCTCAAGGGCCTGTCGTTTGCGGAAGACGATGCGGTCAGGATGGGACGCGCGCTGGAGGGACTCGGCTTCCAGGTCGATGTCCTGACCGGAGACGCCGCCAGCCGACGTGCGATCGAGGAGTACCTGACAGGACAGGTTCTGGACGAGGGTCTCTCGAAGGAGGATCTCTTCCTCTTCTTCTTCTCCGGCCATGGGCAGACGATTCGGGGGGACCACTACCTTCACTTCCACGGTGCACAGCACGGCCTTCTCCCGGGCTCGTACCAAGTGTACAACCTCTTCGACCTCATCCTCAAGGTGATCCCCTGCAGGCACATCGTCGGCATCCTCGATGCCTGCAGGGACGATGCCCGGGGGGTCTGGAAGGGCGGGGCACCCAGGGGGGCTTCCGCCCACACCAAGAACATCCAGATGGTGGTGGATCGGGCCGAGGTACACTACCAGCGCTATCCACGGATCCTCTTCGCCTGCGGAGACGACGAAGTCAGCTGGGAGGACCCGGAGTTGAAGCACGGGGTCCTGACTTGGTTCCTCCTGGACGAGTTCGAGGGGTGGCAGGGAGATCGGGCGCTGGTGTTCGAGGATCTCTGTGAGGTGGTGGCCAGCCGGGTCTCGGACCACGCCGAGGGGACCTTGGGCAGTCGCCAGAACCCCGAGCTGAAGCGGAAGCTGGGGAAGGGTCGGCTCTGTCTCGCCGGGGAGCATCTCGCTGCACCCCGCCCGGGGGAGACGGGGGCTCCGGACATCAGCGCGTTCAAGGCCACCGTCCGGGGTCTCCTTGAGCCGGTCATGCGCATCACCCGGGGGGAGATGCCTTCGGATCAGATGGAGCTGCTGGTCCGGCTGGGCGTCGACCGGGGCCTGTCCGAGGACCGTGCGCGGCAGGCGGTGGAGGCCCAGGCGAAGCTCCTGCGCCTCCGCTTCGTTGATCTGCCTGCGCCGGAGACGTCGGAGGAGGTACCGAGGATCGGGGTCGGGGATGCCGACGGCGGCGGGGACTTCTTCATCGACCCCTCCGGCGGCGTGAGCGTGCGCCTCCCGTCAAGGGGGGCGATCCAGATCCTGCCGATAACGGGGTACCAGCTCTCACGCCTCCGGGGGACACACCCGGAGCTCTTCTCGGGCGCGCAGAGTCTGCACCTGGGGGCGTCCACCGAGCGACCGACACATATGGCGTCGGCCCGGATCCGGGACCTGGTCCTCCGCAACGCCTCCTTCGAGGAGGGACGCGCTATCGCGGTGGCCCTCGGGGGTCGCCTGCCGACCCTCGATGAGTGGAAGGAGGCCCGGGAGATCTGGTTCCAGCGGCCGGATTTCTTTGCGAAGGCCCGGGACTTCCTCACCACCAGGCCGAAGCGCGGGAGCCTGATCCTCAACTACCGCCTCCTCCTGGACGTCCTCGTGAGCCGAGGGGTCAAGCGGTCGGATCTCTGCGCCTCCCTGGACGACCTGGCGAGTCGGTACCCCGACCAGCCGCCGGGGCCCCTGTACACCTGCAACCTCATCACCGGGGAGTTCCCGCGGGTCACGGGGAAGGAACGGCGCAGTGAGCGCTTCGCTGTGAGCGTGTTCTGGCCCGAGGACGATGGCATGGTTGGTTACGCGGGGAGGGGGGAGCGATGATCTGTCCCTTCTGCATGGAGGAGCACCCGCTCACTCAGGAGGACTGCACCATTCCACGGGTCGATGATTACGGGGTCGAGACCGAGGTGACCCACGAGATCCCCCTCTCCTATCGTAACGCGGTCCGGAACGGAGTCCCTGTCTACTTCTTAGTTACGGTCGGCATGGCCTCCCATGGGAAGACCTGCTTCCTCAGCAGTTTCCTCTATAACCCTCTTCAGCGACCTCTCTCGATACTTTCCGAAATTTGCTGTCATGGCCCTAACCCACGATACCCTGACCAAGCTGAATCAGGACTACGTCAACCTGATTGCGTCAGGAAACCTTCCCCCCAGCAACCCAGAGATCCTTTCGGAACCCCTGATCTTGAAGCTGCAGAAGATTCCGATGTATGGACGACGCGTTCTGGGTTTTGGTGGCACTCTCGGCCAGGGGGAGGCGATCTTCGTCCTGTACGACATTGGGGGCGAGGTCTTCAAGAACCCTGCGAAGATTCGTGATCGGATCCCCATCCTCCGCAAGATCCGCAACGTAGTCTGCTTGGTGGATTTGCCCAGGCTCCACAGAGAATCGGAGGAGTACCAAGAGTCCCCGGATATGCACTTTACCACGCTCCTCAACACCATGTTCCTGGCGCACCAGGATCTGATGGAGCGGCAGACCCAGAACATCATCGTGGGTTTTACTTGTGCCGACCGGATGCGCGGCAAGATCAATCGCTATGGTCCTCTCGCCGAATACCGGGGGGGAGGGATCCCGACGCCGGATGGTCTCAGAGGTTATCTAGACGAAATGGAGGTCTACTCTAAAGAAATATCGGGTTATGTGCAGGAGGAGTTCCCAAATCCCTATGGTCTTCTGCATCACTACTTCCGCAACGTGCGCTTCTCCCCCCTCTCTTCGCTTGGCTGTGAGCCCGAAGGGGCGTCCATCCCGACCCTTAACCCGTGGCGGGTTCTGGATCCACTGTTCTGGACCCTCCGCTTCGATGGGAAGCTGTGAGGTGGCGATGAAATACGCGTACGAGCAGCACGTGTATTCCGCCGGCCGGAGGGGCCTGGAAACCATCGCAGTATCCGCCGGCGTCGACCCACAGTTGCTTGCTGAGGCGGAGCGTTTGTCTGTCTATATCCTTCCGGGCCCGGTGTACTATGAAAATGCGACTCCGAAGCCAGTTCGGTATATGTTTCGAGCCTTTGCGGGCCGAATCCTTCTGGGCCGGACCATCAACTTCGACAAGGCCCTAGAGGGACGTCCGGGCAAATTTCTCTCCCACACTCTCGTTTTTGATGAACTGAGCCTCGACGACATCGAGTGGAACCCTGTTCCCCTCCTTGAAGCCCTGGAAAGAACGGGCACGTTCCTGAGCGAGCTACCCGGACCGGAAGGGGTTTCCCCTGGGGTCATCCTGAAGTCTGAGATCCGATTCCGTGACTGGGGGGTGACTACACCTCCGGCCGAGGCCTTGCGGGTAGTGCTGCAGCCCCTGGTTGATCGTGTGACGCAGCCCCGCCCACTCCTTTGCACGGGGAACACACAGGAGATCCTCTCCTTCATCGGTTGGTGCTTCGACCACCTACCCCTGACCCTCCGGAGGGCTTGTTCGTTCGATACTCAGGCATATCGCTCACCATTGGGGTACAGAATTGTTGGTTTTCCCGACGACCCACGATATCAGGCAGGGGGCCAAGTCGCTTGCCGGCTGGCCGTCTCCACAGGGCGGATCTACGATGTTACGCCCGGGGAACATCCTCCCTCGGTAGTAGAGGCTTTCCTGGCGGAGCATGCGACTCCCGGCCTCGCCGAGCCGGTGCAGCGGCTCCATCGGGTCCTGGCCGCTTTCGAGGGCAGGGCCGGGATGGACCTGGGTATGGAGTGGGCTGCTGCGCCTCATGAGGTCCGCAGCGTCGTGTTTCGTAGCCGCCGCAAGGAGATCCTGTCCATGATCGTCGAGCGGCGGGATGAGGCCATGCTCCGATCCGTCCTCTCGGAACTCGACGCGGACGATGTCCGGGGACTCATCGAGGACGAGACGATGCGGCGCTTCCTCGTTGACGAAGGGGGCGAACGAGTGCGCGGGCACCTGGTGGTCCTTGCCGCAGAAGAGCCCGTCCGGGAGGAGCTCCTGGGAATCGCCCTGGAATCTGCTGACTTGTGGCGGACATTCGTCCAGGAGACGCTGGGCGAGCTGCGGCCACCCCTTCTTGCTGCGGCGAGGATGATGCGACGAACCCTCCATGGGGCCCTGGTTCGAGTCGCCCTGGAGGAGGTTGTCGGTCGTCTCCGGGGGCCGGATGAATGGCCACCGCGGAGGCTCGAGAAGCCTCTTCAGGAGTTACTCTCGACTCTCCCGGATAGCAAGGAGCCATCGACAGAGGTCCTTCGTGATCTCTGCCTCTTCTGGCTCACCGGGGACACCCTGTTCTGGAAGAACCTCCGGGACGGCAACAAGGAGGGCCCGTCCGAGGATATCCTGGCGCTCGTCCTCCACGAGATTCTTGTCGGTCTCGAGGAACGGTATCAGCCGGACCTGTTTCTGAACGACCTGTACACCCTCGGCCGGAGCTTTCCCGAGCGGGTCGTGTTCGTCGAGGGGCTCATCGAGCGCCTCGAGGGCTCGGGACGGCGGAGCAAGGCTCGAGCAGATCTCCTCGGATCCTTCCATCGGTTCTATCGGTGGCTCCCGTTAGAAGAGAGGACGCCACGGATCGAGGCTGCTGCTGAGCGTCTTCTTGGCAAGCGCAAGGACCCTGGAAGGTCCGGAGCGATCAGTAAGTTCTTTGGCAGGGACCGCGAGGGGCGTTGAAGCTCGGACAACGCGCTTTGCCAGAACGGAAGCGACGCGAATGCCTGAACTGATCTTTACGTGGCCCTGGCCCGGCTGGATGACCATCGCGTTCTGCTTCCTGGCGGGTGTCCTCTGGAAGGCCCTCCTCGACGCGAACGCCGACGTGCGGGACAGGATCTGGAACCGCGGGGAGCCTGCCCGGCGGGCCAGCCTCGCGGGCCTCTCCATTGCCGGCTTCATCGGGGCCGGCCTGCTCGTTCGACCCACGCTGATGGAGGACCAGGTCTCAGTGTCCATCGTCGTGCTCTATGGGAGCGTCCTGGGCGCCGTGGTGCCGCTCCTCCTCTGGGACGCCGAGGCCGCATCGAAGGGGCCGCTCCGTCGCTGGCTGGAGTCCATCGGCGGGACTGCAGCCATGGCCTGGGTGCCATATGTAGCGCTCCGGCCCGCGATGGGGAACAGCGACTTATGGCTCGATTGGGTCTCTGCCTTCACGGTCTTCGGCGCAGCTGGAGGGGTCCTCTGGGGGCTCCTGCGATGGTCGCCCTTGGGACTCCGCAAGGAGATCGGGGTCAGCGTCGCTGGCGTAATCTCTGTGCAGGTCTTCACCGCGCTGGTGGTCTCCAGGTACCCACACCAGATGGAGGTTGGCATCGCGCTGGGGCCGGTCCGGTGGGGTCCTGGCGTGGTCGCAGATCTCGTGTTGGTCGCAGTGATTCTGGGATTGGGGGTCGGTGCGGTCTTCCTCGCAGCGATCATCTTGGCGCGGTGGCTCGGCGCGGCGATCGGGCCCTTGGTCAATCGCATTGTCAGTCGCCGCCACTTCGAACCGGTGACCTGCGCTACCTGCCTTAAGCGATCCCTACCTGAGACGACGGTCTTCTTCGGCTCCCATCGCGGGTGCGAGCACTGTGGCAAGACCCTCGAGGGCGACAACGCCCGCCGGGCCCTGGTGTTCACCTTCGGCCGCATCCGGGGCGGGGACGTCAGCGAGAAGCGGATCCTCAACAATCCGGACTTTGGTGAGAAGGCCTGGGGCAAGGTCGATGTCCAGGAGATCCTCATCGACGTACCGACCACCAAGCCCCTCCTCCTCGAGCGGATGCTCATTCACCTCGTGAATCACCCACCCTACGGCAACCTCGACGCGGTCAAGGTCCGTTACCGTGGAAGCCTGGAGTCCCTAGGGAGCAATCTCGAGCACCTCCTGAGGGAACATTTTCCAAAACTGCGGGCTCTTGGCTGAACACTTGATGAGGCAGACCTGGAATCAGCTCCCGGGGCCGAGCAGGGGTGGTACGTCCTTGGGGCCCAAAGGGGACCCGAGGGGATCGTGGCTGCGGAGGCTGCGCAACTGGTAAGCGACGCCGACCAGGCCCAGCAGGGCCCAAAGTCCGAGGAGAAGCCAACGGTGCAACATGGGCGTCCCTTCCATGGCATGCCTGGCGAACTCGAGGTTCGTGGGGACCAGGCGCATCAGGAGGAGGTAGCCAGCGGAGACGCAGGAGAGGGCACCCCCTGACGAGGTCAGCAGGATCAGCACGAAGCGCTGCAGGGTCATCGCTAGCAGGCCGCCGCCAGCACCGAACGCCCAGAACGACCATCCCGGGAGGCCCAGGACCGGGGTCAGATAGAGACCCAGCAGCGCCGCGCCGCAGGCGCCCAGGACAAAGACCCCCAGGTAGTATAGCAGGTAGAGGGAGAAGGCTCCGATGAGGCCCCCGAGCAGGACGAGGAGCGTGGTCATCTCTACGGGGACCACGAGGCGCTCCGCGGCCATGAGCCCGAACCAGGCCCCGGCGGCCATGCCGTTGAGCGCCAGGAACCCTCGGAACAGGCGGTACCCTGCGAAGGTCGCCAAGGCCCCGAGGGCCATGGCGCCGATCATGATGTAATGCCAGGTCGTCATCGTCGTCCCTCCTTCTCGGTCGCATTTCCTGGACTAACCAGGCATCCAAGGGACCTTCCGGATGATACCCGGAAGTTCTCCTCAGCCGTGGGACAGGGCATCTAAGTCTGAGAGTACCTCACCTGCGTCTGCGTATCTCTGGGACAGCTTCTTCTCGAGGAGCTTGAGGATGATGCGTTCAAGCGATGGGGGCACATCCGGGGCGCGTCTCCGGGGCGGCTCCGGTCGTCTCTGGAGATCCCGATGCATCACCAGCAGGTCCCCGAGGTTGTCCGCCCGGTACGGGAGCCGGCCGGTCGCCAGCTCGTAGAGGATGATCCCCAGGCAGTACAGGTCCGACGCAGGGACGAGGTCCCGAGAACTCCCTAGATGCTCCGGTGAGATGTAGGCGGGGGTTCCCAGGAAGTTCCCCGTCCGGGTCATGTGGAGGCCGTCCTCGACCCGGACGATGCCGAAGTCCGAGAGCTTCACGCGATCCGGCGGGAAGAGCAGGACGTTGGCGGGCTTCAGGTCTCGATGGATGAGGCCCTTGGAGTGCACGGCGACGAGGCCCTCACAGATCTGGCGCCCGATGGAGATCACCTCGCCAGGCTGGAGGGGGAGACGAAGATCGCTCAGGTCCCGGCAGGTGTCCCCGTCCACCACCCACCCCTCGGCCAGCTCCATCACGAAGAAGGGGTTCCCCTGGTGGTTTCCCTGGTCCAGGGTGCGGACCAGGTGCTCGGGGCTCGACCCTGACAGGCGCATGGCCTCCCGCTGCTCCACCTCGAAGCGCCGGCGAAGTCCCGTCTCCCTGGAGAGCCCCGGCTTCAGTTGCTTGAGGACCGCCCGGTCCTCCGTCCCCTCGGCGCGCACGATATACAGGTGTGCCATGCCACCGGAGGCGAGGAAGTCCAGCACCTCGTATTGTTGGTCCCCGTCGACGTGATCCCCGGGATTCAGGGCGGGGAGGTCATCGAGGTCGAAGGTCCCGGGGTCGAAGGCTTCGAAGGACTCGCGGAACGACACCCTTCGGGTCCCCCTCAGGATCTCCTCGAGAATGTCCTCGCCATCTTCCGAAGCTCGCTCGTGGCTGCGTCTCCCGTCCGCTGATGTCCCGGCGTCCCCATGACAGGCGGCATAGATCGTGGTGCGGCCCTGGGCACGGGCCCGTTGATACAGGTGGTGTTCCCCGCAGTCGGGACAAGAGCCGACGAAGAACAATGGTGCGAGGATGATCCCCTCTCCGCCGTCCCGGGGCGCCAACACCAGTCGATCGTGGGGCAGCCCGGGCGTCGCGGGGAGGGTCACCTGGCGGAGGCGCGTGCTCTGTCCGCGGGCGAGGAGCGCGACGGTCCCCTCTCCTCCCTCCTCCTGTCTGGAGGGGATGTGGAGGAGGATCCTGTCCTCGAAGAAGGAGAGCTCCTGGAGAAATCGGAGGATCCCCATGCGGAACCGCCCGAGATCGTCATTTGAGACCTGATCGCCCTTGTGGACGATCCGATTCCTCTCCTCGACGAGCTCCTTGAGATGTCGCTCCATGCGCGGCGTCCGGAGGAGCGCCGGGAGCTCCGGAAAGGCAGCGGTCTTCGTGTCGTGCAGAGCTCGGGAGAGGCGCTGTAGGAGATCTCTCCAGGCTCCGAGGGAGACGTTCCTCTGCAGCAGGATGCGGCGGACGACCTTGTCTACCGACGGCTCTCGCTGAGTCCCAAGGTAGTCGCAGACCAGGATGAGGCAGAGGAACCGGAGCATCGCCTCGATGACCGCGGGGAGGCGCCAGTCCGCGCGGCCGGCGGAGGGCCGATCCAGGAAGCGGGCGAAGGCCCAGGCCAGGGGGAGGGGGTAGCGATGTCGGATCCTGTACTGGATCTCGGAGTTCACCGCGGCGCTTCCTTCGCCGGCGTCTCCTTGCTTGGGCCGTGATTCCCCGGAAACCCAGGGCGAGAGATCGAAGGGGCGTACGCGCAGGGCGATCACGATGTCTTTGAGGTCGGAGGGCATCTGATCCCGATGGATTCGGGACAGCTCACATCCACTGGGGACGAGGGACTCCACGACGTCGCCCTGGGCCAGGTCCTTGGGGACGAAGAGGCGCAGCCGGTCATCGGGGGCGGCGCTCCATGGCTCCGGGGGGATCCCGGGCGACCAGGGCGCAGCCGCGTCGGCGCCCTGCTCTGCGAGGTCCGAGAGCAGGTGCTCGGAGAGAGCAGCGACGATTCCCAGTGCCCAATCGTCGGGGTCCTCGATGATCTCCCGAGTGCGGGGAAGTCGCGACGCCAGCGCTTCGAAGGCAGCGGCCGGGGTCTCTTCCTTCTGGGGAAGCCTGTCGGTGTCTTCCTCTGATGTCGCCAACGGGCCGATGGCGCCGCCGCGCAGGACCAGGAGCTCCTTGCGGCGGTTGTTCTCTGAGGCATCCGCCTGCTGATGGATGGCATCTCCGATCGCTCGCAGCAGCCGGGCTCTCTCGGAGAGCCAAGCGCTCAGGTCCTCCAGGACCTTGCCCCGCGCTGCGTCCAGGCCCGCGACGAGCAGCTGCTCGCCCTCTCCAGCGAAGGCCTCGGCCAGCCCGACGGTGGATCTCCGGTATTGATCTGCCAACTCCGTTCGTCGAAGGAGCCGCTGCGTCCTGGAGAGTGCGCCTTGCTCCTCCAGGACCCGGGACAGGCTCTCCAGGGCTGGGGTCCATGCCTCCTCGGTGGTGATCGCGTGGCCCTCTCGGATCTCCGGGAGACCATTCCGGTAGGTCTCCAGGCCGGCGATGAGCAACGAGACCGTGCGCGCAGCCTCTGCGAGCCCCCCGGCCGGGGTGGCGACGCAGCGCCGGAGCGCCTCAGCGACGGAAGCGGAGAACTCCGCCGCTCGATCCTGTCTTGCTCTGGTCGCCGTCGTGAGGATGGTCCGTCCGCGGTACTGGAGCTTCTTACGAGCCTCGTTCAATCGTCGTCGAACGATCTCGGGGCGGATCGATGCGGAGGGTGTCGTCGGCAGGACGCCCTCAGCCTCCCAGATTCGCTCGGCCGCCGTGCGGCTCTGTCGACGGAGAGAGGACGGGAGCCCGGAGTCCGGGAGCGTGCCTCCGAGGAACCCCGACAGCAAGCGCGCGGCGCTCGCCTCGGAACGATCGCCGAGGCCCGCGGCGTCCACGGCCCACCGCTGGAGGATGGCATCCCTGCGGCGGTCACGTTGCTGCCGGGCGGGGATCCGCCAGCGGGTCGATGTGTCGATGACGAGGTGGTGACGGTGCCCCGTCTCGTCGCTCAGTTTCCAAGGGGCGCCCGACGTCGCGAGGAGGACCCTGGCCGCGTGCTCGGCGGAAGACAGGATGGAATCGTGGTCCGTCTCCTCGACCTCCAGAAAGGTCACCCCCGTCAGCCCCAACCCGACCTCTCCCGAGGAATCGGCGGGTCGCCGGGCGAGCCTGACGAGGACCTCGTCCTGGGTGTCCTGGGTGCTCGCTCCCAGGGGGTCCGCGTCTCGTCGTCGGAGCCGAAGGAAGAGGCCGCCGAGGGAGACGGCGCCAGGGCTCAAGCGCGCTCCGCTCTGGTGGATCTGCTCTGCAGTGACACGCAGCGCTGTATCCGCCTGCTCGCTGAAGAGGGCCGCGACGAGGACCACGCGGACGAGGCCGCTGTCGATCTCTACCGGGGTCAGGGTGACATCGAGGGACGAGAGTCGCTGCGTGAGTTCTTGATGGACTCCACCGTCGCTCCGCTCGAGGCCCGCCTCATCGAGCCCAAGGGTGAGCGTGTCGATCCGGTCACGAGGCGTGCCGAGCGCCACGGCAAGGGCCTGCCAGCGCGCCGAGACCTCGCGACCCCAACCACCGAGGGCCACAACCAGGATTCGGTCCGTCACTCCCACAACTCCGCAGTGTATCTCAAGAACCCAGGGAAACCATGATAGGCGGTATCCATGGAGACGTCGAGGGTGATGGGACCCCGGCGATGCTACTTCGCGAGGATGGTCACCATGGACGCGGAGTGTTCTCCGGTGTACTGCCGGACGAACCCCTCGACCTCCCGGAGGAACCGGTGGGACAGCGGACCATCCTTGAGTGGGGTCCCGATGGTGCCGCCGATCCGCTCGTAGGTCTCGCGGAAGCTCACCGGGTGGTCGAAGAGCAGAAAGAGCATTGTCTCCTTTCCGATCTCCCCTGCCTTCAGGTATTCCGGTCGCGTGAGCTCCCAGGCCGTGTGTCCCGCGAAGGTGTCCGGGAGCCGGAACCGCTTCCCGGGTGTGATGGCGAGGTCCATGCTCGCGTCGAAGAGCAGCGTGGCCTCCCCGGTGGCACCGACGCCGATCGCCACGATGTTCCCGGCCCGCTCCGCCTGGAGCTCGAAGACGATCAGGGATTCCGGCCGATGCTGTGTGGTGCCATCATCGGCAGCGTATCGCCGGAGGTTCTTGTTCCTTGTGTCAGAGGTCATCTGGATGGCCCGGGTCGAGGGAGAAGGGGCCACTGCAGCGATCAGATCCTTCCGCGGCGCCGCGTCGGAGATGTTGACCAGGCAGCGGTCCACCTCATCCCGGTGGAGCTTGATGGCATCCTGAACGCTGGGGAGCGCTGCGACGCGATCGTATTCCCGACCCGTGCGGGCACCTTCCAGGGTTTGCGCAGCGAGCTCCACCACCACCCGCTCGACTCCCTCGAGCTTCTTCATGAGGGTGTCGACGGGCTCCTTTCGCAGGGTGTTTGCGTGTCGTTCCAGGGCTGCGCTGATGTCGGTGACGTTGCCTTGGAGGCCGTCGATGGTGGTCAGCACCTCTCGAATCCCCGCCGCCTGTGCGGTGTGGCTCTCGCGGACAATCTCCTCGACGTGTTTCCGAATCACCCCGGTGATTTCGTTCGCCTGTCGACCGACCAGGTCTTCTTCCAGTGCGGCCTCGAATTGCTTCACCCGCTGTTCGTGCGCGAGCTCGGCGAGGCGTCCCTCACGGACGGCCTGCTTCACGAGCTCCTCGGCGGTCAGCCGGTTCACCTCGAGCTCTTTCAGGATCATGTACCGCGTCGCTTCGTTCTCCTTGGAGAGCTTGAACGTCCGGGTGTCGAGGGCTTCCCGCAAGGTCGGGCTCTGCCAGGTGAGGGAGACGATCTCGTAGGTGCCGTTTCCTTGCCAGCCATCCCCTCGAAGGAGCTCGGCGATCCCCTCGCGATCGATCAGGTCCCTCATCGCCTGTTCAGAGAGTCCCTCCCGGTAGTTCGTCACTGCATCGTTGGCGCCGAACAGGTCCTGGAGGTGGCGTCTCAGGCGCTGCTGGACGCGCTCCTCCTCCTTTCGAATCCAGCTTTGAGAGGGCTCGGCGTCTTCCCCGCCGGATCTTGGGTGGACGCAGATCGTGGACGTCAGCGTGAAGGTGTGGTGCTCGTCGGATGCGACCAGCTCCTCCCATTCCAGGGTCAGCTCGAGGGGACTTTCATGTTTGTCCCTGCTGAAGATTCCCATCGTCATTCTCCTTCAGATCATGGGATCGAGCGCCAGCTCAATCGAACTCGAACTTCCGTTCAGGCGCTTCACGGTTCATCTCCATCGCGTCTTCTTCGTCGTCCTCGAGGAGGAAATCGAAGCCCTCCTGGACCGCTTGTTCGTGTTCATTGGTGAGGACCTCGGCCTCTTCATTGCTGTCGTCGAGGGCCCCCACGGTTTCCTCGATGGCCTCCCTGAGATCGTCGTTGAGCCGCGTCACCATGTCTCTCATCTCAGCCGGATTGGCCTTGGCCAGCTGGCTGACCCAGAGCTCGACTGGGAACGCGTCGTAGACCTCCGGGTTCGGGGTATAGTCGATCCGGTTGAGGGTGGTTCGGAGGCTGGCGAGCGCGTGGTTGTACGCGCTGGTCAGGACGGAGACCTCCTTCAGCGACCTGTCCTGGCTGCCGAGCTCGCTCTTCAGACGTTTTCCCTCCAGGCCGATCCTCTCCCCTGCGGCGCCCCCTTGCTCTGCGGCGCTCAACGAGCGCAGGCTCTTCGTCAGCGCGGTGCGCTTCCTGCCGAGGCTGTCGATGATGGCCCGGATCTCCTGCTCCTTCTTCCGGGTCTCGAACTCCAGGCGGGACAGCTCGCCGAGCTTGCCCTCCACCGCAGCCCGGAACATCACCCGGGGCTCCACCTTCTTCTTACCGAACATGCGGCACCTCCTCCCTTCAGCGAGATCGATACATGACGAGTTGATCCGGCTCCCGATGGTATCGCCCCGGGTCCGACGCGACAAGCGCCTGGATGGCCTCCTCGATGATTGCGTCAGGGATCCCATCGAGGTTCGTCACCGACATCGCCTGGAGGCGGGACATCACGGGGGTGACGGCGAGCTCCGTGTGCCAGGCCGTCACAGCCCGATGCCGGAGATCCGAGGATCCCTCCGAGGCGAAGAGGCGCTCCAGCTCCTCGCTGCCCGCGGGGAGGCCCGAGCGGGCGAGGGTCCACCCGTTGGCGCCGTCGGCGCCCCCCGGTTCCTGCAGGAGGATGTGCATATTGCGGCGCCGTAGATCGACGGACTTGAACCCGGACCATCCGTGGAGGGCCTTGGCTGCGACGACGTAACGGACGTTCTTTCGATAGACCTTCGAGCTTCGGAACGCTTCCAGGAAGCGCTCCAGATCTTCTGGCGTCGTCTCGCGTTCGAGGGTTCCGGAGGAGAGGGCGTTCTCGACGTAGGGCCCCACCACGACGTCCACGACCGCGATAAGGACCGTCTTGAAGATCCCCATGATCACCTGGTAGACGAATCGGGTGACCGAGGGTGAGCCGGCGAGGATCAGCTCCCGGGGCGGCCCCAGGGTCCACTTCCTCTTCCCGCATACCCTCATGGGTGGGTTCCCGCTTCTTGTGGGGATGGCCGGCAGGGTGGTGAGCTCCCTCATGTTGTCGAGGGTCCGCCCCGACGCGGCGTCGATGCGCCCCTTTAGCAGGTGATTGTGGGCATCGATCGCTCCTCGGAGATGCGTCTTGCAGTATCGTCGCTCGTGACTGGGGGCCGTCGGACAACGAGGGGAGTGCAGGACCTCCTGGCAGCCGGCTTCCCCGGCGCAGCTCCTCACGGCGTCGCCCTTGGGGATCCGCTGGCCGCAGAACCCGCACCGGCGATCTGTGTCGAGAATCTGTCGCTCGCTCGCCGGTTGCTCAGGATTGCTCTGCATTTTGTCTTTTCCTCCGGCCTGAGTGGGGTCCTGCTGGTGAAAAAGGTCCATCTCCGGATCCCCGAAGAGGGTCAGCATGAGGGCATTGTCGGCGGCGTGGGAATCCCGGTGTTGGGAGAGGAGGAAGATGCGCGCCGCCGTGATCATCTCGCCAGCGGTTCGTGCCCCTTCCTGTAGGATCTGGAAGTACGAAAGGTCCTGCTGGGGGATCGCCCAGGTCACGCGGCTGGAGCCGATGTAGGACGGCCCCAGGCCCTTCTGGAGCCAGGCCTCCCCGAAGCAGGGGGTGCCGTCGTCGTGGCGGCTGGTGCTGCAGGAGAGGGTGACGGCGTTGGTTGGCGTCGCCTGCATCCCCGAGAGCATCCCGAGCTGACTCTGGTCCAGGGCGTGGGCCCACCCCTGTGGGTAACCGTGCCCGTAGTAGTTGACGAAGAGATTCCCCTGGAGGAGTCGCTCTTCCAAATCAGAGAAACCGTCCGGACCGTAGCAGCGCTTGATGTCGAAGCCGTTCCCCTCGAGGATCTTCGCCGTTCCGTCCTTGGTCTCGTGGAAGAAATATCCGAACTGCTCGGGGCCTGCGATCATGAGCGCGCGGCGTCGCCAGGCGCCTGTCTTCGTCGGGTAATCCAGGAGGTCCTGGCACATCCTGGCGAGCTCCTCAGGAGTTCGCGCGGGGAGCCGCCCGATGATGTAGCTCGGATAGAAGTCCCCGTTGAGGTCCGTGTAGGCGTGGTCGGAGGCGATGTCCGTGTAGTATCCGTTGGGATAGTTCGCCGGAACCCGCTTGGACGGGACTGTCGCGTGATCTCCCGCCAGGAGGACCCAGGACGGTACGGCGCCCCAGGTCGAAGCATCCTTGAGACACCGGGAGATCGCTTCCTCCGGGGAGACTCCACCGTACCCCACGATGAGCTCCTCCAGGAGGGCATATCCCGCGGTGAGGCGGCGTGACTTCGCCTCCAGGAATCCGCCCAGGGACTGGAGCATCGCGCGGGTCGTGATCACCAGGTAATCACACCCTCCTGCGGCGTCTCCGCCGCCGCTGCAGCGCCGGATCCCCGAGGCACCGGAGAGCGGCCGGGGAGCCTCCTGAGGGACGCCGGTCAGCTGCCCTGCGAGGGCTGGCGGGAGGTGTCGCGCGGTCAGGAGCGCCATCGGAGCCGGGCCCTGCGCGCACCGCACCTCGATCTGAGCTCCCTTGAGGAGCCGGATCTCCCGAGAGACCGAGCGCACGTGGGCCAGGGGGATGGTGATCTCTGCGACCCTGTGCCCGAACCACTCCAGGAGTCGGACCTCCATGACCTCGTCTGCGGGGAAGGGCGCGTCTTGGCCATAGATATCGGGATCGGGGCGATAAATGGGCTCTCCGGAGAGCGGCTCGTGGACGGGCAGGGGTGGGCTGGCGGGGAGGAGGCGTCCTCCCGCTTCGAGGATCTCCTCCTTTTTACCAGCGAGTCGGACCCCGAGGATCTTTGTGGTCTCTCGGGGGACCACCGCCCGCAGGGTGTAGAGCGGGACCATTGGGTGGCCTTCCCGCAGGGTCACCCCACCCCCGGGGACGCCATAGCGCATCCATCGGTCCGCGTCCGTGGTGATCTCTTCCTCCCAATACCCGGGGATACAGAGGTCAAATCCAAGGGTTGTTTCGCCGGGAGCCAGAATCAGCGGTGCGAACTGCACCGCAGGACGCGCTGCTTCCGTCGCCTGCGGCTCAAGCCCTCTCCAGCGCGTCCGGGTGGTTCGTTTCGTTCGAGTGGTCTCCATGTCTGCCTACTCCGGGGTCCCGAGGGTTCAGCGGCCTGTGACGAGCGCTTCTAGGTTCAGGACATGTCCCGGCAGCCCCGGTGGTCGGCGTGGATAGCCTTCGGGTCCTGCTCCTTCACGCAGTGGTACCGTCACCGCCAGCTCCATTCGTTCGAGCAGCTCGATCTTCCGGAGCCCGGGTTGGCACCGAACCAGCGCGATCATCACTTCCAAGACCTTTACGCCCATAATGGAGCGGACTCCTCCCGCTGTCGCTTGCCAGGCAGGATAGGTCTCGTCGGAGGCGTACAGCGGGTCCAGGTCCGGTTCCCCTTGCGCGTCGGCCAGGGGCAACGGCGCCGCCGCAGGCTCCAGGAGTGCCGCATCGGGATAGGCTCGCCAATGGGCCTCTCCGATCTGGACAGTCACGTCGTCGTCGATGATGTTCTTCGGGAGCGCGACGAGGAGCCCGAGGGTCGGGATCCGTGGCTTGCCGGGTTCCGTCAACGCGCCGCCGGCAGTCGTGACCAGGCGAACGAAGCGAGCATCGTCGACGGAAGGGGCTTCCCGCCATAGCCCCGCCTGGGAGATCGAGATCTGGAGCAGGTCCGGGGCTTCGGGGTCCTCGCTGCAGGTCGTCGCGATCGGACCATCCTCTCCCGCAGGCTGAGGATGGTCACCGTCGATGATAGGGATCCAGGTTCGGCTGGTCATCTGGTGTCTCCTGATTTCGTCTCCATTCAGAATGAAGATCTAACCGCCGGCCTCCCGCTCGTACCGGAGAAATCGTTCCATGGCTCGGTTGGTGACCGACGGCCGCACGGAGCGGAGCGCTGCATCGACGTCCCCGAGGTGCACCTCCCGGATTTGATCCGATTGCACTGATTCGAGGAACGGGATCTGTCCGAGTCGATGACAGAGGGCCATGAGATCCGCGCCGCTGTATCCTTCGGTGCGGATGGCCAGCTCCTCCAGCGAGATCTCGTCCGACAGCGGCATCCCGTCGAGCCGCATGGCGAGGATCGCCTCTCGGGCCTCCTCGTCGGGCAGCCCGACGTGCACCCGGACCCCGAACCGCCCCGGACGCGTGATGGCGTCGTCGAGGCTCCACGGTTCGTTGGTCGCGGCGGCCACGCAGGGGGGCCGGGGGGGGGGGCGGCCAAGGTGGAGGGGGGGCCAGGGGTGGCGGGGCGGCG
>JBDRIT010000052.1:0-11880 GCA_043815665.1 Pseudomonadota bacterium
CCCCCCCTGTCCTGAACCGTGCGGGGGCCTCGGACGTGCTCTCGATCTTCACGGCGCTGTGGGACTGGCGCGAGGCCGCGCAGCGGGGTGAGGACTTCGAGGAGGGGATCGCGGCGCAGGCCGCGGGGCTCCTGGAGCGGCTGTACGCCGGCGCGGCGGAGCTGCGCGACGTGACCGACGCAGGCTTGGGGCTCCTGTCCGAGCTCTTCGTCGGCGAGGTCCGTCTCTGCGAGATGGTGGGCAGCTCCCGCCCGGAGGAGGGGAGCGAGCACTACCTCGCCGATTGCATCGAGAAGACCACCGAGCGCTCGTACATCCCTCGCGGCCGAGACCGCCTGACGGGGAGGCGACGCTACTCTGCCGGGAACACGCCCAGGTATAGGGGCGCCGGGGGCGCGGCGGCGTTGCCGGAGAGCGCCTGCTCGTAGGCCGCGTCGGGGACGAAGTTCTGGCTGTGCAGTGCGCCGAACGCGGCGAGGAGCTCCTCGAAAGTGCTGTCCCGGACGTCGATCTTCCGCCCCGGATCCTGGGCGGGGTGATAGAGGCCCCAGGTGGATTCTGAAAAGTACTTCCAGGTCCACGGCGCCCAGTGGACGCCCCGGGCATTGAGCCGGGCCAGGACGAGGTCCATGGACGCTGCCGCCCAGGCGGCGCTGTCCGTGCCGTCCGCACCGTTGAACTCCCCGAGGAAGAGGGGACAGCCGAAGCGCTCGGGCCAGACGTCTTCCAGGTCTCGCAGGTCCTCGTCGATGCGCTCCAGGTAGTCCTGGGCCGAGGTGCCGCCCGGGTACATGTGCACGGAGAACATGGCGTTCTCCCAGCCCATCTCCTCGGGCGAGCTGAGATCGCTGATCGGGCGGTACGCGTCCTCGATCATCACGATGTGGTCGCTGTCCACGGCGCGGATGGCCGCGTAGATCGCGTCGTGGACCTCCCGGTAGTCGTCGGAGTCGGGGAAGTTCATGGGCTCGTTGAGCAGGTCGTAGACCGCGACGTGGGCGTCTCCAGCGAAATAGGAGGCCAGGGCCTGCCAGAGGCGGACCGTCTTGTCGACGCACTCGGGGTGGTCCCATAGGTGGCCGGCGTCGGTCAGGCCCTGGTGCCACGACGTGCTCTGCCCGCCCGGCGCTCCGTGGAGATCGATCATCAGGTAGACGCCAAGCCTGCGCGCCCAGAGCCCCAGCTGGTGGAGCATCAGCCACCCCTCCGCCCGGAAGTGGTTCTCGCCCTCGATGTCGGTCTCGAGGGTCTGGTACCAGACGGGGACCCGGATGAGGTTGAGTCCGAGCGCGGCCACCCGCTCCACGTCCAGCTCCGTGATGTAGCTCTCATGGAAGGCCTGTCGGAGTTGCTGGGCCTTGGCGTGTCCGAAGCGTTGCTCCAACCAGCTCCAGAGCGCCTCCTCCTCGAAGATCCAGGGCTGCTCGTCGAACCAGGCCCAGAGCTGCTCGACGGCAGCGACCGTGTTCGCTGTCGCGTGCCCCGACATGTGCGCACGCCACTCCTGGACCAGCACGTGATGAGACCGGCGCTCCAGCAGCCAGTCCAGGGCGTTCGTCAGCTCCGCCGCGGCGAGGGCATCCGCCAGGCCGAGGGCCGCGGCCTTCTCCCGCAGCAGGTCCAGAAGTTCCCCCTCGTCCTCGACGCCGATGCCTGCGATCCAGGTCTCCATCATCAACCAGCCGCCGAAGTTGATGCCACGCAACGCCACCGGGGCGCCGGCGGGATCCACAAGCTCCGTACCCTCCACCCGCAGGAAGGGGAGCGAGGCGGGCTCGGTGAGGTCGGGACGAAGCGGAAACTCCTCGACGTTCGGCTCACAGAAGCCGGGGATCGGGGCCGATTCGGCGTCCTCCTGTCTTCCGGGTGCATCCTCGATGCCGATCTCTTCGGCGCGTCCATCCGCGGCCGCGTCCACCCCGGAGCCCTCCCCGGGCCCGGTGGCCGAGCAGGCACAGATGCCGAGCCCCAGGACGATCCGGACGATGAGGGTCGAGAGGTTCCTTCGGGTCATGCTTCACCTCCACGAGAACATTAGATTTGCGCGGGGGACACAGGGTCAGGCATCCCCGCTTGACACTTTCCCCTGAAGGTCCGCCAGGTCCTGAAAGGCCGTGCGAAATTGGTTCTGGCGGTCGGGGGAATCCGGGTCGCGGGCTCCCCGGCCGGGTTGCGCCGGGCCATGCCAGTATTCGCTTCTCCCCCATGGTTTGTCCCCCCGTCCCCATGGTTTCCTCCCCACGGCTTCCTCGTTCCCCCATCACGAGGAAGAATCCCGGTCCTTGAACCGTGAGATGTAGACCATCGGCGTCACGGTCTTCTCGAAGGTCCCGGCGAAGTCGCCGACCTCGAGGGCTCCGGACGCGATGGCCTCCCGGACCTTGTCTCGGGACGGTGTGCCGACGAGGTCGAGGCGGGGTTCGAGGAGGGACTCCACCTTCGCGAGATGCTTCCGCACCTTCTTCGTGTCGACGGCGAGGATGCTCCGGTAGCGGTCGCCCAGGCGGGACGCGAGGAGCGCCTCGTCGTAGGTCACCTCCACCTTCTCCCGGCGGCTGACCTTGAAGCCCTGGTCCCCGACCCGGGTCTGGAAGCGCTCGAGTCCCCGGTCCGCCATGGCCCGATCGATCAGCTCCCTGAGCCCCGCCTTCTCGTCCCTGATGCGCGCCTCGAGATCCAGGAGCTCCGCGTAGCGGGTCAACATCGCGGCCATCTCTTCAGGGATCCGGAGCTCGTCGCCGTCATGCATCTGTCGCACCTCCCTCCAGCTGGTCATCCCTTGGTTTGGCCACCCTCATCCCCCCGCCTCTACTTGACCCAGTCGGTCCTGACCTTGCGAAGATCGATCTCGAAGGGCGCGGAGACAGCGCTCCCCCGCCAGAACTCCCCGGTCGCCAGGGCCCGGCGCGCCGCCGCGATGCTCTCCGGGGCCGGCGCGTCGCCCTCGGGGCCGCACCATTCGGGGATCGTCTCGAGGGGTGAAACTCGGAAGCGGTATCGCAGATGGTACTGGCCCGGTGGCGGGGCCTTCCACATCGAGCCGGAGCAGCCGAACTCATCCACCGTCGCAACATGGGACTGCCCCGGCGCGAGGGTCACCAGGTGCCGGCCCTGGTTCTGGTCCGGCCCGCAGGCGGCCATCACCGCACAGGGATGGACCATCACGTGCTCCGTCCCCGTCTCCACGTCGATGAACACGAGGTTGGAGACCTCGAGATCCTCGATGACGACCGGGTCGGGGGAGGTGTTGGTCACGGTGGCCTGTACCCTGCCCGAGAGGCCACTCCCCAGGGGAATGGATCTCCTGCCCTCCTTCATCATGAAGTTCGCCAGGTGGACCTTTGCGACCAGCTCGACCCGCAGGGCCGGCGTGTCGATCTTGTCGGTCACGACCTCGGTCACCGGTGGCGCAACGGGCTGCGCCCGGGAAGGAAGGGACATCGCCACTCCCAGGACCAGGGAGAGGACGCCCATCGCACTCTTCATCGTTCACCTCGCAGTGCTGTCAATCGTCGAGGGCCTCGTCCACCGCAGCCGGAAAGAGCTCCCCCACGTCCCCGTGGAGGCGCAGGGTGACGACCTGGAGGTCGTCGTGTTCCGTCGCCCCCTGGTTGATGATCACGTAGGGCGTCCCGGCCTCGGCCGCGGCCAGGGGGATGCCGGCCGCGGGGTAGACCCCGAGGGTCGAGCCCAGGGCGATCACGAGGTCGGCCTTCGCTGCCATCTCGGCGGCCCGGCGCAGGTCCTCGCTGCGGAGGCCCTGGCCGAAGCTGATCGTGGCGGGTTTGAGGACCCCGCCGCAGGGGCAGAACGGTGGACGTCGGGTCTCCTGGAACGAGCGCATGTGTGGCTCGGGATCGGTCAGCTCTCCGCAGGACTGGCAGGCCACCGACAGGTCGGTGCCGTGGATCTCCACCAGCCTGTCGCGGCTCGTACCGGCTCGGGCATGGAGGCCGTCGATGTTCTGGGTGACGACCCCCGCCAACCTGCCGGCCCCCTCGAGGCGAACCGTCGCGTGGTGGACCGCGTTGGGCTGCGCGTTGCGGATGGCCTCCCAGCCCTCGATCTTGAAGTCCCAGTACTCGATCCGGGCATCCTCGCTTCCCATGAAGTCGTCGTAGTACACCGGCTTCCGGCGCTTCCACACGCCCTGGGGGCCACGGTAGTCGGGGATGCCGCTGCCGGTGGAGATCCCGGCGCCGGTGAAGATGAGGATCCGGGTGGCTCCGGCGAGGAGCGCCACCAGGCGTGGGTCAGCGGGTCCGGCCATCACAGGCGCCTCCTCAGCTCCTTGAGGATCACCCGCCGCTGGATCTCGGAGGTCCCCTCGAAGATCCGCAGGACCCGGGCGTCCCGGTAGAGACGCTCCGCCTCGGTCTCCTTCATGAAGCCCATGCCGCCGAAGACCTGGACCGCGAGGTCGCAGGCCCGTCCCGCCAGCTCCGACGCGAAGAGCTTGGCCACCGACGCCTCCCGGACGAAGCGCTCCCCGTGGTTTCGGGCCACGTCGTAGAGGTAGCGCTCCGTGAGGTCGCACTCGGCGGCGACGTCGGCCAGGCGGTGGCCGAGGGCCTGGTACTCGATGATCGGCGCGCCGAAGGCCGTCCGATCCGACGCATAGTCCAGGGAGATCTCCAGGGCCCGCTTCGCGACCCCCAGGGAGATCGCGGCGACGGAGAGCCGACCCACGTCCAGCGCGCGCATGGCCACCCGAAAGCCCTCGCCCTCGCTCCCCAGCAGGTTCTCCCGGGGCACCGCACAGTCCTCGAAGTAGAGCTGGGTGGTGGAGTTGCCCTTGAGGCCCATCTTGGCCATGGGCTTGCCCACGGTCAGGCCCGGTGCGTCCCGCTCCACGACGAACGCGGAGATCCCGGCGGCGCCCCTCCCGGGGCCCGTGCGGGCCATGACCACGAAGGTGTCTGCTTCCGCGCCGTTGGTGATCAGGGTCTTCACCCCGTCCAGGATCCAGCGGTCCCCTCGCAGCACGGCGCGGGTCCGCAGCGCGCCCGCGTCGGAGCCGGTGTCGGGTTCGGTGAGCGCGAAGCCACCGATGAGGCGCCCCGAGGCCAGCCCCGGGAGGAGCCTCGCGCGCACGGCGTCGGCGCCGCCGACCACGATGGGGAGGGTGCTCACCCCCACGTGGCAGGAGACCGCCACAGCGAAGGAGGCCGACGTCCGGGCCAGCTCCTCGGAGACGATCATGAAGGCCGTGTCCCCCGCGTCGGCGCCGCCGAAGGCGTCGGCGACGTACAGGCCCAGGAGGCCGACCTCTCCGGCCCTCCGGAACAGGTCCGTGGGGAACGCGTCGTCCGCCTCCATCCCGGGGACGGCCGGGGCCACCTCCCGCGCACAGAAGCTCCGCACCATGTCCCGCAGCGCCCGCTCCTCTCCGGTCAGGTTCGCCATCTCGCCTCTCCGGTCGATTCGAGTCCTGGAGCCTATGCTACAGCAGCCTCGTCGCAGAATCCAAGTCGTGCGTCCGATTTCGGGTGGGGAGGAGCAGGGCTCACGCGGGCCAAGGAAGTCGCCGCCTGGGAAGGCGTTGACTTTGCACGGATCGGCTGCTGTACTTCAGGTCTGGACCAGGGACAGAGGGGTGAATCAGGTGGACTTTACACTGCCTCAGGACGTTCGGCTGCTTCGGGACACGGTGCGGCGGTTCGTGGAGGAGGAGCTGGACCCGATCTCGGAGCAGGTGGAGGAGGAGGACAGGATCCCGGAGGCCGTGGTGGAGCGGATGCGGGAGCTGGGCCTCTTCGGCATGGCGATCCCCGAGGAGTACGAGGGCCTGGGACTCTCCGCCCTGGCCCAGTGCGCGGTCATGGAGGCCCTGTCGCGGACGAACCTCTCCTTCCGGATCCTGGTCACCACCAACAACGGCATCGGCAGCCTGGCGCTCCTCCTCGCTGGGACCGAGGCGCAGAAGCGGGCCCACCTCCCTCAGCTGGCCACGGGGCGCCGCATCGGGTGCTTCGCGCTCACGGAGCCCGAGGCGGGCTCTGACGTGTCCTCGATCCGCACCACGGCACGGCGGGAGGGCGACGAATACGTCCTGAGCGGCGCCAAGATCTGGATCACCAACGCGGACATCGCCCACTACTTCACGGTCATGGCCACCGTGGACCGGGGTGCGGGGGTCCGGGGCCTCACCGCGTTCTGGGTGGAGCGGGACGCGCCGGGGCTGACCGTGGGCCGGCTGGAGCCGAAGATGGGGCTCCACGGGACCCAGGTCGCCGAGGTGATCCTGGACGACTGCAGGGTCTCCGCGGAGAACCGCCTGGGGCCCGAGGGGGAGGGCTTCAAGCTGGCCATGAAGGTGCTGGATCACGGGCGGTTGAGCATCGCCGCCTCCTCGGTGGGTGCGGCCCAGCGTCTCCTCGAGGCCATGGTCGAGCACGCCTCGACCCGGGTGCAGTTCGGGCGCCCCATCGCGGACAACCAGGCGATCCAGTGGATGCTGGCGGACTCGGCCACGGAGATCGACGCCGCCCGGATGCTGGTCTGGCGCGCCGCCTGGATGAAGGACCGGGGGGAGGCGGCCACCAAGGAGTGCTCCATGGCGAAGCTCTACGCCACGGAGATGGCGTCCAGGGTGGCCGACCGGGCGGTGCAGGTCTTCGGGGGCATGGGCTACATGCGGGGCAACCTGGCGGAGCGGTACTTCCGGGACCTGCGGGTCTATCGGCTCTACGAGGGGACGTCCCAGATCCAGCGGCTGGTCATCGCCCGCCAGCTCCTCAAGTCCATGGGTTGAGGGGTCTACCCGCCAAAGGCGAGGAGCATGACCTCGACGTCGTCTCCGTCCTGGAGGAGGATCCGCGGGAGCGCGTCCTGGTCCACGAACTTATGATTCAGCTCGACCACCGCCACGCGGTAGGGCTCGTCGAGCGCTTCGAGGAGTTCCTGGAGGTTGATGCCCGCGGCGACGGCCTGCTCCTCTCCGTTCACCGTCACACAGATGGTTCCGCCGGTCATCTTCCCCGTTCCTTGAGGGCGGCGACGACGCGCTCGGGGGTGATGGGCAGCCGCTCGAAGCGCACCCCCGTTGCGTCGTACAGCGCGTTGAGGATCGCCGGGATGGTCGGCATGATCGCGCCCTCGCCCACCTCCTTGGCGCCGTATGGCCCGTTGGGCTCGTGGGACTCGATGACGATGCACTGGACCGCCGGCATGTCCAGGGCCGTTGGGATCTTGTAGTCCGTGAGGTTCGCGTTCTTCATGCGCCCCAGGTCATCGAACTGGACCTGCTCGAAGAGCGCCTCGCCGAGACCCATGGAGACGGAGCCCTGCATCTGCGCCTCCACGGAGGTGAGGTTGATCGCCTTCCCGCAGTCATGGGCGTCCGCCATGGACTCCACGGTGATCCGGCCGGTCTCCAGGTCCACGGAGAGCTCGACGGCCTGGGCCGAGCAGCCATAGGCCGGCGAGGTCCCCACCGCGGCGCCCTTGTACGATCCGCCGAGCTTCGGGGGCTTGTAGCGGCCCGTGCCGACGATGGTCCCGCGCTCCAGGTACGCCATCCGGGACGCCTCGCGGAAGGTGAACGGCCCCTCCGACGGGTTGTCCGTCCACCCGCGGTGCTCCTTGATGTAGCGGGTGCGCAGATCTGCGGTCGGGAGATCGGCGCCGCTCCTGGAGAGGAGCACGCCCAGCCGGAAGTCGAGGTCCGAGGGATCGCAGCCGAGGAGCGGCGCCAGCGCCTCGAGCACCTGGGTCTTGACGTGCTCCGCCGCCTCCTTGACTGCGTGTCCGGTCATCAGCGTCTGGCGCGAGGAGTAGGCACCAAGATCCACGCCGAGGTCCGTATCCCCCGAGACGACACGCACCGCGCCGAGCTCCACGCCCAGGGTCTCGGCGGCGATCATCGCCATGGTCGTGTCCGAGCCCTGACCGATCTCTGCCGACGCGGTCTGCACGATGACGCCGCCGCCGTCCTCGGTGAGCTTGATCACCACCGTGGCGTGGAAGGTGTCGGAGCGATAGATCGGGTACCCCGCGCCGGAGACGAAGAACCCGCACGCCATGCCGACGCCGCGTCCCCTCTCCATCTTGCCGCGCTTGGCCTGCCAGGACGAACCATCCCGCACGGCCTCGATGCACTCCCGCATGCCGAGGGACGACATGTTGAGGTCGTTGCAGGTCACGTCGCCGGCCTCCATCATGTTCTGGAGGCGCAGCTCGACAGGATCCCTCTTCAGCTCCTCGGCGGCCTCGTCCACGAGGCGCTCGAAGAGGGCCCGGGCGATCACGCCGCCGTGTCCCCGCTGGGCGCCGCAAGCCGGCTTGTTCGTCGTCGCCCGGAGGCCGTCGTACTTCATCGCCGGCAGGCGATAGGGCCCGCCGAGGAGGCTCCCGGAGTAGTAGACCGTGGCGATGCCGAAGCTGGCCAGCGCGCCGCCGTCCAGGAAGGCGCGGTGCTCCAGGAACTACATGCCGCCCAGGTCGTCCAGGCCGAGGGTCATCTCGTGGACGAACTTGTGCCGGGCCCGGGAGTGCAGGAAGACCTCCTCCCGGGAGAAGGTGGTCTTGACCGGCCGCCGTGTGGCCCGGGAGAGCAGGCAGGTGATGATCTCCATGGTGGAGCAAGCGGCCTTGGGGCCGAAGCCTCCGCCCACGTATGGCTTCTTGACCCGGACCTTCTCCACGGGCATGCCGAGCACCATGGCCACGGTGCGCTGCACGTAGTGGACGGACTGGGTCGACGAGGTCAACGTCAGGTTGCCGTCGAGATCGAAGTCGGCGATCGCGCACTGGGGCTCCAGGAACGCCCCGTCCTGCTTCTCGTTCTCGAGCCTCCCCGAGACGACCACCGTGGCCAGGGAACGGGCCTTCTCGAGATCGCCGAACTCCTGGTGCACCTCGCCGGAGAGGTTGCCCGGGTACCGGGGATGGATCTGCGCGGCGCCGTCCCGGAGGGCCTCCTCGCCGCTCAGGATGATCGGCAGCTCCTCGAACTCCACCGCGATGAGCTCCAGGGCCCGCTGGGCGGTGCGGCGGTCCACCGCGGCCACGGCGGCGATCTCGTCACCGACGTACATGACCTTGTCTTCGGCGAAGACCTTCTCGTCGTACCGGGCTGGGCTCACGCCGTACCAGACGTCCGGCACGTTCCGGGCGGTGAGCACCGCGTGGACGCCGGGCAACGACTCGGCCCTGGAGGTGTCGAGGCGGGAGATCCTGCCATGGGCGATCGGGCTGTGCAGGATCGCGCCGTGGAGCATCCCGGGGAGGTCGATGTCGTCGGTGTAGACGGCGCGGCCCGTGGCCTTGGCCGGCGCGTCCAGGCGCGCCGCGCGAGAGGAGAGGATCGCGTGGTCGCCGTTGCGCTGTCGGGTCATCGCTCCCCCTCCTGCCCCGTGGCCAGGCGCGACGAGGCGTCCTGGATCGCCTCGACGATCTTCTGGTACCCCGTGCAGCGACACAGGTTGCCCGAGATCCCGGTGCGGATGGCCGCCTCGGAGGGCCTGGGGTCCCGGTCGAGGAGGGCCTTGGCCGCCAGGATCATCCCCGGGGAACAGAAGCCGCACTGGATCGCCCCGTGATCGACGAAGCTCTGCTGGATCGGGTGGAGCCCGGTGCCGACAGCGAGGGCCTCAATGGTCAGGACCTGGCGACCCTCGGTCTGCAGGGCGAGGACGAGGCAGGCGTTGACGATCTCGCCGTCGAGGAGGACCGTACAGGCGCCGCAGTCTCCCTCCCCGCAGCCCTGCTTCGTCCCCGTCAGACGGAGATCCTCGCGCAGGAACTCGACGAGGGTCCGGTCCGGATGGATCGCGACCTCCCGGAGCACGCCGTTGACCGTGACCTGGAGCAGCTGCTTCTTCATGACGCTGGTCCTCCCCCGGCCATGGCCAGTGCGCCCTCGAGGACGCGACGGGTCAGCACCTCGATCATCGAGCGGCGGTACGCGGCGCCCGCGCGCAGGTCGTCGATGGGGCTGCAGTCCCCCGCTGCGGCGCGGGCCGCCGCGGCGATGTCATCAGCGCTCGGGGCCCGGCCCACCAGCGCCGCCTCCACCGAGCGCGCCAGCACCGGCGTCGGTGCGACGGATCCGAGGCAGACGCGGACCGTCTCGACCTCGCCGGAGGCAGCGAGGGTCACCCGCGCCGTAGCCGAGACCACCGAGATCTCCAGGGCCTTTCGGTGCCCCAGGGCGACGAAGGCCGATCCGGTCCGCGCCGGGGGGCGCGGCAACACGATGGAGACGAGGACCTCGCCGGGCCCCAGGATCGTCTGCCCCGGGCCGGTCATGAATGCGGAGATCGGCACCCGGCGTTCTCCCGCGGCGCTCCGCAGAACGGCCTCGGCGTCATCGACGTGGACGGGCCCCGCGGTGTCGGCGCAGGGGCTGGCGTTGCACAGGTTGCCGCCGATGGTTGCGCGGTTGCGCACCTGGGGGGATCCGACCTGGGCAGCTGCTGCGGCCAGGGCGGGGTAGTGCGCCAGGATCCGCGGGTCCCGGGCCAGCGCGTGCATGGTGGTCAGCGCGCCGATCTCGAGGCCGTCGTCGGCCTCCCGGATCCCGGTCAGCTCCGGGAGCCGCAGGATGGAGATCACGAGGCTCGGCCTGCTTTGGCCATGCCGCAGGCTGCGCAGGAGATCCGTCCCGCCGGCCAGGACGACCGCGTCCCGGGGATGCGCAGAGAGCAGCGAGAGGGCCTCTTCGAGGGACGTCGGCTCTGCGAAATCGAACTCTCCCCGGGGTCTGACGTCCCCGGGCTCCGGGTGCCCGCATGTGCCCGTCATGGATGCACCTGCCTTTGAATTCGGGTGGTTGAAAATACAGGTCAATGATCCGGCGACGAAGTTAATCTCTCGGGCCGTGGAAGTCAAACGGTGGAACCTCGACCCCAGGGGGGTTGCAACGTTGGACTCCCACCCCTGCACCGCAGATTCAAGCTGAACCGGGAGCTCGATGACCGGACCCTCCCTCCCGTCATCCCGAGCGCAGCCCTCCCGTCATCCCGAGCGCAGCGAGGGATCTCAAGTGAACCTCTCGGGCACAGCCTCCACCCGCTCCAGCCTCCCGGGCAGAGCTCAATCCGAACCGGGAGCTTGACGACCGGACACTGCACGTTTGGCGTGGTCTCGACGGTCCAAGCCAAGCGCGCCGGCTTCTGTGGGGGTGGGGCTTTGAAGCCGAGTTGCTTGTGTCGAATGAATCCGAGGTTGGTGTTTCATAGAAGCGCAGCCCTCCCGTCATCCCGAGCGCCGCGCTTCGGTCAAGTGAACCTCTCGGGCATCGCCCGACTCGTCTACACCGGCCTGTCTCCGGGGACCTGCTCCGTTTCCGGGGCTATCCCCTGGCTGCGGCTCACGCCGGTCCAGGGAATACCCCTCCACGCAGGCCCCCAGTGCCGAGCGCAAAGTAAAGGTAGAGCCATAAAAGAGGGGAGGCCGGCCACCCTCCCCCACCCACCCTCCGTCGTGTGGCCGGCCTCAAAGGCAGGGGCCGGATCGACTCGTTCAGCAGTGACCGCGTCGTTCGCCGAGTGCGCTCGGCAGAGGACGGAAGACATGGGGACGGAGGATGTGAAACTCTTTCTATTCTATGGAGTTGGCTCTCTCGACTCGGGAAGGCCACCTCGGTCAGGGGTGGTGGCGGGGTTGAGGTGGCCTTCCTCTTTTCTGGCCCTCCTGACATCTTCGTGGGTTCTGGCAGAGAAATCGGGTGCAGAAATTACTCGAAATGATCCCGCTGTGGCTCCCATGATCAGAGGGGCAAACTGAGGTTGGCGCCGGTCACGGTCACGGTCACGGTCACGGTCACGGTCACGGTCACGGTCACGGTCACGGTCACGGTCACGGTCACGGCGAACCTGAGTCGTTCAGTGCCCGACCCACCTACCGTTGCTCAGCCTCAGCGTGCCTGATGAGCTT
>JBDRIT010000053.1:0-8459 GCA_043815665.1 Pseudomonadota bacterium
GATGGGCCTCCCTGAGAAGCGTGGGCACTGATGGGCCTCCCACAGAAGAGTCGGCCCTGATGGGCCTCCCACAGAAGAGTCGGCCCTGAAGGGCCTCCCACAGAAGAGTCGGCCCTGAAGGGCCTCCCACAGAAGAGCAGCGGCGACGACGACCTGTCCCCGGGGCCTCCCGGTATTGACACGGATCCCGTCCTTCGCCATCATCACCCATCGAATATCGATATGATCTGGTACACATCGGAGACAGAAGGAGACATCGGATGAAGTTTCTCATCTCAGGCATCTGCATCGGCATCCTGGCCATCGGGTTCGCAGCTTGCGACAACGGAGGCAACAGCAACGGCGGCGGCACCCCGGAGCCGGACCAGAAGCAGGCCGAAGACACCAACACCGCGCCCGACGTGGCGACCACCGGCCCCATGGTTATCCAGCTCGACTGCAGCGACGCGATCGACGCACTCTATGGCGATCCGGGCATCCTCCCCGATGAAAAGGGCGCGATCATCTTCTGCGCGGCGGACGGGACCCTGACCGCTGCGGACATCGACACAGAGCTGGCCGCGGCCGGCTACGATGGCCCCGCGGCCACCAGCGGCGCCACGATGTACCGGATCCTGTACGCCACGCAGCGTGGGAACGGGGACCTCGGCGCCTCGGCCGCGCTGGTCTTCCTCCCGGACACGCCCCCCGCGGACATCATGCCCATGGTCGTGGCCTCCCACGGCAGCCGCGGGCAGGCCGCGAAGTGCGCGCCGTCCACAGGCGACCCGGCCGGGGACTACGTCCGGGACGACTTCATCAACCAGGTCTACCCCATGGTGGGCTATGGCTTCCCGGTCATCGCGCCGGATCTGGCCGGCTACGCGAACTTCGGCGCCGAGGGCAACCCGCCCAGCGCCTACGCCCACGCCCTGGACGTGGCCCGCTCGACCCTGGACGGTGCCAGGGCACTGCGGACCCTGATCCCGGCGCGCCTCGACGACCAGATCGTGCTCACCGGCCACTCCCAGGGCGGACACACAGCGCTGGCCGCGGCGGCCGAGGCCGTGACCTACGGCGCGGGCGGCGACGTCGCGGCGGTGGCGACCTACGCGCCGCTGTGGTTGCCGGCGCGAAGCTGGGGCGCGCTCTTCCTCCTCGCTGACGCGTACCCCATCGCGGAGGTTGCGTCGGTGAACGCGGTGACGATCTGGTACCACTACACCCACGCCGAGCTGTACGACGGCCCCGGCGCCGGTCGCCTCCTCTTCGCCGCGGAGCACCAGGACACGATCCAGGACTTCGTCGAGGGGTCCTGCTGGAGCAGCAGCTATCCGACCCTCGAGGCTGCAGCCACCGTGGTCACGGAGCTCTTTGACCCGGCCTTCGTCTCAGCGGTGATGATCCCTGCCGCCACGGGCCAGCCCTGCTCCAAGGACGAGCCGGCCAAGACCGTCTGCGAGACCTGGCTGGAGCGCTACGCGGCGGACCGCCCGCACTTCACCGGCGCCCTGGCCGAGGTCCCCCAGCTCGTGGTCTATGGCGGCCTGGACACTACCATCCCGCCGGATCGGATCATGTGCGCGCTGGATCGCCTGGAGACCGACGGCGTGAACAGCACCCAGTGCTTCGACCCCCTCGGCACCCACGGCAGCATCGTGGCCAACCAGAGCGACTACGTGGTCCAGTGGATCGCCTCCAAGACCCTGGGGACCGAGCTCAGCGAGACCTGCCCCTCGGACGAGATCCTCCTCCTCGACGGCGACGGCGATCCCATCGCCTGCAACAACATCCCGCCCAACGATTGATCCCGATCCCGGAGGGTTGTGCGCGTGGACCGCTACTCCAGACAGATCCTGTTCTCCCCCATCGGCCAGGCGGGGCAGGACCGCCTCGGCCGGGCCCGCGCCGTGATCGCGGGCTGCGGCGCGCTGGGGACGGTCATCGCAACGGGCCTCGTCCGGGCGGGGATCGGGCACGTCCGGATCATCGACCGTGACCTCATCGAGCTCCACAACCTCCAGCGGCAGATCCTCTTCGACGAGGACGACGTCGCGGCGCGGCTGCCCAAGGCCATCGCGGCCCAGCGTCACCTGGCCCGGGTCAACTCGGCCATCGAGATCGAGGGCGTGGTCTCGGACCTCAACCACACCAACGCGGAGGCCCTCCTCGGGGACGCGGACGTGATCCTCGACGGGCTGGACAACTTCGAGACCCGGTTCCTGGTCAACGACGTCGCCCTCAAGCTCGGGATCCCCTGGGTGTATGGCGGCGCGGTCTCGTCCCACGGCTCCCAGATGAACATCCTCCCCGGGGAGACCGCCTGCTTCCGCTGCCTCGTCGGCGAGGTCCCCCCCGGGGGCGCCTCCGCCACCTGCGACACCGTGGGCGTCATCGCACCGGCTCCCATGATCGTGGGGGCGCTCCAGATCGCCGAGGCCCTCAAGATCCTGACGGATCGGGACGCGGCGAGCCGGGAGGTAGCCTTCTTCGACGTCTGGGACGGCACCTGGACCCGCACCCACGTCAAACCCCGGGAGGACTGTCCCTCCTGCATGGGTCGGTACGACTTCCTGGAGGGCGACGTCGCCCTCCGGGCATCCACTCTCTGCGGTCAGGGCTCGGTCCAGGTGTTGCCCCCCCGGCCCCAGACCCTCTCCCTCGACGAGGTGGCCAGGCGGCTCGTCCGGGTCGGCGAGGTCGAGGTGGACGAGTACATGCTCCGCTTCCACAACGACGAGTGCGAGTTCGTCCTCTTCCCGGACGCCCGGGCCATCGTCATGGGCACCGACGACCAGGCCTTCGCACGGGGAATCTACGCCCGGTACGTCGGTTCTTAGTAGCTGTAGTGATCCGGCTTGTAGGGTCCGTCGGGGTTGACGCCGATGTAGTCCGCCTGCTCCTTCGTCAGCCGCGTGAGCTTTACGCCGAGCTTCTCGAGGTGCAGCCGTGCGACCTCCTCGTCGAGGGTCTTGGGCAGCCGATACACCTTGTTCTCGTAGGCGTCGTTGTTGCGGTGCAGCTCGAGCTGCGCCAGCACCTGATTGGCGAAGGAGGTGGACATCACGAAGCTGGGGTGCCCCGTCGCGCAGCCCAGGTTGAGCAGGCGGCCCTCGGCGAGGACCATCACGCTGTGCCCGTCGGGGAAGCGCCACTCGTCGTACTGGGGCTTGATGTTGATCTTCTCGATGCCCTCGATTCGGCTCATGGCGGCCATCTCGATCTCGTTGTCGAAGTGGCCGATATTCCCGACGATCGCCTTGTCCTTCATCCGGGACATGTGCTCGGCGGTGATCACGTGGAGGTTGCCCGTCGTGGTGATGAAGATGTCGGCCTCGCCGATCACGTCCTCCACCGTTGCGACCCGGTACCCCTCCATCGCCGCCTGCAGCGCGCAGATCGGGTCGATCTCGGTCACGATCACCCGCGCCCCCTGCCCGGCCAGGGCCTGAACACAGCCCTTGCCGACCTCGCCGTAGCCGCAGACAACGACGGTCTTTCCGCCGATCATCACGTCCGTCGCGCGGTTGAGGCCGTCGATCACCGAGTGTCGACAACCGTAGATGTTGTCGAACTTGTGCTTGGTCACGGAGTCGTTGACGTTGATCGCGGGAAACAACAGCGCCCCGGCCTCTTCCATCTGGTACAGGCGATGGACCCCGGTGGTGGTCTCCTCGCTGACGCCGTGGCACCCTGCGGCGACGCGGGTCCAGAGGCCGGGGTTCTCTTCCCCGATCTTGCGCAGCAGGTCAAGGACCACGCCCCATTCCTCCGCCTCGGTGGCCGGGTCAAAGCCAGGAATCTCGCCGGCCTTCTCGAACTCGGCGCCCTTGTGGATCAGCATCGTCGCGTCGCCGCCGTCGTCGACGATCAGGTCGGGGCCGGTGCCGTCGGGCCAGATCAACGCCTCGTTGGTGCACCACCAGTACTCCGGGAGCGTCTCGCGCTTCCAGGCGAAGACCGGCACGCCTCTGGGGTATTCCGGGGTACCGCCCGATTCGGGGGGGCCGACCACCACCGCGGCGGCCGCATGATCCTGGGTGGAGAAGATGTTGCACGAGACCCAGCGAACGTCCGCGCCGAGATCGACGAGGGTCTCGATGAGCACCGCGGTCTGGATCGTCATGTGCAGGCTGCCCATGACCTTCGCGCCGGCGAGGGGCTTCTCGGCCTTGTACTTCTCGCGGATGGACATCAGGCCGGGCATCTCCTGCTCGGCGAGGCGCATCTCCTTGCGTCCATACTCGTCAAGGGAGAGGTCCGCGACCTTGAACGGCTCGCGCCCCGCGGCCTCGGCTGCTGCGAAGGGATGATTCTCGGGATAGTTCGTCGACATCTGTGCTCCTTGGGTTCAGGTTTGCCTTGGTGTTTCAGGAGACCGACCGTCGCGGGTCGCGGCCGCTGCGAACAGCGACGGCCCCCTGGCCGCCGGGTCGGCGGGGATTTCGATGATGCGTTGCTGGCCGAAGCCGTTGCGCGTGAGGAGCTGCCCGACCTGCTCGGTGGAGAATCCCATCCAGACGTGGCCCATCTGCGGGCGATACTCCTGGCGATCGTGGGGAAGCATGTCCACGACCATCAAGCGGCCGCCGGGCCGCAGGACCCGCGCGACCTCACGGACCGCCTCGCCCGGATCGGGCAGGTGGTGCAGCACGAGCACGAGGGTCGCGGCGTCGAGGGTCCCGGTCTCCAGGGGCAGGGACTCGAGCGCGCCGCGATGGAGCTCGACGTTGGAGAACCGCTCGAGGCGCGTCCGCGCCTCGCCGAGCATCGCCTCGGAGTCGTCCACGGCGATCACCCGGCGCACGAAGGGAGCCAGCAGCTCGCTCAGCGCGCCGCTGCCACAGCCCAGATCGCCGATAACCAGGTCCGGATCCAGCAGGCCGGGGAAACCGAACTGGAAGAACCGCGCGCCGAAGAGCTCGTCCCGCAGGTGGTCCCACCGGGCGGCGTCGCTCTCGAAGAACTCCCGGGACCGGTCCCGGCGCTCCGCGAGGACCGACTGCAGGCGCCCGTGATCGTCCCGGGCACCGGGGGTGTCGGAGAGCTGCGCGCGGGCCAATCCCCAGAGCTGACGCACCGGCGCGTCCTCGTCGCGCTCGGCCATGCGGTAGAGGCGGCGGGTGCCCTCCGGGCGGGAGACCACCCAGCCGACGTCCGCGAGGGTCTTCAAGTGCCTGCTGGTCGAGGACTGGGGCAGCTGGAGGGTCGCGCAGAGCTCGTTGACCGTGAGCTCGTGGGCCTCCAGCAACAGCAGGATCCGTCCCCGCAGGCCGTCGGCCAGGGCGGACATCTGCTCCAGGATTGTGGGCCGCGTCTTCATTTATCCCTCTATCCGGATAGAAGGATACTTCGGGTCCCGTGCGAAGTCAAGGGATCAGTTGGGCGAGGATTTCGCCTCCAGCATCTCCACAAAGGCCTCCAGGCGGGTGCGGAGCTGGCCCTCGGAGAAGGACCGGGGATCCACGCAGTCCACCTCGAGGTTGAGGACCGGGACGCCGACGTCCCCGAGACCCTTGCGCATCATTCCCCGAGCCCCGGCGCCCTGGCGGCAGCCCCAGTTGCAGGGATTGATCGCGCCGTGGACCTTGTACTTGCGGGCCAGGTCCTGGAGTTTTTTCAGTCGGGCCTCGATGGGGCCGTTGAAGGAGTTCGTGATCATCCGGCGGGCGATGCCCGGGAGCGGATCCCGGGGATCGATGGGATCCCAGGTGACGTTGTTGAGCTCGTCGACGACGATGATCGCGCCCAGGTCCTCCTCGAGCTCCCGCACCAGGGGCTCCTTGAACTGGATCCGGTTCTGGATCCAGAGGAGGCGCACCCGCTCCTCGGCCACGCCGTTCCCCGTCCCTGCAGCGACCCGCCGTTGGAAGGTGTCACGATAGACCTCGGCGACCTCGATGGCCTCCGGGCGGCCCAGGATCAGGGGCATGACGATGCCGAAGTCCTTGAGCTCCCGGCTCGACGTCGGCGACGGGACGTTGGCGGCGAGGGTATAGACCTCGTCCATCACCGCAACGGCCTCGTTGGAGCGCTCGATGGTCCGAGCGAGCGCGTCGGTGTCGAGGGCGCGCCCCGTGAGTCCCTCGATCCTGGTGACCATCCCCTGGAGCTGATCCACGAGATACGCCACCGACTCGGGCGTGTCCTCCTGGGGCACATGGAGGACGATGAGCGCACGCTTCATCGTGCGGGCGAGGTTCTCCATGGTGGCCTGGCCCGCGGTGCAGGGGCAGGTCGTGGCGACCAGCACCTCGGGCACCGGCATCATCCTCGCCGCGGCCGCGCCGGCCACGGCCCGGTGGTACGCGCACATGTCCGGCACCAGCCCGTCCTGCTCGGCGCGCTGGAGGAAGGCCCCCACCAGGCCTGAGCTCGCCAGGGACGCGCCGATGAACTCGACGAAGCAGGACGTGTATCCCATCGCGCCCAGGAGATCGAAGGGCGCGACGACGCCACACCAGGCGACGGGATGCTCGCCGTCGTAGAGGCGCTTGCCGAGGTTCGCCAGCTCGAGCGCGAAGCGCCGCCGGGGCGTGACCCCCCCGGGCTCGGCCAGCTTCGCCCCGATGCCTGAAATGAGCTTCTCGAACTGGTTGAGCATCATACCGTCCCCTCCAACATCTCGACGAAGGCCTCGATCCGGGTGGTCTGCTGGCCCAGGCTGCGGAGGGTGCAGTCTCCCTCCAGGATGAGGAGCGGCAGCCTCGCCGCGGCGCAGGCCTCCCGCACCGCTGGCATCCGGCCGAGGTAGGGATCACAGAACTTCATCACATACGCGACCACCGCCGCGGCGCCGGACCGCCTGGCCCCCTCGACCACGTCCACGGCGAGCTGTCCAGGGCTCCCCGGTCGGAAGGTGCGGGCGCAGGCCTGGCGGGCCAGGAGTCCGGCGGCCAGGGCCTCGAGGGGCGTCGACCCGGGCGCCGGGTCGGGGAACGGCTGGACCAGCCTCGAGCCCGTGCACAGGTCGTCCGACACCACCCGGGCGCCGCACTCCTCGATCATCGAAAAGACGTCCGGGTCGGCCACGACGTTGCCGAAGAGATGGATCGGCAGGCCACCAGCCGGCTCGCCGGGTTTCTCGGCGAGCAGCCGGCGAGCGGCGTCCAGCCCCTTGGCGAGGGAGCCGGCGCTGACCTCGTTGTAGGCGCGCTGCAAGGCCGGGCTCCCGCCAGCCAGGGTGCCCTTGGACAGACGCGAACGCGCCTCCACCAGGAGATCCGCCAGCCCGTGATAGCGTGCCATCGCAGCGTCGAGATCCTCATCTGTGACCGGGTGGCCGACGAGCTCCGAGAGCCAGTTCCGGAGCCGCTCCAGCTCAGAACGGAGCCACCGGATCGAGCGCGGGTCCTCCGAGGGCGGGAGATCGATGAGGAGGAAGGGATCCCCAGGGCGGACCTGACGCCAGGCGTCCGCGAGGCGCCGCATGGCGTCACAGGAGTTGACCATGACGACGCCGTCCAGCTCAGGGAGATCCTCGCCCATGGCCCGGTCCAGGATCCGCTTCACGTGGGGGCACATGTTGTCGTGGATGACGAGGCCGGCCTGATCGGGGGCCTCGGTCAAGGGCAGGATCCGGAACGGCTCACATCCCGCCGCGTCGATGAGCGGCAGCGGCGTGTAGGCACAGGCGTATCCGATACGCATCACACACCTCCTCGGTTGTTCGCCATCACCCGTCGGAGCACGTCCTTGGCGACCTCCAGCTCCGGGTCCTCGACCCCGTCGAAGAGCAGGTCCAGGGTCTCCTGCACCAGCCGTTCACTGGTGGTCTGCAGATCCGCCCCGGTCTCGGTCAGGTAGATCTTCAGCGCACGGCGATCGTCGGGATCCGCCCGCCGGAACACGAGGCCGTCGCGTTCCATCCGATCCAGGAGCCCCGTCATCGTCGACGGCTCGAGCCCGGCGGTCCGCGCCAGCTCACTCATCCGGATCCCCTGCTCCTCCCAGAGTCGCCACAAGACCGCCAGGTAGGCCGGGCGCATCTTCCGCAGGCCGGCCGCAACGAAGGCCTTCTTGAAGGCCGATGTCATGAGTAGTGATGTGCGGGTGATGATATAGAAGGGGCAATCCTGAACGGCTCCCTTCTCGAATCGACCTCGGTCTTCCAAAGCTGCCTCCCACAGGGCGATCTACGTATGCATATAGTTCGTATCCGAACCTTACGCATACGTCAAGACTTTTTCGGGTTCTTCGCTAGGGGCTTTCGAGCCCTGAATCTGCGGGAGGGGCAACACCCACTGCTGAACCCCCCGCTCCGGTCGCGCGGCTTCGCCGGGCTCCCTTCTCTCCCCCCTCGGGGGGTCGAGGGGGGTCTTGATGTAACCGCTAAGGGCCTGCGGCGAAATAAGTGGATCGCACCGAGAGCGCCGAAGCGCCCTGGCCGGAAGGCGCGGGGGTGCACGCCGACCGCAGGCGTACTTGAGGTACGTCGAGGGAGGTGGGGGCCCCGCAACGCACCGGGCGGGGATGCAGCG
>JBDRIT010000054.1:0-43601 GCA_043815665.1 Pseudomonadota bacterium
ATCGCACCAATCAACGCTCACGGGGGCGGTGGGGGGTCTGGCAGCCCATTCTGAAAGTTCTTAATTGTATTTTGGGTATGCCTGACCCCCTCCTCTCGTTGCACAGATCGTGTGTCGGCACTAAGCTTCGTCCATGGCAGCCCCTCAAACAACCTGGCTCGAACGCACCAGGGCGTGGGACCGTGTCCGCACCCGCCTCGCCTCCGCCCTCGCCCCCGCGCGCTGGCGTCTCGTCCGCGTGGACGCCGAGGGCGCCCGCCCGCGCCTCCACTTCGAGGATGCGGCAGGGACGCGTGCGGATCTCTGGGTCATGGCCCCCCGGGAGGGCGAGAAGGCCTTCCGCGCGGGGGACGGCTTCCTCTTCGGTCACGGCGCCCTCCCCGAGGGGATCGACGGGCGCGCCCTCCTCGACACGGTCTTCGATGGACTCGAGGCAGCGGCCGCCGCGGGCGAGCTGGCCCCGGCCCTGGCCCGGGAAGAGGCCCCGGGCGTCCTCCCCGGGCAGCTCCGGGTCGAGAAGGACGGGGCCTTCGACCTCCGCATCACCACGGCCTGCAACGAGCGATGCACCTACTGCTACGTGGACGAGAACGCCGAAGCTGCCGCGGCGGACATCGGGGACCTCGAGGGCGCCCGCCGGGTCCTCCGGGAGGGCAGCCGCCGCGGCGTGACCTCGGTGGTGGTCACCGGCGGCGAGCCCACGCTGGTGCCCTGGCTGGGAGACGCGCTCCGGGCGGCCGGCCCGCTCGGGTACCGGCAGGTTGTCCTCCAGACCAACGCGACGCGCCTCGCAGAGGACGGCGTCCTGCGGACCCTCGTGGGGATCGAGGGGCTGTCCCTCTTCGTCTCCCTGCCCGCCCATGACGTCGTGACCGCGGCCGCGGTCACGGGCCGGGGGGTTCTGCACGGGCCCAAGGTCGCAGGGATCAGAGCCGCGCTGCGGGCCGGCCTCCAGGTCTCCGTCAACCACGTGGTCTGCCGCCAGAACGTCGCAGGGGTGGAGGCCTTCGTCGGGTGGGTCGCGGAGACCTTCGACCCCCGGCCGAAGCATCTGGTCTTCTCGTTCCCCCTCCCCGCCGGTCGCGCCCGCCGCTCCGGGCCGGAGACGATCCCCCGGTACAGCGAGGCAGCGCCGGCGATCCTGGCGGGGCTCCGTCGTGCGCGGGACCTCGGGCTGCAGGCCCACATGGCCGGGATCTGCGGCCTCCCCACCTGCGTCGAGCCCGGTCTGCGGGACTTCCCGGAGCCCCATCCGGAGACCTTCGACCCCCGACTCGGGCCCGATCGGGTGACGTTCCCGGGCTGCGGAGGCTGTGCGTGGAGCGGGCGCTGCCCCGGCGTCCCGATCCGCTACCTGGAGTTGTACGGAACCGACGAGTTCGCTACCCTGCTGGCGGACGAGCTTCCCAAGGAGTGACCCCATGCACGTGATCCGAGCCCCAGCCCCTGTCGTCGCCCTCCTCATCGCTCTGTCCTGGGCCGGCTGCGACGGCGGCAGGGACGGCGGCGGCGGTCCGGCCGAGGACACCGTGAGCGGCGTCGACACCGGGACCCCCGACGCGCCCGCAGCCGAGACCCCTGGCCGAGGACATCCCCGGAGTGGACATCCCCGGAGTGGACACATCGGCCGGGGAGACCATCGACCCTCCCGCCTGCGAGGGACCCGGCATCGCAGGGCAGGTGGTCAAGGTGGACGGCGCCCCGATCGGCGGGGCCAAGCTGTTCCTCTGCGGCACGGTGAACGGCTCCGAGACCTGCAACCCCCGCACCACGGACGGCCAGGGGTTCTTCTCCTTCCAGACCCTCGACCCGGGCTACAACCACATCGAGGTGAACGCGACCCTGGCGGGGATCCAGGCGGGCACGCAGTTCGTTGGCTATTCCCTGGCGGTGGATCCATCGGGCACCGACTGCCTGGACATGGGCCAGATCGGGCTCCAGGAGCTGCCCGCGGGCGACACCGTGGTCACCGCGGACGGCGGAGTGGTGCAGTTCGGCGCGGTGACCCTGGAGTTTCCCCCGGGATGTCCGGTGTTCCCCGACTACTCGGGCGACGGCGCCGTGGGCGGCGCAGAGGTGGAGGTGGCGGGCGCCTACTGGGCTCCTGACGGGGCCGTGCTCGCAGCAGCGTTCCATCCGTTCAAGGCCCACTGCGAGGCCGGCGTGACGGTCCGTGTGGCCGCGGTTGCCGGGCTGTCCGGTCCCACGCTCCTGTTCAACGATCTCGATCACGGCGGCGCCCTCGAGGTGGGCCCCATGGTTCCCGACGGCGACGGCTGGGTCCTGGAAGGCGCCGTGCCTGACCTCACCTGGATCTGGGTCGTCGATTGACCCTTCTTCGTCAATAAATCCGACGACTCCATATGCCTTGACGCCCCTGAAAAGAGGGCGTTATACTGCCGCCCGATCGCGTACGCTGCGTGAAAAGCCGCTACGGTAAGGGGGTATTCCATGAAGCGCTGTCCCTTGGTTGTCCTGTTCCTGGCCCTGGCCATCGCCGCTGGCGCCTGCTCCCACGGGGAGGAGAGCGAGTGCGGGAAGTACGTGGCGATGCTCGGCGGACAGAATCCGTACGGTGCGCTGAAGTCCATCCGAGACAACAGGTGCCAGGATGCGCTGGAGCCGCTCAAGGGAATGATCAAGCCTGATGGTGCCCGCAACGCGGACATCATCCGGCTGGTGATCGATCTCTGGGATCCCAACGCGGTCGAGTTCAAGATCGAGGCCGAGAAGTTCGCGGGAAAGAAGGGCCTCTACAAGGACATCATGGCCCTGGGACTGGAGCAGCCCGAGACGGCGCTCCTCGCTGCGACGGCGATCTCCGACTGGCAGATGTACGACCTTCGGCCCAACCTCGTCGCCATGATCGCGACGGACCTGGAGCGGCCGAGCCCGGAGTTCGTCAAGAGCTACCAGAACGCGCTCCGCGCCGCCCTGGGCATCGAGGTGGACGATCAGGGCGAGATGGTGATCACCTACGACCCCGAGAGCACCCAGGAGGAGATGTACGTCAAGCTCCTGAACTCCATGCACGACGAGTCGGACTATATCCAGGTCAACCGCATGGCGGCCCTGGCCCTGGGCAAGCTGCGGGCCAAGTCCCCGGAGGCGATCAAGGCCCTGGTCAAGGGGCTCTTCATGGTCTCCAAGAGCGGTCAGCACATCGTGCCGACGGTGCTCCTCACCCTGCTCCGCATCGGCCCCCCTGCGGTCCCCGCGTTGCTGGACATCGTCACGTCCCTGCCCGGTGACCCCAAGGTCCGGTACATGGAGGAGTTCGCGATCCCCAACGGCATCTCAGACTGGCGCTGGCGCCGGGGCGACCGGATCCCCCTGGTCCTCTCCCGGATCCGGGATCCCCAGACGGCGATGCCGCTGCTCAGGGACATGACCCGGCCCATGGTCCAGCCAGCGGGGCTCTCGAAGCAGCTCCTCGAGGACTGGACGATCACCCAGACCAATCGCATCAAGTTCGGTCAGGCGGCGCTCATGTCCGTGGGCGAGGGCCCCGCGTTCCAGCAGACGGCCCTCCGCGCCATGCGCGACATGAGGACGCCCGTGGAGGCGCGCCTGGATCTGGCCCTGGCCCTGGCCTTCAAGGCGAAGTCCGAGTCCATCGACACCCTCTTCAAGGTGATCTTCGTGGAGGAGGAGAGCGACGAGGACGAGGGCGACTTCGAGCAGGAGGCCCCGGCGGCCCCGGCGCCCGTCGACGCCGCAGCGAAGGTGGACGGCGAAGCAGCTCCCGCGGAGGGGGCCCCCGCCCCGGCGACGGCCGCAGTCAAGGAGGAGCCGCTCCCTCCGCCAGCGACCCAGGCCGACTTCGTCATCAACTTCATGATGACCCTCGTCTATGCGCTGGATGCGGACCACCTGGAGCTCTTCGACCGGATCTTCGAGGCGGACTTCGACGAGATCTTCGCAGAGACCCAGGGCGCGGACGCGATCCTCGAGCGCCTCAAGAAGGAGGACCTCCAGGTGCTCCTGAACACGGTCCGCGTCGCCGGGAAGGACTACCAGAAGTGGCTCGATATCTTCAAGGGCCAGAAGGTCCGCGGTGAGGGCGATCTGACCTTCGACCCCACCAAGATCAAGGACAAGTTCTACGTCTCCATGGCACGAACCAAGGCCGCGCTGCAGCTCTCCACCTGGAGCCTCGGCAAGAAGAAGAAGGCCGATCTGGTGGCCCTCTATCTCCAGACCTACAAGGACCTGGAGTACAACCCGGACTTCGACGACTTCCGCCGGTCGGTCCTCCTCGGGATCGAGCGCCAGGCCGTTGGAAACAAGGAGTTCGTGTTGACCTTCGAGGACTTCCTCACCGAGGAGCGGAAGAAGGAGAGCGCCTTCCCCGCCGCCCGGTTCTGGAACCAGCAGGTGGAGGCCCTCCTGTTCTTCCTCCAGCGCAGCTGAGTCCCCCCTCTCCGTAAGCGCCCCATCGCCCTATAATTGTTTGACGTGTGTCCGGCGCGATGATATAACGCGGGGTGTCTTTGACGAACCAGTAGAAAACCTCGAAGAATAGGTGAAGACAATGATCCGTTCCCTGTCGCTGACCGCTCTTGCGATGGTCGCGGTCCTCTTCACGTGTGGAGCGGCCGTGGCCCAGCCGGAGCCGACCGCCGGGTCCGACACGGAGGCATCCGAACCTGCTCCTCCCGTTGGTGACGAGTGGGCGACGCCGGAGACGGTGACCGGCGGCACAGCAGAGGCCGCGACAGCAGAGACCCTCACCTCCGACCCGGACGCAGACCGGGAGTACAAGGATCGTCTCCGGGAGATGGAGGAGGACGTCGTCCGCCTCAAGGAGAAGATCTACAAGACCAAGGTGCGCCTCAATCTGCTCAAGGAGCGGATCCTCTCCAACGTGGTCGCCGAGGCCTGGGCCGTCATCACGCACAGCAACCGCATGAGCAGTGCCTTCGCGCTGGACCAGGTCCTGTACTACCTCGATGGCAAGAAGCTCTACTTCAAGCGGAACACCAACAACTTCCTCGAGGACAACCGCACCATCGAGGTCTTCCGGGGCAACGTGGTGCCCGGAAACCACACCCTCACCGTGGAGATGCTGTACACCGGGAAGGGGAAGTTCTTCACGTACCTCAAGGGCTACAAGTTCAAGATCACCTCGAAGTACACGTTCTATACGAGCCGCGGCCGCATCGTGAAGCTCGACGTGACCGGGTACGAGAAGGGTGGCCCTACCTACTCTCTCGAAGAGAAGCCCGCCATCAAGTTCAAGGTGGTCCAGCTCCCCTTCAACAAAGAGAACATCGCCCGTCTGACCTCCGGCAAGGAGTAGACGAGACCCCATGAGAAGGCAAGCCTGGCTGCTGGCGTTCCTGCTGGTCGGGCCCACAGGGGCCCTCGCACAGGGCCGCGTTCCGGAGAAGGCGCAGACCGAGGTCACCCGCCTCAGCGAGCGTATCAGCGCGCTCGAGGCCGAGGTCAAGGCGATCCATGTCGAGGGGTACATCTTCAACCCCGAGGAGCGCTACCTCGATGCGCAGGTCTCATTCGATCTGAGCCACTGGAACGAGGCTGCGACGCAGCTCTTCAGCCTCGCGGAGGATCCCAGGTTCAAGGCGGACGGCCGGTACTTCGAAGCCCTGCGTATGCTCGCTGTGAGTCTCTTCGAGATGGGCAACCTCGAGGGGGCGCGGGACTACTTCGAGAAGCTCGTCGAGACGAACGCCGAGGCGGGTGAGGCCCTTGTGTACCTGGTGGAGATCGCGTCCAAGCTCGGCCAGACCGAGGATCTCCGACGCTACACCGCCCAGGTGGCGAAGCTCTCGAACCAGGTCGGGTCCGACCGGCTCAACTACGCCTACGGGAAGGCCCTCTACCTCACCGGCGAGTACGCGGACGGGTTCGACGCGCTCCAGCGGATCGCCGTCGGCTCCCCGCTCTACGTCAAAGCGCGGTACATCGCCGCCGCGATCCTGGTCGCCCAGAACCGCCTCGATGAAGCTGAGACGGCGTTCGAGGAGGTGGTGTCCCGGGGAGACAAGGAGGCCGACGCCAGGATCATCGAGCTGGCCAATCTGTCCATCGCTCGCATCGCCTACGAGACGGGGCTCCTGTCCAAGGCCGCCGACTACTACCAGCGGATCCCCCGTAAGTCGGTGAACTTTCAGCGCGCCCTCTACGAGATGACCCATCTCCACATCAAGGCCTCGGGACAGTTCGAGGACCCCGACAAGCGGTTCGCCTCGCTCCGAAAGGCCCTGGAGACCCTCGAGATCCTCTCCGGTGCGCCGGACATCAGCGCGAAGCTCTCCATCGAGACGGCGATCCTCCGGGGCCGGATCAACATGCTCCTGGGGATGCTCAACTACGCGGCCGAGGGCTACAAGGAGGTCGTCGACCGCTTCGCCCCCATGTCGACGGAGCTCTGGGAGTTTTCCCAGGACGAGGCACGTATCGGTCGCTGGTTCGAGTCCATCGTGCACGAGCAGGTCGACCCCATCGGCCGGACCGAGATGCTCTCGAAGGAGGCGGCGTTGTGGCTCGAGGAGGAGCCGGACCTGGGGCAAGTGGTTCGAAACCTCAAGGACCTCGCCGGGCAGAAGAAGGATCTCGAGGAGTCCCAGGACATCTTGACGAACCTCCGGGCCGCGCTGGGCCAGCCCGGCACCCGGAACCTCTTCCCGCCCCTGCGCGTGGCGTGGCTCATGTCCCTGGAACTGGAGATCGGCCTCATCAACCTCAACTCCCAGATCCTGGACTGGCAGCAGCGGTTCCTGAAGAGCACGCTGAGCGACGCGGATCTGGCGCAGCTCGCAGCGCTCCAGTCCCAGCGGCAGCAGCTCGACGACAAGCTGCGTAACGCCCCCGAGTCCGCAATCGCCTACGAGACGCGGGACAAGGCCATCATCCAGTCGCTCAAGGAGATGGAGCGGGATCTCGACGAACAGCTCCTCCGCATCGAGGACTACAAGAAGCAGGTGGACGCCATGATCCGCGTCCTCCGTGAGGTCAAGTACAAGGGCAGCTACAACCTCCAGGTTCGGGACGAAGACGAGGTCCGGGACGAGCTGGAGAAGGAGACGAAGGTCCTGGGCCAGCTCTACGACCAGACCCTGGAGATCAAGCTCAAGGTCCAGCGCGACATGATCGTGGGGAGCGGCGGTGAGCAGGCGGCGCGCACGGAAGGGGATCTCCGGCTCCTCCTGCGGACGGCCCAGAACGCGGAGGCGGTGATCTACATGGAGGCGGCCCGTCGGTCCGGGCGGGGCGACGAGCAGGCCCTCCAGCTGTCCATCCAGGCGCAAAAGACCATCGCGCTTCAGTTCGGGCGCATCAACGACATCCGACGCCTGGTCGACGAGCGGGCGGCGATGAAGGTCAAGCATTACCGGCAGGTGGTCGAGGCGGAGGCCCTCCAGCTCACGAACAACGAGGCTGACTTCGCCGTCACGGAGGTCCGCTCCCTCAAGGTGGCCCGGGCCATGGGGACGCCCTTGTTCATCGCAGCCAACGAGCGGCTCGGGCGGGTGGTCCTTGAGGCAGATCTCGGCCTCGTGGACCTCGCCTGGCGACGGAAGCAGGAGTACACCGATCAGATGGAGTTCTTCGCGCAGGAGCAGGGCCGGAAGGTCGGCTTCTTGAAGAAGCTCCTTGATGAAGCCAGCAGGGAGGTGGAGTGATGAAGCGCTCCCTGACCCTCCTTGCGCTGCTGGTCATCGCGCTGTCCGTCCCGGGTCGCCTCAGCGCCCAGCCCGAGCCCGAGCCCCCGGTTGAGTCCGAGCCCGAGTCCGATCCCGAGCTCGCCGTCGATCCCGAGCCCGCCGCTGAGCCCGCCGCCGAGCCCGAGCCCGCCGTGGTGAAGCAGTCTCCCCCGGCGAAGAAGGGGAAGCCCGCGCCGAAGAGCCCTGCCCAGCGCCCGAAGCTCTGGGGCGAGTTCCGCGACCTCAACAAGGCCTACCGGGTGGAGACCTCGGACTACACGTCCACGGTCACCGGCTACATGGTGAACAAGATCCAGGAGGAGATCGCCCGGATCAACTCCCAGTACAACGACAAGTACGACAAGATCGAGGCCAAGGAGGAAGAGCGCCGCCGGGAGGCCATCGCGGTGTTCGAGAACTTCGTGGTCCGGTACGAGAAGTACAAGGTGGATCCGAAATACCGGGCGGCCATTGCGGATGTGTTGTTCCGCATCGCCGAGCTGTACCGGGAACAGGCGGACTACAAGTACGTGGTGGTGAAGCAGTCCTTCGACGAGCTGATGGACCTCTACACCCGGGGCAAGGTGCCGAGCCCGCCCCTCGAGGGTTCGACGGACTACTCCAAGGCCCTCGCCGTGTTCCAGCGCCTGGTGGACGAGTTCCCCGAGTACCGGTACCGCGACATGGCGCTCTACCTCATGGGGTACTACCTGCGAACCCAGGAGGATCTGGAGCGATCCAACGCCGCGCTCCTCGCCCTGGTGAACGACCACCCCGACAGCGAGTACGCGGTGGGCGCCTTCATGCTCATCGGCGAGAACCACTACGCCATGTCAGAGTTCTCCCTGGCGGTCACCGCCTACTCGAACGTCCTGAAGTTCGAGAAGAACAACCCCTACTACGAGGATGCGCTGTACCGCCTCGGCTGGTCGTCCTTCCAGACCTTTGCCTACCCCCAGGCGATCACGTCCTTCATCCGGCTCCTCGACTACTACGAGTCCGGGAAGGGCTCGAGTGACCGCGCCGCGTCCCTCCAGAAGGAGGCCATCGAGACCCTGGCCAACTCCTTCGTGGACGAGGACTGGGATGGCGATGGGATCGCGGATCCGGATTACGGCGTAGAGCGTGCCTTCGCAGCGATCAACAAAGGCAAGCCTTACGAGCGCGAGGTGCTCAAGGCCTTCGCCGACACCCTCTACGACATCCAGGATGCAAAGCACTGGGAGATGGCCGCTGCGGCCTATCGCGAGTACCTCCGTCGCCATCCCCTCGACGACCTCGCCCCGGAGATCCACGATCAGGTCATCGGTGCGTTCGGCTATCTCACGGAAGAGGGCCCCGCCGATAAGCATGCCTGGTACGCCGAGCAGGGCCAGCTCGAGCGTGCGAGGTTCCTCAGTCTCTACGGCACGGGCAGCGAGTGGGCCCGGGTGCACCAGTACGATGTGGCCTTGCTCAACAAGGCCCGCGCCAAGCTCGAGACCGCCCTCCTGGAGCGGGTGGAGCTCCTCCACCAGAAGGCCCAGGAGGTGAAGGAGGAGACGGGGAAGGAGGCCGCCCGGCCATGGTATGAGCGTGCTGTGCAGGCTTACCTGGCCTATCTCGAGGAATTCCCGGCTTCGCAACGCTCCCTCGAGAAGCGCATGAACCTCGCCGAGGCATATTTCTTCGGCCTCGATGACTATGACGCTGCGGCCGAGCAGTACTCCTTCCTCCGGGAATACTCGGGTGATCTGGAGAACCCCTTCCAGGAACAAGGGGCCTTTCTGGCGATCCAGTCACGGCAGCAGCGGATCACTACGGTCGCCGAGGCTGGGGGTGCGGTGATTCCCGAGGGGATTTTCGACGGGCAGAAGCAAACGATCATTGCCAAGATCGGTGAGATGGACAAGAAGAACCCCGGGAAGCTCATCGAGGTGGAAGAGGTCCCGATTCCCGAGGTGGTCCAGGCCTGGTTCAGGGACGCTGACAGATACCTCGAGTTGGGGCTCGAGCACCCGGAGAACGCGGAGTTTGTCGGGCGCCTGCGCTATCTGGTCGCACGCGTGCATTATCGGTACGGACATTTCGAAGAAGCCGAGAAGCGATACCAGTCAATCCTCGAGAACTACTCGGCCGACAAATTGCTTGCTGCCTACGTGTACCTGGATCTCATCCGCATGGCCATGGTCCGGAACGACCTGGACAAGCAGGAGAAGATCGCCAATGCCATGTTGGCAGCGGGTATCGAGGACGCAGACGAGTACATCGCGTCGGTGAACAAGGCCCGCCTCAATGTTCGATTCACCCGCGCCACTGGTGCTCTAGAAGAGGCAGACAAAGCGATCCAGGATCCCGAGCGCGTCAAGGAGGCCCGGCGGCTTTACAGCCGGAGCGCGTTTGAATTGGAAAAGATGGTCAACGAGAACCCGGACTTCGAGAACGCTGACCTGGCCCTGCTCGGCGCGGCGCGGTCCTTCGAGACTGTGCAGCTCTTTGAGAAGGCTGCGAAGCTCTACGGGCGTATCGTGGAGGAGGAGCGGTTCAAGGACTCAACTCAGCGAGAGCTTGCGACTTACTATTTGGCGAGGAATTACAAGCTTTTCTTCGATTTTGAACGGTCGACGCGGGCCTTCAAGCGTCTGGTGCGGGACTACCCGAAATCCCAGTATTGCAAAGAGGCCCTTCTCGAGGCGGCGACCCTCCAGGAGAACGATCAGGACTACGTGGGCGCGGCGGAGACCCTCAAGGAGTACCTGGGCAAGTTCCCGGGCGGTGAGGTCGAGCCCAAGCTCCGTCTCCTCATCCCGCGGCTCTACGAGCGGGCCGGCCAGGAAGGCCCCATGGCCGAGGCCTACAGGGACTATCTCAAGCGCTACTCCAACACCCCCGAGTTGGTCTCCGCCACCATGGAGGCGGCCCTCGTGCTGGGAAACATCGCTCGGGTAGCGGGCAAGACGAAGGACGCTGCGCACTACTTCGAGATCGTGCGGGACGCCTTCGACGCGCACGGGATCCAGCCGGAGACCGACGAGGCCGCCCGGGCAGCGGAGGCGGCCTTCTGGCTCATGGATCAGGAGTATCAGAGGTTCCTCTCGAAGAAGATCACGACCAACCAGTACAAGGCCCAGCAGACGCAGATGAAGGATCTTTCGGTCGCCCAGAAGGAGCTGGAGAAGTCCCTGGGCCAGCTCCACGTCAAGTACAAGGCCTACGACTGGAGCGTCGCCGCGTTCTTCCGCATCGGCATGCTCTGGAAGCACCTGGCCATGGTCATCACGGAGATGCCACCGCCGCCGAACCTCCCCGCCGAGGTGGAGGAGAAGTACCAGATGCAGATCTCCGACTTCGGCGTTCAGTTCGAGGACAAGGCCCGCGCCGGGTGGCGCACGGCGATCAAGAACTCCAAGCGTCTGGGGATCTCCAATGATTGGACCAATCGGATCCTCGTGGAGCTCAACAAGTACCCGGAGGATCGGCTGAAGTTCCCGCTCTTCAAGGAAGAGAAGCAGGTTTACAACGCCGAGCCGCTCTTCTCCGACCCGTCCCTGCAGACAGCGGAGACACCACCGGCTCCAGTGCTGCCGGAGGCGCCGCCCACGGATGAGATGCAGCCCGTCGAGGCCAAGGGCACGGGCGACAGCGCGCCACCCGCAGAGCTGCCCGCGGTCGAGGAACCCCCGGTGGAGCCGGTCGTCGAGCCCGCCGTTGAACCCGCTGTCGAGCCCGCCGTCGAACCCGAGCCGGTGGATGGAGGGCCCATCGGATGAAGTCCTTCCTGAACATTGTGTTGGCGGCCCTGGTCCTTCTTGTCGCAGCGTGTTCGGGGGTCGATGTGTCCCCCGATCCCACGATCCCCGAACCCGAGACCGCAGAGCCCGTGACCGCAGAGCCCGCAGACGATCCGAACGCCGGGCCGGAGGTCGGGGAGCCTGGCGACCCGGTGGCCCTGGAGCCCGAGGTCGTCGCCCCGGTGTCGGTCATCACAGATCTCGACGCGGTGAGCGAGCTGGTGCAGAACGAGAACTGGTCCGCTGAGGCCCTGGTGCGGTACCGCTCGGTGCTTCGATCGGACAGGACGAATCGCAAGGCAGCCCTCGGGCTGGCGAAGGTGCTCCTGCGCAGGGGAGAGACCTCCGAGGCGCGCTCCGCGGTCTCCGAGTACCTCTCCTCCGCACCCGGAGACTCCGAGGCCCTCGGCCTCCTGGCCGCAATCTATATCGCCCGGGACGAGGCCCGCATGGGCCTGGACGATCTCCGTGCCCGAGTGGATGTCGCCCCCGAGGACCTGTCGAAGCAGGTGGTCCTCATGCGGATCATGATCGCGGCCGGTGAGCAGCGCCGGGCGATCGAGCGGATCCGGGAGCTCCTGCGCAAGGATGAGGTCAACGTCGAGTTGATGAAGACCCTGGCCCGGGCCTACATCAGCCTGGGCAAGTACCGTACGGCCCGCTACATCCTGGAGAAGCGGGTCAAGGAGCTGATGCGGAACCAGATCGACGCGGACATCGCGTACATGATGGCGCACATCCTCAAACATACGTCGACGGACGTGCGTAAACAGGTGGACGCTTACCAGCTGGTGATCCAGCTGCGACCGGATCTCGCCGAGGCCCATAACAACCTCGGATTGATCTACTACGAGACCCGGAACTACACCCAGGCGGCCCAGGAATTCATGGTTGCCTACCGCCTCGCCCCGGGCTTGGTCGGTGCGAAGCTGAACCTGGCCAACGCTTACAAGGCGCTGGGGGAGTACGAGAAGTCGAGAGACATCTACCTGGAGATCACATCGGCGCACCCCGACTACAGCGGCGCTTACTACAACCTCGGGGTCCTGTACTTCGAGAACGAGTTCGGCGAAGAAAAGAAGAAGGACCTCCTCGCCAGGTCCATCGGGTACTTCGAGCAGTACCGTAAGGCCCTGGGACCCCGGCTCAGCCCCCAGGATCCGGTGAATGGCTACATCGCCGAGGCCCACGATCTGAGGAAGCAGATCGATCGCGCAGCGGCGGAAGAGGAGCAGATGCGCGCAGAGCGCATTGCGAAGTTCAAGAAGTTCGAGGCCGAGGCCAACGCCAAGCTCACCAAGCTCGGCGGGATGCGCGCAGAGCTCGAGCGGCGGGCAATGGGGTGGGTCTCCGCAGGGAACGCGGAGAAGGCCGAGGAGTACAACACCCTCCTGACAGAGTTTGATGACCTCTTCGGTGGTTCCATCGCTGCCCTCAAGGACGCGATGAAGAACGAGGACGGAGACGAGGTCGAGGCGGTCCTTGCTGACTTCAAGTGGGCCGATGAGGAATTCCTGCCCAAGGTGGAGGGTCCTCTTGCGGAGGACCCGCCGCCCGCCGCGGGCGGCGGTGAGCCGACCCCGGGTCCGACCACGGAGCCGGTCGTCGAGCCGGTGGCCGAGCCGGTGGCCGAGCCCACGGTGGAGCCGGAGGTCGGGCCGGAGCCCGAGCCGGCTGACGAGACGCCTCCGGTGGAGTGAGAGTGATTGAAAATACAATGGTTTTCGAGGGGGGTCATTTTCTCCGAGCCGACGACAAAAGGCTTGCAAAGACCCCGTATGTCGGGTAAAAAGACGGTCTTGTGGAGGTGTGTATGAGGGGTCCCATCCTCGTAACAGTCGTGACTGCGCTCCTGGTTTGTGTGAGCGCGGCGGCCCTGGCCCTGACCCCGAAGGTCAAGGGGTCGGTGCGGGACGAGGAGACCCTGGAGGCGATCGAGGTCGTGGTGCGGGTTCCCAAGCCCGAAGCACAGATCTTCACCCCCAAGATGAAGACGAAGTACCAGACGGTCGTGTACGAGAAGAGTTTTCTCAAGGATATTTTGGACTCTGTAGAACAGGGCCCATTTTAGGCAACCGGGTTCCATTTTTTTAAGGAGGAAGGCATGGATTACATTCGGACGGCATTTGTAGACGGATTCCCCTGGATGCACATGATCCTGCTCGTGTCGGTGGTCGCTCTGGCCGTCATCATCGAGCGGTTCATCTTCCTGTTCTTCCGCTACAATATCAATGCCCAGGCGTTCATGGCCCAGATCCAGAAGCTGGTGATGGCCAACAACATCGACCGCGCGATCAAGCTGTGCAACGCCGCGCCGTCCGCTGCCCTTGCCCGGGTCATCAAGTCCGGTCTGACCCGCGCCAACAAGGGCGAGATCGAGATCCAGAACGGCCTGGAAGAGGCCACCCTGGATGTGATCCCGCTCGTTGAGAAGCGCACCGCCGCCCTCCAGGCGCTCGGAAACATCGCCACCCTGCTCGGGCTGCTCGGGACCATCGTCGGTCTGATCAAGGCCTTCGCCACCCTGAAGGAGGTCTCCCCTGACCAGCGTCAGGAGGCCTTGGGCGCGAACATCTCCCTGGCCATGAACACCACGGCCTTCGGGCTGATCGTGGCGATTCCCTGCATCGCCGCGCACGTGTTCCTGTCCGGCGTCTCGAAGAAGATCATCACCGAGATCGACCAGTACTCGGTGAAACTCGAGAACCTTCTGGTCTCTCGCCTGCGTAGCGGCGGCGCCCAGGGCGACGACGATCGCAAGTAGCATGGATGCCCATCCCAGGATGGGGTTCTTCGCAGGAACCAGTTCCTGGGGCGGGCGGGTTTATACCCGGTCCGCCCCTGAACGCGGCGAGTTGGAGTAGAGCCATGGCTAAGAAACCGTCGCTCCGGAAGCATGGGGGAGTCGAGGTCGAAGAGGTCAACCTGACCCCGATCATGTCGATCCTCGTCATCCTGATTCCGATGTTGATCTATGCCTTCAACTACAGCGAGATCGCCGTCCAGGAGGTCTCGCTGCCAAAGACGCATGGCAAGGCTCAGAAGGGTGGGCCGAAGAAGCTCAACCTGACCGTTCTCGTGTCTGAGGATGGGTTCCGGATCAAGGTCCAGGGCGAGTCTGACACCGCCGCTCCGCCGCCTGACAAAGTCATTCCGAAGAAGATGATGACCCGCTGTGAGGCGGAGCTTGCCTTCAACGAGTACGATTTCCCGGGGCTGTACACGGAGCTGGTGAAGCTCCGTGAAAACCGGGATCTCGGGTTGGAGGATACCATCAACGTCGGCGCCAAGGACCAGATCCCGTGGAGAGTTCTTGCGCGTACGGTCGACACCATCCGCGTCCGACGCGAAGAGGACTCCTACCTGGAGTATTGCGACTTCCGCTCCGCCAAGATCAAAAAGATCAAGAAGAAGAACACCGAGGGCAAGGAAGTGTCCGCCATCCAGGAACTTTTCCCGAAAGTCGTTTTCATTGTCCTCTGATCCGGTTGAACCGAGGGGGAACCCACATGGCTGACGACCAGAATGGCAAGCAGGTAGGCGAGCTCGCCCCCGTTGCCCAGATGACCGAGGAGCAGTTCGCCGCGCTGAAGGCGGCGAAGCTCGCGAAGAAGAAGATCAGGAAGAAGGCCCCAGAGGGAGGGCTGACCATCACCTCGTTGATGGACGCCCTGACGATCATGCTCGTCTTCCTTCTGGTGTCCATCGTATCAGACCCCCTCAACATCACCCAGGGGGAGGCGATGCGGCTGGCCAACGCGACAGCGGAGGACAAGCCCGCCTCGGACACCATCGCGATCGCCATCACCAAGGAGTCGATCCTGGCTGATCAGGAGCACGCGGTGGATATCGAGTGCATCATCGAGGGCTCCAAGTGCACCAAGAAAGACATGGGTGCGCTCAATGAGTGCGAAGACGATCCCACCGGCGACATCTGCAACAAGAAGGTGGAGTTCAAGATCTCAAAGCAGGACAAAGAGAACGCGAACCCCAACAGCCTGGTGATCGTGCCGCTGAAGAAGAAGCTGGACAAGCTCGTCAAGCGGCAGATCGAGCAGCTCGAGATGCGCCAGAACAAGAAGTTTGAGGGCGTGGCCACGTTGATCGTCGACAAAGAGATCCCCTTCAGACTCCTGACTGAGGTCATCTACACGGCGGGCCGGGTGGGTGACGCGCGCAAGGGCGGCCTCGCGAAGTTCCGGTTCGCCGTCATGAAGGGTCAATAATTCGACAAGAGGCCCTTCTTCGGTTGAAATAGTGGCGTGGTGAAAACCGTTTTTGAAATCGTGACGAGAAGCTAAACCTCCGGATGGCGTGGCCGTCATGGGGCGAAGGCACTCCCGGGTTCCCTCGGCCATCGGACCTGCTGGAGAGAGTTATGTCGAAGAAAGATCCAGTGCGGAAAGTCCTCCGCATCGGCATCGTACAGGGCGGACGGATCGTCGAAGAGCGCCTTCTGAGGCGCCGAGACACCGTCACGGTCGGCCAATCCCCCAAGAACAAGTTCGTCATTCCTTCGTCGCGGATCCCCCTCTCCTACACCCTGGTCGAGGTCAAGAGTGGTCAGTACCATCTCTGCTTCGAGAAGGGGATGTTCGGCAAGGTCCTCATCGATGGCGATGTCCTCGACCTGAAGAACGTCGCCCGCAGGAAGCTGGCGAAGCGAAAGGACAACCGCTTCTACCTTCCCCTCTCCGAGGAGACCCGGGGAAAGATCGTCCTTGGGGACGTGACCCTCCTGTTCCAGTTCGTCGCCCCTCCGCCCGAGGTGCCGAAGCTCCAACTCCCAGCCAGCGCCAAGGGCGCCTGGTGGAGGAACATCGACAAGACGTTCGCCTTGATCCTGGTCTTCAGCCTCTTCTCCCAGGGTGGCTTCGAAGGCTACCAGGAGTATTACTGGCGGAGCACGGGTCGGTTCCTCATCCAGGAGAGGAAGGGGACCCCCAAGATCCTCCAGACCCTGGTGCGGATCGAGAAGCAGGACGAGGAAGAGATAGAGCCCGAAGACGAAGGCCTGGACAAAGAGGCCAAGGAGCCTGAGTTCAAGGACCAGGCCGAGGGCATCAAGGAAACGGCCGAGTTGGCGGAGAAGGTCCTGGAGAGCACCGACGGTGAGAAGGACCTGGCCTCGGAGGCCATGTCCGACGGCCTCGAGCTGGCCGACCCCATGGAAGGGGCAGGCGACCCGGGCATGGGCGACGTGAAGGACGACCTGCGCGCCGGGTTCGAGGAGCAGTTCAAGGATCGTACACCTGCCCGTAGCGCCGCCGCGCAGCTGGCCTCAGCCGATCGCATGGTCTCCGACCGAACGGTGGTCGGGGTCCTCGGCTCGGAGTTCGGCCACGGTGATGGCGGTGTGGATGTGCTCAGCGGCGGGGCCCGCGCAGGCGCGGATTCCGGCACCTGGGGTGAAGGGGACATCACCGTTGGCGGCGACTTCGGTGGGCCGAAGTCCGACATCTTCGCAGGGGGCGATGACTCCATCGGCGCGCTCCTCGAGGCGGGAAATGGCGCTGGCTTGGGTGCCGGTCTCGGTGTTGGGCCCGGCATCGGGGCCCAACTCGACCTCGGTCTGCGGGCCGAGGTTGCTCGCGACGTGGAGATCGCTGCACCGGCGAGGAAGCTCGAGGTCGTAAAGAAGGACGAGGTGGTCTCCACCGAGAAGCAGATCAAGGTCAGCGTTCGAGGAGGCCGGATCTCGGGGGTGGTGGGCGGCAAGATCGACCGGGCCGCGGTGGAGAAGTACCTGCGGCAGCGCACCGTGGCGGTCCAGAGGTGCTACTACGACGTGGTCCGTCGGAACCCAAACGCGGGGGGTCGTCTGGTCCTCGAGATGACCATCGCAACCAACGGTCGTGCGGACGTCAAGGTCGTGAGCGACAGCGTCGGAGATTCCGGAGTGGCCAGTTGCGTGACCCAGAAGATCAAGAGCTGGCGGTTCCCGAAGCCGGAGGAAAAATCCGTCCGTTTGAAGGTTCCGTTCGTATTCCGATCGCTTTAGCTCTCCGAGTGGTTGATCTTCCTCATGCTCCAACCTAGACTTAGAGGCGGCCGAACAACACCGACAGGCAGGTGCAGCATGATGCGTTTCCAGGTAATTGCGTCGGGAGTCCTCTTTCTGCTCGTCTTCTCCATCGCTCCGGCGTTCGGGCAGCAGAAGAAGGTCGATGATGAGGCGGCCGACGCATACCTCTCGCCGATTCGGGCGGAGGTCAAGGACATGTCCGCCAAGGAGATGATGACCAAGGCGGATGGTCTCATCGCTGAGATGCGTGCCATGAAGGATAGTGCCGAGGCGCGGCTCCGACGGGCGCGGCAGGACAAGGACATCGAGCGCATGGACAACATCAACGAGGCCCTGATCGCGCTCAAGGGTGTCCTCAATCTGGCGGAGGGCTACTACTACGATCTGAAGTCCAAGGCCGACGATGCGAAGGCGGCACGCACCGAGTTCATCAAGCTCCGCATCGCCTACAACAAGATGCAGGAGCTCGATGCGCAGATCCGCGCCGCCGGTGGGCCGGCTGACCAGGGGGTCGTCGAGGGACGTCCCGTGATCCAGTGGACCAAGGACTCGGACCTGCCCGATATGGATCCTGTGGAGGAGTTGGAGTTCTGGGAGGTTTATCTGGAGCGGCCGGAGATCGCCAGCCCATATCATTAAGAACTTGAAAAGCCTCCAATCCGGGTATATAAGCGACTGGAAAGACGGTCCATCGTGAAACTGTAGGCTCTTTTCTTTTTATTGAGACCCAGTAACGGCTGTCAGCAGCTCGCCGAGTGGTCGATAGAAGGCGTATTCGATTATGTTGGATAGAGGGAAGACAGCGCTTCTAGGCATGGTGGTGGCCCTCCTCCTCATGATGCCGGGGCCGGCTCTTGCGGAGGGGGAGATCCCCGACCTCAGGACACACGAGACCTCCGCCTCGAGCGGGCTGCAGCTTCCTCCACTGCGCAAGGTGCTGGGGCTCGACGCTGCAGGGTTCGTGTTCAGGCCGGCGTTGACATTTTCGACCGAGTTCAACACCAACCTCTTCTACGCCGATGCGAGTGACCCGACGCCGCCGGTCGACGCCTGGCTCATCAAGGTGATCCCCTCCCTGGGGTTCCAGTCTCCCACCCACTCCGTGCTCGTCGTCAACGCCAAAGGCATCTTCGAGTTCCGGAAGTACTTCCACGAGCGGGAGACCGTCACCAAGCAGTCGATGTTCGGCGGCGTGGCGAGCATGGACGCAACCTTCTTCCCGCGCGGCGTGGTGAGTGTGACGCTTCACGAGGACTTCCGCCGGGTGATCGAGCGCCGCAACTTCGAGACCACGGCCAGCTGGGATCGGAACTTCAACAAGGCCGGCGCCGACATCAACATTCGCCCGGGCGGCAGGGCCATGAGCTTCCGGGTGGGGTACAACTTCATCACCGACTACTTCCTGGATACCACCGGTGATTGGGGCGACGTACACCGCCACGACATCCACGGCCGCTACTCCTGGAAGTTCTTTCCGTTCACCGCGCTCATCTTCGAGGCCGGGTGGGAGCTTCATGACTACCTGGACAAGGATCAGGGCTACTATGGCGAGCTGACCGACTCCAAGCCCCTGCGGACCCGAATCGGGGTCAACGGCTTCATCACCAAGAGCCTTGCGATCATGCTCATGGCGGGTTACGGAAACTCGTTCCACGACACCCGGGCCGTTGCTCAGGGTGAGAGCACGAACAAGGGCGAGAACGCCAGCTACAGCAGCTTCCTGGCCGAAGCGCGCTTCTCCTGGAAGGCCACCCCGACCACGATCGTCCAGATCGGGTACAAGCACGACTTCCGCGACAGCCTCTTCTCGAACTACCTGCAATACGATCGGGTCTACGCCAACGCCAGGCAGCGCTTCTTCGGAATGTGGGATATTCGCTTTGAAGCGAGCTACGAGTATCTCGGATACGCAGCGATTCCCTATGCCTATCAGACAACACGGCCTGACGTCATCGCGCAGTACGGCGGTCTGGTGAATCAGCGGTTCCGTAACGACTCGGCGATCCGCGCGAACATCGGGACCGATATCGACATCCTGCGGTATCTCAATGTCTCGTTAGACTACCAGTTCCAGATGCTGGACACCCCGTTCTTCGTTCAACTCCGGAATACGTCTGGCCCCGATAGTCTCGGCTACATGGCGCACGTCATCACCACGATGCTCACCGTCCGGTACTGATGTTCCTCCAAGGAGCTTCGTTGATCCTGCGACGCTTTGCCCACCTTGCCCTCGCAGTGTCCTGTGCCGCAGCCCTCGGTGGGCCGGGGTGCTCCCCGCCGGATCGCGAGGGCTACGTCCGGATGACCAACTCCATGGTGCCTTCGAAGCGGAGCATGACCCTCGGTCCCGGGGACGTGTTCGAGGTCCGGGTCTACGGCGAGGAGGATCTCTCGGGTAGCTACCGTGTCGGGGGCACAGGCGAGATCTCCTTCCCCCTGGTTGGTCGGATCCCCGTGGAGGGGCTCAGCTCTACCCAGGTGGAGACCATCATCGAGCAGCGTCTCGGGGACGGATACCTCAAGCATCCGTATGTGACGGTGTTCGTGAAGATCTACAACTCCAAGGCCATCTCCGTGCTTGGCCAGGTCAAGAACCCGGGAATGTTCCCATTCAAGCCCGAGATGACCGTGATCCAGGCGATCTCTCTGGCCGGCGGGATGCTCGAATCTGCGAAGGCCAACGCGGTTGTGGTGACCCGACAGGAGGGCGGTCAGGAGTTGGGATTCACGGTGCCGGTGCGGTCCATCAGCGAGGGGGAGGTCCCCAACTTCAATCTGAAGCCCGGCGACATCGTCTTCGTGCCCAAGACCATCATCTGAGCGTGCCCCCTTTTCCAGTATGCAGGACCTGGGCAACCTTGCCTTGGCGCGGCGATTGTGATATCCAGGACGGCGGATTAGTGCGTACGGCGCTGGGATGACCGAAGCAAAGACCATCAAGAATCGCGGGAACGAGGCCCTCAGGAGTCTCGGTCACGTCCTCATGAAGCGCCGCCTGGTGGCGGTCCTCGCGATCTCGGCTACCATCGCAATGACTCTCATGTATACGGAGCGCCAGCCCAAGATCTACCAGGCAACTGCTTCGGTGATCGTGGAGCACCGCAGTCCGTCGGTCCTCTCTGCGGTCAAGGAGGTCATCGAACTCGGGTCGGGATCATACTGGTCCACCACGGAGTACCTGAAGACCCAGCTCGAGGTGCTGAAGAGCAGACAGATAGCGAAGCGGGTCGTGGATCGCCTCGCGCTGGCCATGGATGAGCGCTTCCTTGGGCTGGTCGACCAGCCCCTCACCCCGAAGCAGAAGCTCGACCGCATGGCGAAGATGGACGCCGTCCGGCTTCTCATGGATTCCGTCGAGGCGAACCTCAAGCTCGACAGTCGGGTCCTCATCTTGTCTGCGGAGCATACCGACGCGGTCATGGCCGCCGACATCGTCAATACCCTCGCCGAAGAGTATCGGGACCAGAACCTGGAGTATCGCAAGCAGGTGATCCGTGAGGCCAATGACGAGCTCCGGGAGATGACCGAGAGCCTCCGGGCCGAGAAGGAGGAGGCGGAGCGTCGGGTGATGACCTTCGAGAGGAAGCACGGGATCGGGAGCCTGGACAGTCGCCAGAGGGCTGTGGAGGCACGGATCCTCAGCCTCAACGAGAAGTTCACCCAGGCCAACATCGACCGGATCAACCTCGAGTCCAGCCGGGCCCGGGAAGAGCTGGGAGATCGGATCCAGAACCTGACGGAGATTCTCGGATCCCGGGACATCGCTGCCACCTCGTATCCGAAGGTGGTAGAGAGCCCCGAGGTGGCGTCCCTGCGTGCCCAGCTGGTGAACTACGAGGTCAAGGAGAAGGAGATCGAGCGCCACTATGGCGAGAAGCACCCGGCGCTGACGGCCGTCAAGGATCAGCGGCGGCTCATCCGGCGATCCCTCCGCGACACCGTGGAGCGGATTTTGCGCGCCGATCACTCGGTGTTGACGAGGAGCCTGGCGGAGGAGGAAGACAAGCTGGCCGAGGTTCGCGACACGGAGCAGGGGCTCCTCAAGGAGCTTCGCGCCGCCCGCGACGAGGAGAACGCGCTGAAGCGCGTGCAGCTTGAGTACGAGCCTCTGAAGAGCCGCCTCGAGGAGATCACCAAGGTCTTCGACAACGTCCGGGAGCGCCACCAGGAGACGACCCTGAGCGCCCAGGTGGAGACGAACAACGTCCGGGTGCAGGACTACGCGGTGCAGCCGGAGCGGCCGATCAAGCCCAACTACCGGTTCAACCTCATCGCGGGGCTGATCCTCGGGATCCTTCTGGCGATGGGCGCTGCCTACTTCGCGGAGTCCTTGGACAACACGCTCCGTGATCGGGCCGATGTCGAGGCGATTCCAGGGCTCTACTTCCTGGGGATCCTGCCCAGCATCCGGCGGACCATCCACGCGGTGGGGACCTCGGCCTACAGCCGGGAGCGAGACCTCTATCCCTTCTACCACCCGAAATCCAGCGCAGCGGAGCATCTGCGGAGCATCCAGACGAACCTGCTGTACAACGACCCCAACAAGCGCCCCCGGGTCTTCCTGGTGGTGAGTCCGAACCCCCGGGAAGGGAAGACCACCCTGGCGATCCACACCGGAGTGATCTTTGCGACGTCGGGACTTCGCACGGTGCTGGTCGACACCGACATGCGCCGGCCGCGGGTCCATAAGGCCTTCGATGCGACCCCGCTGAACGGTGGTGTGGCTGCCTACTTGATCCAGGGCGGGGATGTCGGCGACTACATCAATGAGACCGAGGTGCCCAACCTGCACCTCCTGGGCTGCGGGATCCGCCCCCCGAATCCGGTGGAGCTGCTTCAGTCTCGGGCCTTCCTCCATCTCTTCGAGTCCCTGAAGGCGCTGTACGACATCGTGCTCTTCGATTCGCCGCCCATGCTGGCGGTGGCGGACAGCCGGATCCTGGCGACCCATGTGGATGCGATCATCTGCGTGGCCAAGTCCCGCCAGACCACACGTGATACCCTCCGGGAGGGGCGCCGCTACCTCGACGGGGTGTTCCCCTATCCCGTGGGTTGCGTCATGAATGACGTAGACATGTCCAGTGGCTCCTACCATTACTACTACTACTATGGTACGAAGTACGGGTACTACGCGCCGACGGATGAGTTCTTGGACGAAACAGACGAGAAGAAGCCCGCCGTGGGCAGAAAGAAGAGGACGGTGAGGTTACCATGGCGAAGGCGATCGGCATAGACCTGGGTACGACGAACTCCTGTGTCTCCGTCATGGAGGCGGGGACCCCGGTGGTGATCTCCAACCCGGAGGGGGGACGGACCACGCCGTCGGTGGTCGCCTTCTCGGACCAGGGGCGCCTCATCGGGACCCTTGCGCGTCGGCAGGCGATCACGAACCCGGAGAGCACCATCGTTGCAGTGAAGCGACTCCTCGGGAGGAAGTTCAACTCTCCCGAGGTGACCCGAATGAGGACCGGGTACCCCTTCACCATCGTCGAAGCGCAGAACGGGGACGCGCACGTCGAGGTCGACTCGAAGATCTACTCACCTCCCGAGATCTCTGCGTTCATCCTTGAGCAGATCAAGGAGTTCGCGGAGGAGTACCTCGGTGAGAAGGTGGAGCAGGCGGTGATCACGGTCCCAGCGTATTTCAACGACGCGCAGCGACAGGCCACTCGTGATGCGGGACGCATCGCCGGCCTCGAAGTGCTCCGGATCATCAACGAGCCTACGGCAGCGGCTCTGGCCTTCGGCTTGAACCAGGAGACCCGGGGCCGGCTGGCGGTTTACGATCTGGGCGGCGGGACCTTCGACATCTCGATCCTCGAGGTCGGGGACGGGGTCTTCCAGGTGAAGGCCACCCACGGCGACACCTTCCTCGGCGGAGAGGACATCGACAGCCTCATCTCCGAGATGCTGGTCAAGGAGTTCCAGGAAAAGGAAGGCGTGAATCTTCAGAAGGATTTCGTCGCCCTCCAGCGGGTCCGCGAGGCAGCTGAGAAGGCCAAGATCGAGCTCTCGGTCCTCGAGGAGACGGAGATCAACCTGCCCTTCGTCTTCGCGGACGAGGGAGGCCCCCGACACATCAAGCGCCACTTCAGCCGCAAGGAGCTGGAGAGGCTCTCCGAGGCCCTGATCGAGAAGACCATCTTCCACTGCCAGAAGGTCCTCGAGGACGTGAACCTCAAGATCGGTGACATCGACGAGGTTCTGCTGGTCGGCGGTATGACCCGCATGCCTCTGGTGCGGTCCAAGGTGGCGACCTTCTTCAACAAGGCCCCGAACAAGGGCATCGATCCGGACCAGGCTGTCTCCGTGGGTGCTGCGATCCAGGCGGGGATCGTCTCCGGCGAGGTGGACAACGTTCTCCTCCTGGACGTCATTCCCCTCTCTCTGGGGATCGAGACCAAGGGCGGCCTCTTCACCCGCCTCATCGAGCGGAACCGGACGATCCCGACGTCCTGCACGGAGACCTTCACCACCGCGGAGGACTACCAGTCCGTGGTGAACATCCATGTGCTCCAGGGCGAGCGTCCCCTCGCAAGGGACAACAAGTCCCTCGCTCGATTCGAGCTGGTGGGCATCCCGCCGGCCCGGCGCGGGATCCCCAAGATCGAGGTGACCTTCGAGGTGGACGAGAACGGCATCCTGTCCGTGTCCGCCCGGGACCTGGCCACGGGGAACGAGCAGTCCGTGCGTGTCCGTCCGTCCAGCGGTCTCTCCGAGAACGAGATCGAGCGCCTGGTTGGGGAAGCCGAGAGCCACCGACAGGCGGACGTCAAGCGCAAGGAGCTGGTGGAGATCAAGAACAAGGCCGAGGGCCTCATCTATACCACCGAGCGCTCCCTCGTGGAGTTCGAGAGCTACCTCACCGACGACGAGGTCAACGCGATCCGCACGGATCTGGCGAACTGTCGCGATGTCCTCGATGACGACCAGCTCGGCGAGATCCAGTCCGCCATGCTGGCGTTGGAGAAGTCCGCCTACCGCATCGCCGAGGTCATGTACCGCGACCTGTCGTAAGGTTCCCCCGGAGAAGCCGGGGGATGTCTTACCGCCGCCAGAAGTGCGGGGAGAACAGGATCAGGACCGTATAGATTTCCAGGCGTCCCGCGATCATGTTGAACGTGAGGAGCCACTTCCCCGCGGTGGGGATGAAGTGGAAGTTCGCCGCGGGACCGACCCCGCCGAGGCCCGGGCCGATGTTGCCGAGGCACGCGGCCACGGAGGAGGTCGCCGTGACCAGGTCCAGTCCCATGGCGGCCATCACCATCGACGACACCACGAAGGTTCCCACGAAGAGAGAGACGACCCCGAGAATCGCCGAGACGGTCGGCTCCTTCACGACGCTGTGGCCGACCCGCACCGTGGACACGGAGCGGGGAGAGGCGATGTGCCTCAGCTCCCGGTAGGCGGCCTTGGTGGTGACCTGGAGCCGGATCACCTTGATTCCGCCGCCGGTGCTCCCCGCGCAGCCGCCGATAAACATCGCCACCAGCAGCAGGAACTGCGCCTCCATGGCCCAGGTCCCGAAGTCCTGGGTAGCGAAGCCCGTGGTGGTGAGGATCGAGACCAGCTGGAACGTGGCGTGGCGGGTCGTCTCCTCCACACCCCAGTGCATCCCGGCCGCGTAGAGGCTCCAGAGCAGCAGGCCGGAGCCTCCGATGACGAGGAACAGGTAGAGCCTGAACTCCGCGTCCCGGTGGTATCCGAAGGAGCGCCGGAAGAGGAGGGCCCAGTGGAGGGCGAAGTTCGCTCCGGCCAGGAACATGAAGAACGTGATGATCCACTGAAACCGTGGGGCCATGCCCCCGACGCTGGCGGCCAGGGTGGAGAAACCTCCGGTGGCCATGGTCGTGCAGGTGTGGCAGATCGCATTGTAGAGGTCCATGCCGCCGGCGAGGAGGGCCACAACCTCCCCGAGGGAGACGAGCGCATAGACCCACCAAAGGATCCTGGCCGTGTCCGCGATGCGGGGACTCAGGCGTCCCGGGGTGGGGCCCGGAACCTCGGCCTTCATCAGGTGCATCCCCCCGACCCCGATGAGGCCCAGCACCGTCACGGCGAGGACGAGGATCCCCATGCCGCCGAGCCACTGGATCAGGGATCGCCAGAGCAGCAGCGCCCGGGGCAGCCCCGGGCGGCCCTGGGAGGTGGGTGCGTCGAGGGCGTCCCAGAGCCCGGCGCGGATCACCGAAGCGCCGGTGGTGGTGAACCCGGAGACGGACTCGAAGACCGCGTCGGTGACGCTGCAGAACTCCCGTCCCGGGTGGAGGGTGTCCACGGGGAGCGCGCACACGGGGGTGCCCGGTGGGACGTCGGGGACCCAGGCCGGGTCCACGGTAGACAGGTGCGCGAAGAGGAAGAAAGGGATCGCGCCGGCGAGGGAGGCGAGGAGCCAGCCCAGGACCGTAGCCAGGTACCCGTCCCGGTGGGTGAGCCAGCTGTCCTCCTGGCTGCGCCGGGTGGACAGGTAGAGACCGAGCCCCACGGCGAGGGTGATCCCCGTGGAGAGGCCCAGCGGCAGGGCGTCCCCGGTGCCGTCAATCAACCCAAGGATCGTCGGGATCCCCATGGCTGCGGCGATGAGCAACAGGATGACTCCGAGGATGTGGAAGATGGTGCGGTACCGCATGGGCTACCACCGCCGGTGGGGCTCCACCAGGCGCTCCAATGCGGCCACGGTGCCCCGGCGACAGAAGACCAGGACCCGGTCTCCGGCCTGAATTGCGTCCCCGCCGTGGGGGATCCGGATGTCGCCGTCCCGGACGATGAGCGCGGCGAGGGACCCCGTGGGGAGCTTCGCATCCTTCAGGGGCACGCCCAGGATCGGGGACTTCTGGGGGGCGATGAGCTCGAAGGCCTCCGCGTCCTCCCCGGCGAAGAGGTGGACGTCCAGGACATTGACGGTGTGGATCGCGCGCAGGACCTGGGCCGCCGCGATGTCGAAGGGGTTGAGCACCACGCCGTCATGGACCGACTTGATCATGCGCATGAAGTCGAAGCGATTGGTCACGGTGAAGGTGCGCGTCACACCGAGCCTCCGGGCCATCATCGCGGTGAGCGCGTTCACCGCCTCGCTCTTGCTGGCCGCCACGTAGGTGTCGATGCCGTCAGAGAGGATGTCCGCGAGGGTCTCAAACTCCGCGCAGTCCGCGTTCAGAATGAGGACCTTCTCCAGGCGCTCCGATGCAGCCCGGGCCTGGTCGGCCTTCGGGATCATGAGCCGGGTCTTGTAGCCCGCCTTCGAGAGGGCGTCCGCGATGCGGATCGAGTTCTCGCCGCCCCCGCCCACGAGCACCGAGCGGGCGTGCTGCGCCTCGGGGCGGACCCACGCGCAGAGATCGGGAAGCGCCGCCTTGGGGATGACGAAGTAGACCAGGTCCCCGGCCTGGATTGAATCCTTCCCCCGGGGGATGATCACCTTCTGGCGCATGCTCCCGTGACCCGGGGGGCGGAGGATCGCGCTGATCACGAAGTCGAGGTGGCTCCGATGCTTCCCGAGCTGGGCGACGGTCTTTCCGCAGAGGGGCCCGTGGCTCCCGGCACGGAAGGCCACCACCAGCACCCGGCCCTCCTCGAACTCGAGGACATCGTGCGCGTCGGGGATGTCCATGATTCGCCGGATCTTCTCGGCGAGGAGCCCCTCGGGGTTGATCACCACGTCCAGGCCGAAGCGCTCGTGGAGCTTCGGGTCTTCGAGGTAGACGCGATCCCGGATCCGCGCGATGCGCTTCGCGTTCGCCGGGAGGTACTGCGACGCGATGGACGTGGCCATCATATTGGTCTCGTCCCGATCGGTGACTGCGATGAAGAGGGAGGCGCGGTCCAGACCCGCCTCCCGGAGGACCCCGGGGTCCGCCCCGGAGCCCAGGATGGTCTCCACGTCCAGCCCGTCCTCGAGGGCAGCGATGCGCTGCTCGTCGATGTCCACCACGACGACCTCGATATGACTGGTGGACAGGCTGCGGGCCAGGTTGGAGCCGATCTCGCCGGCGCCGATGATGACGACTCGCACGGCGCCGCTACCGTCCCATGACGATTCGGGCGAAGTGCTCGTAAGAGCGGTTGTAGGTGGCCTCTGCGTCCTTCGGGAAGAAGCAGCCCGGGAGCTGCCCCATGCGCTGGTGGTATTGGACGCACTGGCAGCACTTGCCCTTGCGCGGGCAGCCCGGGTAGGAGCAGGTGCAGAGGTCCATGTTCTCCTGAGCGCGGTCGCAGGACATCGGGGTCCTCCTCTGAAATCCGGCCTGATGATACGCCCCGCCCACGGATCCGGTCAAGGTCGGTCCCGTTGTCGTTGACTCCGGTGGCGGGGACGTGCCACATTCGCAGATGCCCCGTCCAGGGGAGGGAACGACCAACATGAGAGAGAGAAGGAGAGGGTGATGAAGGGCAAGACGATGTACACCAACGAGGTCGTGAACCAGATCGCCGGTCATGCGGCCCGCACCGTGAAGGGGGTCCACAGCCTCGGGAAGACCAACATCATCGACCGGCTCAAGGGCGGCAAGGCCCTGGACGCGGGGATGAAGTCCGAGGTCGGGGAGCAGGAGGTCGCGTTCGACGTCGATCTGGTGGTCGCCTATGGTCACCCGGTGCAGGAGGTCGCCGAGAACCTGCGCAGCGCGATCACGAACCAGGTGAAGACGATGCTGGCCCGGGACGTCGTCGAGTGCAACATCAACGTCGTGGGCGTCCACTTCGACGAGGAGGAGAAGGAGCCCGCCCCCGAGCCCACCCCGAGGGTGAGGTGAACCTGATCACCCGGACCGCGGCGGCCCTCTTCGGGGTCCTCTGTCTGGCTGGGGCCCTGGTGGCCATCGGCTTGGTGACCGGTGGGGTGTCCCCCGGGCGGTTGGGCTTCCTCGAGGAGGTCCTGGCCTGGCTGCACGGCCTCCCCACCGCGGGGACCCAGGCGGTGCTCTGGGTGGTCCTGGTCGCCGGTCTGTTGCTCCTCGTCGGCCTGGCCCTCGTGGTGCTCCAGTTCGTGGGGCGCAGCGAGGGGCCGCTCTATCTCCTTCGGGAGGACGAGCGGGGGGCCTTCCGGATCCGGAAGGACGCGATCAGCGCGATCGCCCGCCACGTGGGCGGCGAGATCAGCGGCATCGACGACGTGACCTGCGCGGTCCGTCAGACCGAGGCGGGGGCCCTGGTCCTCAGCTGCCAGGTCCTCCTCCGTCCCGTTGTCGATCTGGTGGCGGCGGGCCATCGGTTCCAGGAGGCGGTGAAGGGCGCGGTGGAGGAGAAGACCGGTCTGGCTGTAGCGAGCGTTGACCTGGAGACCGGCTATGTCCGGCGGCGCGCGTCCCGTGAGACCCGCCGCGTGGTCAACTGAGGGGGCGCGGGATGTTCCGCCTGTACAGAAGCCGTGACGACGCGGTGATCTTCGGGATCTGCGGAGGTATCGGCGAGACCCTCGGCGTGGACGCCAACCTGATCCGGGTGGCCTTCGCGGTTCTCGCCCTGGCCAGCGGTGTCGGGGTGGCGATCTACGTTCTCCTCGCGCTCCTGATCCCAACCGAAGACATGTCCGGCGCCTCCCCCAGGGAAGTGCTCCTGGGCAACCTCTCCAACCTCCTGGAGAACCTCCCCGCCCGCCGCAAGTCCCTGGGCATCGTCCTCGTCGCAGTCGGCGCGGTCGTCCTCCTGGGCAACCTCGGCCTCTTGGAGTGGCTCACCTTCGGCCGCGCCCTGGCCCTCGCCCTGATCCTCTCCGGTCTCGCCCTCGTCTGGCGCCGCGACCCCTGAACCCATCCGAACCGGGAGCTCGTCGACCGGACTCAGACATCCATGACCCACGGGACGTTCCAGGTGTTCTAATGTACCGTGCAGTACATGAAGTCTCTGGACCGCAATCTGCTCGGAAGCGGTATGGGGACTTGAGTCTCTGCACGGGGTCCAGCCCCCTCAGGCCCTTCGGGCCAGCTCCCCCGTGGGCTGTCTCTTCGTCACATCCCTGTTGGCACGATCCTGTCAACGGCGGCGGTCTCGTTGGTCATCGGTGCTTCGCGATAAAGGTGGGTAGGCCGGCCCCCCCCCCCCCCCCCTCCCGTCGCTTCGCTCCTCCCCCCCCGGGGACGGGGTGGGCGGTGCCGGTACTTCCATGGCCTCGGACAAGGACCAGGGCCTGGAGGAAATCCACGGATTGGCGAGTGACCGGGAGCTTGGAGTGTACGGTGCCGAGGGTCCTCCCCCTCCTCGCTGCTTTGCAGCTCACCTCCCCAAGGGGGAGATTTTTTCCCGTGCCAAGTGCAACCCACCGATGGCCTCGGCACCTGCCCGAAGCCCTCCCGAACGTCACAGCATGCACGGAAAAATCGCCCCCATTGGGGGCGACGTCGCCGGAGGCGACGGGGGGGAGGTTGGCACCTGGAAACGTGAGTTAGCGGTTACATCAAGAACCCCCTCGCACCCCCCGAGGGGGGAGAGAAGGGAGCCCGGCGAAGCCGCGCTACTGGAGCGGGGGGGTCAGCCAGGCGTGTTGGCCCCTCTGTGTTGCCGTGACAACTCCCGCATCACACCTCGAACTGCTTCAAGCAATGCAGATCGCCTTGCTCAGAACCCCTGCCCGTCGTTGAGGAATCCCCAGGAGTGGATCCACAGGGTCCAGTCCTCGTTGGTGTCCGTGTCCCAGTCGTCGAAGCGCTGGAGGGTCTCTCCCGTCGAGGTGGTGCCGGTGCCCTTGAGCCCCACCACCGCGGAGGCGTTGAACGCGCCGTCGACGTAGCCGCCCACGGGGACCGTCCCGTCGGGGTCGGTCCACTCGCCGGCGGCTGCGACGATGGCCGCCTGGGCCTCGGTGCCGGCGGCCGCGTCCCCCTGGTCGTTCGCGTCGGTGAGGAAGACCGCGTCCTGGATGTCCCCGCCGGGTCCGTACAGCGTCAGCACGTTGTCCGTCGCGGTGAGGCCGTCGTCGGAGACGAAGACGTCCCACGCCGCGTCGTAGGTGACCGTGTAGGTGAGGGCGTCGAGCTCGGACTTCGATGCGCTCTCGCTCGCGGCTCCCAGGGGATTGCAGGCCGCGTCGGCGGAGTCGAAGTGCACCACGATCACGTCGTCGATGGAGACCGCCACCGGGCCGAAGGTCGCGACGGTCGAGTTCCGCTCCTTGAGCACGATCCCGCCCAGGGAGCCCTCCCCGAGGACCCGGAGCTCCACCAGATCGCAGCCGCCGGTGATGTTTGCGTTGAGCTCGTTGATCACGAGCCAGGCGGGGGGCGCCAGGCAGGCCCCCCCGACGCAGTCGAGGCCCTCGTCGCAGGTCCCGCAGGTCGCCCCGCAGCTGTCGGGGCCGCAGGTCTTTCCGCTGCACTGGGGCACACAGATCCCCTCGCAGGTCCCCTCCACGCAGGACTGGCCCCCGGGGCAGCCGCAGGTCCCGCCGCAGCCGTTCCCCCCGCCGCACGCGGGGGGGGCGCATTGGGGCTCGCAGGAGATGTCGCAGTTCGGGTTGGCCAGCCCGGGGCTGCCGATGTCCCCGCCGCAGCCGTAGGTCCCCGAGGAGCTCAGTCCCCAGTGCTCCGCTGTGAGATAGTCCATCGCGGCGGGGGCCGCGGGGCCCAGGTTCGGGCAGTAGCCCACAGACGCGGTGCCCGATGGGTTGGGGACGTCCGTGCCGTAGTGCAGCCAGAACAGCTGGTTCATGATCCCCGCCTCGTCGGGGCAGCGCATGTAGATCGAGTCGTTGCTCTGATTGAGGTTCGGCTTGGAGAAGAAGTACGCGATCCCCACGTCCCCGAGACTGTCGGAGGCCAGCACCGCGTAGCCGCCCGCAGGGACAATGGCCGCCTGGTCGATGGTGTGCTCCCCGCTGGTCGTGTCGTCACCGATGACGCAGTTCTTGAGGGAGATGTCGCTGCCGGTGAAGTTGAGGAGCTCGAACCAGTCCACCCCGCTGCAGGGAGCGGGGGTGTTCGAGCGGACCTCGGTGACCACCAGGTCCCCGGGCGTGGGCGCCAGGACGCAGTAGCTGCCCGACTCCAGCGCGAGGCAGCTCTCGGGGCCGGTGCAGTCGCCGCAGGAGCCGCCGCAGCCGTCGTCCCCGCAGACCTTGCCGATGCAGCTCGGGGTCACCTGGCAGACGCACTGGCCGCCCGCGCAGATCTCGTTCCCGCCGCAGCCGCAGGTCCCCCCCACAGCCGTCTGCCATTCCGCACTGGCCGGGCGTGCAGGTGGGGTCGCAGGCGCAGTAGGGGTTGGGCATGCCCGGGGTGCCCAGGTCGTCGCCGCAGCCCGTGGCCGCCGCTGTGGTGAGCTGCCAGTTCGCCCCGGCGAGGTAGTCGGCCACCGTCGCAGGCGTGGGCAGGGAGTCCGGGCAGACCTGGATCGAGACGCCCTTTGCGGTGCCCGGCAGATCGCCGGCCTTCCCGGTGCCGTACCAGACCTCGAAGAGGGACACCGCCCCGCCCGCCCCGTCGGGACAGGTCAACCAGAGGCGCTCGTTGCTCTGGTTGAGGTTGGGCTTGGATGTAACGTAGTCCTCGTTGACCCCGGCCATGTCCGCGCCTGCGATGACGATCTCGCCCCCCGCAGGGATTACCAACGCCGAGGAGAACACGTGGGTCCCCGTGGCCGCGTCGTCGCCGACGGTGCAGCCCTCCAGATCCAGCGCGACATCGGCGAGGTTCTTCAGCTCGAACCAGTCGATCTTGCCACAGGTGTCGCCGCCGTTGGACATGATCTCCGTGGGCGCCACCTCCCCAGCTCCCGGGGTGCGGGTGCACCAGGCGCCGCCGCCGCCCTGCGCGCAAGAGAGGCCGGCGGAACAGGCACCGCAGGAGCCGCCGCAGCCGTCGTCCCCGCATTCCCTGTGTGCGCAGTCTGGCGCCACGTCGCAGACACAGCCGCCGTCGACGCAGGTCCCGTTCTCGCCGCAGCCGCAGAGGCTGCCGCAGCTGTCATCTCCGCCGCAGAGCCCCGGCGTGCAGGCGGGAGCGCAGTGGCAGAGGATGTTCTTCACTCCCGGGGAGCCGATGTCGTCTCCGCAGCCCGACGCGCCGGCGTCGGTCACGGCCCAGTTCACCGGATCATGGAGCGTCGCTACGGTATAGGGCTCCCCGAGGCTGTCGAAGCAGACCCCGATGCTCTTCCCGTCCTGGGGCTTGGGCAGCTCCCCCTCGCCGCCGCCGTAGGTCACCTCGAGGATCTTGGCTCCGCCGCAGATCAGGTAGAGGGTGTCACCGGTCTTGTTGAGGTTGGGTCCGGAGATGATCCCGTCCTCGTCGACGCCGTCCATGTCCGCCTGGGCCAGGACCGCGTATCCGCCTGCGGGCACAATGACCGGGCTCTTGACCACGGTGTCGCCGCTGGCGGTCCCGTCGCCGAAGGTGCAGCCCTCGAGGCTCAGGGCGGCCCCCGTGGGGTTGAACAGCTCGAACCAGTCGATCTTGCCGCAGGCCTCACCTGACGCGGACATGATCTCCGTTACGGCGAGGGAGCCCGGGGTGGGGGACGCCCCGGTAGGCTTCGTCTCGGGCCCCTGCCCCGGCGTGCCGCGGTCGGAGCTGCCCGGGATCAGGGCATTCTTCCAGGCCGGACCCCACGCTTCGCACTTCAGGATGGAGTCGGTGCAGCCGAGGAAGCCCTCCTGGAGCTCGATGGACGCGCCCTTGGTGTCGTCGTTCAGGGGTGCGATGGTGGGCGCGGCGGGATCGCAGGACGACCCCGCTGCGCCGATGGAGATCTTGTGGAGCTCCGTCCCGTCCTCGGTCCGCAGGGAGATGGTGAGATCCGATTTCTTGAGGTCGAACTGGTCCTCGGGGAGATAGAGGACCCGGAAGGAGCCGTCCTCCGCCAGCGCGATGGGGACGTCCTTCTTGACCTGCCACACCAGGAAGTACTCACCGGGCTGGATCATCACCGGGCCCAGGAGGTCCTTGAGCAACCAGAGACGGGCGTCTTCGTCGGTGCGGATCCAGACGTCCGTGAGGTCGATGGCCTTGGTCGTGGGGTTGTGGAGTTCGATCCACTCGTTCCCGACCAGGGTGCCCGACGGGTAGTTCATGATCTCGGTGATCATGAGGTCGCATGGCTGACCTCCGATGATGTCGCCGCCCCCGTCGTCCCCGCCGCCTCCACAGGTGGTCAGGGCGAGCGCGGCCAGCAGGATGAGAACCGAAATGATGTATCGACGCATGTGACGCCTCCGTGGCTCTGGATCGGTTGACGGGTCCGATGTGAGCAAAGTACCCGATGGGGCTCGCGCGCACAAGGCCGCGCCCACACGACGGGAAGCGAAAATTCAGGAGGCGTCGACCCCTCTGCAGTGTATGCTGTCCTGAACCAGGAGGGGAGCGCCGGATGGTACGCAGGAGGCCAGGATTCATCGTTCTCGTCCTGGTTGCCGGGGTCTTCGCTGCCTGTGGCGTGGACTCCGCAGGCTCGGATCAGAGCGACATCGTTGAGGGCGCTGATGTTCTCGGGGATGGGCCAAGAGCCCTCTTGGACGCCACGGTCGACGCCGATGTCGGCGGAGAGGTCCCCGAGGTCATCCCCGATCTCGCCCTTGTGGACGTGCCCATCGACACCCCGACGGACCTCCTCTCTGATGTCGACATCGACGTCGTCCTCGACGTCGACGCGGCCGATCTCCTCCACCCCGACGTCCCCCCCGATCTCCCGCCGCCAGCCTGCGGGCCCGACCCCTACGACGGCCCCATCGGCGACCTCTGGGACATGCCCCTCCTCATCGATCCGTCCACCCTGGACGTGGAGATCGTGGCGACCTGGACCGAGGGCTTTCCTCCGATCCAGCTCTCGGAGATCCGCTACACCTCCTATCAGGTCGACGCCTGCACCCTCTCCCCGGTGCGCATCGAGGCCTTCGTCGCGATGCCCTTGTCCGCGGTCGGGAGCAGCGGGACCCTTCCGGGGGTGGTGAAGGCCCACGGCCTGGGGGGGAACGCGGACGGGAACGCAGCGAAGACTCCGGCGCGGGAGCTGGGGGTTGCGGTGCTCGCCTACTCCGGGCCGGGCCAGGGCCTCTCCGAGGGGACCGGCTCCACGCCGGATCACCTCTTCGACACGATCCCGGACCCCCGGGCGTCCTGGTTCTGGGAGCACGCGGTCGCGGCGATCCGGGGGCTCTCGGTCCTGGCAACCCTCCCGGAGGTGGACCCGTCCCGCCTGGGCATGACCGGGTACTCCGGCGGCTCCGTGGCGACCCTCATGGTGAACGGGGTCGATCCCCGGATCAAGGCGGCGGTGCCGGTGAGCGCGTGCGGCTACCTGGATCTGGCCGCGGCGGCGACGCCGGTGCCCGGCTGGGAGGTGGACCTCCTGGACGCGATGACCGAGCCCAAGACCCCCGCGTCCCCGGAGTTCCAGGCCTACGTCCAGTACCTGGACCCGAAGAACTACCTGGTGACTGCCTTCGGGGAGACCCTGCTCATCAATGGTGCCCAGGACGAGTTCTTCCCGATCCACAGCATGGCCCTCAGCTTCGACGACCTGGGTGGCGCGGCCGCCGGGCACCGGATGCTCGCGATCAAGAACTGGGACCACGGCCCCCTCGCCGTGCTGTACGGCTCCGAGGCGGCGGAGGAGATGATCGTCGGCTCCCTGACCGCCTGGTTCCACCGGGTCTTCGGCCAGGACGCGGACGTGGCGGAGCTGCCCCCCATGCCCCTGGTGACCATCGAGCCCTGGATCTGCTTCGACGAGGACACCTGGCTCGTCTGGGACTGCGCGATCGCCGGGGTGACCTTCTCGGGGCCCACGGGCTACGACGTCCAGGAGGTCCAGCTCCACTGGAGCGTGGACGGCAGCCTCACCTACTTCACCTGGAACCTCCAGGAACAGGGCTCGGGCATCTGGGCCGCGGAGGTGGGGACCCTGGACGGGAAGTTCGCGAACAGCGCGGTGACTTTCGCAGAGGTGAAGTTCAAGGCCGGCGGGCTGTTCGGTCCGGTGTTCTGGCTCACCTCCCGCCCCCACATCCCGGACGGCTTCGTCCCCAACATCATCCCGATCCCGTAAGTGCAACCACGGATCGCTGGCGGGACCATGGGCTTGGGATCAGTGTCCGATCCCGTGGAGCATCTTCACGAGATGCTCCGTCGTCTTCAGGATCTCCACCATGTACTCGTCCACGGCCCGGACGGATCCGGGGAGGGCGTAGACCAGGCTGCCGCCGAGGACCGCGGCGACGCTCCGGGACAGCAGCGCGTTGGGCTTGTCCGCTCCGTACTTGAGCCGGATCGCATCCATGATCCCCGGGATCAACTTGTCCGCGAGCTCGGTCACGACGTCGGGGGTCACGTCCCGGGGCCCGACGCCGGTGCCACCGGTGGCGATCACCAGATCGACGCCGTCGTCCCGCAGGCGGACCAGGGCCTCGCGGAGCAGCTCGGCGTCATCGGGGAGGACGGTGACCGCGGTCTCCAGGTGCCACCGGGTGGCGCCGAAGTGGTCCACGAGGTGCTCCTGGACCCGCGGGCCGCTGCGGTCCTCGTACTCCCCCGCGTGGGCCCGATCGCTGAGGGTGAGCACCGCAGCCCGGAAGGGGCGGGGCTCCCAGCGCCCGGCGTCTCCGGAGCGGACGGTGCCCCCGTGGATCACCCGGGCGAAGAGGCCCTTGCGGGGCATGACACAGTCCCCGGTGGCCTGGAAGATCGCGCAGTTGTCCCCGTGGCATTTTCTTGCCGATCTGGGTCACCTCGAGGACGACGTCCCCGATGACGAGGCGGTCGAGCACCGAGACATCGCTGAGATCGATGCCCCCGAGTGAGATATTTTCGGCGAATTCGCCGGGTGCGAGGGGGCGGCCGAGGCCCTCCGCAAAACGGTCGATGTCCTCCTGACCCAGCAGGCTCACCTGGCGGTGCCACAGGCCCGCGTGCGCGTCGCCCGCGAGGCCGCGCTCGTTCACCGTGACCCCGTCCACCGGGTGCTTCACCGTGCCCTTCATCTCGGAGAGGTTGACTGCAACCACCTCGAAGGTCCCGCCGGTGTTCATGCCTCCTCCTTGGTCTTCTCGAGGAGCCGTATATCCCTGATGACCATCGCCTTGTCCACGGCCTTGCACATGTCGTAGACCGTCAGGAGTGCCGCGCTCACCGCGGTGAGCGCCTCCATCTCGACACCGGTGCGCCCCGTGCAGGCGGCCTCGCCCGTGGCGGCGACCCCGTGGTCGTCCATCACGAAGCGCACGTCCACCTTGGTGAGGGGGAGGGGGTGGCAGAGCGGGATCCACTCCGGACAGCGCTTGGCCGCTTGGATGCCTGCGATCTGGGCCACGGTGAGCACGTCCCCTTTCTTCATCTCATTGGCCCGGATCCGGGCCAAGGTCTGAGGCGCCAGGTCGATGCGGCCCGTGGCCACCGCGCGGCGACGGACAATGGGCTTGTCACCCACGTCCACCATGCAGGCCCGTCCCTCGCCGTCCACGTGGCTCAGCTCGCCCATGTCATCCTCCTACGGACAGGAATGAATGATCCCGACTGCAACGCCCGGACTCTGGCTTGTGGTGTACTGCGGCGACGATGGCCTCCCGGACGCCCAGGGCCCGGATGTTGTATCCCAGGTCGCTGAAGAGGCAGGGGAGGACATCGCCCCGGCTGGTGAGGCGGAGGCGTCCGCACCGGCGGCAGTCTCCGCCGGAGCCCCCCTCCACGACCCAGGAGTCCCCGGTCTCGAGGTTCATCTCCCGGATGAACCGTGCCTGGTAGCCGTGTTGTTTGGCGTAGGCCCGCACCATGCGGGCGTCGGGCTCGTCAGAGGAGACCCTGACCACGCAGTTGAGCTTGATCGGGGTGAGCCCTGCGTTCCTGGCGGCCTCGATCCCGGCGAGGACGTCCTCGATCCGGGCCCCCCGGGTGAGGGTGCGGAAGCGGTCCGGGTCCAGGGTGTCGAGGCTCACGTTGACCCGGCGGAGCCCGGCGGCCTTGAGCTGCGGCGCCAGGTCCACCAGGTGGGTCGCGTTGGTGGTCATCGCCAGGTCCTCGAGCCCCGGGAGGCGGGCGAGGCGGGCCACCAGGCCCACGATGCCCTTGCGCACCAGGGGTTCTCCCCCGGTGAGGCGGATCTTGCGGATGCCCATGTCCACTGCGGCCGCGGCCACGTCGTGAATCTCCTCCAGGGTGAGGACCTCCTCCCTGGGGAACAGCACGACTCCCTCCGCGGGGCGGCAATAGACGCAGCGCAGGTTGCACCGGTCTGTCACCGAGATGCGGAGGTAGTCGATCCTACGTTGGAAGCGGTCGTACACGGATCCTCGTCCCTTCGGGTATGTGGAGGGTCCCCGCGGGGACCATGGTGAGGCCGTCGGCCCCGGCCAGCGCCAGGAAGTGGGCCGAGCCGTGGTAGGGCACGGGCGCCACGCCGCCGTCCTCGGTTCGTCGGACCGGGAGCCACTCGTCCCGGTCGTCCTGCCGTCGCCGGATCGCCACGTCGAGGCGCGTCGTCCACTCCTCCAGTGCCTGGGCCATCCCCGCGGTCGCCAGGAGGAAGGGGCGCACCAGGACCTCGAAGATCACGAAAGTGGAGACCGGGTTGCCGGGGAGTCCGAAGACCGCGAGATCCTCGCCGACGCCGAAGGTGGTGGGCTTCCCGGGCTTGACCCGGATCCGGTCGAAGAGGATCTCCACCCCCTGGGCCCGCATCACGTCGGGGACGAGGTCGAAGTCTCCCTGGGAGACGCCGCCGGAGAGCAGGAGGACATCGCACTCCGCTGCGGCTTTGCGGAACGTCGCCTCCAGCAGGTCTTGCTGATCGCCTGCGATGCCGAAATAGATCGGCTCGCCCCCGGCCGCCTGGACCTGTGCGACGAGTTGATGACTGTTGGAGTTCCGGATCTGTGATGGGCCCGGGGCGACCGCGGGTTCCACGAGCTCATCGCCGGTGGCGATGATCCCCACCCGGGGGCGCCGGCCAACGAGGGGTTCGGGGATCCCTGCGGACGCCAGCACCGCGACGTGGTCGGGGCGCAGCCTGATTCCGGCCTCCAGAAGCCGATCCCCTGCCCGGACGTCTTCGGCCCGGGGGATGATGTTCGGCTTGGTCTCCGCGCCGGTGAACCGCACCCGATCTCCGCCAAGGGCCTCGGACACCTCGACCATGAACACCGTGTCCGCGCCGGCCGGCACCGGCGCGCCGGTCATGATCCGTGCGCACTGGCCCGCCCCGACGTGCCTCCTGGGGGTCGCCCCCGCGGGGATGGTCTCGATGATCGTGAGGGGCCGCCCGAGGTCCTCCCGCCGGCACGCGAAGCCGTCCATCGCGCTCTTGTCGAAGGGGGGGATGTCGTGGTCCGCGCGGATGCTCTCGGCCAGCACCCGCCCGCCCGCCACGGCCAGGGACACCCGCTCCGTCCCCACGGGCCGGACATGCTCCAGCGCGATCCGGAGTGCGTCGTCGAAGGGGATCATGGGGCTGTCGGACGGCATCGGACCTCCCATCAGGCCCCGGAAGTCTAGTGAGCATCGGGTCCCGTATCAAGCGCCGTGCGAAGCTCCCCCCGTGGGAGGGCCCTCCGGGCCCGATTCCCCTGTGGGAGGGGCGTCAGCCGACAGGCCCAGCAACACAGCAACCAACCCAACTGGGTCTCTGTACTCTTGCCCCCCCCGGGGGAAGTGCCCCGGAGGGGCGAAGGGGGAGTTCGCGCCAGCAACCATCAAGAGTCCCTTCTTGCCCTTCATCCCCGCAGCTCCCCGCAGCCTGCCTGCCCAACTTCCCAGCGCGAAACCGTCGAAGGCCCAGGATGGCCCGGGGGGGCGCCCCGTGCAGAGACGATACGTGACGGTCATGCACTGCCCGCTGGCGTCCAACGCCGCAATCTGCTACCAATTCCCTGAGTTCAGCACCGCGCCGGGGTGGCGGAACTGGTAGACGCCGGGGACTTAAAATCCCCTGCTCGTAAGGGCGTGCGGGTTCAAATCCCGCCCCCGGCACCATTGGAACAACCGCAGTATTCAAGGGCGATGACGCATATTGCAGCGAACGGAGCATGTTGACGTGGCAGGTGCGGATCTGTCCAGGTTTGGCAGGTTGGACGTAGCAGATTCAGTAGCAGGGATCTTCGTCAGGAAGATGGAGCCTGAAAATCCCCGTGTCGGTGGTTCAACTCCGCCCCTGAGCATTCGGTGTCCTCGGTTTTATAGTCTCCTCGGTCACGCAATGGTCACACTTTCGGCGGGTTTCGTTGGTCACTGGCTCAGGGCCATCAGGTAGATGTCGTCTCCAGAGTCGCCGTTGTTGGCTATCGGACCATCACCAAAGTCGATTTGTGAACTAGCGAAGTGCCCTGTGGTGACCACCATTCCTGACGGGTGTAGGGCCAATGAAAAGGCTACGTCCGTGTTGTCGCCCCCGAATGCTCTAGACCATGTATGGGCTCCATCTGATTCAAATCTAGCGACGAAGATATCCGTTGTTGTGCTCCCATCGGGGCCAGCCTTCTTAAACACACCGCCACCAAAGTCCGCCGACTCACTATGGAAGAATCCAGAAATGTATATTGAGCCTTGTGGATCCGTCTTGATGGCGTCGACGCTACCCGCAAGGTCGAAAAGAGTCGCCCACTCGTAGTTTCCGTCAGAGTCTAGTTTTACGAGAAATGGGGCCGCCCATCCGTACTTGTTGATTGGACCCGCACCGAAGTCGATAGTTGCGCCACTGGTTGTTCCACCAACGAACACCGAACCATCAGGACCAATTGCCACTGAGGTGGCCCCATCAGCCTCCTGTCCTGTAAATGCCCTCGACCAGATGTGGTTGCCATCAGCGTCCAGTTTCACTACGAAGGCGTCCCGGTAGTTATCTTCAGCAACCAGCAGATCTCCACCGCAATTGATGGATAAGAAGAAGCCGCCTGCGACCACAACGTTTCCTTGAGTGTCGACGGCAATTGCTGATCCTTCGTCGAATCCACCTCCTGGGAAGGCCTTTGACCAAACGTGGTTGCCGTAGGAATCAAACTTGGCTACGAAAACATCACGTTCAGGAGGATTCGAGTTCGTAAGAATCTCACCACCAAAACTGATCTGAGAGCTCCCAAAATATCCAGTAATCAGAAGGTCGCCCGATTCACTCGTCGCAATGTCCTGTATTGTCTCGTACTCTGGGCCACCAAAACCGTGAGACCAAAGGTGTTCGCCCGTGCTGGTGAGCTTCGCGATAAACACATCACCGTTCCCTTGGGACGATATCGGATTGTCTCCAAGGTCGAGAACGCCTGTTTCATAGAAGTACCCTCCGAGAAAGATGTTGGCCGACGAATCGGTATCAACCTTCGGCCTGAATCCAGCGTAGCTCGCTCCGCTACTTCCAAGCATCCTGGACCATTGGTGGATACCACCCTGGTCGAACTTGCCGATGAACATCTGAGTATCGTCACCGTTCCCGGTGAAAGTGTCTCCACCAAGTGAGAGAGACGTGCTCTTGAACTCCCCCACCAATATCAACCCGCCTTGAGTGTCGACAGCGACGTCTGAGTAGTTGTCGATTGAGTCACCGCCAATCCCTATTGACCAAAGAAGGTCCGGAGCACAATTACCAGCCAGACATCCTTCCCCAAGACCACAGGTTCCGCACTCCCCTGCGCATCCGTCGTCACCGCAGACCAGGCCAGTACACTCTGGAATGCAGGTGCATCCACCGGCCATGCATGCCCACTGCTCACCGCCTGGACATGGCGTGCTGTCTGGAATCGCTGTCCAAGCGTTGGTCGATTCCAAGGGCTGGCACGTCTGACAGGGGTTCCCCGGCTTCTCGGTTCCAGCTGGTACACACTCCCCGCCAATGAGACAGAAGCTCTCGGTGACGATGTACGCACACTGCCCGTCGTCGCAGCTGTCGTCGGTGCAGTACAGACCATCATCGCAAACGCCACACGAGCCGCCGCACCCATCGGGGCCGCAATCCAGAGCTTCACAATCGGGGACGCACACACAGGCTCCCTGAGAGCACGAGAACTGATCTCCTCCAGGACATGGGGTTCCATCCGAGATCGCTGTCCAGCCGGTCTGTAGGGTCGCAGGGTCGCACTTCACGCAGGGGTTCAGCGGATGAATGGTTCCCGACATGATGCACTCGCCTTCGATCAAGCAATAGGTCGAGTTCACCGACGCCGCGCAGGTGCCTTCATTGCACAGCTCATCGGTGCAGATCAGGCCGTCATCGGGGCATTCACCGCATGAAGCTCCGCATCCATCCGGCCCGCATGATTTCCCGATACAGTTGGTGAAGTGATCACAGCATTGCCCCAGGTAGCAGAACAACCCAGCTCCGCAGAGGACACCATCGTCCGATGTAACCCACGCTCCCTGACCCGAGGCAGGGTTGCAGAACTGGCAGGGGTTCTCGGTGTTGGTCTCGTTCGCTGACCAGCAGGCGCCGTCGATGAGGCAGGACGCCCCGTCCAGGACCATCGAACACTCACCGTCGCCGCAGACTTCATCGGTGCAGGGCAGACCATCCGACGCGCATTCACCGCACGTTCCGCCGCAGCCATCCGGGCCGCATTCCCTGCCATCGCAGCCATGGAACGCGCACTTGCCGAAGTCGCATGACTCTCCGCACCCGCAGTCCCCGCACGAACCACCACAGCCGTCGTCGCCGCATTCGAGGAGAGCGCACGCGGTGAAGACGCAGGAACCCTCGTCGCAGATATGACCGCAGCCGCACGCACCGCAGCTCCCGCCGCACCCGTCGGAGCCGCATTCCTTGTCCTCGCAAGATGTCTCGCACTCGATTTGGCACTTCCCACCCAGACAGAACGGAGCCGCCTCCGGGCACTGGCCGCAGTCGTCGCCGCAACCGTCGGGACCACACTCCCTGTCGTCGCATGCCGGGACACACTCGACGCTGCACTTGTCACCGACGCAATACGGAGCAGCGGTCGGGCACTCGCCGCACGTTCCTCCACATCCGTCCGGGCCGCATTCCTTTCCAGCGCAGGAGGGGTCGCAAGCCAGCGCGCACTGTCCATCGACGCAGAAGGGTGCGGCTTGCGGGCAGTCCCCGCAGACACCGCCGCAGCCGTCGTCACCGCATTCCCTGTCGGAGCAGTTGGGGAGACAGCCGCTCCCCCCCGTGTCCGCAACGCTGTCGATGAACGGAACCTGGTCACCATAGGTGTCAACCTGCGCGGGCGTCGAGTCAGATCCGCACGAGGATGTACTGGCTACCACCAACCAGATTGGAAGAGTACGGAGCAAGAGCGATCTGATATGCATGCTATTCCTCAAGCTGCCAACGAGAAGACTACTTTGTTCAACACACCCAGTTTTTCCCATCGTACCTACTAAACACAAGCAGTTCGTCGGGGGGAGAATGAAAGAATGACAAATCCATGGAGATCGGAGGAAGCAACTCACCGCCGACCTGGTGCGCTCTGAGCGGGACCGCGGCGAGGCCGTTGGCATCGGCCACGCAATAGCAGACGAGCGGGACAGACTGCGTGCGGAGCTGGATACGTTGCGGGGGGAGCTCCGCTAGCTCGCTGGAACATCCCGCGCCTGGCCGCTGCGCCGTCGCCTACTGGCTGCGGTGAAGCCTAGGACCGTTCACTAGGGGCGGCCTGGAAACGCCGCTAACGGACGCAGCGAACGAGTAAGCCGACGCTGGCGATGAAGACGAAGCTGGAGCTGAAGGAGACGAACCACGCGTCGCCGCCGCTGTCCATGACGGGCGACGACGAGCAGTACCAAGAGCATATTCCTTGCATTTCATCAGGCCAGTAACAACCGTCAGCAGGACCATCGGAGTCCGAGCAGCCGCTGCACGAACTGTCTCGGCAGGACCACGCCAGAAGACAATCGCCTTCCTCCACGTTACAGCTTCCACCGTCCTCCGTGGCCGGGCACCCCCTTATCAGCGTCCGAAGTTCCCCGATGCTGGGCAAATGCCAGCCGCCGCCATCCAGAGAGAGACCGGCGCAATGAGACTTCGCTTCGGGCAAGTTCATTTTTCCGCCCGTAGGCGTGACCTGCCACTCAAACCCCGTCGTCGGATCCGTCCATGTGTCTCCGGAGGTCGTGTAGGTGTCCTCATTAGTCCATTCGTAACCGTTCACCGCATCTCAATGAGCCAAAATCCCTCAGGTGACCGGGGATGTTCAGGACACCTTTTTTCTTCGCTGATCATTTCCTTCTTGACTGGAGGCGCCTGAGATGATCAAAGCTCTGTATGGAGATCATCAGC
>JBDRIT010000055.1:0-31287 GCA_043815665.1 Pseudomonadota bacterium
GTGCCTGGATATGACGTTCGGCCAGGACTCGAGCCGCACTCGTACCGGCAACGCAGCGGAAAACCTGGCCGTCGTACGCCATTTCGCCTTGAACATCATCCGCAACTACACTGGCGACCGCCTATCGGTCCCCAGGCGCAGACGGCTCTGCGACGACCGTCGGGACTACCGTGTGCGGGTGCTGCGGGCGTGCGCCCAGCAGTCGTAGTTCCGTCTGGCAGGAAATGTGTTGCCACCCTGGAGCAGGGCACCGTTCCGCCAGTACCCAAAGTGCATCGGTAGAGTTGGGCTGAAGCAACTTTGCCGGGATTGTGTCGTGGATGGTCTTTGTGTCACCACTCGACTCGGCCCCCTACGTGGCCGTGGCCGTCTGACGATCCCACACATCTTTTCGCTCGCCAGCTGCTCGCTGTCGTGACCGAAGGGCCTGCGGCGAAATATGTGGATCGCACCGAGAGCGCCGAAGCGCCCTGGCCGGAAGGCGCGGGGGTGCACGCCGACCGCAGGCGTACTTGAGGTACGTCGAGGGAGGTGGGGGCCCCGCAACGCACCGGGCGGGGATGCAGCGGGGCTCGAATGCACCACTTGTTTCGCCGCAGGTCCTTACTCGTCGAGGAGTGACTTCGGCGGGTTCTCGATGACGTTGATGGCTTCCTTCGCCAGCTCGCCCAGCTCCGCGCTGTCCGTCGCCACGACGAACTCCTGCAGGGGCTGGAGGCCCTTCTTGTGACCCATGAGCTTGAGCCCGATGATCGCGGCCTTCTGCACCTCGGGAGGCTCCGTGAGGGCGAGGCCGCGGGCGACGTCCTCCACCACGTTGTGATCCCGGGAGCGGCCGAGGCCGAGGAGGGTGATTGCGCGGATCCGGGGGTCCTTGTGGAACTTGAGGGTTCCGTCTGTGAGCAGCGCGACCACGTTCGGGTCATTGATCCACTGGATCCCCTGGAGCCCCGCGAGCTTGATCTCGACGTCCGAGTCGAAGATGGCCTTCTGGTAGATGCCCAGGAACTGCTTGTGGTCGTCCGGGGTGTCGTTGAGCGCCACGATGGTGGCGAGCACCGCCCGGCGCATCTCGAGGTCGCGATGGTCCACCCGGAACTTGAGCTTCTCGATGGCTTCCTTGATCTTCCGGACGCCGATGGCCTTCACCACAGCGAGCTTCACCTTGTCGTCGGGATCGTCGATGAGGCTCAGCAGGATCCTGTCGCCCTGCTCGTTGGAGAGCGTCGTGGCGGCATCCACCACCGTAAGCCGGACCTCGAGGTCCGGGTCCACAGAGGCCTCCATGAGCTTGCTCTGGACCTCGGGGTCCAGGGTGTCACGGAGGGCCATCGCAGCGGAACGGCGCAGGGTCACGTCTTTGTCCTTCAATGCACTGTAGAGCATGCTGAGGACCGTCTTGCGCCTGGTCTTGTCGGTGACGTACTGGGTGCCCCCGCGGAGGGCGAGCTCCCGGACGACCAGCTCCGGGTCCGAGGCGAGCTCGACGATGCGCTCGAGGCTCAGGGTGGCGATGAGGGCCGAGATGGCGTCACGAGACTTCTCTGTGAGCTCCGGCCGCTTTGAGGCCTGCGCGAGGTCCGGGATCTTGGCCACGAGCTTCAGCGCGCCGGTGACGTCGATCGCCTTGCCTGCGATCTCCGTGTTGCCGTTCGGGTAGAGGGCCACCAGGTCCGCTGCCATGTCGGTATCGTTCCGCATCTGGATGACGTCCAGGGCATCCAGCGCGCCCTGGTCCGAGGCCTCGGTCAGGAGGTAGCGAAGTCCGATCTGTGCCGTGGGACCGTCCATCTCCGCCATGAGGGTGCGGGCGGCCAGCTCACGGAAGTCAGGCTCCACCTCGAGCCGGGTGAGGATCCGCTTGAGGGTGTCCAGATCCTTCAGCTTCAGGATGCTGTCGAAGGAGGCCTTCCGTACCGCACCGTCCGTGTGGATCAGGGTGTTCTCCAGGGCGGTGAGGACCCGCCTGTCGCCAGAGAGGCCCAGCTTCACCACGGTGTCCTTGACCACGCCCGCGTCCGGGGACTTGAGCTTCTCGAAGAGGATGTAGATCTGGTAGTTGCTCTTGCCCGCGGCCACCAGGATCCGGGCGGCCCGGAGTCGGGCCTCCGCTTCCACGTCGTTGTCCGCCAGCTCCGCAAGGGCTGCGAGGACGTTGGGGCGACCGTCAGCGCTCAGCATCTCGATGGCGGTGTACTTGACCTCCCGGTCTGTGTCCTTGAGCAGGGGAATCAGGTGCACCGCCGGGTCTGCGATCTTGAGCTGCCCGAAGCTGGACAGGATCCGGAGCTTCGGATAGGCCACGTTGCCCTTGAGCACCGCGAAGATACGCTCGTACACGGCGTTGTCCCGGGCGGCGAGCTTCGCATAGAAGTCCTTGGCGGACAGGAAGACGCCATCGTCCAGGCGCACCACCGAGTGGTAATACATCGCCGGGGGAAGGGACTCCCACAGAGGGATCATTGGCGCAAAGTAGGGGTAGATGATGTCCGCGTCGGTGACCCACCGGTTCCACGGGCTCACGTGGAGCCTGTTGATCCCCAGGTTGCCGATGGTCAGGTAGATCTCACCGACGATGATGTGGTGGAACTGCTCCGCCGCCGGATCCAGGCTCAGGAAGGCCTCGGGCTCGCCGTCGGGATCTTCCTTGATCACGAGATAGGTGTCGCCGTAAACCGACGCCCGGGGCTCATGGATCTTCGCGAAGATGTGCGCCACCCGGCGCTCGAGGGAGCCCTCCCGCGGTGCACGGAACGCGAAGGGGATGAACGCGAACTGCTTCTTCCCCCCCGTCTCGATCTGCTCGGCGCCGAACGCGAAGTAGGTCTCGTCCGCCGCGACGTGCGCGGGGAGGGCGAGGATCAGAGCGAGGGCGAGGATCAGGGACGCACGGTACATGTGACCTCCTCCAGGCGCACAGATTCACGGGAAGGTTTCAGGAAAGCGGGGTTTTTGTCAAGCTTCGCCGAGGATTGGCAACCTGCTCGTTCGGCTTCCACTGCATCCCGCCCTGCTGCGTTGCTCTCCCTGCGACGCACTCACTTCGTGGAGAGATACTCGGCGATCTTGTCGATGTGGTCCTTGTCGATTCCGGGGACCTTCTTCAGATCCTCGAGGGTGCCGAACTTTCCGTGTTCGGTCCTGTACTTGATGATGGTGTCGCCGTTCGAGAAGCCCATGAGCTCGAACTCTGCACCCCGAGCCAGGTTGATGTCGAGGCGCACCGACACCAGGTCGGAGAGCTTGTCGACCATGCCCCTGCCGATGCCCTTGATCCGCTGGAGATCATCCACCGAGTGGAACAGGCCGTTCTGGGTGCGGTCCTCCACGATGGTCTCGGCCTTCTTCTTGCCGATCCCCGGGAGGGTCTGCAGCTCCTTCGCGTTGGCGGTGTTGAGGTTGACGGGGCCCGAGCCGTGGCGGATTGTTGCGATCTCGCAAGGGAGCTTGCCCTCCTTCTCCGCGTAGAAGAAGCACACGAGTTGCTTGAGCTTGGCGTTGCCGATCCCCTTGACCTCCTGGACCTGGCCCATGCGCTCGATGGGGCCGTTCGCATCCCGGTACTCGATGATCATCTCCGCGATCTTCTGGCCGACCCCCTTGACCTGGGTCAGGTCTTCCAGGGTCGCCTTGTTGATCTCGATGCGCTCAGGCGGCTCTGCCGAGGCGATGCTCGCGAGCAGGAACCCGGCCAGCAAGACGGTCAAGAGACTGAAGTGCTTCATCGTCCTCCCTCCTTCCGATGTTGATGATCACGTGCGTAATGGGCCCGGCGTCGCGGAGCAGGACACGGGTGGCGCGCTGGCCCTTGAGGTGAACGGAGACGTGCTTTCCGTCGGTCCGCACCACCACGGTGCCGACGTCGTCGGTGCGCAGGATGGCCACGCCCGCCTCGGTGAGGTGCTCGAGGGTGATGTCGTGGGGATGGCCGTACTTGTTGTTGCGGCCGCACGAGATCACGCCGAACTCCGGGTGGACCGACTTGAGGAAGGCCAGGGTGGTGGCCGTCGCCGACCCGTGGTGTCCGAGCTTGAGGAACTCGCTCTCCACGGGGAGGTTCGCTGCGAGGATCATCCGCTCTGCCTTGATCTCCGCGTCTCCGGTGAACAGGAAGTCGATGTCTCCGTAGGTCACGCGGATGACGACGGAGTAGTTGTTGATGTCGTGATCCACGGGCTTCATCGTCTGTGGAGGATGGAGGACCTTGATCTTCACGTCCTTGCCGAGGGTCAGCTCGTCGCCGCGCTGGAGCGCACGGGTCGGGATCTTCAGCTCCTCGACCTTCTTCAGGAGGGTCGCGCCGCTCTTGGTGGCGTGGAAGTGCCCGGACCACCAGAACTCCCCGACGGGGAGCGCCTTCACGATCTTCAGGAAGCCGCCCGTGTGGTCGAGGTGGCTGTGGGTGATCAGCAGGCGATCGATCCGTTCGATCCCCAGCGCCTGGAGGTAGGAGAGGGGGTTCGCCGTCCGCTTCCGTGGGCCGGTGTCGATGAGGAGCGTCTCTCCGGTCGGTGCCTGGACGAGGACCGCGTCTCCCTGGCCGACGTCGATGAAGTGCACGGTGAGGGTCGGGCCCTCGATCTTGTCGACGACGAGCGCATGGTCGCGGTAGCTGACCTGGGCTTCTGCCGAGAGCGAGAAGAAGAGCACGATGGCGACGATGGAGAACAGCGAGCGCTTCCGCATGATACTCCCCTTTCGGAGTGAATCGGCCCGAGGCCTCGGTCCTAGCCTTGCTTCCTCTTGTGCCGCTGGAGAATCTCGTTCACCAGCATCCCGGCTTCTTCGGTGAGGCCAGCGGTGAGGAAGAAGTCCAACTCCTCCATCTCGGATGGCTCCACGTCTACGCCCATGCGAATCAGCTCCTCCGGCGTCAAGGTTTCGCCAGCGTCCAGCTTGCGCTGGAGGGGCATGACATCGACGAGCTCCTCCTTCGACTCATCATCGAGGAGCCCCAGCTCTCTGAGGAGGTTCTCGTCCATGGCCTGGACCAGGGTGACCTCCTCGGCCCCTTCCTCCCACACGTCCTCGAAGCCGAACTCCACCTCTTCGTCGTCCGGCGGGATCGGTGGCGGTGCGTCCTCCGGCTTCGCGGCCGCCTTCGGGAGGTCCCAGTCGAGCTCGATGTCTTCACCACGCCCGGTCTTGTCCCCGACCCCGCCGCGGCCCAGCTCCCGGTTCGCCGTGACGTCCTTGGGGTCGATCTCGAGGACCCGCATCAGGGTGGCGTCGCGCTCGGCCTTCAGGCCGTGCTTCCCGTTGAGCTTGGCCAGGATCTTGAGCACCGCGATGGCCTTGTTCGGCTGTCCGAGGGAGTCGAAGCAGGTGGCCAGCATGTCGAGGATGGCCATCTCTCCCGGGTTGGAATCGAAGCAGAGCTGGAGCCACGGCAGCGCCTGATTGTGCCGGCCCAGCTCCATGATCTTCTCCACGAGCTGCCGCGCCACCTGGACGTCCTGCATGTTGTGGTGGAGGTAGCGCTCAGCGACCTGGATCCAGAGGGGCCCCCGGCTGTTCTTCTTCTCGAGGACCGACAGGACCTCCTTGAACTCCCGGGCTGCGTCTTCGTACAGCTCGTGTTGGGAGTACGCCTCAGCGAGGCGGACCCGGTCCTTCACGTTGCCGGGCTCGAGGTCCAGGACCTGGCGGACCACGTGGAGGCAATCCACGATGCGGCCCTGCTTGAGGAGGGCCCGCACCTGGACCTTGTACTGCTTGACCGCCTCGGGCGCCATGCCCAGGCGGAAGTAGAGGTTGGCAAGCTCACCGTGGAGATCCCAGCGGCCGGGGTCGACCTCCAGCATCTTCTTGTAGACCGCCACGGATTTCAGGAGGAAGCCGTGATCTCTGTAGTAGTCTCCGACCTGGGCCAGGAGCGCGACCGCCTCGACCTTGTCGCCGAGCTGAAAGTGCACCTCCCCGAGGCGGAGCCTGGATCGGATGTCGTTCGGGTCTGCGTCGATGACCTTCTTCAGGAGGGTCCGGGCCTTCTTGAGCTTCTTTCCCTGAAGGGCCTGGTCGACCTTCTTGAGGAGCTTTTCCCTCTGTTCAGCCAACGTTCTGCTCCCGTTTCCGGTCGGAGCCTGCCAGGGCTCGCAGCGCCAGGCAATACCCGTCGACCCCGAGGCCGATGATGCGGCCCGCGGCGGCACGGCCCACCAGCGATGTGCGCCGGAGTTCCTCCCTTGCATCGATGTTGGAGAGATGGACCTCGATCACGGGGACGGTCGCCGCCTCCACGGAGTCCATGAGGGCCACGGAGGTGTGGGTGAAACCGCCGGGGTTCAGGATCACCCCGGACACGTCGCCGTCCAGGTGGTTCAGCCGGTCGATGAGGACGCCCTCGTGGTTCGACTGGACACACTCCACGGCGACCCCGAGCGCTGCCCCGAGGGCCATCACCATGCCCTCGACGTCCGCCAGGGATGCGCCGCCGTAGATCGCCGGATCCCGTCGGTGGAGGACATCGAGGTTCGGCCCGTTGAGCACGAGGATCTTCATGGGGTGGGATCCTCCACCGGTCGACGGCGGGTCTGGACACGGGCCAGGAGCGTGCGGAGCTCCCGGACCCTGCGGTCCCGGCGCAAGGTCGCCTCGGGGACCGGTGCGGGGGAGCGCTCGTTGTCGAGGCCAGCGAGGAGGCGATCCGCCATCTCCGGATGTCCCTGGCGCCGGTACAACTCAGCGAGGGTCGGACTCGCAAGGACGCAGGTCGCGGCCGGCTGCGGTGCTGATCTGTCTCTTCGAGTCACCATCCGGAGGAGTTTCCCATGAATCAAATCTTAAGGAAATGACTTTATCGCGTGGATCCATGCCCCAGGAGCGTGTTGCGCATCGATCTGCAGCGAATTGCCAGGCTCAGCTAATCGATCTTGACCGAGTACGTGTTCTCGGCGCCGTTGTAGCCCTGGACCTCGACGTAGTAGGTGCCGGCCTCCGCGGGGAGGCGCACGGACTCGGTGTCGCCCACGCTGGCTGAGGAGGCGATCTCCGCCTGGCCCCCGTCGTAGAGCTTGAGATCCAGATCGCCGGCGTCGTTCTCGAAGGTGATCGTCACCATCCACGGAGTGCCGTCGCCCTCGATGACGAACCAGTCGGAGAGGCCGCCGCAGATCTGGAGCGCCGCGACGCTCCCCGGGCCCACCGCCTGGGCCGCGGTCGCGGTGCTGTTGCCGTCGAACTGGTCGGTGCACCCGGTGGGGTGCTCCGTGCTGCCGCCCTCGCCCATCACGTCCGCAGCGATGTCACAGAGCGGGGTCCAGGCGTGTGCCTTCTCGGTGTCGTTCGCGACGCCGGACTGGGGGCAGGTCTCGTCCGCGGTCCAGGGCACCCAGAGATCGCTCTTGCCGAGCTGCGCAGCGTAGGCCTCGAAGACCGGATAACCGCCGGCCTTCACCATGAAGACCTCGGGCGGATTGCAGGTCTGGGTCTGAGCGTCGTACACGATCCCCAGGTTGACCTCCATGATGATCTCGTACATGGCCGGCGTGGTGGAGTTCCAGCAACAGGTGCGGGATTTTTCGTACTCCAGCTCGGCGAAGACGTAGTCCTCGAGGATCCGGTAGTCCTTGTCCACGCTGGTCACCGACCGACCCCACTCCTCGGCCTCCAGCGCGTAGAGCGCGGCGAAGGCCTCCTCCCGCGCGGTGCGGGCGGAGCAGGACGCTGGATAGTTCCGCAGGTGGAGGCGCTTCTCCTCGATGGTCTCGAGGAGCATGGCCTTCTTCGCCTCGGGGGAGAGCTGGCCCAGGAGCCCCTCGAAGGTCGCGATGCGGCCGGCGAGGGTGTCCGTGTCGTTGTCCTTGATCCAGTCGTCCCGGTCGCCCGTGGGCACCATGTGATAGTAGTAGCCGTCGATGACCTGGGGCTGCCGCCACCGCTTGAGCCCGCCGCCGAGCTTGGCGTAGGGGGTGCCGTCGCTGGTCTCCCCCGGGCCGCCGCAGTAGTTGTTGATGAAGTAGCTCTTGGACTTCGCGCCGTCCTCCCACTTGGGCTGCCGCCGGGGCATGGAGCCCGAGACCAGCTCCGCGTCGATCTGCCCGGAGTCGAGGTGGTCCACGGACTTGACCACCAGGGTGTGGCCGATGCCCTTCTTCTGCCAGCGCTCCAGCAGCACGTCGCCCTCGTTGATGGCCCGGGGGTCGAGGTTGAAGGTGTTGTCCGCGGACGCGAGGTGCACAGAGCCGGTGTAGGAGAGCAGGAAGATCAGGAAGTGCCCCACGCGCTTGTTGAGCAGGATCTCGTCGAAGTACGCTCCCGCGTACTTCCCTTCACCCAGGAAGTCGTTCTCGTCGTCGCCGTTGGTGGAGAGCTTGCGGCCCCGCAGCTTCGTGTCCGCTGGCCAGCTGGCCTGGTACTCCGCGGGGGACAGGTTCTCGTAGTCCCCCGCGTAGCTCTTGAAGGCGGGCGTGTTGCTCCACCGCCCCGCGGCCGTGCGGATGCCGAAGTGGCCGAAGTAGATGTAGCCTTCCCCGGAGGAGTAAGCCATGACGTAGAAGGGCAGGTGGTGCCACGACGCGAAGAGGGCCCGCAGGAACAGCGCGGTCTCGGCGCACTCGAGGTTCGGTGCGGGGAGGGTCCGCCCATAGGGCGTGTTCAGGGTGAAGGTCTCGTAGTCGGAGTAGCCGCCGGTGGAGGCGGTCTTCGTCATCCCGCCGATCCAGAGGCGGTACTTCTCCTCCCAGGTCAGACCGGAGGCCTCGCCCCATGCGATGCCGGCCATCCGGGCGTCTGCGGTGTCCGTGTCCAGCCACGCGTTCGACACGTCCCAGACCTGGGTCGAGGCGTCGTCCACGCTCACCGGAAGTCCCCGAGCACCGCTGACGGAGTCGCCCTTGCCGGTGCTGGGGGACTCGTCCCCGAGCAGGGGCTTTCCGTACTCATCGTCCAGGGGAACATCGCTGTCGATGGTCTGCCCCGAGTCCGTCTCCTCGCCGCAGCCGACGAGGCCCGCCAAGGCCAGGGCCAGGGTCACCACCAGGATCAAAGCCTTCTTCATCATGCCCTCCTCGCACACAGGCGTTGGGAACGCGTCGATTGTACACGCAAAGCAGGGCCAGGGGAAGGATGCGCAGGCTAACCCGCAGGCCAGACCATCCGGCGGCCACCGAGGAGGTGCATGTGCAGGTGGAAGACCTCCTGCCCGCCGTCACGGTTCACGTTGGCCACCAGGCGCCAGCCGTCCTCGGCGACACCCAGCGCTGCTGCGGCCCCCGCAGCGGCCCGCAGCAGGTCCGCCAGGACCTCGTCGGACACGTCGGCGACGTCGTTCACCGTGGGGATGTGCTCCTTGGGGATCACCAGGCAGTGGATCGGCGCGGAGGGATGGATGTCCTTGAAGACGAGGCAATGCTCCGTCTCCAGGATCCGCTCCGATGGGATCCCACCCGTTACGATCTTGCAGAAGATGCATTCGGGGTCGCGCATCGCTGTGCTCCCGGACGCCCTTGCGGCTACCTTGCGGCGGCCCGGTCGGTCTTCTTGGTTGCGGCGATCCGCTTCATGCGGCGCTTGAGGCGGCGCTGCCTCTTCCTCTGCGCACTCTTGATCGTATAGTCGCCCTTGCCCATCCGTTCCTCCTCGGGGTTCGGGGTCGTTCGCGGTGCAGGAGTATATCGATCACATAGACGGCGTCAAGGATGAACCGCCACGCTCCCCCATCAACGGACGCGGTCGCCCGCCTTGGCGCCGGGCTCGGCCTCGACGAGGTGGATGTCTTTGCCCCCAGGGCCCGCCGCCAGCACCATCCCCTCGGAGAGGCCGAAGCGCATCTGGCGGGCAGCGAGGTTCGCCGCGACGAGGACCTTCCGGCCCAGGAGGTCCTCGGCGGCGTGGGACTTCTTGATCCCCGCGAAGATCTGTCGGCGACCCAGCTCCCCCAGATCGATCTGCAGGCGCAGGAGCTTGGACGCGCCCTCGACCCCCTCGGCCTCCACCACGACGCCCACCCGGATGTCGAGCTTCATGAAGTCGTCGTAGTTGATCGTGGTGGCCAGGTCCTCGGCGCCCTCCCGGGCCTCGACCTCGATCTTCGGGGCGCCGGCCTCCTCGAACCCGGCCCGGGCCTCGGCGACCATCGCGTCCACCGCGTCCTGGGAGATCCGCTCCACCAGGCTCCCGAACTCGCCCAGCTCCCGGTCCTCGATCCGCAGGTTGACCTGATCCCACGCGGTGATCTCCTCGCCGAGGATCCCGCCGACCCGCGCCGCCAGATCCGGGAGGATCGGCTGCAGCATGGTGATCAGACGATAGAACATGTTCACGCCCGCGGTGCAGACCTCCCTCGCCCGCGCCGGGTCGTCCTTCACGGCCTTCCACGGGGCGGCCTGGGTGAGGTAGAGGTTCGCCTCATCCGCGAGGTGCATGACCTCCCGGATCACGTGGGAGTACCGCCGCCCCTCGTAGAACTCAGCGACCTTGCGGGCGCCGTCCTCCATGGCCTTGAGCAGGGGCTCCGCGCCGGGGTCGATCCGCCCCAGGCGGCCGTCGATCTTGCGGGCGAGGAAGTTCACCGTGCGGCTGCCGAGGTTGACGAGACGGTTGACCAGGTCCGCGTTCACCCGGGAGACGAAGTCCTCGAGGTTCAGGTCGATGTCGTCCACCCGGTCGGAGAGCTTGGACGCGTAGTAATACCGCAGGAACTCCGGAGGCAGGTGGTCGAGGTAGGTGCGGGCCTTGATGAAGGTCCCCCGGCTCTTGGACATCTTCTTCCCGTCCACGGTGAGGAAGCCGTGCACGAACACCCGGTCCGGCGGACGGAAGCCCGCGCCCTGGAGCATCGCCGGCCAGAAGAGGCAGTGGAAGTAGACGATGTCCTTGCCGATGAAGTGGACGATCTCCGCGTCCTCGTCCAGCCAGAACTCTTCCCAGGACCGGCCGTTGCGGTCGGCCCAGTTCTTCGTGGAGGCGATGTAGCCCACCGGCGCGTCGAGCCAGACGTAGAAGTACTTGTCCTCGGTGTCGGGGATCTTGAATCCGAAGTAGGGCGCGTCCCGGGAGATGTCCCAGTCGCGGAGCCCCTCCTCGAACCACTCGTCCAGCTTGTTGCGGATCTGCGACTGCACGTGGTCCGGATCGGCGATCCATCCCTTGAGGAACTCCATGAAGTCCTCGAGGCGGAAGAAGTAGTGGTCGCTGGCGCGCAGCGCCGGCCCCGCGCCGCAGAGCGAGCAGGCCGCGTCCTTGAGGTCCGTGGGGCTGTACGTGGCGCCGCAGATCTCGCAGGAGTCCCCGTACTGATCCGGCGCGCCGCAGATGGGACAGGTCCCGCGGACCATGCGGTCCGACAGGAACATCTCGTCGTGGTCACAGTAGAGCTGCTCGATGTTCCGTTGGAGGATGTGCCCCTTCTCCTTGAGGGCCCCGTAGATCCGCTCGGCGAACTCCCGGTTCTCCTCGGAGTTGGTGGAGTAGTAGTTGTCGAACTCGACGCCGAACTCCTGGAAGTCCGCAGCGTGCTCCGCGTGCATCCGGGCGATGAGCTCCTCGGGGGTGATGCCTTGGGCGCGGGCCGAGAGCATGATCGGGGTGCTGTGGGTGTCGTCCGCGCACATGTACCGGCAGTCGTGTCCCCGCATCTTCTGGAAGCGCACCCAGATGTCGGTCTGGATGTACTCCACGAGATGCCCGATGTGGATGCTCCCGTTGGCATACGGGAGCGCGCTCGTGACCAGGATCCTGCGTGCCTTCATGCGGCGTCTCCTCGGGGTCGGGGGGTCAGCTGCGGACCGTCCCCCGCCCGATGGTGTAGTGCGTGAACCCGAGCTCCCGCATCCGCTCGGGTTCGTAGAGGTTCCGCCCGTCAAAGATCACGGGCTGCTTCAAGGCCTTGCGGATCCGCTCGAAGTCCGGGTTGCGGAAGCGGTTCCACTCGGTGACCACCATGAGCGCGTCTGCGCCCTCGAGGGCCTCGTAGGGGTTGTCCCGATAGTCGACCCCCTCGTCGAGGAGGGTCTTTGCGTTGGGCATCGCGACGGGGTCGTAGGCCACCACCCGCGCGCCGCGGGCCATGAGGTCCCGCACGAGGACCAGCGCCGGGGCCTCCCGCATGTCGTCGGTGTTGGGCTTGAAGGCGAGCCCCCACATCGCGAAGAGGAGACCGGAGAGGTCCTCACCGAACTGCTCCACGGCCTTGCGGGCGAGGAGCCCCTTCTGGCGCTCGTTCACCGTGTGGACCGCTTCCAGCACTTCGAGGACGAAGTCGTGCTCCGTCGCGGTGCGCACCATGGCCTGGACGTCCTTGGGGAAGCAGGAGCCGCCGTAGCCCACGCCGGGGAAAAGGAACTTGTTCCCGATACGGGGATCGGTGCCCATGCCCAGTCGGACCTTGTTCACGTCCGCGCCGGCCCGGTCGCAGAGGTTGGCGACCTCGTTCATGAAGGAGATCCGTGTGGCCAGCATGGCGTTGGCCGCGTACTTGGTCATCTCCGCAGACCGGTTGTCCATGAAGATGATCGGGTTCCCGGTGCGGACGAAGGGCGCGTAGAGCTCGCCCATGACCTTCCGGGCCCGCTCCGTCGCGCATCCGATCACGACCCGGTCCGGCTTCATGAAGTCGCTGATCGCCGCGCCTTCCTTGAGGAACTCGGGGTTGGAGACCACGTCCACCGGGTGGTCGGTGCCCTCGGAGATCGCGGCGAAGACCTTCTCCGCGGTGCCCACGGGGACGGTGCTCTTGTTCACCACGATCCGGTGACCGTCCATGGCCGCGGCGATGTCCCGGGCCACGGCCAGCACGTACTGGAGATCCGCGGAGCCGTCCTCCCCGGGTGGGGTGCCCACGGCGATGAAGATCACCGACGACGCACGCACCGCCGCGGCGGTGTCCGTGGTGAAGATGAGGCGACCGTCCTCCCGGTTCCGGGCGAGGCGGCTGTCCAGCCCCGGCTCGTAGATCGGGACCTCGCCTCGGTTGAGCCGGTCGATCTTGCCCTGGTCCATGTCAACGCAGATCACGTCGTTGCCGCTGTCCGCAAAGCCGACACCGGCGACCAGACCGACGTACCCCGTTCCGATGACCGCGAGCTTCATGGTGTGCGTCCCTCCTTCTCCAAATCCGGAGGGGTATTATGTCCCCCGGGATCTGACAGATCAAGTCGTTCTTCCCGTCTTGTCTTCCCTCCCGAAACGTCTAAAGTACTGGCAACGGAAGAGGTGGATCCCGTGCACATCGTGCGACCGACGGCCCTGCTCACGCTCCTCGCACTCCTGGCCCCAGGGCCTGCGGCGGGGGACCCGCGGTTCGGGGACGAAGCGGGGGACTTCCGGGTCACCTACTACTGGATCGCATTCGAGCGGAATCACAAGGGCCCGAAGGACGTGCCCCTCATCGACTGCCAGGGGAAGGTCCTGGCGACGGTCGCCGCGTCCTTCTCGAAGGAGGTGAGCCTCGAGGGCACCGGCGTCCTGGAGGACGGGCGGGTGCTCAACCTCCAGGAGGAGCACCCCGCGGCCCGGGACGGCTGGTGCTTCTTCGAGGTGGACCGCGCCGAGGCTCCCTGGGGCTGGGGCAGCAACGTCCCCCTGCATCCCTTCCGCTCCATCGCGGAGAACGGCCACCTGCCCCCGGGAGAGATCGTCTTCCTCCCCGACTTCGTGGGGATCCCCATCCCTGCGCCCGACGGGGGCATCGATCTCCACGACGGGTGCTTCGTGGTGGAGGACACGGGCTACTCCCTCGACGAGTACCACATCGACATCTTCGTCCTCGCCGAGGGCCACTATCGGAAGGTGCACCGCCTCATCGGGGGCAAGTACAACCTCAAGATCTACGCGAACTCCCCCCTCTGCCCCCCCGCCGCGCAGTTCCTCTACCGCCCCGACAACTGGGCACGGGAGCTGGTCAAGCAGGCCGCCCGGGCGCACCATCGGAGGAAGGAGCCCAGGGACGGAAAGTAGCCGCAGCCCCCTCATTCGAGCCACACGTCGAGGGTGAAGGGGCCCGGGTGGGGCTTCCCGTCGGCGAACCAGGTGTCCACGACGATCAGGTAGCGCCCGGGGGTGATGTCCCAGGTGAGCTCCACGTCGTCCCGGGCGAGACAGGCCATGGGATCGTCGCCCTCCAGCAGGTGGATGTCCACGTCCTGGCCGTCCCCGGGCACATCGTCCACCGCCGCGTGGAGGATCCCCTCCGCGTCCAGGGTCAGGACCCAGACCAGCTCCGCGCCCCGCTCGTCCGCAGGGCTGCAGTTGTAGGCGTCAAAGAGGGACTCCCCCGCGGCCGCTGTGTCCCCCTGAGCCTGGAAGGGCAGCCCGTCGATCCGGAAGGGGCAACCGTGGGAGCCGTCGGGGACGCAGTCGGACCACACCGTGGGGTCCACGTCCCGGGCATCCACGAGGAAGTAGTCCACGGGATCTCCGAGCCCGGTCCATGCGTCCAGGATGAAGGTGGTCCAGCTCTCGATGCCCGGGATCACCTGGCAGCCAGCGGACGTGTTCGCGACGGGCGCGTCGAGGAGGGGACCATCCACGTTGCCGCAGTGGATGTTGTGGGCGCTCCCGTCCCGGTCGTGGTCCTCTCCCTCGGGGGGGAGCCAGCCGTTGCGGTCCGAGTCCCAGTGGCCGTTCTTGTTGGTGTCGTCCCGGACCCGGTAGCCCTCCTCCTGGATTTGCAGCGCGCTGTAGCCCTTGTGCCACCCGTTGGCGTAGTCGTAGCGGCGGTTGGGGCGCAGGGACGAGGAGTTGTGCCAGCCGAAGTCGTAGGGCCCGGTGTCCGTGTGTGCCGCGTGCTCCCGCACCCGCCGCTGCCCGTCCCCGTCGATCCACAGCAGGACGAGGGTGTCGTTGAAGCGGTTCGGGGGGTTGCCGTTCCAATCGAAGGTCCCCGGGGACGCGCCCCGGAGCCCGACCACGGAGCGCCAGCCGAGGGTGGTGACCAGCTTCACGCCGGTGGTCTTCTCCGCGAGGTCCTTGTAGAGACCCCAGGCCTCGGCCTCGGAGAGCATCACCGCGCCGTGGGGCAGCTCGAAGCAGCGCCGGGCCCCCTCCCAGGGCAGGGCCCGCTCGAAGAGGGGCATGTCGTCGTGGTAACCCGGCAGGACCAGCTCCTCCCGGGTGCCCTGGTGGAGCACCTGGAGGGCCTCGGGGGGGGGCTCCGGATGCGCCACAGGGTCGACCCATCCGCCCATGAAGGCCGGCGACCCGGGCTTCTCGGGCAGGGAGTCCGGCGGGGTCAGGGGCGGCTCCCAGCTGCTGAAGTCATCGATGAAGCCACAGCTCCCCGGCGACTTCACCTCGCCGGGCGCCCAGCCGTCCGCCGGATGCACGTCCGGGGAGGGAGGGAGATCCGCGGGGGCGGCCGCGTCCGCCACGTCCGCACCGGGGATCACCCAGAGGTCGTGCCCTGGATCCGTGTCCGACCCCGGACCGGTGTCGGGCAGGGCGGGGAGGTCCCCCGGGGGGGCGCTCCCCCCATCTCCACCCTCGCCGCCACATGCAGCCAGGAGCACAACCAGGATCCACGAGTACCGCATCCCGACCTCCCCATGCCAGGGCAAGAATACCCACCCACCACAGGCTGCGGCAAGCTCGGGATGGACACGGCGAGCCTGGAAGCATTAGAGTGCGCCTGGAGGTGAGGGCATGCACAGGGCGATGCTGGTCGTGGTGGTGCTGGCGCTCTGGGCCTGTGACGGCGGGTCCGGCGGGGTCCCTGCGGAGGACTCCGGACCGGAGGTGACCGCGGACACCGCGCCCGACGTCCCCGTCGGTCCCACGCCCTGGGAGAGCGACTTCGAGCCCGACGTGGAGCTGCGGGACGGGGTCTGGATCCTGCGCCTCAAGGGCACCCCCTACGACATGGGGGTGCAGTTCGCGACCCTCATGCGGGACCAGCTCATCGACGCCGTGGAGATCATGGAGACCACCAAGGAGCTCTCCCTCATGGAGCCCATCGCGCAGGCCATGGGGTTCATCGAGGAGGCCACGGAGATGAGCTACCCCTGGGCGGTGGAGGAGTGCCAGGGCATGGCGGACGTCCTCGGTGACGAGGGGTGGACCTTCGAGCGGTGCATCATGCTCGCGTGGGGCGACGTGATCATTGAGCACCTCCAGTGGGAGATGAACTTCTGCACCCAGTTCGTGGCCGCCGGGGGCGCCACGACGGACGGTGAGCTGCTCCACGGCCGCAACCTGGACTGGTCCGACTGGGACGCGATCAACTTCCTCCTGGGCAACCCGACCATCATCGTGCGCCACCCCGAGGGCCGGATCCCCACGGCGAGCATCGGCTTCCCGGGGAACGTGACCCCCTACACGGCGATCTCCGCGGCGGGCCTCTCCATGGCCAGCAACGACGCGGACGCGCTGGAGGAGTCCATCGATCGGACCGGGCGCTCCCACGTGCAGATGGTGCGGGAGGTGCTCGAGACCGCGACCTCCCTCGAGGACGTGGAGGCCTTCATCCTGTCCGAGGACCACATGGTCTCGGAGCTCCTCACCGTGGCGGACGGAAACCTGGGCGAGGCCGCGGTCTTCGAGCTGACCGGCGCGGCCCAGGCGGTGCGCCACCTGGACGATGCGGGCGTGGTCTGGGCGGTCAACCACTTCGTGGAGGCGGCCACGGCGCCCCACGGACTCCCCGTGCCGGCGGGGCAGTCCACCCTCCTGCGCAACGATCGCCTGACCGTGCTCCTGGGCACCGGGGAGGGCAGCCTCGTTGGCCAGCTCGATCCGGAGGCCGCGGTCGCGGTGCTCCGGGATCGGATCAACCCGACCGACGGCAGCGAGTGCCCGGTAGACGCCTGGAAGACCTGCGTCTCCATCGGCACCAACGGCGCGGTCCACGGCGTGGTCTTCGTTCCCGGCCGGCGGCACTTCTTCGTCGCTCTGGGGCCCACACCGGTCCTGTCGAACCCGTTCCTGGGCTACTCCATGTACGAGCTCCTCGGCCTGGAGGACCCGGCCCCCCTCGCGAGTCCCGCCATCCCCTGAGCTTTTCGGCTTGACACTCCATGGTGAAAGGGTACTCTACCGCCCGCCGATACTTCGGCAGAAAGGCGGGTGATATTCTATGCGTCTAAAAGAAGCAGTCGAGTGGGCACCCCTCGAGGTGACCGTCGATGGGGACAACGTGGATCGTGCGCTGAAGATTCTCAAGCGTAAGATGGCCAACGAGGGCGTCTACAAAGAGATCAAGAAGCGCAAGTTCTACATGAAGCCCAGCGAGGAGAAGAAGCGGAAGCAGCGTGAGGCCGAGCGCCGTCGCCGGAAGGCCCTGCGGATGCGGGCCCGGCGTCAGACCGGGAAGCCGACACAGAAGGCTTACTAGCCCTCTCCTATTCTTCCACGGCCTTCTGGACCTGGATCTTCCAGATCCTCCGCAGGTTGATCGTTCCTGTCAGCAGGAAGTACCCGGCGAACAGCAGGTATTGTGCCAGCATCAGGCCCCAGACTGACAGCGCGAAGGCCAGCGCCCCGACGCCTTGATCCGGCGCACCGGTGACATACAGCGGCAGGAGCAGGAAGTACCAGAAGGAGCCCACGTTCCCCGGGGGGTTGGGGATCATCATGCCCACGGCCACCGCGGCCATCATCGCGTAGGCCACCGGGAGGCTCACCCAGGCCCCGAGACCGAAGCCCAGGGCCAGGAACCAGTAAGCGAACCCGTTGATCAACCAGTACAGGAAGGTCCACAGCACAGCGAAGAAGACGTTCCTCGCGGTGGGGAGGGCCTTGAGGCCGTCGATGAACCGCTCTACCATCCCCGCGATCCGCTCTGCGAGGGGCCGGGAGAGCGGGGAGGCGAGCCGCCGGATCCATCGGATCGCCAGGCTCTTGTTCCGGTGGGCGACCACCAGGAGGCCCAGCGCGCCCAGGAAGGCCGCCGCCGCGATCGCCGACCCGGCCCGGAGGCTGTAGTAGGAGGCGGAGTCGTGGTCCACGGGCAGGGTGACCAGGACCCCGAAGAGGAGGAGGGCCATCATCAGGCCGTCCAGGACCCGCTCCATGGCCACGGTCCCGAGGGCCGCGCTCTTCCGCACCTTTCCGTGGGACGCGATGAGGTAGGGACGGGCCAGCTCCCCCAGGCGCAGAGGGAAGATGAACAGGACCATGAAGCTCAAGGCACAGACCCGGTTGAGGATCCAGAAGTCGTGGTGCGCGATGGGCTCCAGGAGGGGACGCCACCGCAGGACCCGGAGGAAGTGCACCGAGCAGAGCACCCCGAAGGCCGCCAGGGCCCAGGGGAGGGTCAGCCGCCAGCCGCCCCCCGGGGCCTCGCAGACCAGGTCCGCACCCTGGAGGCCGATCTCCTCGCAGACCAGGCGATCCACGGGCCACTCCCGGGAGGCCAGCCAGACGAAGAAGACGCCGATCCCGATGCTCAGGATCCACTTGAGTGCGAGACGCATCCCTACAACCGGATGATGTCCGGACGGTGCGGCAGGGAGCGCGTGACGCCGCGGGTGTCGAAGACAAGGGGGGCCGCGTCCGCAAGCCGGGTGTAGTCGATGGTGCCATGGTCCGTGAGGATCAGGGCGCAGTCACAGGCGGCGGCGGCGCTCTCCCAGTCCTCGCTCTCCAGGATCTCGTCCTCCACCTCGAGGGTGGACACGTAGGGGTCGTGGTACTGGACCTTCGCACCCTTGCCCAGGAGGAGGCGCAGGACGTCCACCGCAGGGGACTCCCGCACGTCCGCCACGTCCCGCTTGTACGCGACGCCGAGCACGAGGATCCGCGCCCCGAAGAGGGTCCGTCCCCGCACGTCCAGCATGTCCTGGAGCCGCTGGACCACCACATCGGGCATGGAGGAGTTGATCGCCTCGGCCAGCTCGATGAAGCGCACCGCGTGCTTGAGGGTCCGCATCTTCCACGACAGGTAGATCGGATCCACGGGAATGCAATGTCCCCCGAGGCCGGGGCCCGGGTAGAAGGGCATGAAGCCGAAGGGCTTGGTCGCCGCGGCGTCGATGACCTCCCAGGGATCGATGCCGAGGCGCCGGCTCATGAGGGCCACCTCGTTGGCGAGCCCGATGTTCACCGCGCGGAAGGTGTTCTCGTGGAGCTTCACCATCTCCGCCGTGTCGGTGTTCGAGACGACGTGCACCTCCTTGGTGACCCTGCGGTACAGGGCCGCTGCCACCTCTGTGCAGGCGGCGGTCATGCCACCGACGATCTTGGGGGTGTTGTCCGCGCCGAAGATCGGGTTGCCGGGATCAATCCGCTCCGGCGAGAAGGCCAGGAAGATGTCCCGCCCGATCCGCAGCCCGCCGGTCTCGAGCCGCGGCGCGGCCACCTCCCGGGTGAAGCCGGGGTAGGTGGTGCTCTCGATGACCACGAGCTGCCCCGGTCGCAGGAACTCCACGACCTGATCCAGGGCCTGCAGCACGAGGGACACATCGGGCTCGCGGGTCTTGGAGAGGGGCGTCGGCACGTCGATGATCACCGCGTCCACCCCTGCGACCACCCCATGATTGCACGTGGCGTGGAAGGTCCCGGCCTCCACCAGGGCGACCAGGCGCGAGGAGGCGATGTCCGGGAAGGGGGACTGGCCGTGGTTGAGCGCGTCCACGCGGTGGCTGCTGAGGTCCACGCCGTAGACCTCGACGCCTTGCTCCGCGAGGGTGATCCCGAGAGGCACGCCCACGTAGCCCATGCCGATGATCGCGACGCGGGCCCCTTCGCCGTTGAACTTCTTGAGCAGGCCGTCCTTCATGGCTGCCTCCGTATGAGAGGGCGCACGATACCGTATCGCGTCACGCCCATCAATCGCCAAAGGCTCGACGCCAATCCAGGAATCGCCCCCCGGCCCGGGCCGCGGTAACGATCCGGTCGATGTCCTCCACTCCGGCGTGGGACAACGCGTGCTCCACCCACGCCTCCCGCGGGGACACCTGGGAGAGACGGACCCCCTTGGCGAGGCCGCGCCGGAGGCGCTCGAGGCGCGCACCCAGGACGGGCAGGGACGCAAAGGGGGCGGCGGCGAGGGGCGTGCCGCGCTTGGGCACGAAGGGACTCAGGGCCAGGGTCATGGAGGCCCGCGTCGCTGCCTCCCGCAGGAGGGCGGCCAGCGCGTCGACGTCCTCGTCTTCCTCGCCGGGGAGACCCAGCATCGCGTAGACCTTGATCCCATGAACCCCGGCGGCGCGACAGGCCTCCACCGCCTCCAGGAACCGGTCGCCGGTGACGCCCTTGTGGATCGCGGCGCGGAGCCGGTCGCTCGCGCCGTCCAGGGCGAGGGTGACGGTCTTCGTTCCCGCGCGCACCAACGCATCGAGGAGCTCCCCGTCCAGGCGGTCCACCCGGAGGCTGCTCACCCCGACGGCCACCGACCGATCCGCCAGGGCCGAGACCGTTGCAGCCAGATCGGACCAGTCTCCGATCCCGGCGCCCACCAGGCCCACGCGTCGATCCTCCTCGGGGATCGCTGCCAGGGTGCGCGCAGCATCCACCTGCCGGAACGGGGCGGCGCGCCCTGCGCAGACGCAGAATGCGCAGCCCCGGAGGCAGCCCCGCACGGGCTCCACGAGGCGCATGCCGGGGAAGGCAGACCGCGGCGTCGTCACCCGCGCCACCACGGGGAGGACGCCCTCGGCCACGCAGGGGCTCCAGCGCTCCGGGAGGATGTCCAGGAGGACCCCCGGCGCGCCGGCCATGGCCTCCCGCAGGCCGTCTCCGTCCACGACCCCGGCGGCCAGGGCCTCCACGAGGCGCGCCATGGCGGGCTCCCCGTCGCCCCAGACCACCACGTCAGCGATGGCAAGCAGCGGTGCGGGGTTGGACCGGGTCAGGGGCCCGCCGGCCACCACCGCGGGGCCACCATCCCGGTCCCGCCGGAGGGGTGGGATCCGGGCAGCGTCGAGCATGCGCACCAGCGCGCCCAGATCCGCCTCCGCGGCGATGGAGACCGCGATCACCTCCCGGTCCCCCAGGGGGAGTCCGGCCTCCAGGGACAGGGGCGGGCCCGTGTCCGGGCGGTCGAAGCGCTGGCGTCCCACCCGGGCGAAGTAGCGCTGGACGTCCGAGCCCCCCTGCTGGAGCGCGTCCCAGGCCCAGAGGAAGCCGAGGTTCGCCATCCCGGTCTCGTAGCCAGCGGGCCACAGGAGCCCCACCCGGACGTCCCCGCCCACGGACGCGGCCCCGCGCTCGTCGGCGAGGACGTCCCGCCGCAGCCTGGAGAACCCCGCGCTCATGGTTGCGCCTCCCGAGGCGCTGCGGCGTCGATCTCTGCGCGAATTCCCTCGGCGATCGGGTACCCCGGATAGATCTCCAGCGCGAGGTCCACGTGCACCCGGGCGCAGTCCAGGTCCCCCCGGGTCAGGCAGTGGTCCCCCAACCCCAGCTGTGCGTCGACGCTCCCCGGGAAGTCTCGCACCCGGGCCTCCAGGAGCACCTGCACGGAGCGCCAGTCCGTCATCCGGGACCACGACCGGGTGCCGAGCACGCCCAGGATCACCATCACGGCGACCACGGCGGCCCGACGGCCCAGACCAGCGGGACGCCAGCGGGACGCGCCGACGGCGAGGGCGACCGCCACGAGGGCGAAGGCGACGGGGAGGACCAGGAAGCGATCCGCGACGAGGACCCGCAGAGGGATGATCCCCGAGACGGGACCCAGGGTGGCGAGCGCGGCCAGGAGGGCGAAGGCCCACGGGCGCCGACGCCGGAGGCCCAGGACGGCGAGGCCCCCGACCCCGCCGATGAGCAGCAGGCCAATCCAGGTGCGAAGGTCCACCAGGGGCGGGTAGAAGACGGAGATGTCGTAGTGGGGGTTGAGATCCCGCGGCCAGACGACGATCCCGGCGAGGTGGGCCGTGGTCTTGGTCATGAGGGCCAGGCGGTCCCCCAGGGAGAGCTCCCCGAGGATCGCGCCCGGCGTGGGCAGCACGATCTGGCTGCGGATGAGCCACCAGCCCCCTGCGAGGACCGCCAGGGCGCTCGCGACGACCAGGGCCCGGCGCCGCCCCACGGGTCCCGGGTCCAGCGCAAAGAGGGTCAGGGGGATCACCGCGACGAAGGTCAGGGCGGTCTCCTTCGTGAAGAAGGCCAGGGTCGCCAGGACGAGGCCGAGGACCAGGCGGGGCCGGGACCGGCCGTCCCACCGGGCGAGGACCCCGAGCGCGAGGAGCCCCAGGAGGATCGTGAGGGCCGTGGTCCGGTAGGCGACGGAGCCGATCACCTCGGAGTGGAGCGGATGCCATGCATAGGCCAGGGCCAGGATCGGGGCCGCGGGCCCCGCCGCGGCCAGCTCCAGCACCCAGAGGAGCGCCACGGCGATCCCCCCGTGGAGGACCAGGGCGCCGGCGCGCCAGCCCACCGGGTCCTCCCCCCAGAGGGTCTTCTCGAGGGCCAGATCCAGGGTGGCCACGGGGCGGTAGTATCCCTGGTTCTTGGCCCGGGCCCCGGCCGGACCGACCCCGGAGGCCCAGGGCTCCCCGAATGCGCGGAGCACCACGTCGGGCTCATCCAGCAGGGGATTGTCCCCGACCAGATAGTTCCCCTCCCATACGAGCTCCTCGACGTCCAGCCCACCGAGCCAGGGGAGGACAGCGAGGGCGGCGACGATGAGGGTTCGGAGCCAGGTCTTCTGCAGCAAGGAACCTCCGTTGGAGGGAGGGAGGAGTCGGGGACAGGGTAGTGCGAGGGAGCTGGAACCGTCAATGGGGGGAACGACTGGACACCTCGCCCACCGCCGCGTATCGTCCCCCGATGAGCGACGCACTCCAACGACTCGAATCCATCCTGCGTGACATGGACGGCGCTGCGGTGGCGTTCAGCGGCGGGCGTGACAGCGCGCTGCTCCTGGCGGCGGCGGCCCGGGCGCTGCCCGCGCAGCGGGTGGTGGCCTTCATCGGGGTCTCGCCGCTCCTCCCCGGCCGGGAGCGGGACGCCGCCCTGACCGTCGCGGCGCAGATCGGGGTCGAGGTGATGGAGTTCTACACGGATCCCCTGGTGGACCCCGGAGTGGTCGCGAACGAACCGGACCGGTGCTACCACTGCAAACGGGCCCTGCTCCTGCGCTTCAACGAGGAGGCGCGCTGTCGTGGGCTGACCCTGGTGGAGGGCTCCCAGCGGGATGACGACCCGGGAGACCGCCCCGGCGCCCGGGCCCTGCGGGAGCTCGGCGTGCGCAGCCCCCTGCGGGAGGCGGGCCTCGGCGGCCCGGAGATCACAGAGATCTCACGACACCTCGGCCTCTCCACGGCGGACCGCCCCTCGGAGTCCTGCCTTGCCACCCGGGTCCCCGCGGGGACCCCCCTGGACGCGGCCCTCCTGGCGCGCATCGAGGCAGCGGAGGACACGCTGGTCGCCGCAGGCTTCGCTGGCTGCCGGGCCCGGCACCACGGGGACCTCCTGCGGGTGGAGATCGCCGTGGCCGACATCCCGCGGCTCCTGCGGGTGCGCCTGCGCACGGAGATCCTCGAGGAGCTCCGCACCCTCGGCTGGCGCCACGTGACCCTGGACCTTGCGGGCTACCGGTCCGGGAGCCACGCGGCCCCTGCCCGGGAGGATGCGTGAGGCGGGAAGCCCTGGTCCCCGTCGGCCTCGGCCTGGCGGCTGGCGTCGCCCTGTCCCTCCATCCCTTCACCCGCTCCATCGACTACCCCCAGGCCCTGCTCCTGGCGCCCCTGGCGTCCCTCTTCGCCGTGATCCACGCGGCCCGGCGCACGCCGGCGCCGGGGGAGTCCCTGGTCCGCTCCTGGACCCGGTCCCTCCTCGCACCGGCCCTGTTCTGCGTGGCGGCCCTGGCGACCCCCGCGGTGGCCTCGCTCAGCGGGGACGTATGCGACCCCCTGACCGGCCTCGCGTTCCACGCCACCGGGCCCTGGGCCTCCGCGGCTGCGGCCGCCGCGGTCGGCGCAGCCCTGACCGCGACGCCCCTGGCCAGGGGTTGGCGGGTCACCGCAGGGCTCCTGCTGGTCCTCCTGAGCCCCCTGGTGCCCCTGGTCGAGTTCTTCACGGGCCCCTCGGTGCGCTTCCACACGACCTTCTTCGGCCTCTATCACGGTGCGATCTACGACGAAGCAGTCTTCGTGGAGGCGGCCTACCTGTGGTTCCGCCTCTGGAACGCGCTGGGCATCGCCGCGCTCCTCCTGGGGATCGACGCCCTGCGGGGCCGCCTCCCCCGGTGGGCCCTCGCGCCTGCGGGGGTCGCGGCCGTCGCCTGGCTTGCGCTCCTCGTCCCCGCCCTGAACCCGGGCTTCCTGATCACCACGGGGCATCTCGACCAACGCCTCCCCCCCGCGGCCACCTGCGAGCACTTCGTGATCCACGCCCGCCCCGGAGGACCCGCGGAGCGCCTCGCGAACGCGGCGTGCCGTGACCTGGAGTTCCGACTGACCCGGCAGCGCGACGCGCTGGGCCTCACGCCGAGCCGGACCTACCACGCCTATCTCTACGACAGCCCCCACCACAAGGCAGCGCTCATGGGCGCGGGGAGGACGAGCATCGCCCGGCCCTGGCAGGGGCAGCTCCACATCGTCTTCAGCGACGTGGGGACACGGGTCTCGGCCCACGAGCTGGTTCACCTCTACGCGGCAGAGGCCTCCACCGGCGCGCTGGGGATCCCCGTCCGCCGCGGGGTCCTCCCCGTGGCGGGGCTCATCGAGGGCCTGGCCGTCGCCCTGGAGCCGCCCCGACCCCTGGCCCCCCTCCACCACTGGGCCGCGGCCATGGGCCGCACCATCGACACACCCTCCATGGCGTCCCTCATGGAGCCCGCAAGCTTCTGGAGCCATGCGGGGGGCAAGGTGTACACCCTGGCTGGCTCCTTCGTCCGCTGGCTCCTGGAGACCCGCGGCGGTGAAGCCGTCACGGCCCTCTACGGCGGCGCCACCTTCGAGGAAACGACGGGCATGTCGATCGGGGCCCTGGAGGACGAGTGGAAGGCTGCGCAGGACGTGCTGGACGTGGCCCCGGAGATCCTGGAGCTTTCGGGGTTCATCTACGATCGTCCCAGCGTGTTCAGAAAGCGTTGCCCCTACGCGGTGGGGCGCTGCAACGCGGACGCGCTCCGGCGCCTCCGGAGTGAGGGGCCCGCGGCGGCGCTCCCCTTGTTCCGGCGGGCGGTGGCCTACGATCCCGAGCGCCTCGCCGGGCTCGGCCTCCTGGCGCGGGTCCTGGCCACCACCGGGGAGGCCGACGCAGCCCGTCGCGTGCTGACCCTGGTCTGGGCGCGGGAGGACCTCTCCGAGACCGAGCGTGCGACGCTCCTCCTGGCCCGCACCGACATCCTGCTGCTGGAGGGGAAGGGAGCCGCGGCGGGTGAGGAGCTCGACACCCTCCCCGATCCAGCGGCCCTGCTGTGGCGGGAGGCGCTGCACCAGCGCACCGCCCTGTCGGCCCTGTCCGCCGCAGACAGGAAGGAGATCCCGGGGCTGCTGGGCCTCGCGTCGAGGGGGGAACGCCGGGCCCAGATCACCCGGCTCCTGGACGCCCCGGATCGTTCACTGGCCTGCCTGACCCTTGCGGGGGCCCTGCGCACCCCGGGCCCCTGGGACCTCGGCGACGCGGACGCCGCCCGCTGCCTCGACGCCCCGATCGGCGCCGACCTCCGGTGCAGCGTCGCCGCCGCGGCCCGGTGGGCTGCGTGGGTCCGGGGCGACGCGGACGCGGCCCTCCGATGGCAGGAGATCGTCGAAAGAGACTGCGCCGACTCGATCAGATTCCGAGCGGACGAAGCCCTGGACTGGCGGCTCAGGCTCGAGTGGGAACAGGAGCGGAGGAGCGCGAACTAGCCCTGCGTCTTGTGGAACGCCTTGGTGATGTTCGCGACGCGGCGGGCGGCGGTGTTCTTGTGGATGAGGCCCTTGGTGCGCGCCCGGGAGATCTGCCCGATCGCCTTGCGCAGGAGGGCCTCGGCGGTCTCCCCGCCAGCCACGAAGGCCTCGCTGGCCTTTCGGATCGCGGTCTTCATCATGGAGCGGCGGGCCCGGTTCCGGGCGTTCCGCGTGAGGTTCTGCCGGTGGCGCTTCAGCGCCTGGGTATGGTTCGCCAAGGGAGTCCTCCAGGTCGAGAAATCAGCGGACGGGTTTGTACCAGCGCGGCCTGTTCATGTCAACAGTAAAGTCATCGTGCGTCAGGGTCCGCATCCGGTGAAACGCCATTTGCCCCCGCGCGACGCACCCGATATACTCTCCGGGAACCCAATGGAGGTCTGTGATGGACTGGACCCGGCTCGTACTGTTCTCGCTCCTCGGCCTCGGCCTCGCCGCCTGCGGCTCCGGATCCTCCCCTGGGGATCCCGCGCTGGACACCGTCGGCGGCCAGGACACCGCAGCAGGAGTCGTCGTCGAGACCGTGGTGGACAGAGAGACGGTCCCGGCGGGTGAGGCGGTGGAGGTCACCTGCGAGGTCACCGCAGGGGGCGTCCCCTTCCAGATGGCGACCCAGGTGTTGATCACCGGGACGGGCGACCCCTGGAACGTGGACCCCGGGCCCCTGACCCTGGAGACCGTCGGGGAGTACGGCCTCACCTGCATCACCGTGGACGGCGGCCTCGAGGACGAGTCCCCCGCGACCCTCACGGTGACCATGGGCCCCGTGGTGAAGGTGATCACCGAGGTGGCCCCCCAGGCGGTGATCGCCGGGGAGGATGCGGAGGGCTACTGCACCCTCGTGGACGCCTACGGCAACACCGAGACCGTCGACGAGCCGGAGATCGACTCGGAGCCCGCCGAGGGGCTCACCATCGACGGCGGCGCGATCTCGACCCAGGCCCCGGGGGAGTACGTCCTCTCCTGCGTGGCGGAGAAGGGCGTCGTGGTGGAGGCGGCGACCCTCACGGTGGACGCGGGCGGCCCCGCGGAGTTCGTGGCCAGCCTGGATCCCGACACCATCGAGGCCGGCGGCAGCGCGGCGGTGTCCTGCGAGGTCCGGGATGCGGTGGGGAACGTCCTGGAGGTCCCCTGGGTCATCCAAGCGCCCGAGGACACGACCGTCACCGGGACCGACGTCTCGAGCACCCTCGCTGGCTCCTACAAGATCGAGTGCGTGCCGGCCGACGGCGCCGGCAATCCGACCCTCAAGGGCGCAACCCTGACGGTGGTCCCGGGCCCCGCGGTGGAGATGCTCGTGGCGGCGAAGCCCGCCAAGGACGCCTACTGCCTCCTGAACTCGGTCACGATCACCCACGACATGGTGGACCAGTACGGGAACCCGGTGGAGGAGGTGGAGATCAACCCCGTCACCGCGGACCCGGCCTCCGCGGCGGTGCTGAAGAACGGCGTCGACAAGTTCGACCTCGTGGAGGAGGGCTGGGTGACCTTCCACGTCCAGTCCCTCGAGGGCGGCCTCACCGGGGACGTGGAGCTCCTCGTCGACTGCACGGGGCCCCAGATCCAGATCACCTACCCGAACCGGGGCCAGACCCTCACGGGCAACCCGGCGATCGTGGTCACGGGCAAGGTCACCGACGCGGTGACCTCCGTCACGGACTTCACCATCAACGGCGACCCGGTGGCGCTCAACGCGGAGGGCTTCTTCCAGTACCCGGTGAACCTGGCCCACTCGGTGAACTTCTTCAAGGCCGAGGCAGCGGACGAGGGGGGCAACACCTCCACGTCGATCCGCTCCTGCGTCTACAGCACCGAGTACCTGGTCACGGACTTCGCCGACGTCAACGCGGGGATGGTGGACAAGGGCCTCATGGCGTTCCTGTCCGAGGACTTCTTCGATGATGGGGACCACTCCCTGCCCGCGGACGACCTCGCGACGATCCTGGAGATCGTCCTGGCCGACTTCGACCTCGCCGGCCTGATCCCCGGCGGTGACGAAGGGTTCCCGCTGATGACCGGCTGCAACGCCTACCTCAACGAGGTCACCGTGGGCAAGCCCCAGATCACCCTCGAGACCGTGGACGGCGGCCTCCACATGATCGCCGCGATCCCGGACCTCTGGGTGAACATCGACATCACCTGCTGCTACGAGCTGCCTTACGAGGGCGAGTACTGCGACAACTACTATGCGTTCCCCACCGCGGACGCGATCGCCGTGGACGCGTTCATCTTCATCGCCATCGCGGAGGACGGCACCGCGACCGCGGAGCTCGGCCCCATCGAGCTGGATCTCGAGAACCTGGAGATCAACGGCTTCGGCATGACCGGGCCGCTCATGGACGTGTTCATCAACTTCATCATCGGCCAGTTCAAGGACTTGATCGTGGACATGGTCTACGAGCAGTTCGGGACGATGATCCCGGAGCTCCTCGAGTCGACCCTGGGCTCCCTCGCGGAGGGCTTCATCTTCGAGCTGCCCGCGCTCGTGGGCGAGGGCCCAGGAGTCGAGCTGCGCATCGGCGTCGGCTTCGACCTGCTCCAGTTCTCCTACGACGGCATGGAGCTCAACGGAGGGCTCTCCCTCGCTACGGAGACGGGGATCGAGCACCCGAACCTGGGCGCGATCGGCTACGGGAACTGCGGCCTCCCCGGCGGCTCGGACTTCGAGCTGCCCATGGCCGACGATCTCGAGCTGGGCGCGGCCTTCGACGTGATGAACGAGGCCCTCTGGGCGATCTGGCAGTCAGGCTTCCTCCAGTTCGACCTGGCCCAGGAGGATCTCGCGGCCATTGATCTCTCCGCCTACGGCGTGTCGAACCTGGCGGTCCAGACGGACTTCTACTACGCGCCGGTGGCCACGATCTGCGGCCTCACCGAGACCATGATGCGCCTCCAGGTGGGTGACCTCTACGTCCACGCGGAGCTGGACATTGTGGGGATGCACTGGGACGTCGGCATGTTCATGTTCCTCGAGATCGACGCGAACCTCAACGTGGTGGTCAACGAGGAGACCGGCGCCACGGAGATCGGCATCGAGCTGGTGTCCTTCGACTTCGTCGAGACGGAGATCGTCTCCACCAACGACGTGCTCGTCGGCAAGGAGTACCTGGTGGAGGGCCTGATCAAGGACACCCTGATCCCCGAGCTCACCGGCTCCCTTGGCGAGGGTCTCTCCTTCGCCGTCCCCGGGATCGACCTCTCCACCCTCGCCGCGGGCATGATCCCCGAGGGCACCATGATCACCCTCGATCTCCAGGAACTCGACATGGTGGACGGGTACATCTTCATCGCGGGCGGCCTGAAATAGATCGCTCCCTCTCGGTACGGGACCCCGGGGCCGGGGGCGAACCCACAGCCGCCGATCTGCGGAACACAGGAGGAGGGGGGAAGTGCCCCCACAGGGGGCGATGGGGGCGCGATGTTGTTACAGACCGCCCGCGATCTTCCAGGCTTCGTCTTCCCAGATGAGGTCGAGGCGGTGGCGGTCGGACTTGTTGCTCCAGCCGTCGAGATCGCCCTCGATGTAGTGGAACTTGAGCTGGTATTCGATGTGTACGCTGGCGGTCTGTCCCATGAGATCGATGCGCATGATCTGGATCTTGTAGAAGACCTCCTTGATGTTCTCCTGGAGCAGGGGCAGGACCTCGACCAGGACGGTCTTGAGGCCGTAGTCGTCGCCGCTGTACCCCGTGGTCCCCGCGTTCTCGAAGTACTGGGTCGAGACGACCCTGGCGAGGACGTTCACGTCCTTCTGCTCGACCGCGAGGCGGTACGCCTCCACCAGGTTCACGATCGTCCGGTTGGTGGGGTTGTCCTCAACCTTGGTGCCGTCGATGTACTGGGGGCCGCAGGACGCGGCGGCGATGACGAGCACGCCCACCAAGGCCATTCGGATGCAGCTCATGAGGTCCTCCTGCGGGCGCCGGTCCGTGGCGCCCGAACTTCCAACACAATGTAGCCGGCCAGCATTCCCCGTCAACCGCCGCGGTGGTCAGAACGTGATCTCGACCCCGAGCCCGACCTGGAAGTCGTCGATGGAGTCGTACCTTCCGTACCGGGAGCTGCTCTCGTCCCTCACCATCTCCCAGTGAAGGGAGTAGACAGCGAAGGCGTACATCCACTTGAGGAAGCGGTACCGCGCCTCCGCGACGAACCAGGCGCCGTCCCGGTCAAAGAGCTCCTTGAACTCGTTGAAGTTCCGCTTGGTGTAGTAGGCGGCGAGCTTGACGTCGGCGATGTAGGGGAAGTCCGCGCGGAGCATGACGTTGGAGTTGTTCCTGCCGGTGTAGTCCTCGTAGAGGCCGCCGATGCCGATGACCCCGAAGAGGGCCGCGTAGAGCTCCCCGAAGAAGCCGTGACGGAAGCGGAGGCCGCTGCCCTCGGCCCAGTGCCGCCAGAGCGCGTGGTCGTAGGCGCCCGCGCCCGCCTCGGGGAAGGTCTCGGTCCGCTGGAAGTCGTAGAAGCTGTTGAAGTAGGTCGGCGCGTACCGCTTCGTGAGGGCGCGATACTCGAAGCGCATCTCGATCCAGGTCTTCTCCGCAGGGCGCACGGTCATCATCACGCCGGGATGCCAACCGAAGCCCTTGGCCGCCAGGAAGTTGAAGTCCATGTAGGGGGTGAGGTCGAAGGCCTCCGTCTTGACCACGGTCCAGCCCACGTCGAGCCCCCAGAGCGACGCCAGAGCACGCTCGTAGGAGAGGTTCCCGAACTTGTCCACCCGGGGCAGATCGTCCTCGGTGCGCAGGCGCCAGGGGGCCTGGACGTCCGCTGCGAAGGTGAAGCCCACCGCCAGCCGATCGAAGATCTCCCCCTTGCCGTGGTCCCAGAGGGTCATGGGCCGCACGAAGCCCCGCAGGGCCACCAGCTCCGGGTTGAGGAGGTCGTTGGTGAGCACCTCGCCGCCGGCCTCCCGGAAGTTGAGCCGGGTGTCGAAGCCCAGCGCAAAGTGGTCAAAGTCGAGGTTGTTGTAGTAGCGGTGGACGATGGTGCCGTGGCCGATGCTCGCCGCCACCAGCTCCCCGACCCGCAGGTAGAAGGGATCGTCGGGCTCGCCGTACTGGAAGAAGCGCAGGATCCGAAAGTACTCCTGCCACTCGTCCCAGTCCTCCTTGCGGATCACGTCCTTGTCCTCGGGCTTGCGATCCCAGGCCCGGATCCGCAGGGGGACGTGGACCCCGAACTTGATCTTGCCGAACGCGAAGGTGGAGCCCACGGACAGATTGAAGAAGAGATCCTCGCCGATCATTCCCACGCCGACCTTCCCCCCAACCGCGGTCTGGAGATCGGGGGTCATGGGCGGGGGCGCGGGCGGCGCCCCCTGGTCCTGGGCCTGGCCCGCCGCAGGGACCAGGGAGAAGAGCAGGAGGCTGAGGAGGAGGCGGAGCATGGGAGTTCTCCTAGGCCAAAAACAAGCGCATCTGCCTACTGCGGCGGCCGATCTGCCTGTGCTGAACAGCAGATGGACCGCTCGCCATGCTCACTCGAACTCGACGATACCCGGCATCGCCTTCGTTCGCCATCTTTGTCAGCACCGCCATCTCGACCACCTCGCTACGGCATCTTCGCTTGTTTTGGG
>JBDRIT010000056.1:0-14961 GCA_043815665.1 Pseudomonadota bacterium
GATGTACAGGCCGCGTCGGACCCGCCGAAGCCAACCCTGCTCCGCCCACCGCGCCATCATCTTCGCAGCCTCGGACCGGGCGATATCGAGGCGTGCAACGGCGTCATCGACCGACACCAGATGCCGGCCTCGAGCCGTAAGGCGTGCGAGCTGTTCGCGAGAACGCCCTGAGATGCCAGGCCCGGGCGAGCGTTGGCCCGTCGGCCGGACGTCACGTTCGTTGGGGGCTGTCAGTTGTGCGACATGACGTCGGCGGGGGCCAGGGGGTTCCGGGCGGCGTCAGGGGAAGGAAAAGCCTGGATTCGCCCACCCCGAGGCGCGCGAGGATCTACGAGGGCATGGTGGCGCCCGGATTGAGCTCCGGTCGCCTGCGGCGATCCTCGCTCCTCTCGCGTAACGACAGGTAGCTCTCCGACCCCCGCTCCGGCCGCTCGAGTCGAACCTCCGGTTCTCATCCGGGCGGCGCCGCCCACCCTCCTGATACGCAAGGAGCGGGCGGGTCAGCGACCCGTCCGCTCCGCACCTGCAGTTGAGAGGCGCCGCCCGGATTCGAACCGGGGATAGAGGATTTGCAGTCCTCTGCCTTACCACTTGGCTATGGCGCCGATTGCCAAACGTGAGTCTGTTTACCCGATTTTGAGCTGACCTGTCAAGTCCTTCATTCCGTTCCGATGTGTTCCCGATCCGCGAGGATCCCGGGGAGGGTATCCTCGAAAGCAGCCACCACCAGGGGATCGAACCGAGTCCCCGCGCCGTGGCTGATCTCTTCCACCGCCTTCTCGATGGGATAGGCCTCTGGCCGGTAGATCCGCCCTGACGTGAGCGCGTCGAAGACGTCGGCCACCGCGCAGATGCGCGCGGACAAGGGGATGCCCTCCCCCGCGAGGCCGTCGGGGTACCCCGTCCCGTCCCAGCATTCGTGGTGGTTCCGGGCCATGTCGTAGGCGACCTTCAGGAGATCGGTGCGGGGATTCGCCAGGATCTGCGCCCCGATGAGAGGGTGACGCTTCATCACGTTGTACTCGTCCTCCTCGAGCTCCGTGGGCTTGTGAAGGATTCGATCGCGGATTCCGAGCTTCCCCAGGTCGTGCATCGGCGCCGCGATGCGCATGAGCTCCGCCTCCCGCTCCGAGAGGCCCATGGAGAGCGCGATCTGGTGTACATAGTGAGCCATCCGCTGGATGTGGAAGCCCGTCGCCTCGTCACGGTACTCCGCCGCGATTCCCAGGCGCTCGATGAGCTCACGCCGCGTCTCTTCGACGTCGTCTTTGACCAGCTGGAGATCCGTGAGGGCAGCCTTGAGCTGCTGCGTCCGGTCGCGGACCAGCTTGCGGAGCCGCTTGTTGAATCCGGCCAGCTCGGTCTGGTACTGCGCCACCTGGTCCATCATCCGCTTGGTGCGCAGGTGGGAGGCCGTGCGAGCGATGAGCTCCTCCCGGATCAAGGGCTTCGTGATGAAGTCGTCGGCTCCCGCGTTGAGGCCCTGCACCTTGTCCGAGGTGGAGTTGAGCGCAGTGACCAGGATGATGGGGACGAACTCGGACGCGCTCTCCTTGAGCTGGCGGGTCAAGGAGAAGCCGTCCCCGTCCGGGAGCATCACATCGAGGTAGACCAGATCCACGGAGTGCCTGCTGAAGAGGGCCCTCGCCTCCCGGGTGTTCTCGGCACGGAGCACCGAGCCGTAGCCGCCGCTGGCCGGGTACGCCACGAGGAGCTCCATGCTCCCGGGATCGTCCTCCACTGCGAGGAGGAGGGGATCGTTCGGCAGCGCCACGCCTCAGTTCGTCCCGGCGTTGGAGACGATCATCGGCTTTGTCGGGAGGCCCTGCAGACGATGCAACTCCACGAAGGCCTTCCGGAAGTCATCCGGCTGCTGGGCGATGATCACAACCATGGGGCCGTAGCCCTTGCCGACGGTCAGCGGGTAGATGACGGACTTGCCGCGGTACTGGCGCAGGTTCGGCAGCTGCTTGCTCTGCATGCCCAGCTTCTTCAGCGCGAGGTTCATCTGCCCTGCCTGCTTGGGGTTGATCAGGATCACCGACGGACGACGGTTGTCCTTGAGGAACTGGACGAACCCATCCACGGCCTCGAGGCTGAACGTGACCTGCCAGGACCCGGTGAACGTGGCCCTGAAGAGGCTCGCAGAATCCTCCTGTCCCAGGATCGCCGTGACCGACGCGAGGGCGCTGAAGCGCGGCGGGTAGAGCTGGTCCATCTTCTGCAGCGCCATGTCCATGAAGCTGCCGCCGAAGGCCCCGGGGGTGGGGAGGAAGCTCTTGAGATCCGGCACCAGCGCCCGGGCGAGCTCGTCCACCGCGTAAGGATAGGGGAGGCTCGGCTCGAAAGGTGCCAGGGTGAGCCCGGTCGCAAGGTCCGGGAAGACCTCCTTGAGGAACAACACCTGCCCGAGGGACGTGGCCAGCGCGTCCAGGAGGAGGGTGGGGCGCTCCGGGTTCACGAGCCCCGCACCGGCCAGGATCCGCTGTGAGGTGTACCGACGCTGCGCCTCGGGGAGCTTGCCGATCATGTAGCGGCTGGCCACACCCACCGCGATCGCCATCTGTCGGACCACCGCCTCGTCGTTCTGCACCGCCTCCACGGGGAGCGGCAGGATCACGTGGGAGTTCAGGATCGCCGGCCGCGCATCGGTGCTCCCGGGCGGGGCCCAGAGGGCGCTCACCGTGATCTGCTCGGGCATGGTCTCGATTCCGAGGAAGACCCTCACCTGCGTGATGAAGGCGGAGGGGGTAGGGCTCGAGAAGCTGGCCAGAACGTTCGCCTGGGTCTCGAAGCTTTTGAGGTGCTCCGTCTCTTCCTTCCAGTTGCCCTGGGTCCCGATCTTCTTGCCGAAGTGCTTGAGGACGGCCAGGATCGTCTCCTTGTCCTTCACGTCCACGGGGAGGAACTTCAGGGCGTCAGCCAAGCCGGGCATCTCGAGGAAGGTCAGGAAGTACTGGTCCCGCGCGCTCGACGCGCCCCCGCCCAGGAGGTCGAGATCGTTGCCGCCGTCCTTGTCGCCCGCGCTGGAGAGTCGTCGCCGCATCCGGGCATACCGCTCCAGCATGTCCAGATCTTCCTCGGTGAGGCCGATCTTCTTCTCCCAGTAGTCCCGGTAGCTCAGGGCCGCGGTCTTCGGGTCCCAACGGGACATCTGGTCGATCATCCACAGGAGGTTCACTGCGTCCGCCGTCTGGAACTTCAGCTTCAGCGGGCGCGGCGCCTTGGGCTGGGCGAGCACCTCCGCAGCGCCGAGGGAGAGCATCAGAACGAGGGTCATTGTCGGGGCAAGGGTCCTCACCGCATTCCTCCATGGACGCACTGAACCGGCGCCCAAGTTACACCGGAAGGGGCTGGGGAAACAAGGAGTTTGAACCTCTCGGTGCTCTTGAACTATCATGGGGACACACCGTCGATGAGCGCTCGCGCCGGGTCCCTGGCGGCCTGACCGTAGCGAGGAGGAGAACATGAAGAGGATTCGCATGGGATTCGTGCTGGTGACTGGTTTGGCCATCGCTGCCTGCAGCGGCGGCGGCGGGGGTGGGTCCAGCCTGGACACCGGGGGCGGCGCCGACACCGGGGGCGGTGACGGTGTTGCTGCTGACAGCGCCGGGGGCGACCTTGGCGCCGGCGATACAGTGCTCCTGTCGGACACGGTGCCGCCGCCAGAGGACGGGGTTACGCCCCCCGAGGGGGTCTCCGCGGCCTGGCTCGAAGATGCCTGCGCCGGCTGGTGTTCGGTTCAGGATGCCTGCGGAGATGGCATCCTCGACCTGGAGGCCTGCGCGGAGGACTGTGCCGCAGCGGCCGGCGACTCCGAGCACCTCGCGAAGGTGGCCTGCATCGCGCTCGGCTGGGAGGGGGACGAGGTCAACTGCGACGTGATACAGCTCTGTGAGGATCCCCTGGATCCGGAGGCGTGCGCGGTGTTCTGTGGAACCGTCGCGGACTGCGGACTCCTCGGGGAGCAGACAGCGGAGTTCTTCGGCACCACGGAGGTGGAGTGTGCCCTCATGTGCGGCGGCTTCGCCACCCTCACCCCGGGCGGTCAGTTCGACGCGGCATTGAACTGCCTGATGCCCCTGGCGGAGGCCTGCGACCTGGTCGGGATGATGGGATGCCTCGGCGAAGCGGGGGCGTGCGACAGCCTCTGCGGGCCGGAGGGCCCCACCAGCGAGTGCGGGATCGTCCCGGAGCACTGGGCGGGCGAGGGGGCGTGCTTCGATACCTGCAAGGCGTGGGATCCCGGGCCCGCCCTCGCTGTCCAGGTCTGCATCGAGAACCTGATCCCCGATCCCGAGGACGAAGGCCCCTTCGGCAACCAGGGGGAGTGCGGGCCATTGGCGACGGACCGATGCCTGGACCCGCCGGCCACCCTCGCCGTGGGAGCCCTGGAGTTCTGCGAGAACATCTCGACGCTCTGTGGCGAGGTGGGCCCCTTCCCAGGCGGCCTGTCCTCGGACGTCTGTGGATGGTTCGTCACGGGGTTCCTGATGTCCGCCCCCCCGGGGCTGTTCCACGGAGATTTCAGCGCGGCGGCCGCGTGCGTCGCCGTGCTGGAGACCTGCGACGAGAAGGGCGTCTCCTGGCTCATCTGTTTCCTCAACGTGTACCCGGCCGCGCAGGACACGTGCGAGCTCCTGACGCAGTGCCAGGAGGAGGTACAGCTCCCGCCCGGGGAGGGCTTCGACCAGGACATGTGCCTCTTCTACCTCAGCGTTCTCCACGTGCAGGAGCCCGCGAAGCTGGAGGCGGCGCTCGCCTGCATCGACGCCGCTGAAGGTTGCCAGGCCGTCTTCGGCTGCCTCGGCGGTGGTGACCGGTAGTCGTTGCCCGTTCTTCTCTTTCGTGTCACATTGAGCGTGCCATGGCCCTCGTCATCCATGATCGATATCATCTCCTCGACCCCCTCGGCAGTGGCGGGATGGGGGTGGTGTACCTGGGCTGGGACGGAGTGCTGGAGCGCTACGTCGCGGTGAAGCGGGTCCGCAGCCCCGAGAGCGGCGTCCTCGATGGTGGTGAGAGTTGGCGCGCCTTCCGTGAGGAGGCACAGCTCGTGGCCGGGTTCCGGCATCCCGGGATCGTCGGGGTCTTCGACTTCGGCGTGGACGACACGGGCGTCTTCATCGTGACGGAGCTCGTGGAGGGCTTCGACCTGGAGCGCCTGGTCCTGAGCCGTGGCCCCTGCAACGAGCTGGCAGCGGCCCTCATCGGCTACGAGGTGAGCGGGGCGCTCCATGCGGCCCACACTGCCAGGATCATCCACAGGGACGTGAAGCCGTCCAACGTGATGGTGGACAGCACCGGGCGGGTCCTCCTCATGGACTTCGGCATCGCTCTCCGGGGAGACGCGGGGGGTGCAGACGTCCGAGGCACACCCCTGTACATGGCGCCTGAGCAGTTCTCCGGCGCGCCGGCGAGCACTCGCACCGACCTCTGGGGTCTCGGGTGCGCCCTCGCCTGGCTCCTCACGGGGAAGCCTCCTGTGGCGGCACGGACCCTGGCGGAGCTGGGGAACCGGCTGCGTGCCGGTGACTGGGAGCCTGAGCTCACGGGGCTGCTGGAGCGCGGAGGGGCGATGGCCGGGGTCGTCGGAGCCTGCCTGGAGCGCAATCCGGATCTACGATTCAGTGACGCACGGGTCCTCCAGGGGGCCCTGGGACAGGTGATCCAGGCTTCCCTGGTTCCGGATCCCCGTGAGGAGCTGTCCCGTGCAGCCCGGGAGTGGCTCGAGGAGATGGGGGACGAGGTCTACCGCATCCCCCTGCAGCCGCCGGATCGGGACATGGAGCTCGGGGAGACCCTGGACGCGCCGGGTTCATCCACCCCCAGCGCGGCGACGCCCCATCCCGGATCCCTCGGCACCAGGCCGGAACAGACCGAGACCTTCCCCGGATCGCCGTCCGTCGGCCCCGACAACGGTCCGGCTTCCTCTCGGGCGTCCTCCGTCCTCTGGGGTCTCCTCGTCGCCGTCCTCGTCGCCGGCGCGGTGGGCGTGGCCGGGTGGATGATCACCCATGGCGACTCTGGGGATGGGGGAGCGGATTCGGTCGAGGTGGCGGATTCGGGCGCCGTCGAGAGCCCGTCCGAGGCGCGCAGGGCCGTCGCGATCTGGATCCATGATGCCCGGTGTCCCGAGGGGCGGGCCGACGCGTTGGCGGGGACCGTACAGGCGCTGGTGGATCGCTGGCCGGAGTTCGAGGTCTTCGGACCCGGCGTGGTCCGTGGACTGGTGGGGAGGGACGGTCCCGTGGCCCAGGCCGACCTCCTGGAGCTGGGCCGGAAGCAGGGATGGCGGGTTCTCGTCACGGGACGGTGCGGGACCGGTGGCGGCACTGACGGGGCGGCGGCGACCATCTACGATCTGCGCTGGGACCCGCCGATGCGATCCGGGCCGGATATCGAGGTCGCGGCCGATGATGGGGATGACATCCGGCTGCTGGACGATTGGCGCAGGCGGCTCGCAATCCGGATCTGGAGCCTCCTGCCCATGGGCTGCGAGGGGCCGGCAGTACAGGCCCCGACCCGGGAAGCGGCCCGGCTCCTCTCCCAGGCCCAGTCCCTGATCCCGCGGTACACCCGGGAGGATTTCGACGAGGCCCTCCGGCTCGTGGAGCGGGCCCTGGAGGCGGCCCCCGGCGCGCCGGAGATCCGGCTGGTCAAGGCCCGCCTCCTGGTCCTCCTCGTCGATCGCTTCGGGGAGGACACCGGCCTCCTGGACGCCGCCCTTGACGAAGTCGCTGCGGTGGCGGAGGTCTGTCCGGATCATCGGATGCTCCACAGCCTGCGGGCCATTGTCTATGCGAAGCGCGGTGATTCCCCCATGGCGATCCGCCTGCTCCAGGAGGGGCTCGAGCGTTTCCCGACGGATCCCACGTCCTGGAACCTCCTCGCGGTGGAGCTCGGGATCGTGGGCCGGGCCGAGGAGAAGGTCGACGCGCTGCGACGGATCCTGGGCAGGGATCCCAGGGACTGGAACGCCCGGATCAACCTGGGCTATACCCTGCGACAGCTCGGTCAGCTCGCCGCCGCAGCGGCGGAGTACCAGCAGGTGTTGGATGGCGGTGCGAGCCTGGACGAGCGCCTCTGGGCCTGGGACGGACTCCTCTGGACCGCGCTGTCGCGGGGGGATCTGGAGTCGGCCAGCGGGGCGGGGGATGCGATCCTGGCCCAGCGCAGCGAGCACTGGACCCTCGAGTCCGCAGCGGCCCTCGCCTGGTTCGAGGGGCGCTGCGAGGACGCGGTCATCCTCGGAAGGCGCGCCCTGCAGAAGAGCCCCGGCGCCTGGGTCGGGGCGTTGTGGGTGGTCGCTGCGAGCCTCGGAGATCCCCGCTGCGGCGGCCGGGCTGCGGCGGTGGAGGCGGCCATGGCGCTGTCCGCCGACGCGGACCAGTTTGCCCCGGTCGGGCAGCTCGCACTCGGGCTCCTCCTGGACACCATGGAGCGACCCGCAGCGACGGAGTCGGTGCTCAAGGGCCTCAGCGGCCTGCGCCGTTCCCTCGCCGCAGAGGCAGCCGCGGTCCGCGCCTGTCGCGAGGGCAACGCCGCCGCGGCGCTGGCCCAGGTGGATCGGGCCCTCGGGGAGAACACCTCCGACGCTGCGACGCAGCTGCGACAGCGGGCCTGGAAGGTCCGCATCCTGGGAGCGCTGGGGCGCTACGATGAGGCAGTGCTCCTCGCCGAATCCTGCCGGGCCCTCGTCGTCGCTCCGGATTGGTGGATGTTCCCGGGACAGCCGCCGCGGCCGGAGGCCTGGGCCGCGGTCCTGGCGCTCACGACGCCGGATCGGGCGCGCCGCCTGGCGGACGCGGCCACCCACTTCGAACCCCTGGATCCCGAAGCCTGGCTCGCGCTCGGCCTCGCAGCCCATGCTCAGGGGGACGCGACCGCCGAGGCCGACGCGCGGCGGCGGTACCGGCTGCTGAATCCGGCGCTCGTATGGATGGAGCCGAGCTGCAGCGCGTCGACCTTCGAGCCGATGCGGCGGTTGGCGATGGAGTGGTCCGCCGACCGGTAATGGACGAGACGGGGAGGGGGCGATGCGTTTCGAGGTGGTCTCGGTAGTGCTCGTCGCGCTGCAGCTCGTCGCTTGCGACTTCTACACCACGACGCCCCGAGCCCCTGCGGGGGCGCCGGCGAACGCGGCCACCGAAGCCCCCGGGCTCCCTGCGTGGGAGACCCCGATGGAGCGGGCAGGCGCCCGCAAGGGCGACGAGCACGACGACTATCGGGAGGCCCACCCGGAGATCTATGGCGTCACTGCGCCACCTTCTGAGCCTGTGCGGAGCTTCGCTGAGTTCGAGCCGGTCCAGGCCATGGTGATGCGCCCCGGGGGAAGCATCAGCCAGTTCCACCAGGGAATCCTGCAGGGGGCGGCGGGGCACGTGCCCCTGATCGTCCTCTTCCACGAAACCGGACAGGCCGGAGGCCTGGAGGTGGAGCTCGACGACCTGGGCCTGGACCTCGACGGGTTCCAGCTCCTGGATGTCGGGGACACCGACGCGATCTGGACCCGGGACTACGGGCCCATCAGCCATGTGACCCTGGATGGGGAGATCGGCTTCGCGGACTTCCGGTACTACCACGGACGGCACTGGGACGACGCAATCCCCGCGAAGCTCGCCGCGAGCTGGGGAGTCAACGCGTTCCGTCCATCCATGAGCTACGAGGGCGGCAACTTCATGGCCGATGCCCAGGGGACCTGCTACGCGACGGAGAAGATCTACCAGCAGAACGCCGGGCACACGAAGAGCGAGGTCGACCAGTGGATGTCGGAGTACGCCGGATGCAAGCAGCTGGTGACCCTCATCTGGCCCAAGGGCCTCGGCACGGGGCACATCGACATGTTCGCGAAGCTCATGGACGAGACCACGGTGATCCTCGGGGAGTACGACCCGGCCCTCCAGCCCCAGAATGCGGCGATCCTCGATGACAACGCCGCCCTCCTGGAGGCCCTCACCACCGCGGGTTCGAAGAGCCTGGAGATCTTCCGCATCCCCATGCCGTGGGACGAGACCAAGGTCTGGTACACCTACACCAACGCGCTGATCCTCAACGACATGGTGCTCGTCCCCGTGTATTCGAAGTTCAAGGACCTGGAGGCCCAGGCCCTGGAGGTGTACGAGGCCGCTGCCCCCCAGCTCTCGATCTGGACGGTGAACTCGGACTCCATCATTCCCTCCGGGGGGGCGATCCACTGCGTGACCATGACCGTTCCCGCAGGGGCCCTTGTGGCCTACCAGGAGGCTCCGGTCCAGCTCTGCCACCTCAACGAGATCAATGACTGCGAGGACCTTGGGCCGTGCGGCGGCCTGCCCTACGAGGGCGCCTGCGACGGGGAGGTCCTGCAGTACTGCGGAGCCGACGGCTATCCCCACGCTGCCTCCTGCGACGCCTGCTGCGGCTGGGCCCCGGACGCGAACGGGGGGCTGGGCTGGTTCGATTGCCTGGCGGAGCCGAGCTGCGAGGTCTGCGCCGACGAGTGTGACGGGGACGGGGACGCCGGGTGCAGCGCGGTCCTGACCCATGCCTGGTCCTGCGGCCAGGCTGACGACGATCCCTGTCGGGAGCGTCTCTACGAAGCCTGCGGCGAGACCGCCCTGTGCAACCCGACGATCGCCAGCTGCCAGGAGGGCTTCATCCCGCCGGATCCGTGTGATGAGCCCCCCTGCGGAGAGGCCTGCGACCACGAGTGCGAGGTCGTCGGCGCCCGCACCTGTGACGACGAGGGCGCCGCGGCGCTGATCTGCCGCGTGGATGGAGACGGATGCCGGGCGCTGGAGCTGAACGAGGCCTGCGAGGCCGGGACCGGATGTGTGGATGGGGTGTGCGTGACGTGGGCAGAACCCGCGGTGATGGACCTGGTGTCGGAGCAGGACGTCATTGATCCCGAGGGGCCCGAGGGGCCCGAGGGGAAGGGCGGCGGCTGCGGTGTGGGCGGGGAGGTTGTCGAAGGATCGTGGCTGTTCCTGTTGCTGCTGTTGGTTGCAGCATCGCGTCCCCATCCTCGGGGGCGCGAGTTCGCTACGTGCGCAGCCGTTCTTCCAGGATGTCCCAGGCGCCGCCTACGTCCCTCGGGACCTCGACGGCTTCGGGGGCGACCTCCAGGAGGGTGTCCACGTCCTTGAGCCCGGAGCCCGTGACCAGCGCGACGACGGTCTCGTCCGGGTGGAAGCCGCGGGTGCGGGCCCACTTGTGGACGCCGGCCAGGGCGGTGGCCCCCGCGGGCTCTGCGAAGAGGCCCGTCTTCCTGGCCAGCTCCGCAGCGGCCTCGAGGATCGCCGAGTCGTTCACCTGGATGGCGTTCCCGTTGCTCTCCTCGAGGGCGCGGAGCGCGGCGAAGCCGTCCCGGGGACGGTCCACGGCGATGGAGTCCGCGCAGGTGGTGGCGCGCACGGGGCGCATGGCCTGTTTGAGCGTCGTGCTTCCCGAGCAGAGACGCTCCCAGGCCTCGGCCACCGCGTTGCTCTTTTTGCTCTGGACTGCGACCAGCCGCGGCAGGCGGCGCAGTGCGCCGACGGCGTGCAGGTCCAGGAAGCCCTTCCATACACCGGACAGGATGTTGCCGTCTCCCACGGGGACGAAGACCACGTCCGGCGCGTTCCAGCCCAGCTGCTCGACGATCTCGAAGGAGACGGTCTTCTTGCCCTCCCGGGTGTAGGGGTTGGAGCCGGTGTTCCGGTTGAACCATCCGTGGCGCTCCGAGAGGCGCTGGCAGAGGTCGAACGCGTCGTCGTAGGTGCCGTCGACGCGCACCACCAGGGCGCCGTGGAGCAGCAGCTGGGCGACCTTGGCACGGGGCGCCGTCCTCGGGATGAAGATCATGGCCCGTCGCCCGAGGCTCGCTGCGAGGCAGGCCATGGACGCCCCGGCGTTTCCCGTGGAGGCGCCGGCGAGGACCGTCGCACCCTGCTCCAGCCCGTAGGCGAGGGCCACCGCGGAGGCACGGTCCTTGAAGGACGCGCTGGGGTTCCGGGTGTCGTCCTTGAGGAGCAGTCTTCCGGGTGCGTCCACCTCCGGGAGGACGCGGAAGCCGTCGAAGAGCGGAGTCCCGCCGACGAGCAGCGGGGTCCGCGCCTCGACGTCACCACGAAGCGGCAGCAGGCAGCTGTACCGCCAGATCCCAGGGAGGTCGTCGACCACCCAGTCACGGGGGCCGTGGGCCTCCCGCACCGCGTCCGTGTTCAGGACCACCTCCAGGTTCCCCCGGCACTCGGGACAGGTGAAGAGGGCCGGGGTCCACGGGTGATCCGCCTCGCACATGAGGCAGCGAAGATGCGAAATATTTGCGGGCTGGCCTTGGCCTTCCAAGCCTGTAGGGGGTCGCTGGCTCATTTCGTGATGGTGGTCCCGCGTACCCCCGCCGCGGCCTCAGCGATGGTGTCGGGGGTGCAGATGATGACGCGCTCGCCCCCGTTCTCGAGGAACTGGATGGCCGCCTCGATCTTGGGCTTCATGGAGCCGGGAGCGAAGTGCCCTTCGAGGAGGTAGCCCTTCATCTCGTCGAGGGTGCAGTGATCCAGGGTCCGCTCCTGCGGCGTCCTGAAGTTCAGGCAGACCTTCTCAACGGCGGTGGAGATGATCAGATCCAAGGCGCCCAGCTTGTTGGCGAGGAGACTCGAGGCCCGGTCCTTGTCGATGACCGCCGCCACGCCGTGGAGGTCTCCGTCGGCGTCACGAACGACGGGGATCCCGCCGCCGCCCACGGCGACCACGAGGACCCCGGCTTCCACCAGCGCGTTGATCGCGTCGAACTCGATGATCTCCAGGGGGCTGGGGGACGGAACCACCCGCCGCCAGCCGCGCCCTGAGTCCTCGACCATGGTCCAGCCGCGCTCGGCTGCGAGGGCCTCTGCCTCCGCAGCGCTGTAGAAGACGCCGATGGGCTTGTCCGGGGCCTTGAAGCACTTGTCCTCGCCGTCCACGAGGACCTGGGTGATGATCGTGGTGATCGGCCGAAGGGTCCCCCGGCGCCGCAGCTCGTTCCCGAGGGTCTGCTGGATGTGGTAGCCGATCCCGCCCTGGGTGTCCGCGCCTGCAGAGTCCACAGGGATCTCGTGGATCACCTTCTTGGCGGCCTGGGAACGGAGCAGGATGAAGCCCACCTGGGGGCCGTTGCCGTGGGTGATCACGACGCGGTAACCCGAGTCGATGAGATCAGCAATGTGGCGGGTCGCGGTCCGGGTGCTCTCGTACTGATCCTCGACGGCCTGGTGCTGCGGGTCGCTGATCAGGCTGTTCCCACCAATCGCGATGACGGCGAGTCGGGTGTCGTTCATCTCTCTACTCCATGGTGAGGGCCATGACAGCCTTTTGCACGTGGAGGCGGTTCTCCGCCACGTCGTAAATGATCGAGTTGGGGCCGGAAGCGACCTCGTCGGTCACCTCGTGACCCCGGTCAATGGGCATGGGGTGGGTGTAGAGGCCGTTGTCCGTGAGGGCCATCTTCTCTGCGTCGCAGATCCAGTCCGTGAGTTCGAGGGCCTTCCGGACCTCGTCGGCCTTGTGGAGCTCCCCGTCCCGGTAGGCGTTCGGGCTCATCCAGTTCCGGCTGTAGACCACGTTGGCGCCCTGGTAGGCCGCCTTCTGGTCGTGGGTGATCTCGAAGGTGCCGCCCGCGGCGTCGCAGTTCTGCTTCGTCCACTCGATCACCTCGGGATCGAGGTCGTAGCCCTCGGGATGAGCCACGGTCACGTCCATGCCGAAGCGGCTGGCCATGAGCATGTACTCCTGCACCGAGCACCAGGACCGGCACAGCGCGCCGTGGCCCCAGGTGAGGACCGCCTTCTTGCCGCGGAGATCGTGGCCAAGATGGCTGCGGATGCCCTGCATGTCTGCGAGGCCCTGGAACGGGTGGAAGCGGTCATCGGCCATGCTCATGATCGGGATGGACGAGTGCTCCGCGTACTCCTTGAGCAGCGCGTAGCCGTCGCCATACGCGGCGACCTTGTCCTCGAGGATCCGAATGCCGAGGCCCGCCGCGTACCGGCTCATCACCTTGGCGGCGTCCTCCACGGTCTCACCCGCGGTGGTCGCTGTCTTCAGGCGCATGGACTTGGGCTCCAGGAACTGGGCGTGGGCGCCGAGCTCCGTCGCGGCGCACTCAAAGGACTGTCGCGTCCGCACCGACGGGTTGTAGAAGAACATGAAGAAGGTCCGGTTCCTGAGGACCTCGAAGTACTTTCCGGAGAAGCGCTCCTTCTTCATGTCGTCGGCGAGGTCGAGGATCTCGGTGAGATCCTCGAGGGACCAGTCCTGGGTGGTCAGCATGTGCCGACCCTTGTACTTGGGATTGAACTCCATGGTTATCTCCGGGGTTTCGTGTGTTTGATTGATCAGGCGCCCGCCGCCGCGCGACGCTCCGCCTGCTCCTTGCTGATCCCTGCGACGCGCTCCTGGTGCTCGATCCACCAGTCCTGGGAGCGCTGCGCCTCCAGCTCCGCGACCGTCTTGCCCTGCTGCTCGACCCAGGTGTAGTACTTCAGGTTGAACCAACGGTTGCGTGCTGTATGTGTACCTTCTGAGATCCAATCGATTTTCTGTCCGCGGAAGATATGTTCGTGACGTACAGCGGCCTTGATCTCGTCCATGGGGCCGAAGGTGGCGTCGAGCTGCTTCATCACCGAGTGGTACCGGTCGATCGCGTCAGTGGCCACGGTGACGAGGGTGTCCCGGGCGCCCAGCCCCCAGTACTTCGCGGTCTTGATCGCGCCGAGGACGTTGCAGACTCCGGAGATGCCGATGATGCCCGAGAGGGTCTCCACGGCGTCCCCGGGGACGCCACCACGGCCCGTGAGGTATTCTCTGCCAACGGGATCGGTCAGGAGCTGGAGCCCCTGCTTGCATTCAACGTCGTCGATGCACATGATCGCGTCCATGTTCATCACGTTGTGGATCCAGGTCACGTGCTTGTCGCCGATGCCCTGGATGTCGTGCCCCCCGAAGCCATTGGAGAAGATCGTCGGGCACTGGGTGGGCTCGAGGCCCACGATCTTGCAGTCCCGATGCAGCTGCTTCAGGCGATCCCCCGCCGCGATGGTCCCCGAAGAGCCCATGGAGGAGATGAAGCCCTTCACGTCCGGGCCGCAGGCGCCCTCCGCGGCCATCGCCGCCACGGCCTCCGCCGCGGAGTTGCCGGTGACGTAGTAGTGGAAGCGGTAGTTGGCCATGACCTCGAACTGGTTCGCGATCCGCATCTTGGGATCTTCGCGGAGCTTCCAGGTCAGGTCGTAGATCTCCTTGACGTTGCTTTCGCAGCCCGGGGTCTTGATGTATCGAGATCCGTAGGCGGCGATCTTGTCGAAGCGCTCCTGGCTCATCTGCTCGGGGAGCAGGACCAGGGAGTCGTAGCCCATGCGGGGGGCGACCCATGCGCCGCCGATGCCGTAGTTCCCCGTGGAGGGCCAGACGACCGTGTGCTCACCGGGGACGATGTCGCCCTCGAGCTGCTTCTCCGTTGCCACGGAGTAGGTCGCGCCGACCTTGTGGGAGCCCGTGGGGAAGTCCTTGGAGTAGAGCACCACGATGGATGCGCTCACCCCCGTGAGCGCGTCGGGCAGCCGAAACGCGTACACGGCGCCGTCACGGTTCTTCCAGGTGATGTTGAACAGGTTCGCGGGGTCCAGCTCGTCGCCCCGATCCCTTGCGGCCAGCGCGGCTGCGCGGCGGTCTGCGGGCATCAATCGGGGGTCGAGCATTTCCTCGTAGGTCGGGCCGAAGACCAGGTTGGACATGGCAGGTTCCTCCAGGGTGAACGCCGATTGCCAAATGGACCGGTGACTCTATCTTGAAAATGTTCGTTGTCAATGGACAATAGGGGGGCCACCAGGGCAATCGCAAAGTCGCCGCTCCCCCAGCGGTCTATCGAACTCTGGCTCGACTCGGCTGGAAGAATGGTCCGTTGCCGTTGCCGTCGCCGTCGCCGTCTGACGATCGATCACATCTTTTCGCTCTTCGCGATCG
>JBDRIT010000057.1:0-15111 GCA_043815665.1 Pseudomonadota bacterium
TCACCACCCATCTGCTGCAGCCGCCGATCCTCCTGCAGTCTCGGGCCGTTTCTCCCGCCGCAGTCCTCGACGATACTCCGGCATCGACTCCGGCTGCTCTGGTCCGAACAGCCCGACACAGCTGGGTCTCGACGACTTCGCAACGATGTCTGGTGAGAAATGCGGGCTAGGGGACAAGCCAAGCGACCAGCCTGGCGAGCTCTTCCATGTTGGACACCCCGCCCGGCAACTCGGGGACGGCCATGGTGCCGGTCTCCTGTCCGGACATCTGCTGCAGCTCCTCCAGGATCCTCAGATCCGCCTCGGACTGGAGCTGCTCCTCCGCCGCCAGGGAGATGAGCTTGCGCAGCGCACTGGCCTGGTCCTCCGTCGGATCCCGGGAGAGGATGGAGAGACTCGGGAACCGCAGGCCCGTCTCGGACCGGGTGCGGTTGAGGATGAACCCGCCGAAGGGCAGCCCCATCTGCCGGATGTGCTGGTGGAAGTCGAAAGCGTCCTCCAGGGCCTGCGGGGCTGGAGACGTCACCAACAGGAAGGCGACATCCGGACCCTGCAACCGCCTCTTCATGTCCTGGGCGTTTCCGCTCAGGGCATCCATCAGCGGGCCGAATCCACCGATGAAGCCGCGCAGCTCCTTGAAGAACTCATCACCGAACACGACCCCCAGCACCTTCCAGACCAGCTTGGACGTCGCGGATCGGAACAGCCCCCCCTTCTGGACCAGGAAGGCCTTCAGGATCCGGCCGTCCAGGAATCGCATGAGCCGCTCCGGGGCCTCCAGGAAGTTGAGCGCGTTCCGCGACGGCGGAGTGTCGAGCACGATCATGTCCCACTTCCCGGAACCCAGGAGCTGATGGAGCGACTCCATCGCTGTGTACTCCTGCATGCCCGCAACCATCTGGGAGATGTTCCGGAAGACGCGGTTCTGGAGGAGGCTGGTGACGATGCTGACGTCCTGCGGGAGGCTCCCCACGACCCGTTGAGCGACCGCGCCCGGGTTGATCAACCAGGCGGACAGACTGCCGGGGGCCTTGATCCCCGCCCTGCTCTGCGTCGATGCGTCCAGCTCCAGCGGCTCGGCCAGGTTCCGGGAGACCCCCAGGGTCTCGGCGAGGCGCTTGGAGGGATCGATGGTCAGGACCAGCACCCGGCGACCCTGCCTCGCACCGGCGAGGGCCAGCGCCGCCGCCACGGTGGTCTTTCCCACGCCCCCTGCGCCGCAGACGACGACGACCCGCTTCTCGGCGACGAGTGATGCAAGAATCGTCAAGGCGTCCCCTCCACCAGAGAACCGGCGCACCGCTCTTCGGCCAGGATGCTGTCGACCAGGGTCTCCACGAGCGTCCGCCCGGTCCCGGTCGCTTCGTTCAGCGTGTAGACCGGGAGGTCCGTCATGTCACGGAGCCGCTGTGTGCACGCGGCAGCCTGACTGATCTTCTCGACGCTGCGCATCCCCAGCAAGGCAGCGCCCGATGGCAGATCCCGCAATGCGGCGAGCTCCTTCGCGCTGAAATGGACCGAGGGGAGTCTGTTGATCACCATGGCACCTACCGGAACATCCGTTCCGAGCATCCCCTCGAGGAGCTCCAGGGCCTCGCTCACCGGCAGGGTCTCCGGCAGCGCCACGATGACCCCCGCCGTCAGAGCCGGGTTGTTGAAGATGGCCTGCCCTGCGTGCAGCGCCGCCGCGATGGGGCCGCCCGGAACCAGGCTCAGGATGATGCTGGGAAGCCCGGTGAGGGCCAGGGCATGGCCCGTGGCGGGCATGTCCAGCACGGTGAGATCGTAGACCGGTCTTCCCGCCTCGTTCACCCGGCTGACCAGATGGAGCAGGTGCTGGAAGACACCGAGCTCATGAACTGACGGCGCCGCCTGCACGAATCTCCGCAGCGCCTTCGACCGCATCGCAAGGGCCACCATGGACCTGGACTTGAACACGTCGCGAAGGAAGATCTCCATGCCTCGCCGGGGCTCGAGCATGACGCCGTCAATCCCCGGGGCGATCTCCCGTGTACGGTCCCCGAACAGGGTCTGGCCGAAGAGCTCCGCCAGCGGAGACCAGGTCTGCACGGTCGGCTCCGTGATCTCGGCCACCAGGACCCGCTTCCCGGTCTTCGCAGCAGCCAACGCCAGGGCGGCGGCGAAGGTGGTGCGGCCTACGCCCCCTTTTCCGGCGACGAAGATCACCTTCTTCTGGATCAACTCCAGCACACCATCCTCCGCCCCTGAGACATCAGGTGGACTTGGGTTTCTGGTTCCAGAGTAGCATGGACATGAGCGCGGCGATCACAGACAGGACCGAGAGGGTCACGAAGACCGCGGTCCAGCTCCCGTCAAAGTGATCCAGCAGGAGACCCACCCCGACCCCCGAGAAGATCGCGGAGCCGAAGTTCCCGGTGGCCATGATGAAGCCCGTCGCAGAGGCGGCGGCCTTGGGATGTGCCAGGTCGATGGCCGCGGCGCCGGTGAGGATCGCGTCCGGCCCGTAGATCATGAACCCGGCGAAGGCCAGGAGGGCCGTCGCAATCAAATAATCTCCCTGGGGGATCGGGATGAACGCGAGGCACGCCCCGCTGAGGAAGAGGAGCATGATCGCGCAGACCGGTGCGCGTCGAGATTGGAAGAACCGGTCAGACACCCAGCCCGAGGAGATCGCCCCCAGGGACCCGACCAGGGGGAACACGATGGCCATGAACGCGCTGTTCTTGACCTCCTGGCCGTGGAAGTCCGCAAAGTACTGGATCCCCCAGTTCATGAACGCGTAGCGGACCGCGTTGAAGCAGAAGTAGCTGAGCGCCAGGATCCAGAGGACCCTGCTGGAGAGGGTCACCCGGACGATCTTCCAGATCGACCACACCTCGACCTCGGCACCGACCGCGGCAGGAGGCCCCTCGTCGTCCCGGATGTGGGGCAGCCCCACGTCCTCCGGCTTGTTGCGCATGCCGAAGATCACGACGACCGCGAGGGGGAACATCGCGATCCCGGGGACCCAGAAGGCGGCCCTCCAGCTGTACTCGCTGACCAGCCACCCGGAGAGGAGCCACGCGGAGACGTTCCCCACCTGGTAGCACGTGGAGATGAGGCCCATCACGGTGCCCCGTCGTCCGACACGGAACCAGTTGGACATGGTCTGCACGACCATGGGCCAGCCGATGGACTGGCAGTACCCGTTCACCGCCCAGAGCACCAGCATGAGGGTGTAGTCGGAGGTGTTGGCGAAGAGCAGGTTGCACACGCCGATGGCCACCAGCCCGATGGTCATCATGCGCCGGGCCCCGTACCGGGATCCGATCTGCCCGTTGATGAACTGCCCCGCGGCGTAGAACACGGAATACACAGACGGGATCAGGCCCACCTGGGCCTTGGTCCAGTCCGGGAACTCCTTGAGGATCTCCGGCTGCGCGGCGGCGAAGTTCATCCGGCAGAGGTAGTAGGAAGCGTAGCTCATCCAGAGCAGGGCGAAGATCCGCTGCTGCATGCTGCGGGTGCGGCGCTCGATGTCGATGGTGTTCATCGGTTCCCCATCAGTCGCTGGGGAGTCGGACGGTCAGGTCTTCGATCGGATAGGACGCGCAGGGGTGGATCCAGCCGGCCCAGAGGTCGGACTGCCGCAGGAGGACGCCCGCGGGCACGATGACCTTCCCCGCCTTCAGTCGGGTCCGGCACAGGCTGCACTCCCCCGACCGGCAGAGGGACGGGACGACGTACCCGTGGCGCTCCATGGAGTTGAGGAGGGGCTCCGCGGCGGGGGCCGTGAAGCTCCCGCGCCCCTCCACGGTGACCGTCACCGCGGCGTCGGGGGCGAGGCCCCGGGGCCAGAGGTCCGAGCGGGTGATGTCCTCGGGCATTCCGAAGAGCTCCCACCGCTGACGGTGCACGGGGACGCCGAGCGCCTCGAGCGCGCCGCGGATCATCTCCAGCATCTTCGGCGGACCGCAGACGAAGACCTTGGACGCCGCAACCCCGTCCGCGCCCACCGCGTCGAGGATCTGTTCGCTGTCGAGGAACCCCGTCCTGCCGACGGCGCGGGCCGGCGGCTCCGAGAGCACCAGGTCCCAGGTGAACTCGGGATGCGCCGCGGCCAGGGCCTTGAGCTCGTTCCCGAAGATCACGTCCCGGAGGGTGCGGCTGCCGTAGAGCAGGTGGACGCGATACGGCCAGCGGGTGCTCCCGCAGTGCCGGAGCATGGACATGAAGGGGGTGATCCCGCTGCCCCCGGCGAGGAAGAGCAGGCGGTCCCCGTCGATGAGGGGCTCGTGGTAGAAGCTCCCAGCGGGCCCCGTCGCCTCCAGCTCCGTTCCCCGGGGCACCTCCTGGCAGAGCCAGGACGACACGAAGCCCCCCTGGATCTCCCGCACGGTCAGGTCCAGCCAGGGGCTGCCCGGCGCCGAGGAGATGCTGAAGGGGCGTGAGGTCCGCACGCCGCCGAGCTCCACGAACAGGTTCACGTACTGCCCCGGCCGGAACACCGGGAGGGGGCCGTCAATCCGGGTCGTGCGCAGCGTGATCGCCGACTGGGTCTCGATGATGACCTTCTCGACCCGGAGGCGCATCCGATCCGGGTGGAGGCGATCCAGAAGCCGGCTCCGCTGGAGACGGAACTCCTCGCCGCTGTAGTCCCAGGTCTCCGTTGGCTCCGTGAGCCCGGCGAACTTCTTCAGCAGGGGACCGTACCGGCTCAGGTTCCTGCCCCAGTTGATCATGCGATCCTTCATCGGGCACCTCCCCCGCTCTTCCCGAGGTCCCGCAGGATCAGCGCGGCCGCCGCCTGGCCGGAGCTCATGGCCGGCTGGAAGCCGCCGCCGGGCTGAGACCACGCGCCGGCGAGCACCATCCCCTCCAGGGGTCCCCGCTGGCCGAGGCGGAGCACCGTGTGATCCCAGGGGTGGTTCGCGAAGCCGTAGATCGCGCCGTCGATGTTGCCGGTGTACCGGGCGTTGGTCAGGGGCGTCGAGACCTCCACGACCTCCGCGTAGCGGCGGACGTCGGGCAGGACCTGCTCCGCCAGGTCGAGCATGCCGGCCGCGATGCGTGTCTTCACCTCCACGTACTTCTCCGGCGGAACGTCCCGCCACGCCCGGCCCGAGGAGAGGGTGGTCATGGTGAGCAGCGTGGTCCCGGGGGGGGACACCTCGGGGATCACCTGGTTGTAGCAGGCCACCACGATGCCCCCGGGCGCGCGGAGATTGCACATCCGGTCGTAGTGGTCGTCCGCGTCGTAGTCCCGGTTGAGGAAGAACTCGTGCTCAGTGACGCCGAGCTCCTCCGGGGAGCGGTTGACCCCCATGTAGATGTTGACGCTCGAGAGGCCGATCTGCCGACGCCGGAGCGCCCGCATCCAGCCCCGGGGCACCGCGTCGATGCCGATCAGGTCATGGGCGAGGCTGATGGGGTTGACGTTGGCGACGACCCGGTCGGCCATGACGTGCTCGCCGGTGTCGGTGACCACCCCGGTGACCCGTCCGCTGCCGTGGGTGACCCGCTGGACCCCGCACCCGAGGCGCAGGTCCCCGCCCCAGGACTCGAAGGCCGACGCGAACGCATTGGAGAGGGCCTGGGACCGCCCCCGGGGGAACGACGCCCCCTTCTTCACGTAGCCAGCGAGCCCGAGCGCGAACAGGAAGAACGAGCAGCGTGAGGGAGGCAGGCCGAAGTAGCCCCAGTACTGGGAGAGCACCGCCCGAGCCTTCGGATCCCGGACGAACCGATCGAGGACGTCCCCCCAGGTGGCCGGCAGGTACTGGATCACGTTGGGGATCTTCCCAGGGAGCGCCGCAGCCTTTGGGATCGAGAGGGTGCCCTTGAGGAGCTGATCCTCGAGGGCGACCACCTCCCGCTCCATCCCCCAGATGATGTCGAGGAATCGACGGATGCCGTCCTCCTCGTGGGGGAACGCATCCACCAGGGTCTGGGTATAGGCCTCGGTCCCGTGGGGCAGGGTGATGTCCATGTCGGGGTACACGCAACGATAGAGGTGGTCGATCTGCACCAGCTCCACCCGCTCCGCCACGCCGAGATCCTCGAGGAACCGGAAGAGCGAAGAGCGCTTCTCCGGGGGGCCGATGCCCGACAGCTCGTGGAGCGCGATCTCGAACTCGTACCGCCCCCGTACGAAGCTGGTGGCGTAGCCGCCCGGGACGTTGTGGCGCTCGAGCATGAGGACCGAGAGCCCCTTGCGCGCCAGCTGGGTCCCCGCGGCGAGGCCCCCGAGCCCCGCACCGATCACGATGACGTCGACCTTCCTGCTCATGTCAATAGGCCCTCTCCAGGATGTCCAGGAGATCACCCTCGTCGGCCTCCTCCGGGTTGTAGTTCAGCGCCCCGTCGTCCAGCGCGGCCCGCGCGATGCGGGGCAGGAGCCCCCGCTCCACGCCGGCCTGTCCCAGGGTGAGGGGGAGCCCGGAGTGCTCACGGCACTCCGCCTGGAGCTGACGGATGGCGTCGATGGTGGCCCGGGCCCGCGCCGCGTCGGAGCCGGCGCCCCGCCCCACGAGGACATCGGCCAGCTCGGCCAGGTCCCCCTGGATCCGCCCGATGTTGTATTCCAGCACCCACGGGAGGTAGATGCCGTTGGCCACTCCGTGGGGCACATGGCAGACGCCCCCCGTCGCGTGGGCCAGGGCGTGGACCCCGCCCACCATGGAGTTGGTGAACGCGATCCCGGCCAGGAGGGCGGCGTTGGCCATCCCCAGGCGCGCCTCCTCGTCGGTGCCGTCCTTGACCGCGCGGACGAGGTAGCGGGCGATGAGCCGGATCCCGGCCAGCGCGAAGCCGTCGGACACCGGGTTCTTCTGGAGGCCCGTGTAGGCCTCCACCGCGTGGGTCAGTGCGTCCATCCCCGTGGCGGCCGTGAGGCGCGGCGGCAGGGTCGCGGTCATCACGGGATCCACCAGGGCCACGTGGGGGAAGAGGCGCCAGGAGACCAGGGCCATCTTGGCGCCGGTCTCCTCGTTGTAGATCACCGCAGCGTTGGTGGCCTCGGTGCCGGTGCCCGCGGTGGTGGGGATCGCGATGAGGGGGCGCATGGGACGGGTCAGCCGGTCGACCCCCTGGAAATCCAGGAGGTCGTCGGCCTCTTCGGAGATCAGGATGTTCACCCCCTTGGCCGTGTCGATCGCGGAGCCCCCGCCCAGCGCGATGATGCCGTCGCAGCCCTCGGCCCGGTAGAGCGCTGCGACCCGGTTGACCACACGATTGCTCGAGTCCGGGGGGACCTCGTCGAAGACCGGCCCCAGGCCCCGGTCCCCGTCCGCGAGGGCCGCGGCGACCCGGTCCACCAGCCCCGCAGCCACGACGCCCTTGTCGGTGATGAGCAGGGGCCGGGACACGCCAAACTGGTCCAGCTCGTAGGCGAGGTTCGAGAGGGCCTTCCGGCCCGCCAGGATCTTGGTGGGGATGATGAACTCGTAGTACTTCGGAAGCATCGCTACCTCCCTGCCAGGTGGATCATGGTCGGGGTGAGGAGGCCCAGGATCCGCACCTTGTTCGCCAGCTGGGCTGCGGTGAGCCGGGGGGGCCGCTTGAAGATCTTCTTCAGGATCAGTCCCGGGAAGAGGTAGGTCTGGACGATGGCCATGGCCCGGGTCACCTGGATCGCCTCGGAGTTGCTCCCGTGGACGCAGACCCGGTTCTCCGCCACGGCCCAGGGCGCGCCGAGGAGCCCGGTGAACACCAGCACCGCGGAGTCCAGGTTCTTGAACAGGATCGAGACCGATGCGTCCCCGGGGTTCGGACCCACGTAGCGTATCCGATCCCCCGACTTCTCGATGGTGATCCAGGGTCCCGACGGGAGGACCCCGATGGTCACCCGCCGACCCTCGTCCCAGTCCTCGATCTCCGATCGCATCTCGATGACGTACTGGCTGGCCAGCTCGAAGACCGCGGCCAGGCCCAGGAGGGCCCCCTTGCACAGGGCGCGCTTCCCGGCCACGCCGCCGCGGCGGCGCAGCGCGCTCCTTCGGCCTGCCAGGGATTCACTGCTCCACATGGCTCGACTCCTGTGGGTGTACCTGGTGCGCGCACACCCGCAGCGGGACGTGGGCCCGCCCGTAGATCCCACCAAAGGTGAGGGTGGCCACCCAGCGCATCACGGGCGGCGAAGGGCGCACCCCCTCCACCAACACCGACTCCACGTCACTCGCCAGGCCGGCGCTGATCAGGCCGGCGAAGATCGCGCCGACCTCCGCGTTGGCCATGGCAGGCTCACACGTATATCCGGGGAAGGGCCGCAGCCCGAACCAGGCCATGCCCATGCCCACGAAGCGCAGCTCCTTCGCAAGCTCCCGCCGACCGAAGGTGTCCGCGACACGCGCCGCGGCCTCCCAGACGGCGATGGACCCCAGGGCAGGAGCCGGCGGCACCGAGAGGTGATCCACGACGGTGTCCGGCGCGAAGTGGAGGGCCAGGCTCGTCTCGCCGAATCCGGAGTGGATGTCCTCCCGTGCGCGGGCGCGCAGACGGGCTCGGTCCGAGGGGTCGGGCACCGCCTCGTAGACCGCCTCGAACTCCTCGGGATCTGGAGCCATGATCTTGCGGGTGAGGACGTTCATGGGGGTGGCGACCCGCGCACCGCGGCCGCGGAGATCCTCGGCGGCCGCCCAGATCGCCGCGTTGTGGAACGGGCTCCCGTGGAAGGTCATGAAGACCATGCGTCGGAAGCCCAGGTCCAGGAGCCGGCGCCCCGCCTCCCGGGTCCGTCGCAGGACCTCGCGATAGGGCACGTCGACGCTGCCGGGCCCCGGGGTGGTGTCCGCGCCGATCCCGAGCTGCCCGGCGAAGACCAGGGGCCACTCCGGATGGCGCTCCTGGAGCAGCGCGTGGGCCCGCTCCATCAGGCCTTCGGCGATGATCTGGTCGTTTCGCGGGCTCAGATGGGGCCCGTGGTACTCCATGGGATCGACGCAGAGCCACGCAGGAGCCCCTCGAGCGGCCAGGTCGCGGAGGATGGTGATGGATGTACGATCGATCACAATCATGGGGCCATTCTTGGCCCCGCGGGGCGGGATTGCAAGCGCGGTCAGCGGACCTCGGTGACCTTGAGCTTGATCACCAGGTCACCGGATCGCCCGACCACGACCTCTTCACCGACCTTGACCAGCGCGCTGGCGGCCAGCTGGAACTCCCCGTCGGGTCGCTTCTCCTTGCTCGACCGCGCAGGGTTGACGCCCAGGTCGGTCTGGATGAGGTAGGCATCCCGCACAGGCTTGATCCACCCGCGGCCCCAGATGCGCCAGCCGTTGGCGTCCCGCTCGAACTTGAAGTAGTCCGACGCGCTCAGCAGCTCGATGGTGTGCTTGAAGTCCGGGGCCTCGACGGTGACCTGGAACAGCAGGTTGCGTCCCAGGAAGAGATCGTCGTTCGTCTTCTTCCCTTCGTCGTCCTGCGCCTGGGCGGCCAGGGGCAGGAGCAGCGCGAGGGCCAGGATACTCGTGATGGTGATCCGTCTCATGGGGGTCCTCCTTGGGTGGTTCATCGGCTCCGTCCCCTGCAAACGGGGGGACCGTGGTTCTATTCCGTCCGAGTGTCCGTCGGTCGCAGGCCGCTGTCAAACCCCCTCGGAGTTCGACGCAACTGCGGCCCATCGTCCGCCCTCTCGTCAATACGAGGTCGAGATCTTGTCACAGGTACAGATCCAGACACCGCCACCGCCACCGCCGCCGCCGGAGGAGTGGCCGACGCAGCTGCAGGAGGCGACGAGGTTGCAGGTGCAGACGTTGTCACAGACGCAGACCGAGACCCCGCCCACGTCCTCCCGGATCTTTTCATAGCGGGTCTCCTCTCCATCCACCTTGAGCCGCGGGAGGCCGGGGGAGGGGGGCTCCCGTGCAACATAGATCTCCAGCTCCGGATGCACGAAGGAGAGGACCTCCGGGGCCCCGTCCTCGTCTCCCGTCTGAGGCGCCGGGGGGCGATCCTTCGGGCGCTTGTCCTCGCTCATCTCGCCTGCCTCCTCTCCATCTTGGACGCAGCTCCATGGCGGTCCAGATCCATCTCGATGCACCGCAGCAGCAGCTCCCGGTTCAGCCGACAGCGATACCTGTCGTCCCCGGGGGACTCCAGAGCCCGCTTCGCCGGACAGTCCCCCGCACAGTGGTGCTTCGCTATGCAGTCTGCGCACCAGGGAGCATGCTCCACGCACAACGTCTGCTGTGCGGCGAGGATGTCCGGGTCGATCTCCAGGCGATCCGTGTCCGGACGATACCGGCCGAAGAAGAACTGCGCGGCCCGGGGGTCGCGGTCCTCCAGGACCTCATAGCAGGAGGTGAGGTGCAGGTCGGGTGTCACACAGAGGCTCCGGCCCGTTGCCCGGCAGAAGCGGCTCCTTGCGCCGGGGTAATGCAGGCCGGAATACCGCAGGATCCTGCCGTGGCGCGACGCGTGCTCCCTGCACTCCGTCCAGAGGGAGATGAACTCCGAGATCTCCGGCGGCCGCAGGCCGGCGGTTCCGGCCCGCCCGCCCAGATGCAGGGGCTCGAGCTGGATCGTGTGGCACGCGGAGTCCTCACAGAGGAAGCGCACGAGGTCCGGGACGCCCGCCAGGTTGGCGTCCGAGACGGTGATCCGAACTCCATGGGGCGCCCCTCCGGCGCCGAGCCGCTTCAAGGTACGCAGGATCCTGCGGAAGCTGCTCCCGGTCCCCCGCAGGGGCCGCAGCTGATCGTGCACGTCCCCGAGACCATCCATGGAGAGGGAGATCTCGAACCCGTTCTCGATCAGCCAGTCGCATCGGTCCCGCTCCAGGACCCCGTTGGTCGTGATCCCGAACACCGGTCGCACTCCCACCGCCGTCGCCACCTGACGTGCGTGGTCGACGACCCGGCGCAGGAGCTCCCAGGCGCGGGTGGGCTCCCCACCGCCGTGGAAGCCCACGGGCACCACGTCGACCCCGTTGGCCTTCGCGTTCTCCATCACGAAGCCCACGGCACGGCGCGCGGCCGCCACCGGCAGGGTGCGGTTCCGCTCTCCCCCGGCAGCATAACAGTATCGACAAGCGAGGTTGCAGCGGGTGGTCAGGAACAGGGTCACCGAGGTCAGCCGCGCGATCGGGTCCTCCGACAGCGCAGCAACGGCGGGTCTCGCCGCCGGGGCCTCCTCCGAGATCAGCCGGAGCCCGGAGAGCAGCTCCAGGAACGCCGCGTTCTCCGGACCGCGCCGGACCCCTCCGTTCCGAAGCGCGTGGAGGAGTCCCACCCCGGTCCGGTTGATGCGCATGCTGGTGCCCGCGCGGGGGAAGTGGGCCAGGTGCAACGCTCCTCGGGGGACGGTGAAGACATCGGTGCAGAGGTAGCAGCGGGGCATCATCAACTCCACGTGACCAGCCACACCGACGCGAGGAGATCCAGGTGGCGCCGGACCACGAGCTCCATCGATCGCCGGGCCTCCCGGTACCGTTGGGACAGGAGCGCACCGAGGCAGCGCACATCCCGCGCACCGTCCATCGCGTCCCAGAGGAACGCCGCCGTCTCGTTGAACACGATGCGGTGCGACGTCCCGTCTTCCGTCTGGATCTCGAGGCATCGACGGCCGTCCGGCAGGGAATCCAGGCGTCGGTCCACGATCCGACGGGGAACGGTCCGAGGCCCCGCACCGGCATCCATGGAACCGGCGAGCGCGAGGACACCAAGGGGCAGGCAGGCCGCAGCTCCCCCGAGGCGCAGGAAGGTCCTCCTCGAGGGGTCGACGTCATTGGTCATCGCTTCCCTCCGAGCAAGGCCAGGTTCTGCTTCACGAGCTCCTCCAACGCGGTCTTTCGGGCCTTCCGGGCGAGACCCTTCAGCTGGCGCAGGGCCTCCCCGATCTGTCCCAGCTCGGCGCGGACGAGGGCCTCGGAGATCCCGGCCCGGAGATACCCTCGCCGCGCCTTCACCGCCTTGCCGAACCAGGCGAGCGCCGCATCCGTCCGGCCGGCGCTCCGGGCCAGCCATCCCATGTTGTACATCGCCTCCGGAAACGCCGGATCCAGGGCGAGTGCGCGCTCCGTGTGCACCTCGGCTTGGTGAGCGTCGCCCCTCCGCGCACGGGTCGCGCCGAGGTTGAGGGAGCCGCCCTTGCGGTGCCGTGAGGGTGCGACATCGACCGCCCGGAACAGCTCCTCGGCCTTCTCGTACTGCCCCAGGTGGTACTGGCAGACCCCCGCGTTGTTCACGGCTGCGGGCCAGCCGGGGCGCGCACGCAGGATCTCCTCGAAGTACCCCAGGGCCTCGGAATACAGGCCCCGATCCATGAGATCTGTCCCCACCTGGAACGTGCTGAGGTAGGCGTGGATCCCGGTCAGGGCCTTCACCGTGGCGGCGCGGTCGAGCCCGGAGTGCGCCCGGTAATGTTTCAAGAGGGGCCGGATGGCCCGCCGATCCCCGACCCGCGCCAGGGTGTCGATGGCGATCTGTCCCACCAGATCGCCCTCTCCCTCCAGGATCTCGATGAGCGCCGGAACCGCGGGCGCCCCGATGGCCTCCAGGGCCGCCAACACATGCACCTGCACCCGGGCGGGATCCCTCCGGAGGACGCGCAGCAGGGGCGCAATCGCCGCGGGGTCCCGGAGCTCCCCGAGGGCGCTCACCGCGGGGAGCACCTCCTGCGCCGGCGCCGCATCGAGAAACTCGACGAGGGGGACCACCGCCGCGGGCCCCATCCTCCCGAGGGCTTCAGCCGCCGGGGTCCGCACCATGCTCTGAGGATCCCCGAGGAGCGCGACCAGCGCCGGCACGGACGCCACGTCCCTCCGTTTCCCCAGGGCCTTTGCCGCGCCGGCTCGCAGGTCTGAGAATTCACTCCCCAGCACGTCCCGGAGCGCCTCCGTGACCGGGACATCTTCACTCTTCGTCAAGGCCTCCAGCACCGCAGCACGCACCACATAGGCCGGGTCCTGGAGGAGATCGCGGAATTCAACCTGCCCTTCAGGCCAGCCGATCCGGCTGAGGACGTGGACCGCCCCCGCACGCGCGGCGGGCACCTCCGCCTCGAGGATCGTCAGGAGGACCGCCTGGGACTCCGTGCCCAGCTCCACAAGCAGACTCTCCAACAGGATGTCGAGGGGATAGGACGCCCACCCCTCGTTCCGCACCTCCTCAGGGCGGCCCAGGGCCATCGCCAGGGGGACGGCCGCCGCCGCGCCCACCTTGCGCACCAGGCCCCGCAAGACCTCGACGGCTGCGGGCCTTGCACCTGGAATCACCTCCAACAGCGCGGCGACTCCCTCGGCGCCGCTCGCCTCCAGGATCGGGACCAACTCCAGAAATGGCGCCTCGGGAGACTCGCAGAGCGCGGCGGCCAGGGGACGGATCGCGGCAGGCCCCAGGTGCTTCAACCCCTCCCGAAGGATCGCCCGGTCATCGCTCTTCATAGCACGGAGGAACATCTGCGCGGCCCCCGTCGGATCCAACGCGCCGAGCGCGTCCAGGAGCACCACGCGACCTTCCGAAGCGTCCTCCTGGAGGTACGCGCTGAAGAGGGCCTGCTGGACCTCCTTCGGCTCGAACGCCGCCAGCATCCGGAGGATCCTCCGGCGGTGCGCGTCCCCAGCACCAGCGAGGTGCCCGGCCAGGGCAGGCAGCACGATGTCGTGCTGAGGGCTCAGCTCCCTCGTGAACGACTCCAGCCCGGCGTCCTCGATCGTCAGCGTCCGTTCCACCACGTAGGCAGCGATCTGGGGGCGCAGGAGCGGGAGCAAGGTCCGGGCGCCGGTGACGACGCGCCCCTCCCCCGTGGCCAGGACCTCGAGCATCCGCTTCGGAGCCGCATCCCCGCCGCGAATCATCAGGGCGCGGCAACGTTCAGCGAGGAACGCATCCTGGGCGACCATGTCCAGGAGGGCGTCGACGTCCCCGGAGGTCAGGGGCTGGGGAGGGCCATTCTCCGCCTCGCTCAAGATGGTGAAACGATCGCTGCTCGTGGGGGCCGCCCGGAGACGTTCCCCGAGGGATGGCTGCGCAGCGTCCTCCCCACAGCTCGACAGGAGGAGCAGAAGGATCAGAAAACCCAGAGACCATGGGGCCCGCCCCATGCTTGCAATCTTCGGCGCCGACTCCCTCCGCCGCGATCTCATCCGAACCACCGCTGACTCCTCACCCGCCACGATTCGGAATCAACCCTTGTACTTGATGATGCGGTTCACCGGATCTCCCGCGAACTTCAGGAGGATCGCCTGGTCCAGGTTCACGCCGGCATTGGCCGAGGGATAGATCTCCTCCAGAAGTCGCTGGCTGGCCTTGAAGTCCGATTGCGTCAGGCCCGGATTGTAGGCCTCGCCAGCCTGTTCGAACGCGCGCCTGACCTCCGCGGACAGGCCGACACCCTGACACCCGATGACCATCGCGTCGCCCTCGGGGAATCCCTGGTGACAGAGGGCGAAGTCCACGCCCTCGTCGGCCATCGCTGCTGCAGCGAAGTCCTGGATGTCCCCGTCTGCGATGTTGAGCGGAGACTCCAGGATCATGGGATTCAACGGGTTGTCCGGGAGGATGAAGCTCGCCCGCACCAGGGGATATCTGCCCTTGAGGAAGGCCGACAGCTGGATCGAGACCCCGGGGATGATCTCCATCGCTCGCTTCAGGTCATCGGTGTCGGGCACGTTGTCCTCGGAGACGAGCACCGCGATCGTGGCCCTGCCGTTGACCGCAGTGTAGAAGGGAATGTCCAGGGGGCGGTCCCGCAGGAATCGGCTCCAGTTCCCGAAGATCGTCAACGTGCCGCGCCCGCCCCCGAACTCACCGGACCCCTGCGCCTGTCGCCGCAGTTCATCCATGACCGAGTCGCTGGTCCGCTGGGGGAAGGCGAACGTCTCCCCCTTCTTCCTCGCCACCTTGCCCCCCGAACCTCCGAGCTCGCCACCGCACTTCGGGCAGGTGGGAGGCTTGCGGAACAGGGTGAACAGCCGCTCGCCGCAGATGGGACATTTCGTGAACATTCTGACCTCCTCGTGGATCCTCTCATCCTATCGCCGGAGATCCGGAACACAAGGGACCATTCAAGCTCGGGTGTGATCGGAAACAGTTGGTCGATGCAATGGGATCAGTCACCGGGGTGAGCGTCTTCTTGTCATCCCGAGCGCAGCGAGGGATCTCAAGTGAACACTCTCGGGTACAGCGACCCCTGAGGTCCCTCAGTCGGGCA
>JBDRIT010000058.1:0-3716 GCA_043815665.1 Pseudomonadota bacterium
GTGTCGAACCCCGCGTCCAGCGCGAAGTCCGGGTCCATGCCGTGCGCGGTCTCCCACGCGTCCCAGGCCCCGTCCCCGTCGGTGTCGGCCATCACGTGGACGGTGAACGCCGCCCCGCCGCCGGCGAGGAAGCCGATGGTCACCGTCACGTCCCCGGGGGTGGGGAAGGGGCCGGGGTGGAAGGCCGCCTTGCCGAGGCTGTCGGTGGTCCCAGGGACCGCCGCGTCCATCCAGAGGACCGCGCCGCCCACGGGGTTGCCCCCCAGGGCTACGACCCGGGCCACGAGGGACTGGCCGGAGACCGCACCGGCCGCGATCTGCAACCCGTCACCAGCGACCTTCTCCACCTTGTGGGTCGTGCCGCCGCCGTCGAACTCGAAGTTCAACCAGGCCTGGAGGGTCGGCAGGCCCTCGCGGAGCTGGTCCATGGTGACGAAGCCCAGGCGCGAGGTGAGGGGGCGGCAGGTCCCCCGGGGGAAGCGCGCCGCTGTAATGCTCTCGGCAGCGCCCTGGTTCTCGTCGAGGATCCCGTGGGCGACCAGGGTCGATGGCTCGGCGCAGTCGAACCCGGTGCCGACGGTCTGGTACCCCATGTTCGCGAAGCTGGGATTGCCCAAGGCGTCGGTCACCTTCCGGAGGGCCTCGACCCGGTCTGCGAAGTCCTCGCGGTCCTCGTCCGCGATGGACTGGACGTACGTGAGGTACGGATACACGGCGGCCTCAGCGAGGCCCATCCCCCACGCGTCGTTGATGGCCTGATAGAGATAGTTGTCGAGCATCTGGAGGCCGTTCCAGAGCGCGGCGGGATCCCCTGCCGTGACACCTTCGCAGGTCGCCTGGACCGCGCGGTAGGGCGCCATCGCCTCCGCGTCCAGGAGCGCGGACGCCAGGGAGTCGTTGAGCACGAGCATGTCCTCGAGCGCGTACCAGAGGGTGTCCGCGCGGTCCGCCACGTCGTCGGTCTCCAGGTCCATGCTCTCCGTCGACAGGGCGAAGAACGCGGCCTCCATCTCGAGGTGGCTCACCAGGGCGCCCATCTCCAGGGGCGTGATCCCGTCCGCGGCGAAGGGCAGCCGGGCGGCGATCCCCGGGACGTCGGCGTCGGTGACCGCGACCGCGCCGAGGAACTCGGCCTCGGGGACCGTGGCCGGGTGGGCGGTGAGGAAGTCCCGGTAGGCCTGGGCCGCGGCCAGCGCGCCGTCGAGGGTGGGGGGGATCCCCTGCACGGTCTCGGCCTCGTCGATGAAGTCCAGGTAGAAGCGGGCGGCCTCGAAGCGCACCCGGTCCGCGTTCTCCATCAGGTCCTCGATGCTCTCCCGGGAGAGGGGGCTGACCATGAAGGGCTCCCGCGGGTCGTGGAAGCACGGATCCGCCTGCCAGCCCTGCCAGGTGATATAGGACGCGCTGGCCCGGTGCCAGCGCCGCGCGACGTCGTAGTCCCCCAGGAGCGCGTCGAGCCGCGCCGGGTAGGCCGCGACCTCCCGCAAAAAGCCCGCGGCGTCCGGGCCCGTCGCCGCGGGGGCGACGTAGGGCCCGGCGGTGGCCCCGAGGATGTCGGTGACCGCGGCCACCTGCGCGTCGTGGTCGTCGGGCAGGAGGTTGTAGAACGCCGCGGTCAGGTCAGGCTCGAAGGGGACCATGTCCGCGCAGTCGAGGAGCTCCACCGGCCCCCCGAAGTCGAGCGCGGCCACGGTCTGCAGCGCGGGGATCAGGGCCTGGCGCCAGGCCTCGCCCAGGGCCGCGGCTGCGGCCATGTCCGCGGCCCGGGAGGCCTTCAATGCGCCCAGGAAGGACTGCCAGCCCGCCTGGAAGAGGGCCCACTGCTCCTGGTCCCCCGGGGTGGGGGCGGGCAGCGCCTCGAAGTCCGCGGTGGCGTCCGCGAGGACCTGGTCCCCCAGGCTCTCCGCGTCGGCCCAGGGGAGGCCTGCGCTGGCCAGGGCGTCCTCGACCCCCTGCAGCTGCGTGAGATACGGGGCCGCGAAGAACTGCGGCTGGGGCGGGGGCGGCAGGGGCAGGATCGTGCCGGTGGCGATGGCCTCGGTCACCGACTGGTGCTGGACCCAGATATCCTCCAGGACGGGCCAGAGCTGGTTGACCTTCTCCCACCGGACCTTCGACTCCGTGACCATCGCCTCGAGCTTGGCCTTCTCCTTCTTGATCAGGGCGACCGTCGCCTTGATGTCGGCCTGGGCCTTGACGTGGTTGGAGATGTAAGTGGCGTTCTTCTTCGAGTTCTCCAGGGTCTCCTTGGACCCCAGCAGGAAGGAGATGGGGGTCTTGGAGACCATGTCCGTGGAGTCCTTGAAGGTCTGGAGCGCGACGAGGAGCACCGTGAGCGCGCCCTTGTACTGCTGCTTCTTCAGGGCCTGCTCGGCCTGTACCAGGAGCGCGGCCACCTCCTGGAGCTTCAGCTCCTGCTGGGGCACGGTCTCCAGGTAGTACGCCGTGGTGAGCTCCGCGGGGATGGGGGCGAGGGCCACGGGCACGTAGGCCGGGTTGCTCTCCCGCTCCTGGACGATCGACAAGGCGATGAAGCTCGCGTTGGTCAGGTTGGCCTTGACCAGCGCGAGGCTGGCCTCGAAGGCCGCCGGGTCATCGGCCTGAAACGCCGCGTGGGCGTCGGCGATGTACCCGTTGATGGCCTGGATCACTCCATCGGGTCCCTCCGCTGCAGCGGGGCGAGGGATGAGGATCCCGGCGGCGAACACCAGCACGGGCAGGAGGTCGAACCGGCGAGCGTCTCCGCGCATTGTAACCCTCCGTTCCCGGTTCCGCCCGGGTGAGGCCTGTCAGGATACACTGGGGTACCCGCTGGGTCGACGGGAGCGTCAACGGATCTCGTTGATCGGAACCTGGAGCACCGTGAAGAGGTGGTCTTCGATCACCTCATGCCACGCGACCAAGCGCGCCCCGTTCACGAGGATCGAGCTGGACGACGGGTCGCTGGTCACCACCTGTACCCGGTCCCAGGCGTTCACCAACCCGATGTCCAGCGCCTTGGCGGCGGCTTCCTTGATCGTCCAGAACCGGGTGGCCGTCTCTCGGCACTCGCCGACGAGGGCCCGCTCCTGCTCGTCCAGGAAGAGCGCCATGTTCCGGAGCGCCCGGTCCGCGATGGGTTCGACGTCCACCCCAATGGGCTGCGTCCCCGCGACCGCGATCACCCATCGCGCATCGTGGGCGACGGAGACGGCGATCCCGGTCTCGTGGCATCGCGGCCGGACGCCGTCCGCTGCGAGGGTGTCGATGTGTCGGGGATCCGCCGGGCAGCCGGTGGGGTCCAGGTGGCGTGCCAGCTCCTTGAGCGCGAGTCTGGACCCCAGGAAGGAGCGCCCCCGTCGCTCACGCAGGCCGCACCACAGCTGTCGCTCCCGCGGAGAGAGCGCGCCCTCGGCTCCCTCTGGAATTGCCTCCAGCTCCAGCAGCACCAGCGCCTGACAGTGGGCCCTCAGGGTGACTCCCCGGGACGCCGGGGGAGGGAGGGTGATGGAGGCTTGCGAGGATGCTTTCACGCCCCGCATTGAGCCACCTTCCGTCCGCAAGGTCAATCCTGCCTTCAGAGGGGGTGTGATCGGAAACAGTTGGCCGATGCTGCTGTTGTGGGAGGGGCTTCAGCCCCGACTCCCCTGTGGGAGGGGCTTCAGCCCCGACTCCCCTGTGGGAGGGGCTTCAGCCCCGACTCCCCTGTGGGAGGGGCTTCAGCCCCGACTCCCCTG
>JBDRIT010000059.1:0-6971 GCA_043815665.1 Pseudomonadota bacterium
AGGCCGCGGAGCCCGAGGCCGCGGAGCCCGAGGCCGCGGAGCCCAAGGCCGCGGAGCCCGAGGCCGAGGAGCCCAAGGCCGAGACCGGCGGAAAGCCCTCCATCGAGGACCGGCGGAAGCGGGTCCAGGACATCTACCGCCTGGGCCGCTCGGACAAGCCCGAGGATCTCGAGAAGCTGCGGGGGATCATCCTCGACGAGGGCCTGCCGGGATACGAGCGGGCCACTGCGATCCGTGCCCTCGGCACCAAGCCCCGCGCGGAGATGCTCGACACCCTGAAGACCCTGATGGAGTCCAAGGACATGGCGATCTCCAGCGAGGCCGCGATCATGCTCTTCCAGTGGGGGGAGAAGGTCGTCGCCACCCCGAAGCTCCGTGAGCTCCAGACGATGGGGATCGCGCTCCGGCGCGCCTTCTTCATGGGCCTCAAGGACGGGAACTACGAGTATGCGCCCGAGGCGGAGGAGTTCTTCAAGGCCGCCCTGGAGGCGCCCCAGGCCCACGTCCGCCTCGATGCGGCCCTCGGCCTGCTGCACCTCGGCCAGACCGAGGTGGCCCTCGAGCACTTCAAGAAGGCCATGGCCACCGAGGAGAAGGCCTACGTGCGCCTCACCGCGGTGAGCTACCTCGCGAGCGCCCGCAAGGTCCCCGAGGTCCAGGCCCTCCTCGAGCAGGCCGCCGAGGACAAGGATCCCAAGGTCGCCGCGCGGGCGAACCAGATCCTCAACGCCGGAAGGACCCTCGAGGCGAAGCCCGTAGAGGCCCCCAAGGCGCCCGCCGCCACTGACGAGAAGCCCGCCACCCCATAGCGGTCGCCGCTGCTCCGGAGGACCTCATGAAGCTGGTCGAGTGCGTCCCGAACTTCAGCGAAGGGCGGGACCGGAAGGTGATCGACGCCATCGCCGCGGCCCTGGGGTCCGTAGACGGCGTCACGGTCCTGGACGTGGATCCCGGGGCAGCAACCAACCGCACGGTCTACACCATGGTCGGCCCTCCGGATGCGGTGGCCGAGGCAGCATTCCGTGGGATCAGCGTCGGGCTGGACCTCATCGACATGGCGAAGCACAAGGGCGAGCATCCGCGCCAGGGTGCCTGCGACGTCTGCCCCTTCGTGCCCGTCGCGGACGTGACCATGGATGAGTGCGTGGAGCTGGCCAACCGGGTCGGCCGCAGGGTGGGGGAGGAGCTCGGCGTTCCCGTGTACCTCTACGAGAACGCCGCCACCCGTCCTGAGCGGCGGAACCTCGCACAGATCCGGGAGGGCGAGTACGAGGCCCTCCGGGAGAAGCTCGGCACCGACGAGTGGACGCCGGACTATGGTCCCAACCGGTTCGTGCCGAAGGCCGGCGCGATCCAGGTGGGCGCACGGGACTTCCTGATCGCGTACAACATCAACCTCAACACCCGGAATCCGAAGATCGCAAAGAGCATCGCCCAGGAGATTCGCGAGAAGGGGGGCGTCCTGAGGGAGGATGGCCGGAAGGTCCGCGGCCCGGACGGGAAGACCGTCCAGAAGCCCGGCCTCTTCCAGCACTGCAAGGCCACGGGCTGGACCATCGAGGAGTACCGCTGTGCGCAGGTCTCCATGAACCTGACCAACTACCACGTGACCCCGCCCCATGCGGTCTTCGACGCGGTGTGCCGCCTCGCGGACGAGCGCGGGGTCCGGGTCACCGGCAGCGAGCTCGTGGGCCTCATCCCCCGGGACGCGATCCTGCAGGCGGGCGCCCATTACCTGAGGAAGCAGGGCGCGAGCACCGGTGTCCCCGAGGCCGAGGTCGTGGAGGCCGCGATCCGGTCCATGGGGCTCCAGGAGCTGACCCCCTTCGACCCGGACAGGAAGATCATCGAGTACGTGTCCAGACCCCCGACGCCCCTCATGGATCTCGGCGCGAGGGCCTTCGTGGACGTCCTGTCGTCGGACGCCCCCGCCCCGGGCGGCGGGTCCGTGGCGGCCCTGGCCGGCGCTCTCTCCGCGGGCCTGTCCAGCATGGTCGCCGCGCTGACGTACGGCAAGAAGGGTCACACCCACAAGGACGCGGTCATGGACGACCTGGGCGCCCGGGGCCAGGCCCTGAAGGACTGGTTCTCCCTGGCGGTGGATCGGGACACCGACGCGTTCAACCGGGTCATGGACGCGTTCAGCCTGCCCAGGGGGACCGCCGCGGACAAGGCCAGGCGGGCGGCCGCGATCCTCGAGGCCAACAAGGGCGCGACCCGGGTCCCCCTCGAGGTCCTCGAGCGCTCCCTCGAGGCCGCCGAGCTGGCCGCGGCCATGGTCGCGGACGGGAACCCCAACTCCCTCTCGGACGCCGGGGTCGCGGGGGTCTGTGCCATGGCCGCGGCCAAGGGCGCTTACTACAACGTGCTGATCAACATCGACGGATTGGCTGACGAGGAGTTCGTGGACGAGATGCGCACCAGGGCCGATGCTGCCTTGGCCTCGGTGGAAGCCGCGACGGATGCGATCGAGGATGTGGTCCTGGAGAGGTTGAAGTCCAACAAGGGGGATCGATGATCCGCGGAACCAAAATCAAAGCGCTGCTCTCCTCCACGACTCCCGCCCTGGGGGTCGTCGTCAACGGCTGGGCGCGGACCATCCGCACCAGCGCCCAGGTCTCCTTCCTCGCGCTCAACGACGGCTCCTGCTTCGACAGCATCCAGGTGGTGCTCAGCCCGGACCTGCCGAACTATGACGAACTCACCAAGGCGGGGAACGGCGCTGCGTTCCGCGTCGAAGGCGACCTCGTGGAGTCCCCCGGCCAGGGCCAGCGCTGGGAGGTGAAGGCCAGCGCCGTGTCCATCTGGGGGGGGTCCACCGAGGACTATCCGCTGCAGAAGAAGCGCCATGGCTTCGAGTTCCTGCGCACCATCGCGCATCTGCGGCCCCGCACCAACGCGTTCGGTGCCGTGTTCAGGATCCGCAACGCCGCGGCCTTTGCGATCCACCAGTTCTTCCAGGACCGGGGCTTCCTGTATGTCCACACCCCGATCATCACGGGCTCCGACGCGGAGGGCGCCGGGGAGATGTTCCGTGTCACCACCCTGGACCTGGACGCGCTGCCACGCACGGCGGACGGCGCCGTGGACGTCTCCAAGGACTTCTTCGGGAAGTCCACCGGCCTGACGGTGTCGGGCCAGCTCGAGGCCGAGGTGTTCGCCCTGGCCTTCAGCGATGTCTACACCTTCGGCCCCACCTTCCGGGCAGAGAACTCCAACACCCCGCGGCACGTCTCGGAGTTCTGGATGATCGAGCCCGAGATCGCGTTCGCGGACCTGGACGACGATGTCCAGCTCGCGGAGGACTTCATGCGCTCGATCACCGGCTTCGTGATGGATCGGTGCGCCGCGGATCTGGAGTTCCTGGACAAGTTCATCGAGAAGGGTCTCTTCGAGCGCCTCGAGAATGTTCGGAAGAGCCCCTTCGAGCGCATCACATACACCGAGGCCATCGGCCTCCTCCAGAAGTCGGGGAAGCCCTTCGAGTACAAGCCCGAGTGGGGCATCGACCTCCAGACCGAGCACGAGCGGCACCTCGCCGAGGAGGTCTTCGGAGGGCCGGTGTTCGTCACGGACTATCCGGCGAAGTCCAAGGCGTTCTACATGCGCAGAAACGACGACGGGAGGACCGTGGCCGCGGTGGACCTCCTGGTGCCCAAGGTCGGGGAGATCATCGGCGGCAGCCAGCGCGAGGATCGCCTCGATCTCCTCGAGGCCCGCATGGCGCAGTTCGGCCTGGATGTTGCGGAGTACAAGTGGTACCTCGACCTTCGCCGATGGGGCTCCGCCCCCCACGCCGGCTTCGGGTTGGGTTTCGGCAGGACGGTGATGTATCTCACGGGGATGGCCAACATCCGCGATGTGATCCCGTTCCCTAGAACGCCGGGCAACGCCGAGTTCTGATTCCGTTTGCATTCAGCAGGGGTTGCACCTATACTCCGCACGCCTTGGAATGGGTGGGTGGGATGACGGGGCGCCAGACGCATCGTCAATGGCCGAGGCAGTTCCTGCTTTCGAGAGGGAGGCGGTGGTGCCTCCTTTTTTTGTGTTGGCCCCTGGAGGCACATGCTTTTCGACCTGAGACAGAGCCTGATCGAGCTTGCGGACGGGGTCCTTGGTGGCCTGTCCCTGGAGCTCGTGGATCTGGAGCTCGAGTTCTCGGGAAGTCGCCGCTGTCTGCGGTTCTTCGTGGATCGGCCGGAGGGCGGTGTCACCATCGCCGAGTGCGCTTCTGCGAGCCGTGCGATCGGCTGGGAGATCGAGGAGAAGGCCGCCATGCAGGGGGCCTACATCCTGGAGGTCTCCTCCCCTGGGATCGACAGGCGGATCGGACGTCCTCGTGACTACATGCGCTACGTCGGCCGGTCGCTCAAGCTCAGGCTGGGCGATTCGGTGGATGGTCGACGGAACTTCGTCGCCCGTCTCGAGTCGGCCGATGAGCGGGGGATCATGGTCGCCACCAATGACGCTGTCATGCTGCGGTTGGATTACGGGCAGGTGGCCCGAGCCAACCTCGTTGAAGAAGTCGTAGAGGTCGAAGGAGAGACGGATGGAAATCGATCTTCGTGAGGTCGTCGCGCAGATCAGCAAGGACAAGGGGATCGAACGGGATGTCCTCGTCGAGGCGCTCGAAGCGGCCATCCTTGCCGCCGCACGCAGGGTCTTCGGGCCCGATCGCGAACTCGAGACGCGCTTCGGTGAGGACAACGGTCAGATTGACCTCTTCCAATATCTGAACGTCGTCGAAGAGGTGGAGAACCCAGAGCTGGAGATCACTGTCGCTCAGGCGAAGCTCGTGGACCCGGAGGCAGAGAGCGGTGATGAGCTGGGCTTCCAGATCTTCTACCGCCCCGAGGATCGGGAGCGGGCCCAGGAAGAGGAGGCGAAGTTCGGCGACATCCTGGGCATCGCGCAAGCCCGCGGCACCTTCGGTCGCATCGCAGCACAGGCTGCGAAACAGGTGATCACGCACCGGGTCCGCACCGCGGAGCGGGAGATCATCTTCAACGAGTACCACAACCGGAAGCATGAGCTGGTGACGGGGATCGCCCGGCGGTTCGAGCGCGGCGACATCATCGTCGACCTCGGGCGCGCCGAGGCCCTCCTGCCGCTTCGGGAGCAGGTCCAGAAAGAGTCCTACCGCGCCGGCGATCGGGTCCAGGCCTTTGTGTTGGACGTCCTGGACTCGGAGCACAGCATCAAGGGCGCGCAGATCATCCTGTCCCGCCGACACCCCTTCGTTGTGGTGAAGCTCTTCGAGGTCGAGGTTCCGGAGATCTACGAGGGCATCGTCAAGATCGTCAGCGTGGCCCGGGAGGCTGGAGAGCGCACGAAGATCGCCGTGACCTCCACCGACTCCGACGTGGACCCGGTGGGGGCGTGCGTCGGGATGCGGGGCGCCCGCGTCCAGGCCGTGGTCCAGGAGCTCAAGGGCGAGAAGATCGACATCGTGCCCTACAGCCCGGACCTCGGGAAGTTCGTGTGCAACGCGATCGCCCCCGCGGAGGTTGCGCGGGTCCTCATCGACGAGGACTCCAACTCCATCGAGCTCATCGTCCCGGACGACCAGCTCTCCCTGGCGATCGGCCGTCGGGGTCAGAACGTGAAGCTGGCGTCCCAGCTCGTCGGCTGGAACATCGAGATCCACTCCGAAGCCCAGATTCAGGACCTCAAGGAGGAGATCAAGGAGAACCTGGTCGGCGCTGGACTCATCGACGAGATGGACCTGGACTACCTGTTCAAGGTTGGACTCCATTCCGTGGAGAACATCCTGGCAGCGGAGGACGAGGAGCTCTTGGGCTACCCGGGTCTCAACGAGGAGAACCTCGGGCCGATCCGCGAACGCCTGGAGATCCTCCAGGTGGACCGCCTGGCCCGCATGGAGGCCGAGCGCTCCGCGCGCCGCGCAGCCATCGAGGCCGAGCGTCAGGCCATCGCCGAGGGACGCACTCCGGAGCGGTTGATCTCGAGCGGCCCGATGTTCGGGCGGCCGGCGCATGTCCCCATCCCCATCCCCATCCCCATCCCCGAGCCCGTGCCCGAGCCCGAGCCCGACGCCATGGACGAGGATTCGGGGCTGCAGCCCCTCCCGCAGGAGCCCGATCCTGACGTCGAGCCCGAAGAGGACGAGGATGGGGCCATCGCGTTCGACACACCCGCGGTGGTCGTGGCGCCTCCCCAGGCGACGGCGTCGGAGGACTCCGAGCCCGAGGCCGAGCCCGAAGCAGCTCCCGAGGGAGAAGAAGACTGATGATGAAGTCCACAGACACGACGCGACACGTCCCCGTTCGGACGTGTATCGGCTGCAGGCAGAAGGGCCCGAAGGCCACGCTCCTGCGGATCGTCGTCAGCGACGGTGTGCCTGTGGTGGACGAGCGCAAGCGCCTGCCGGGGCGGGGGGCCTACCTCTGCCGGCGGGAGCGATGCTTCCTGCGTGCGGACAAGCGCGGGGGCCTTCCCCGTGCCTTCCGCCGAACACCTCTCCGGGGTGGGGCCTCCCTCGCGGACGCGTGGCGACGGTTCGACGCTGACCCAGAGACCCGGGCAGGGATGACGACGAGCACCCTGGAAGGAGTGCGACAGAGATGAGTAAGGTTCGGATCTACGAGCTGGGGAAGGAACTCGGGGTACAGAACGCGGCCCTCATCGACAAGGCCCGTGAGCTGGGGCTCGATGTTGAGAGCCATCTCTCGTACCTCGAAGAAGAGGATGCCCTCAAGGTGCGGTCCGCCATGGCGACGGCCAGCCAGGGGACGACCGTGGAAAAACGTGTGTCCTCCACGGTGATCCGGCGTCGCTCGCGACGCCAGACGACGGAGCCGGATGCCGACATGGTCGAGGCCGAGGCCCCCCTGGAGCTGGATCCCGTCCATGAGCAGAAGGCAGCACCGGAGCCTGAGGTCACGCCGGAGTTCAGGGCCGTGCCGGAGGTCGAGGCCGCCTCTGAGCCCGGGGAGTCCGGGGCTGTGCCC
>JBDRIT010000060.1:0-5476 GCA_043815665.1 Pseudomonadota bacterium
CCATGCCAGTGGTTCGACATGACGGCCCAGGCGTGCAGCAGGACTCCGGTCTGCTCAGCAGCGGCGCCGAGGCAATAGGCGAAGACGTGGTTGACCAGCTTCGATGGCCTGAGGAAGAAGCGCCGCTCCGAGCAGCGCCTCGTGACCATATACGTGGTCCCTGGCAGGACCTGTCGCGGTGCCGTCATACCTTGTTATCGGCTGGGAACCCTGGTTGGTTTCCTTCTCCCTCGAGAAATCAACCTGGGTGGGATCCGCCCAGAAATCAACCTGGGTGGGATCCGCCCCCATTGATTCCGCTCGTCACCCTCGATAGTATTGCCATCGAGCCGAGGTGTGGCCTTCAACCCCACCGAACTGGCATGTACCTCGAGGAGGAGTCATGTCACGGGGAAGTCAGCTCTTGGGTCTGTCGCTCATCCTTGACCTGCGGCTCCGGTCCGACCCAGAGGCTTGTCCATGACCGGCCCCGACGGCCCGCTCGACGGCCTTCTCGAGGGCGCCTGTCTGACAGCGTGTCGGTCGGGCCGGGCACTCACGATTGGCGATGACCCAGGCTCTCGACCGCCTCAATTGCACGATAACCGAATGGCTTCTTTTACCAGGAGGGTGTGCATGGACCAACGCCCGGCGCGGTTGTTCTCGCTCCTGTTGCTCTCGATGGCCTTCATTGGCTGCGACGATTCCCCGCCAGGAGGCGACGGGGACACCGACGCAGATGCCGACGGCGACGGCGACGGCGGCCCCGAGTGTACCTTTAACGAGCACTGCCTTGACGACGATCGCTGTAACGGTGTCGAACGATGTGAAGATGGCCGGTGTGTCGGCGGTGAGCCCATCGTCTGTGACTCCGGCGTTGACTGCATCGTCGATTTCTGTGACCCGGCAGATGGAACGTGCCGAATCCTCCCCGACCACACCCGGTGCGACGATGGCGAGCTCTGTACCGTCACCGGTTGCGTGGCGGGGATACCCTGCGATGAGGATCCCGACTGCGACGATCATGTCTTCTGCAACGGCGTCGAGGTGTGCGCCGGTGGCATCTGCACCTCAGGCGACCCGCCCGACTGCGACGACCGGATCGGCTGCACCGAGGATAGCTGTGCGCCCCCCCTCGACGAGTGCGTGAACGAACCGGTCGACGCCGCTTGCGACGACGGCAACCCCTGCACCGACGACCGCTGTGCGCCCGAGCGCGGCGCCTGTACGCATACCAACAACACGCTCCTCTGTGACGACGGGGACCCCTGCACCCTCGGCGACCTCTGCGGCGACGGAGATTGCCGGCCGGGCCGGGAGAGCCCCTGCTGGCCGGGTGAGGACTGCGTCGACGGGCGGTGTGTCCCCCCCTGGGCCATGGACTGCGGCTCCTGCCCGGCGGACATGGGGTGCGGACGCCTTGAGGATTGGCCCTATACCTGTGTGGCTAGGGGATGCCCCCCGGGCTTGGGCGAGGCCGGCCTCTGTGATGGAGAGGTCCTGACCTGGTGCCATGAGGGGTTCACGCTGGCCCTGGACTGTGAATGGCTCTACTCCCACGGCATCTGTCGCGTGGACGGCTCAACGGGGGTAGCGGACTGCTTTATCGGGCCGGTCTGTGAACCGAGCTGTCGGGAGGTCGGCTGCCGGGACCTCGACGGCTGCGGTCGGCCCTGCCCCTGTCGGACGGGGAGCTGGTGCAACGAAGAGGGGACCTGCGTGGCCTGCTCCTGCGATGGGAGGGACTGTGGCTTTGACGAGTGCGGGAGGTCCTGTGGAACGTGCTCGCCGGATCAGGAGTGCGGGTCCGACGGGCGATGTATCGACTGCGACTGTGGGGACCGGCAGTGCGGACCGGACAACTGCGGCCGATCCTGCGGTGAGATGGACTGGCGCCAGGGCGGGTGCGAAACAGGACTGGCCTGCGTGGATGGGACCTGCATGCATCCGCCGGACTGTCTGGCGCCGGACTTCCAGTGCTGCGCCGAGGATGTCCCCGTCCGGTGTGTCGACGGGGTCCGATATCTGGACCCGCCCTGTCGGGAACTGGGCCCGGACCTGGTCTGCGGCTGGGGTGGGTCCATGTACCGCTGCGGCAGCGAGCGGCTGGCCGATCCGACGGGGACCAACCCGCTGGACTGTCCCGATCTGGAGCCCTGCGAGCCCTCTTGCGCGGGCCGGGAGTGCGGGTCCGACGGTTGCTCGCGGTTTTGCGGGACCTGTCCCCGAGGAACCCTGTGCCGAGAGGGGACGTGCGAGCCCGTCGATGAGTGCCTTCTACCCCTCGCCGGATGCTGCGATGGGACCTCGGCGGTGCACTGTGTCGGGGCGCGCCTGGATCGGTTTCCCTGCGGCGGCTTGCCAGAGGGCTTCAACCAGTGCGGCTGGTTCGTGGGGGCGGCGGAAGGGAGCTACGTCTGCACCTCCGGCTCCGGGGTCGACCCGACGGGTACGCACCCCCTTGAATGCCCAGCAGCATGCGTGACGCCAGGGGTGGTGAGCTGCTGCTTGCCCTCCTGCGACGGGCGTGAATGCGGCGACGACGGGTGCGGCGGCTCCTGCGGCGAGTGTGAGGACGGCGCCGAGTGCAACGCCGCCGGGCGCTGCGTGGTCTGCTCCTGCGCCGACAAGGAGTGTGGCGACGACGGGTGCGGCGGCTCCTGCGGCGAGTGTGGGCCCGGTACGCGGTGCGACGAAGAGGGCCGCTGCGAAGCATGTAGCTGCGACGGCCTATCCTGCGGTGACGACGGCTGCGGCGGCTCCTGCGGCGAGTGCAGCTACGGAAGTTATCAGTATTGCGTGACAAACGACTGCTGGGAAATCACCTCGGCGCCCGAGGGGGGGTGCTGTGTCGGGGACTGGCTCGGCGTGCTGTACCAGGACGCCGACCGGAGATGGCATACGCGAGTCGACGACTGCGCCGCTCTCGGGCTGCATTGCGGGTGGAATCCAGCGGCCGGGGCCTACGCCTGCGGTGCCTCGTCCGATCCTGCTCCAGGCAATCGGCCGCCGCAGATGTGTACCTCGGCTCACAGGTGCGTCCCAGGCTGCGAATCCGACGGATGGGAGTGCGGCGACGGTGGCTGTGGCGCGAACTGCGGAGAGTGTACGGAAGGAACGGTGTGCAATCGTTACCATCGATGCGTCCCACTGGACGAATGCAGTTGCGGCACCCGGACCTGCGGCTGGCCCCCGGGGGGTTCTTCCTGCTTTGAGAGATGCGGCAGTTGCCCCAGGGGTCAGATTTGTCTCGACGGTCAGTGCATGGTCGGTGACTGCGCCACCGTAGGGACGTGGGGGTGTTGTCGGGAGGACCGGATCGCAATCTATTGCCGCCTATTCGGAGATGGTAGCGCATTTTGGGAGAGCCGAATCTGTTCCGGACCGGGAGCGGACTTCGATTTTCCGTGTGGCTGGGAAGCAGGAGATGGCGCCGGGTATTATTGCGTCCCCCCTGGATGGGAATATTCCACCGAGGACCCCTCGGGCGTTCATCCCAGGGAGTGTCCGGCGTTCTCCCTCGCCTGCACCCCGGAGTGCGACGGCCGGGAGTGTGGCTCCGACGGCTGCTCGCCGAGCGGCTGCGGCACCTGCGCGGCCGGACAGGTCTGCACCGACGAGGGGCGGTGCTGCCTGCCCGACTGTCGGGGTCGCAACTGCGGCGATGACGGCTGCGGCGGCCTCTGTCCCACCCTCGCCTGGTTCGACCTTGGTCTGGACTGTCCCCTCCGCTGCGACGCCCTCGGAGGGAACAGCGACGCCTGTCCCCGGTGCGTGCTGCCGGAGTGCCCGGAGGGCCTCGAGTGCCGCGCCGGGCTCTGTATGGATGGGAGCCCCTGAGCTCCGAGGTCCTGACGCCGACGGTTGCTCAGGCGGAGGCGTCGGGGCCGGCTTCGAGCTGGGGTGCAGCGGTGGGCCGGTGGATCTCATCGAAGCGCCAGTCGAACTCCTTCATGAACTTGGCGATCTCCTCCTGGCCCAGGGTGTCCAGCAACCGGTCCACGCCGGCCGAGACCGCGGGGCGGGACCGCTCGGGCATCTCCCCCGGCGACTCGCTCTTGCCGAGCCGGCGGAACATGGACCGGACCGCGTAGGCGCCGAGCCGCGGCAGCCCCTTGACCCCGCTGATGACGCTCATGAAGGCGTGTTGGAGCATCCGCAGGTCGCTGCCCTTGAAGGCGGCGTCGAACTCGTGCCGGATCCGCAAGGCCTCGGCCCAGAGGGGGTCCTCCGGTCCGGCGCTCCCGCGCTCGCCGAGCTCATCGCCCTCGAGCAGCCGCTGCAAGGTTCGGCCCATCAAGAGAGTCCAGGCGATGTTGAGCGCCGCGTCGCGCAGAGTCAGCACGATGAGGATGGTCTTGAACACCTTCTTGAGCAGCTTGAGCACCAGCCTCACCGGCAGCGCCAGGACCCACCCCAGGGCGGTCGCCAGGCAGCCCTCGGTTTCCTTGTACAGCGGCCCCAGCCGCCGCGGCGAGTACCCCCGCCCATAGGCTTCGAGCAGCTTCGTGAGCTGGTGTTTGCGCACCTTGCGCGTGAGGAAGTCGTCGAGGAAGGGGATCGGCACGAATTGGCAGAGCCCCGACAGCAACGCGGCGGTCACCAGGAGCATCCGCAGGTCCGGGGCGAGGTCTCCCCGGACCCCGGCCTCGACGATCTCCCCCTCGACCGGCACGATCGCTTCGGAAGGGAGCTCCTCGGGAGCGCTATCAGGATCGCGGTCTTCTTCGGTGGTCATGTCATCCTCCCGGGTGCTTCGGCAACGCCGGGGCCTGGTTACCGCTCGGCGGCGCTCGCGAGCACACAGTGGAGCAGCACGTTGGCGCCGGCCTCGCAGTCCTCCCAGGTGGTGTTTTCGACCTCGACGTGGCTCCGGCCACCGATGGAGGGCACGAAGATCATGGCGGTGGGGCAGACTTGGTTCATGTAGCTCGCGTCGTGCCGCATTACGGCCTGTTATGGGAGGGGGTGGGAAGAGAAAACTCTCCCCTCTCGCCGTGGTGCCCTCCTGAGCACCCGGCGTCCGCTTCCAGTCTCGGCTGGCGGCCTCTTGGCAGCACGACCACTGGCGTCCAGTTCGGCTGGACCGCTGTGGTCAACACCCCCACGAGGACGAGGTCCGAGGTGAAGCACCCCCGGACATCGCCGTGACCTCGGACCACTTCGACTCGTTTCCTGCCCGCGACTCCTGAGAATTCGATGCCATCATGTTCTCCACGAGAAGTGGGAACCAGCCTGTTATCAGGACCTCTCTGGGCCAAGGCATACTTTGGTTCAACGCAGCGGCATAACCTATCCGTGGGGACTTCGGGCCGGGTGGCAGGAGCCACCTGGTGTACCTCATCCACGGCATAAACTGATGCTCTGCTGCGAACCTGTTTCGTCTCTGGAGTTTCATGCGTGCAGTCCACTTCGTCATTGTCGCCATTCTCGCCGCTGTTCCAGAGACGTTCTACGTCGAGATACTCATCCGTTTCTGTGGGTCGTACCTCTCCTC